>NZ_MIAM01000045.1 GCF_001830555.1 Sphingopyxis sp. RIFCSPHIGHO2_12_FULL_65_19 | reverse complement strand
CCTTGTGATGCGCGAGGCACCATTTCGCCATGATGCTGCCGCCGCGCGACACGATGCCGGTCATGCGCTTCGCCGCGAGCGGGACGTAAGGCAGGCGGACCCCGGCGTGGATGGTGAAATAGTCGACGCCCTGTTCGGCCTGTTCGATCAGCGTATCGGCGAAAATCTCCCAGGTCAGGTCCTCGGCGACGCCGCCGACTTTCTCCAGCGCCTGATAGATGGGGACGGTGCCGATCGGCACGGGCGAATTGCGGATGATCCATTCGCGCGTGTCGTGGATGTTGCGCCCGGTCGACAGGTCCATGACGGTGTCGGCGCCCCAGCGGATCGACCAGACCATCTTGTCGACCTCGGCCGCGACGTCGGATGCGACCGCGCTGTTGCCGATATTGGCGTTGATCTTGACGAGGAAGTTGCGGCCGATCGCTATCGGTTCGGATTCGGGGTGGTTGATGTTGCTGGGGATGATCGCGCGGCCGCGCGCAACCTCGTCGCGGACAAATTCGGGGGTGACATAGTCGGGGATGCTGGCGCCGAAGCTTTCGCCGTCGCGGCGGTATTCGGACAGGCGTGCGCGGCCGAGATTTTCGCGCTCGGCGACATATTCCATCTCGGGCGTGATGATGCCGCGGCGGGCATAGTGCATCTGGCTGACGTTCGCGCCGGGCTTGGCGCGGAGCACCTTCTGACGGACGTTGGGGAAGGCGGGGACGCCGCCTGAACGATCCGGGCCGAGCTGGCCGTTATCCTCGGGGCGCACCTCGCGCTGCGTCACTTCCTGGACGTCGCCGCGGCCGACGATCCAGTCGCGGCGGAGTTCGGGCAGGCCCTTGGCGATATCGATCGTCGCATTGGGGTCGGTGTAGGGGCCGCTGGTGTCGTAGACGCGGACGGGGGGCTCGCCGCTGTGCGGGTCAAGGTCGATTTCGCGCATCGCGACGCGGATGCCGCTGCCGGTCTGGGTCGCGACATGGATCTTGCGGCTGCCCCTTATGGGTCCGGTGGTGACGCCGATCGGGGTTGCGGCGCTCTTGTCGAGGCGGGAATCGATGTCGGCCATGTGCAGTCGCTCCGTTGGTTATCGGAGCGAGAATGGGGATTCCTGCCCATTGAACCGTGGCGCGGAATACCGACCCTCCCTCCGCCGGTATTATCCGGATCAGGTTCAACGGGTCGCGGTCTATTCCGCTCTCAACCGGCCATTGCAGACGCGGCTCCCCGGGGATGGGCGCAGTCTAACGACCGTGGCCGTAAAGTCACCCGCCAAATTGATGCCGCACTGCAACATGGACGCGCGAAACTGTCATCGTCCTGTCGCCCCGGCGACGCGGTAACGACGCGAACAGGCGTCACAGCGGCGAACGAAGCTGTCGTTTCGCGTTCCCGATAACATTCAAAACAAAAAGGTCTCTCCCATGGCTCGCTCCGTCCGTGCGTTTTCCCTGCTGCTGCTCGCCGCCACCGCCACCCCCGCGCTGGCGCAGGCCGACACCGCGCCCGTCGCCGACGATGCGGCCGCGCCGGGCGGCGATATCGTCGTCACGGCGCAAAAGATCGAACAGCGCCAGGTCGATGTGCCGATCACCATTTCGGCGACCAGCGGCGCGCAGCTGCGCAATCTGGGCATCAGCGACCTCGACGAGCTGTCGAACTATGTGCCGGGGCTCAACATCCAGGAACAGAGCGCCAACAATCCCGGCGTCGTTATTCGCGGCATCACGTCGGACAGCGGATCGGCGCAGCAGGCGGCGCGCGTCACGCTCTATTATAACGGCACCGACATCTCGCGCTCGCGCGGTTCGTATCAGGCGATTTACGACGTCGACCGGATCGAGGTGATCAAGGGGCCGCAGGCGACGCTGTTCGGCACCGCGTCGGCGGTCGGCGCGATCAGCATCATCTCGGCGCGGCCGAAACCCGGCTTTTCGGGCGAAGTGAATGCGAGCTATGGCAATTTCGACGCGATCACGCTCGGCGGCTTCATCAACCTGGGGTCGGACAAGATCGCGGCGCGTGTCGCCGCCGAATGGAAACAGCGCGACGGCTATGTCCGCAACCTCGCCGCGGGGCAGGGGGATCTGTATGCGCAGGACCAGCTGGGGGTGCGCGGATCGCTGCGGCTGACGCCGACCGAAAATTTCACCGCCGACCTGATCCTGACCTATGACCGCCAGCGCCACAGCGGGACGCCGTTCATTTCGGGCACCTATCCGACCGCGTCGGGGCCCGCCGATCCGTTCGGCGACGCAGCGCTCGGCGGTTCGCCCTTGTCCGAAAGCGCGCTGGGTGCGGCGAAGCTGGGCCTGACGCGCGACGTCTATGACGCCAATCTGACGCTGGGCTGGGAGGTCGCCGACGATTGGACGATCACGATGATCAACAGCTATCGCGATTTCGATTCGCTGGAGATTTTCGACGCCGACGGCAGCGCCGCCTGGTATCTGGAATTTGCCGAGGATTCCAAGGGATGGCAGTATAACCACGAGACGCGCTTTTCCTATAATGGCGACGATTTCCGCGGGTCGTTCGGGTGGAACGGCTTTGTCGAGGACGGGTCGCAGGTCGTGCCCTTTTCGAGCGAAGAGGGGATTTTCCTGCAATGCGCGGCGCGGTTGATCCCGAACCTGCCCTGTATCGCCCCTGACGGCAGCGTCGCGGCGGCGGCCGCGACCGGCATATTGACCGGCGGCGCGGCGACCGCGATCCCCTACAGCTCGACCTTCGGCAATATCGGCAAGAACCAGAGCTATTCGGTGTTCGCCGACGGCACCTGGATCGCCAGCGAGGCGCTGGAAGTGACCGCGGGCGTGCGCGCGCTGATCGAAAAGCGGCGGTCGGGCTTTTTCGCGGTGGTGCCGCGCTCGGTCATTTCGGGCGGCGCGTCGCTGATCCCGGGGCAGGTCGATACCGGCGGCCAGACCTTTTACAGCGAGGATAGTTTCCAGGCCTTCCTGCCCCGCTTCAACATCCTTTATCGTTTCGGGGGCGGCTTCAATGTCTTTGCCACCGTGTCGAAGGGGCGGCGCTCGCCGACGGTCAACCTGGGCGCGCGCAGCACGCCGACCGGGCCGGTGCCGAATGTCAGCGCGATCGCCGAAGAGAATGTCTGGAATTACGAGGTCGGGTTGAAAGCGTCGCGCGGCGGCTTTTCGGGCTCGCTGGGGGTTTATTACCAGACCTATGACAATTTCCAGGTGTCGGTGACCCAGCCCAATGGCACGACGATCACGCAGAGCGCGGGCACCGCGAGCAATCTGGGGGTCGAGGCCGAGGCGAGCTTTGCGGTCAGCGACTGGTTCCGGCTGTTCGGCAATGTCGGCTGGATCGACGGCGGCATCGACAACAAGGCGGCGAACGGCGTGTTCGCGGGCGACCGTTTCCGCCTCCAGCCCGAATGGCAGGCCGCGGCCGGGTTCACGATCAATGCCGATCTGGGCGGCGGGATGCGCATCTTTGCCACCCCGACGGTGACCTATCGCAGCAAGATTTTTTTCGAGGTGCCGAACAATCCGCTGATTGCCCAAGATGCGGTGACGCTGGTCAATGCGCGGGCGGGGGTCAGCTTCGCGGACGACCGCTTCGAGATCGCGGGCTTCGTCCGCAACGCGACCGACGAGGATTATCTGCTCGACGCAGGCAACACCGGCGGCGCGTTCGGCATCCCGACCTTCATCCCCGCCGAGCCGCGCATGTATGGCGTGCAGCTCGTCGGGCGCTTTTAAGCGCGGCGTCGCTCGGCTATCGTCCGTGCCGCGGCGGCAATCGTCGCGGCACGGACGCGGGAGGCGGCGATGACGGCATGGCTGACGTTGGGAGCGGCGATCCTGCTGGCGGCGGCCGGCCCGGCGACGCGCGCCGATGAGCTGGGCTGGCTGGCGGGCGACTGGGTGAGCGAGGATGGCGAGCGCTGGACCGAGGAAAGCTGGGCGGCGCCGCGCGGCGGCATGATGATCGGACACAGCCGGTCGGGGCGCGGCGAGCAATTGCGCGCATATGAGTTCATCCGCATCGCGCCCGGCGCCGATGGCGCGCTTGCCTATATCGCGATGCCGCAAGGTGGGGCGCCGGTGGCGTTTGCGCTGGTGCGGCACGACGGAAGCAGCGCCACCTTTGAAAATCGCGCGCATGATTATCCGCAGCGCATCGCCTATGCCCGCAGCGGCGAGACGCTGACCGCGACGATTTCGCTGATCGACGGATCGAAGCCGATGCGCTGGACCTTTCGCCGCCGCTGATGGCGGGCATCGACGAAAGCGACAGGGCGACTTTCCAAGATGGAAAATCATCACTTGCCAATGTGGAAAGTTATGCCTATGACTTTCCACATTGGAAAGCATGGAGGCAAGTGATGGATCCGATCGAAGCCCAGGCGGCACTCGACAGCATGACCGCGGCGCAGCGTGAGTTCGCAGCGAGCGGGCCGAAATATCCGTTCTGGCGGCATGTTGCTTTTGCCGCGGTGATGGGTGCCATTGTATTAAGCCAAGGGTTCGGGCCACCGCTTCAGATCGTGCTGTTCATATTGGCGATGGCGGCGGTGGCGTGGCTCGTCGTCGACGACCGGCGGCGTTACGGGGTGTTCGTCAGCGGGTATCGCAAGGGGCGGACGCTGGGCGTGACGCTGTTGATGGTCGTGCTCCTGCTCGCCGCGATGGGCGCCGAAATCTATGCGCGGATCAACGACCTGTCGTTGGCGGTGAAGCTGGGGATTGCAGGCGGGGCGTTCGTTGTCGCGCTGGCCGCCAGCCTGCTTTGGACGCGTATCTATGACCGCGAATTGCAAGACGGGGCGGCGTGACGATGGACGGCATCGATATGCTGCTGCACGCGCCAGCGCGGCTCCAGATCGCGGCGCTGCTTGCCAAGGTGACCGAGATGGAATTTGCCAAGCTGCGCGAGCTGTTGAAGGTCAGCGACTCGGTGCTGTCAAAGCATCTCGCGGCGCTGTCCGACGCCGGTTATGTCGCCTTGCGCAAGGCCGCCGAAGACGGGCGGCAGCGCACCTGGGCCTCGCTGACCCGCGCCGGGACACGCGCCCTCGATCGCCACGTCGCCGCGCTGCGCGCGATTGTCGCGCATCTGCCCGCTGCGGCCGAATAGGGCGACGCCGCGCGTGACCAAGGCAGGGCGGCTTTTCGCGATCATCGACAGCTTGCGCCGACGCCGCCGGCCGGTGACCGCCGAGGCGTTGGCCGGGGAACAGGGCGTGTCGGTGCGCACGCTGTATCGCGATATCCAGGCGCTGGTTGCGCTGGGGGCGCCGATCGAGGGCGAGGCCGGGGTCGGCTATGTGCTGCGCCCCGGATTTTTCCTGCCGCCGCTGATGTTCACCGTCGACGAGCTGGAGGCGCTGGTGCTCGGCGCGCGCTGGGTCGCGGGGCGGCAGGACGGGGCGCTGTCGCGCGCCGCGGGGCTGGCGCTCGCCAAGATCGCGGCGGCAAGCCCCGATGCGCTGCGCCAGCGGATCGACGAAGCCGGGCTGTGGCCGGTGCACAGCCGCTGGCGCGAAAGCGACGCGCCGCTGCTCGCGACGGTGCGCGCAGCGATGCGCGCCGAGAAGGTGCTGCACATCGATTATGCCGACGAAAAAGGCGCGGCCACCGAGCGCGCGATCTGGCCCGCCGCGCTCGCCTATTTCGAGGACAAGCAGATCATCGCTGCCTGGTGCCTGCTGCGCCAGGATTTCCGCAGCTTTCGGATCGACCGGATCGGCGCGGCGCGGATCGGCGAGGCGGGGTTCGGGCGGCGGCGCGCGGTGCTGATGGCCGACTGGTGGCGGCAGACCGGGTGGGACGACGCCTCCTGACATCTTCTGTCAGGAGGCTTCGCTACATCGCTTCGGGCGAAGGCGGCCGGAGCCGCCGCCAACCGGAGGACAGGAAATGCTGAAGACCCATCATGGTTCGTGCCACTGCGGCGCCGTCAAGTTCGAGGCCGACATCGACCTCGCTGCCGGGACGGGCAAATGCAATTGTTCGATCTGCACCAAGAAAAGAAACTGGAGTGCGCAGATCAAGCCCGACGCCTTTCGCCTGCTGACCGACCCCGCGGGTTGCGGCGACTATCAGTTCGGGTCGAACAGCGCGCATCATATCTTTTGCAAGACGTGCGGCGTTTCGCCCTTTGGTCACGGCTATGTCGAGGAGATCGGCGGCGCCTATTATTCGGTGTCGATCGCGTGCCTCGATGATTTGACGCCTGCCGAAATGGCCGCGCTGCCCGTGCAGTATATGGACGGCGCCGACAATCTTTGGTGGAACCCGCCCGCCGTCACCGCGCATCTGTGACCACGGTGCGGCCGCCGATACAAATGAAGCCCGCCGGCAAGCCGGCGGACTTCAAGAGAGCAAGATGGCCTTGGTTCCACCTTCCTCGGGTCGCATCCCCTTCATGGCCGATTCGGTCGCTTCATTCGCTACCCACCTGAGTAGGAGGAATGTTTTTTTCGCTTTGTCGCATAGGGCTTGCCATTGGCGGCGCGCTCCTATCAGATATTCGCGCTGCCGCACTTCTTTGGGGGGAAGTCTATGCAGGGCGAGCCAGAACCACGTTTTCCGGCCGACCATAATGCGCCGGCCGAATGGGATGTGCTCAACGCGCTGATCGGCGAAATCTATGACTCGGTGCTCCATCCCGAAAGCTGGAACGAAACGCTCGCGCGGATTACCGGCGCGCTCTGCCCGCTGAGCTGGGAAGCGGCGTTCGTCCTGTGGGAAGGAAATAATCCCCCGGCCGCGCGCTTCGTCGCCGCGACCGGGCTCGCCGCCGGGGTGCAGGAAATCTACACCGCCGTCTATGCCGGCCACCATCCCTGGTCGCGCAAGCTGATGCGCTATGGCAATGGCAGCGTCATCGACAGCAACGATATCATGACCCGCGAAGAGTTTATGGAAACCGAATTCTTCCGGAATTTCCTGGCGCCATGGGGGATCGACCGGATGATCGCGGTGCTGCTCGACCGGCGCGGCAACGAACGGCTGGGGCTGATGCTCCCCGGTCCCGGCGACCGCGACGTCGAACGGTTGAAACGGGGCCTGCGCGTCCTTGCCCCGCATATCCAGCGCGCGATGCGGATCAGCGACCGCATTGCCGCGCTCGATCTGGCCGCGGGCGCCGCGCGCGCCGCCGCCGACGCAGCGCCCTTTGCGATTTTCAGCCTCGACGACCAGCTGGGCATACTGGCTGCGAACGCTCGCGCCCCGCGATATGAAAAGGCGGGCTTTATCCGCACCCAGCAAGACCGTTTTGCCTTTGCGCATCCCGCCAGCCAGAAGCGGCTGCTCGACCTGGTCAAACGTCCCGATCCCGCGGGCATCGCCTTTCAGGCGCTGGCGGCCTCGGGCGCCGAATGCCCCGTGCTTGTCGCGCGCGTCACGCGCCAGTCGGCGCAGCAGCTTGGCGGGGCCCGCCTGGGGGCGTCGCTGATCGTCACGCTCGGCAGCGCGCCGGGCGAGACGCCGGTGGTCGAAATCGACCGCGTCGCGCAATGGTTCGGGCTGACCCCGGCCGAAGCCCGCCTGTCGGTCGCGCTCGCCGCGGGCGACACGCTGCGCGACTATGCCGCGCTGCGTGCCGTCAGCCTCAACGCCGTCCGCTTCCTGCTCAAGGGCATTTTCCGCAAGACCGGGGCGACCAGCCAAGCCCAGCTCGTCGCGCTCCTCGCGCGCCTGCCAACCGCGCCGGGCGATTGCTGACATCGCATCATCACGTCGGCACTGGACAGAATAGCTGCCGCTTCGCTACCCGCGCGCCATGGGTATCAACGCAACGATCATGAACACCGCCACCGGCCAACCGATCCAGAAAATGAGCTTTGGACGGATGCCGAAACCATGGGCCAGCTTTAACCTTGCGACGGGCGAGCTCGTCACCGCCGAACGAATCGACGTCGAAAAGCCCGCCCCGGGCAAGTTCGCCGCGACGGTGAATGTGTGGGTGACGGTCAAGCCGAAGGGCTGATCCCCGGCGGATCGGCCGGCGGGGTGTGGCGCAGGATCTTGTCCATCGCCTTGCCTTTGGCGAGTTCGTCGATCAGCTTGTCGAGATAGCGGATCTCGCGCATCAACGGGTCTTCGATCGTCTCGACGCGAATGCCGCAGATTACGCCGGTGATCAGCGACCGTGCCGGGTTGAGGGCGGGCGCGCGACCAAAGAAATCCTCGAAATTCACACCTTTCGCCAGTGCGGCCTCCAACGCCTTTTGGCTATAGCCCGTCAGCCAGCGAAAAACCGCATCGACCTCGGCCTTCGTCCGTCCCTTTTTCGCCGCCTTGGCGATATAATGCGGATATACGCTTGCGACGCTGATCGAATAGATGCGGTGCCCGGCCATATCATCCTCCCCCGGCACGATAGGGCGTCGGCGCCCGATCGTCACCCTTGCGTCTGTTCGGGGCGCGGCGCGGCAGCGTCCTGGCGTTTCCAAACATCCGCGACCGCACGACGCAAATAAAAAGGGCGGCCCGAGGCCGCCCTTTCCATTGCGTCGTCTTGCCGATCAGTCCTGATGCGGCTGGATGTTCACGGCCGCGAACTTGCCGCGGTCATCGACTTCGATATCGAACGCGACGCGGTCGCCTTCGTCGAGGCCGGCCATGCCGGCGCGCTGCACCGCGCTGATGTGGACGAAGGCATCGGCCTGTCCATCGTCGCGGGCAATGAAGCCGAAGCCCTTGGTCGTGTTGAAGAATTTCACCGTGCCCGAGGTGCGTTCACCCGTGAGCTGGCGCCGCCCGCGGGCACCGCCCGGTGCGCCGCCGGGGCGCTCGCCGCGATCGTCACGGCGCGGAGCAAATTCCTCGACCGGCATCGGTTCGCCTTCGATCTTCAGATCGATGGCCGACACCTTGCCGTTGCGTTCGACGAGCGTGAAGCCGAGCGGCTGGCCCGAAGCGAGACCCTGGAGGCCCGCCTGTTCGACCGCGCTGATGTGGACGAACACGTCTTCGCCGCCATCGTCGCGGGCAACGAAGCCGAAGCCTTTCGCCGGGTTGAAGAATTTCACCGTGCCATTGCCCTCGCCAACGACCTGCGCCGGCATGCCGCCGCCGCGTCCGCCACCGAAGCCGCCGCGATCACCGCCGCCGAAACCGCCGCCGCCGCCGCTGCGGTCGCCACCGCCGAAGCCGCCGCGATCACCGCCGCCGAAGCCGCCACGATCGCCGAAACCGCCGCCGCGGTTGCCGCCGCCATAGCTGTCGCCGCCGTAGGGTGCAGGTTCGAAGCTGTCGAAATTGCCGAAATCATCGCGCTTGCCGCGCCCCCGCTGGCCGCGGCGATCCTTGTTGAAACTCATTGTCTAATAGTCGCTTTCGGTTCGTCCATACCCCATATGATCGGCGCCTTGCGCCGGACGGAGACGCAGTTCACCATGGGCACAGACTCGCCCCGTGCCTCTAACGGCGCAATATATAGCCTAAATGAACCGCATCTGCGAACGGAAAATGCAAGGCGATGATTGGAACGGGACGTGCATTGCCGCGTCGGCGCGGCAGGCGGTCGAGGGGGACGCAAACCAGTCATTGAGCGGCAGGTCGGCTTCGCCTAAGGCGGGCGGATGACTGTCCATTTCCACGAAGAAGATCTGCCCGAGGGCGTGCTGGGTTCCGGCGCGGTCGCCATCGACACCGAAACCATGGGGCTCAATCCGCTGCGCGACCGGCTGTGCCTCGTCCAGATCAGCGACGGGTCGGGCGACGAGCATCTGGTGCGGTTCAAGCCCGGCAGCACCTATGACGCGCCGGTGCTGAAGGCGATATTGACCGACCCCAACCGTTTGAAACTGTTTCATTTTGCGCGGTTCGACATTGCGGCGCTGCAACAGGCGCTCGGTGTCGTGACGGCGCCCGTTTACTGCACCAAGATCGCATCGAAGCTGATCCGCACCTACACCGACCGCCATGGGCTGAAGGAACTGGTGCGCGAATTGCTGGGCCAGGAAGTGTCGAAGCAGCAGCAGTCGAGCGACTGGGGCGCCGCCGAGCTGAGCGATGCGCAGCGCGACTATGCGGCGAGCGACGTCCGTTTCCTGCACGCGATGAAAGAGATTCTCGACGCGCGGCTGGCGCGCGAGGGCCGCACCGGGCTGGCGCAGGCCTGTTTCGATTTCCTGCCGACGCGCGCCGCGCTCGACCTGGCCGGCTGGCCCGAAACCGATATTTTCGCGCACAGCTGAAAGTGATTCGCACAAGGCTTTGATGGATGTCCGAACGCGCCGATCTTGATCGCACGATGCGCCAGCTGTGGGCGACCAGCGAGTCGAGTCACGACCGGCTGGTCCGCATCCTGCGATTCGGCTTGCCGCTGGTGATCGGCGTCGTTGCCGCGGTGCTCGTCTTTTCGCCCTTTACCCAGCGCGCCGAAATCAGCTTTCTGTTGTCGAAGGACAAGGTCGACATGGCGAGCGAGCGGATGAAGGTGACGCGCGCCGAATATCGCGGCCAGGACGCGAAGGGGCAGCCCTTTGCCCTGCTCGCGGGCAGCGCGGTGCAGAAAAGCTCGGCCGAACCGATCGTGCGGATGACCGACCTGTCGGGCGCGATCAAGCTTGCCGACGGGCCGGCGACGATCGTCGCGCGCGACGGTGCCTATAATATGGAAACCGAAAAGGTCGCGGTGCCGGGGCTGGTGCAGGTCAAGAGCGCGAACGGATATCGTATCGACGCGAGCAATGTCGCGGTCGACCTCAAGACACGCAGCCTGATGGGACAGGGCGGCGTCACCGGCAGCCTGAACATCGGTCAGTTTTCCGCCAACCAGCTGACCGCCGACCTCGACCAGCGGGTCGTTCGCCTGGAAGGCAATGCGCGGCTGCGGATCAATCAGGGAGTGCTCAAATGAACCGCTTTTGGACCATGAAGAGCATGACGCTCGCCGCGGCGGGCTTTGCCCTGACCAGTCTGGCGCTGCTGTCGGCAGGCACCGGCGGCGATGCCGCGCAGGCGCAGGCGCTCGCCAACCACAACAGCAACGCGCCGGTCGATTTCGCCGCAGGAAGCATCGAGGTGCAGGACCGCGCCGACCGCGTCGTGCTGGCGGGCAATGTCCGCGTGACGCAGGCGGGGCTGACCGTCACTGCGCCGCGGATGACGGTGGCCTATACGCGTTCGGGCGGCACCGACGTCAACCGGCTCGACGCGACGGGCGGCGTCACGGTGGTGAAGGGCGACGAGTCGGCCAAGGGCAATGTCGCCATCTATGACCTCGACCGGCGGCTGATCACGATGGTTGGCAATGTCGAACTGCGCCAGCGCGGCAACAATCTGCGCGGCGGGCGGCTGGTGATCGACCTGACGAGCGGCCGCGCGACGGTCGACGGACGCGGCGCGGCGCGCGGACCCGATGGCAATCCGATAACGGGCGGGACCGGCGGGCGTGTCACCGGCACCTTTACCGTACCGGAAAGAAAGCAGTAACCACGCCGCTTTACCGGGCCGCAACCACGCGGCTTCACCATGGGCATCGGGACCAGATCATAGCGGTGCCGGGGGGCGACGCCGCGTAACGTGAAAGCTGCCCCCATGCGCTTTTCCCCGCTTGTCCCGCCCCGTCGCCCCCTGTTCGGCCGCCGGATCGAGCCGCCCGCGGCGATCATCCCGACCCCGACGCCCGAAGAACGCCGCCTGATCGACCGTTTGCTGCGTCGCGCAGGGTATCGCGATTCGCGGTAGGCGAGAGATCAAGCTGACGCCGCGCACACCGGCATAACCGACTCCGTCATCACCAAGCGCGCTTGGCGTTCCACGCCCGCCCCCCTACATGGGGCGCACATGCCGCCCGATACGCTCACCTCCGCCGACGCGGCCAAAGAACCGCCCGTTCTCGATACGCTGAAGCGTTTCCTGCCCTATTTGTGGCCGGCGGGACATCGCGGGCACAAGGTTCGCATCATCGTCGCGGCGCTGATCGTGCTGGCGTCGAAAGGCGTCCAGCTGTCGATGGGGTTCCTCTATGGCGCCGCGATCGACCGGATGGCGCCGGGGATGGAGGCCGGCGTCGCGCTCGCGATCGGGCTGGTGCTCGCCTATGCCGGGGCCCGCTTTGCCGGGGTGCTCTTCGACAATTTGCGCAACGTCGTGTTCGAGCGCGTCGGACAGGATGCGACGCGCGAGCTGGCGATCGCGACCTTCGGCCACCTCCACGCGCTGAGCCTGCGTTTCCACCTTGCGCGGCGGACGGGCGAGGTCACCAAGGTGATCGAGCGCGGCACCAAGAGCATCGACACGATGCTGTATTTCCTGCTGTTCAACATCGCGCCGACGATCATCGAGCTGGCCGCGGTGCTGATCATCTTTTGGACCAAATTCAGTTTCGGGCTGGCGAGCGCGACCGCGTTGATGGTCGTCGTCTATATCATCTTCACGCGCAAGGTGACCGACTGGCGCAACGCGCTGCGCACGCGGATGAACGACCTCGACACGCTGACGATCGGGCGCAGCGTCGACAGCCTGCTCAATTACGAGACGGTCAAATATTTCGGCGCCGAGGACCGCGAGGCGGCGCGGTATCGCGACGTTGCCGACCAATATGCGCGCGCCGCAGTGAAGAGCGAGAACAGCCTGGCCTGGCTGAACATCGGGCAGAGCCTGATCACCAACGCCGCGCTGGCGGGGGCGATGGCTTATACGGTGTGGGGCTGGTCGACCGGCGAATATAAGGTTGGCGACGTCGTGCTGGTGAACACGTTGCTCGCCCAGCTGTTCCGCCCGCTCGACATGCTCGGCATGGTCTATCGCGTGATCCGCCAAGGGCTGATCGACATGGAGGCCATGTTCCGCCTGATCGACACGCCGCCGGAGATTTCGGATGCGCCGGGTGCGGCGGCGCTGGCGGTGAACGGCGGCGCGGTGGCGTTCGAGAATGTCGTCTTCGGGTACGAGCCCGACCGCACGATCCTGAACGGGGTGAGCTTTGCCGTCGGCGCGGGCGAGACGCTGGCGATCGTCGGGCCGTCGGGCGCGGGCAAATCGACGATCGCGCGGCTGCTGTTCCGCTTTTACGATCCGCAGGGCGGGCGGATCACAATCGACGGCCAGGATATTGCCCAGGTGACGCAAAAAAGCCTGCGCGCCGAAATCGGCATCGTTCCGCAGGACACGGTGCTGTTCAACGATTCCATCGGTTATAATATCGCCTATGGCCGCGCGGGCGCGGGCGCCGAGGACATTGCGGCGGCGGCCGAAGGCGCGGCGATCGACAGCTTCATCGCGCTGCTGCCGCAGGGCTATGACACCGAGGTCGGCGAACGCGGGCTGAAGCTGTCGGGCGGCGAGAAGCAGCGCGTCGCGATCGCGCGGACCTTGCTCAAGAATCCGCCGGTGCTGATCCTCGACGAAGCGACGAGCGCGCTCGACAGCCGCACCGAGGCGGCGATCCAGGATACGCTGGAGCGCATCGCGGCGCGGCGCACAACGCTGGTAATCGCGCACCGCCTGTCGACGGTGACGGACGCCGACCGCATCATCGTGCTCGACAAGGGGCGCGTCGCCGAGACGGGCACGCACGACGAGCTGCTGCGGATGCGCGGGCTCTACGCCGACATGTGGGCGCGGCAGCAGGCGGAGAAGGAAGAGGGGACGGTTTAGGCGGGCGGCGGCGTCTCGGCCTCGCCCGTGGGCGCTTCGTCTTCGGCTTCTTCCAGACTCTCGCCGGTCTCGTCCACTGGCGGTTCAAGCGCGGCGTTCCGTCCAAAACCCATGGTGGCAAGCACGCCGTCGCGGCGGACGAAGCCGTGGACCAGCGCGGCGGTCAGATGGCCGAGGATGAGCGCGAAGAGGGCGAAGGCGGCGAGCGCATGGAGTTCGCGGAGCAGGCCGAAAGCGAGCGCGCCGGGCGGCAGGATCGGCGGCAGGACCAGTCCCGCGCCGAGGCGGACCGGGTAGCTGCCCGCCGACAGCATCGCCCAGCCGATCAGCGGTAGCCCGATCATCGCGAGGTAGAGCAGGATATGCGATGCGCGCGCCACCCTGGCCTGCGCGCGCGGCAGGTCGCCCGGCAGCGGGGGGGCGCGCGTGCCGAAACGGATCGCGAGCCGGATACACGCGAGCAGCAGGATCGCGATCCCGAGTGGGCGGTGCAGCGCGAGCAAGGCGCTATAGGCAGGGCCGGCGGTCGAGACCATCGCGACGCCGATAAACAGCATCGCGATGATCAGCGCCGCCGTCGTCCAGTGGAGCAGTCGGATCGCGAGCGCGAAGCGGTCGGGCAACATCAACCTCCTCCCTGTGTCAGTTTCTTGCCGACCGCGCTCGGTCCCGGCGTCTCGACCGCGCGTCGCCGGAACGAGGCGGCGTAAGCGGCCGATCTTGCGGCGAGCAGCGGGTCGTCCGACAGTGCAACGCCGTCGGGCAGGATCGTCGGGTCGAAGGTGATGTCGCGGCACGCGCCCCGTTCTTCGGGCTGGGCCGCGGTGAGGGTGAGCGTACCCGCCTCGACCGTCCGCCGTCCGGCGGGCCACGGCACCGTCGCGTCGTCGGTGGCGTCTTCCGGCGCGGCGAGCGTCACGATCATGCGCCAGCGCAGCGGTCCGCGGGCGAGGCGTTCGCTGAGATCGTCGAACAGGAAGTCCTGCGGCAGACGCGCAAGCGCCGCCTTGTCGAGCGCGCCAAACGACGCCTCGGGCTCGAACGCCCAGCGAACGACGCGCGACGTGCCCGTCTGGTCGATGAGGCGAAAGGCATTAATGCTGAAATAGGTGCCGTTCGCGAAGCTGTCGGGGAGCGGCGCGGCAGCGATATAATCCTGATAGGCGCGCGTTTCGGGATGGACGGCGAGATAGGCTTTCATCGCGGCGGGATCGGGCTTGCCGGTCGCGGGATCGACGCGCGACGCGCGCTGGAGCGCGGCGAAGGCCTGCGGCGTGGCGACAGGAAAGATCGGCACATGGTCCATCGCCATGCGCCAGATCTGGCTATCGGGGCCGGTCAGTTGCAGCGCCAGCGCGTGAAAGACATTGCGCCCGTCGGTCGCGAAAGGGTTGCCCCCCCCGGTCGAAAAACGCCCGATCACCGGATAGCGTCCGGTGGCAAACAGGCGCGCCCGCGACAGCGGCGCCGCTTTACCGGACGCCGTGAAATACCCTGTGATGCACACGCCCTTCGCATGGGCGCGCCGATAGCCTTCGTGGCGCCCGGCGTTGAATTCGATCGCATCGACGACGGTGCTGCCGCCAAGGCGCGGCGCACCGACCCAGCCGCCCGCCCAAGCGAAACCGGCGATCAAGGCGAGCGGAACCGCCGAAATTGCGGCGGCGGTGAGAAGCGATGCGCGGGTTTTGGTCAAACGGCTGTCCTTGAGGAGCCGGCCACGCGCAAGGCGACGCCGGGCGGCTGTCCTGACGCGCTTCGCACCCAGTGGACGATAGGTTACGCCATAGCGTGAATTTACCGCTCCGCCGCCTGTCGCCGTCCGCGGAAGCGAGACAAAAGAGTTTGACACGGGCCAATGATTTGATATTTCCACGATTATCGAATCATGGAGGCTGCGATGGAGTCCGAACTCGTTATCCGCGCGCTCGGCGCGCTTGCGCAGGAGCATCGGCTGGCGCTGTTCCGGCTGCTCGTGCAGGCGGGGCCCGAGGGGCTTGCGGCGGGGGCGATTGCCGAGGCGCTGGGGGTGCCGGCGTCGTCGCTGTCCTTCCACCTTGCCCAGCTGACGAACGCGGGGCTGATCGCGCAGCGGCGTGACGGGCGCTCGCTCATCTATTCGGCCGACTATGCCGCGATGAACGCGCTCGTCGGCTTCCTTATGGAAAATTGCTGCGGGGGCGCCGCCTGTGCGCCGACCGCCGCCTGTGTTGTCGAACCGAAAGACGAAAGGAAAAGCGCATGAGCCGGTTTCACATGCACGTCGGAGTCGCCGACCTGGGCAAGTCGATCGCCTTCTACAGCGGACTGTTCGGCGCCGCGCCGAGCGTGACCAAGCCCGACTATGCGAAATGGATGCTCGACGATCCGCGGATCAATTTCGCGATTTCGGTGCGCGAGGGCGCGCATCGCGGGATCGAGCATGTCGGGTTGCAGGTCGAGGACGAAGCCGAACTGGCGGCGGTCTATGGCCGACTGAAGGATGCCGGGGCGCCGGTGCTGGAGGAAGGCGCGACGACCTGTTGCTACGCGACATCGGAAAAGAGCTGGATCGCCGACCCCGACGGAGTGGTGTGGGAAGCCTTTCTGACCAACGGCGAATCGACCGTCTATGGCGACAGCCCCGATTTCGCGCCGCTGGCGTCGGACAAGGCCGCCGAAGGCGCCTGCTGTGTGCCGACCATGCCCCAGCAAGCGGCACCCAAAGTCGGCTGTTGATATGGCGGCGGGCGAGGGGCTGGCCGTGCTGGTGCTGTGCACCGGCAATTCGGCGCGCAGCATTTTGGGCGAGGCGCTGGTCGGGCGGATGGGCGAAGGGCGGCTGACCGCGTTCAGCGCGGGGAGCAAGCCCAAGGGCGTGCCGCATCCGGCGGCGCTTCGGCTGCTCGGTGCGAAGGGCTTTGACGTGACGGCATTCCGGTCGAAAAGCTGGGACGTGTTCGCCGCGCCGGGGGCACCGCGCATCGACATCGCGATCACCGTGTGCGGCAATGCCGCGGGCGAGGCGTGCCCGCTGTTCACCGGCGCGCCGGTGCGCGCGCATTGGGGGCTTGCCGATCCTGCCGATGTGACGGGCGATGCGGCGGCCGAGGATGCCGCGTTCGCCGAAACCTGGCGACTGCTCGAAATGCGGGTCGCGGCGATGCTCGCGCTGCCGCTCGAAACCATGACGCCGACCGAGCGTCGCGATGCGCTGAACGCTATTGGCGCGATGGAAGGGGCCGCCTGACATGCAACGCCGCCGCCTCGGTTTTCTCGACCGTTACCTCACGCTGTGGATTTTCCTGGCGATGGCGCTGGGGGTTGCGCTGGGGGTTCTTTTTCCCGCGCTGCCTGCACGGATCGACGCGATGAGCGCGGGCACCACCAATATCCCGATCGCGATCGGGCTGATCCTGATGATGTATCCACCACTCGCGCGGGTGCGTTATTCCGCGCTGCCGCAGGTGTTCGAGGATCGCCGTGTGCTGTTGCTGTCGCTGGTCCAGAACTGGCTGATCGGCCCGGTGCTGATGTTCATTCTCGCGGTGATCTTTCTGCGCGACGAGCTCGCCTATATGACCGGCGTCATCCTGATCGGACTCGCGCGCTGCATCGCGATGGTGCTCGTTTGGAACCAGTTGGCGCGGGGCGACAATCAATATGTCGCGGCGCTGGTCGCGTTCAATTCGCTGTTCCAGATCCTGTTTTTCAGCGCCTATGCCTGGTTCTTCCTGACCTTTCTGCCGCCGCTGATCGGGTTGGAGGGGCAGCTTGTCGCCATCGATACCTGGATGATCGCAGAGGCGGTGCTGATCTATCTGGGCATTCCCTTCCTCGCCGGTTTCCTGACCCGCACCCTGCTGGTGCGGACAAAGGGCGAGGCGTGGTATGAAACGCGCTTTCTGCCGCGGATCGCACCGATCACGCTGGTCGCGCTGCTGTTCACCATCGTCGCGATGTTCAGCCTGAAGGGCGGCGAAATCCTGACGCTGCCGTTCGACGCGATGCGTATCGCGATTCCGCTGACGATCTATTTCGTCCTGCAATTTGTCATCAGCTTTGCAATGGGCAAGTGGATCGCCGCCGATTATCCCCGCACCACCGCGGTTGCCTTTACCGCCGCGGGCAATAATTTCGAGCTGGCGATCGCGGTTGCCATCGCGGCGTTCGGGCTGGCGTCGCCGGTCGCATTCGCCGCCGTCATCGGCCCGCTGGTCGAAGTGCCGGTGCTGATCATGCTCGTCAACCTGGCCTTCTGGTTCGGGCGACGCTGGTTTTCGGACAGTGTGCCGCGCGATGGCTGAGGTTTTTGCCGCGCAATGGGTTGCGTTGGGTTGACCCCCGGCGCCTCCGCCCCCTAGGCGTCGATCATGCCGCACGACACCAGCCTGATCGGAACCATCGTCGCCGGTCTGGGCGTCGCCTTTCTGATGGGGGCGCTCGCGCACCGGCTCCGCATCTCTCCGATTGCCGGATATCTGCTGGCAGGCGTACTCGTCGGGCCGTTTACGCCGGGGTTCGTCGCCGATACGGGACTTGCCCTGCAACTGGCCGAGATCGGCGTGATCCTGCTGATGTTCGGGGTGGGCTTGCATTTTTCGCTGAAAGACCTGCTTTCGGTGCGCCGGATCGCGGTGCCGGGGGCGATCCTGCAGATCGCCGTCGCGACCGCGCTCGGCACCATGCTGGGGCTGTGGCTCGGCTGGTCGGTGGCGGGCAGCGTCGTGTTCGGGCTGGCGCTGTCGGTCGCGTCGACCGTCGTGCTGCTGCGCGCGTTGCAGGCACGCAACATGGTCGAAACCGAAAAGGGACGGATCGCCGTCGGCTGGCTGATCGTCGAGGATCTGGTGATGGTGCTCGCGCTCGTGCTGCTGCCTGCCTTGTTCGGCGATCGCGGCGATGAGGGGGGCGGCGCGGGGGTGTTGCAGTCGGCGGGAGTCGTGCTGGTCAAGGTCGTCGGCTTCGTCGCCTTCATGTTCCTGATCGCGCGGCGCGTGCTGCCCTGGGTGCTGCACTGGGTCGCCCATTCGGGATCGCGCGAATTGTTCCGCCTTGCGGTGCTCGCCATCGCGCTGGGGGTGGCGTTCGGCGCGGCGGTGATTTTTGACGTGAGCTTTGCCCTTGGCGCCTTTTTTGCGGGGATGATCCTGGGCGAAACGCAGCTGAGCCGCCGCGCGGCGGAAGAGACGCTGCCGCTGCGGGACGCGTTTGCGGTGCTGTTCTTTGTGTCGGTCGGGATGCTGTTCGACCCCAAGGTGCTGATCGAGCAGCCGATGCCGGTGATCGCCACGGTGGCGATCATCGTCGCCGGCAAGTCATTTGCCGCCTTCGCGCTCGTCCGCGCCTTCGGCCACAAGTCGCAGACCGCGCTGACGATTTCGGTCAGCCTGGCCCAGATCGGCGAATTTTCGTTCATCCTGGCGGGGCTCGGCGTCGGGCTGAACGTGCTGCCCGAAACGGGGCGCGACCTGATCCTCGCCGGTTCGCTGTTGTCGATCCTGCTCAACCCGATCCTGTTCACGCTGGCGGTGAAACGCATCCGCGCCGACGAACCGGCGGGCGAAGCGCCCCGTGACGTGGAGGAGGAGGTGCCCGCGTGCAACGCCGGCGTCGTCCTGATCGGCTATGGCCGCGTCGGCAGCCACATCGGCAGCCTGATCTGTGGCCGCGGCGAGGGGCTGACGGTGATCGAGGACCAGAAGGATATGGCGGCGGCGGCGCGCGCGGCGGGCGCCACGGTGATCGTCGGCGACGCGACGAAGGAAAGCGTCCTGCGGCAGGCCGGGATCGACGAGGCGTCGACGCTGTTGATCGCGATCCCCGAAGGCGTCGAGGCGGGGGCGATCGTCCGGCGGGCGCGGGCGATCAATCCGAAGCTGGTCATCGTCGCGCGGGCGCATTCGGACGAGGAAGTGACCGACCTGGTGCGCCGCGGCGCCGACCATGTCGTGATGGCCGAGCGCGAAACCGCGTCGCGAATGGCCGAACGAGCGATGCTGACCTTGGCTTAATCCCAATTTTCGTCGTCCCGCTTTCGCGGGGACGACGAGGTTGGTTTGTTGTCCGTTTGGACGAGACCGGGGCTTCCCTCTCCTCCGCATCCGCCCTATCGCCCATCGACAATGTCCGCCGACGCTCTCCTCCCGCTCCTGAAATCCACCTTCGGTTTCGATGCCTTTCGCGGGCGTCAGGGCGAGGTTGTCGATCGTGTGATGGCGGGTGCGCGGACGCTGGCGGTTATGCCGACCGGGGCGGGCAAGTCGCTGACCTATCAACTGCCCGCGGTCGCGCTGAACGGCTGCGTCATTGTCGTGTCGCCGCTGATCGCGCTGATGCATGACCAGTTGCGCGGCGCGCGCGCCGCGGGGATTCGCGCCGCGTCGCTGACCAGCGTCGACGCCGATTGGGCCGACACGCGGCAGGCGTATCGCGACGGCAATCTGGACCTGCTCTACGTTGCGCCGGAGCGGGCGACGGGCGAGGGGTTCCGAAGCCTTTTGGAAGCGCAGACGCCCGCGCTGTTCGCGATCGACGAGGCGCATTGCGTCAGCGAATGGGGGCATGACTTTCGCCCCGATTACCGATTGCTGCGGCCGTTGCTCGATGCCTTTGCCGCGGTGCCGCGACTGGCGCTCACGGCAACGGCCGACAAGCACACGCGCGAGGATATCCTTGTCCAGCTAGGCATCCCGGCCGACGGGCTGATCCTGGCGGGGTTCGACCGGCCGAACATCCGTTATGCGGTCCGCCCGCGCGTCAGCCCGGCGAAGCAGCTTGTCGAATTTATCGCGGCGAATCCGGGGCCGGGGATCGTCTATGCCCCGACGCGCAATGGCACCGAGCGGCTGGCCGAGCAGATCGCGGCGGCGACGGGGCGGAAGGTCGCGGCCTATCACGCCGGCCTCGACCCCGAACGGCGCGCGGCGGTGCAGCATGATTTCGTGGCGTCGGAGGACGGCATCGTCACCGCGACGGTCGCTTTTGGCATGGGGATCGACAAGCCCGACGTGCGCTTCGTCGCCCACGCCGGGCTGCCGAAATCGATCGAAAGCTATTATCAGGAAACCGGGCGCGCGGGCCGCGATGGCGACCCCGCCGAAGCGATGATGCTGTGGGGTGCCGACGATTTTGCGCGCGCGCGGATGCGATTGTCCGAATTGCCCGAAGCGCGCGTCGCGGGCGAACGGGTGCGGCTCAATGCGCTGGCGGCGCTGGTCGAGACGGTCGAATGCCGCCGCGCGCTTTTGCTGCGCCATTTCGGCGAAAATCCGCCCGAGCGTTGCGGCAATTGCGATAATTGCCTCGACCCCGCGGCGCAGGTCGATGCGACGGTTCTCGCGCAGAAATTGCTTTCGGCCGTCTATCGGACCGGACAAAGCTTTGGCGTCGGGCATATCGAGGCGGTGCTGACCGGACGCAGCGACGAACGTATCGCGGCGCGCGGGCACGACAAATTGTCGGTGTTCGGGATCGTTGCGGGCGAAGAGGCGCGGCTGATCAAGCCGCTGGTGCGGTCGCTGATGGCGCGCGAGGCGCTCGATACGACCGAACATGGCGGGCTGATGCTCGGCCCCGCAGCGCGCGCGATGATGAAGGGCGAAGCGCCGGTCCTGATGGCCGAACCGCCGGTGAAGCGGACGCAAAGGGCGGGGCGCGGCGGCGCGAGCGCCACGCCGAACCCGGTCGGCGATCCGCTGTTCGATGCCCTGCGCGCGATGCGCCGCGAGCTGGCGGTCGAGGCCGGGGTGCCGCCCTATGTGATCTTTCACGACGCGGTGCTGCGCGCGATGGCGAGCGAGCGGCCGGCGACGCGGAGCGCGCTCGCCGACATCCCCGGCGTCGGCGGCAAGAAGCTGGAGGCATGGGGCGACGCATTCCTGAACGTCATCCGGCAATATTGATCGTCTGGTAACGACCGGAAGCGGCCATTTTTCTTCGTCATCCCGGACTTGATCCGGGATCCATCACGGCGCTGAAGTCATGGACCCCGGATCAAGTCCGGGGTGACGAGAGGGCGGAGGGAACGTCCGCTCCCCACCCCCAAATCGCCCGCCTTGGATTGGCTGGCACCTTCACGCTTGTCAGCAAGTGCGCGGCGGGAGTAGATCGCGGGCATGAGCGATTTTCTGACCCTGTCCGCCGACTATAGCGTCGCCCCGCAAATCAGCATCGAGGATGTGGCCGAAGCGAAAGCGACGGGCTTTGCGATGCTGATCAACAACCGCCCCGATGGCGAAGATCCGTCGGCGCCGCAGGGCGACGAAATCGCCCATGCGGCGGCGGCCGAGGGGCTGGCGTATGCGGCAATCCCGATCGGCCATGCGGGTTTCAGTCATGCGCAGATCGACGCGCTCGACACATTGATGCGCGACGCGACGGGGCCGATCCTGGCCTATTGCCGTTCGGGGACGCGCTCGACGCATTTGTGGGCGCTGGCGCGCGCGCGCGCCGGCGACGATGTCGCCGGCATCGTCGAAGCCGCGGCGAACGCGGGCTATGACCTGAGCGGGCTGCGCCCGATGCTGGACGCGCTCGCGGGGGAAAAATGAACCAGGCCGAGCTGATCCAGCTTGGTGCGTCGCTGGCCGCGGTGCTGTTCGTCGCCTGGCTGGTCGGCAAGGTCGGGCTGGGCGCCGATCCGCGCATCGAGGATGCCGGCCATGCGATCCGGCTCGCCGAAGAGGCCGAGGCCGGTTTCAAGGGTGTTGAGGTCGCGCGCGACCGGGCGGGCTTCGCTGCGATCGTGCAAAATGCCGAGGGGCGGATGATGCTGGTGCGCGCGCACGGCAATTTTTTTGCCGCGCGCCCCGTCGATGCCAGCGTCGAAGGGCGGCTCGACAAGGATTTCCTGACGCTGACGATGCCGGAGCGGACATTCGGCGCGGTGACGCTGCAACTGGGGAAGGATGCCGGCGTGTGGGCCAGCCGGATGCGGGAGTTCAGCCGTGGATAAATTGCCCGATCCCGTGACCTATGCGGTGCCTGCGTTCATTCTGCTGCTGATCGCCGAAATGATCGTCTCGCTGCGCAAGGACAGGAGCCGGTACGAAGCGCGTGATACGCTGACCTCGCTGATGCTGGGCACGGTCAGCCAGGTCGCGGGCGCGTTGGTCGGCGCGGCGGTGATCGGCATGGCGGTGTTTGTGTATCAGTATCGCCTGTTCGACATCGGGATCGAGTTTTCCCAATGGTGGTGGGCGTGGATCCTCTGCTTCTTTCTCGACGACCTTGCCTATTATGCCTTTCACCGCAGCGCCCACCGCGTGCGCTGGTTCTGGGCGAGCCATGTCATCCATCACAGCTCGCAGCATTATAATCTGTCGACCGCTCTCAGGCAGACATGGACAGGTTTTTTCAGCCTGACCTTCCTGTTCCGGCTGCCCTTGTTCCTGATCGGCTTTCCGCCCGCGATGGTGTTCTTTTGCGCCGGGCTGAACCTGATCTACCAATTCTGGATCCATACCGAGGCGATCAAGCGACTGCCCAAATGGTTCGAGGCGGTGATGAACACCCCGTCGCACCACCGCGTCCATCACGGCGTGAACCCGCGCTATCTCGACGCCAATTATGCGGGCGTGTTCATCATCTGGGACAAGATGTTCGGCAGCTTCGTCGCCGAGCGCGACGACGAGCCGGTGCGTTACGGCATCGTCAAGCAGCTCGGCAGTTTCAACATAGTGTGGGCCGCGGTGCATGAATGGGTCGGTATCGCCAAGGATGTGTGGACCGCGCCGTGGAAGCACAAGCTGGACTATATGTGGCGCGAGCCGGGCTGGAGCCACGACGGCAGCCGCGCGACGAGTGCGATGATCAAGGAACGCTGGGCGGCGGGGCGCGCGAGCGGGGACGCGGCGGAGTGAGCAGGTGGAGCCCGCCGCGCGGGATCGCGCAGTGGCGGCATTGGGATGCAGTGGCCTTTTGTGCGGGAGCGGTTCCCTTGCTGGTGCTCGCGCTTTTCTATGCCGAAGCCGCGCCAGCAGCCCTCGATACGGCGCTGCTGGTCATTTCGCTTCTGGTCTATCCGGTCGCGGCTTTCTTCGCCTGGCGCCAGCGCGACGGTCGGCTCGCGGCGGCGGGCGCCCTGCTTCTGCTGCTGGCCGTGCTGATCGCGTCGCCGATGATCCTGCTGTTGGCTGCGTGCCTGATGGGCGATTGCATCTGACCGGCGCGGGCCGATGCCCCCTTGCCTCGCGCTTTAATGACATTCATGTAAGTCGCGATTGACCACCGAAGCGGTGGCGAGGGGAGCGGCGGATATGGATCAGTTCGACATCATCGTTATCGGCGGCGGCAGCGCCGGGAGCGCGGCGGCGGGGCGGCTCGCCGAGGACGGCACGCGGACGGTCTGTCTGATCGAGGCGGGCGGCACCAACGACATCGTGCGCGTCAAGACACCGGGCTTCATGCCCTTCATCCCCAAATCGTCGAACTATCGTTATGACACGGTGCCGCAAAAGGGGTTGAACGGGCGCACTGGATATCAGCCGCGGGGGCGCGGGCTGGGCGGGTCGAGTGCGATCAACGCGATGGTCTATATTCGCGGCCACCAGTTCGATTACGACCAGTGGGCCGCGCTCGGCGCGAGCGGGTGGAGCTATGCCGATGTGCTGCCTTACTTCAAGCGCAGCGAGGGCAATGAGCGTGGCGGCGATGAATTTCATGGCGCCGACGGGCCGCTGAACGTCATGGACCAGCGCTGGCCCAATGTGACGAGCCGCCGCTTCGTCGAGAGCGCGGCGGCGCTGCAACTGCCGCGCACGGCCGATTTCAACCAGCCGAACAATGAAGGCTTTGGCGTGTATCAGGTGACGCAAAAGGCCGGTGAACGCTGGTCGGCGGCGTGTGCCTATGTCGAGCCGCTGCGCGGCCGCGCCAATTTCACGATCCGCACCGGCGCGCTGGTCGAAAAGATCGTCGTCGAAAATGGGCGCGCGGCGGGGGTGGTGATCCGGCGCGGGCGAAGCCGCGAGACGCTGCGCGCGCGGGGCGGCGTCATATTGTCGGCAGGGGCGTTCGGCAGCCCACAGATATTGATGCTGTCGGGGATCGGGCCGGGCGCGCATCTGAAGCAAATGGGAGTCGATGTCGTCGCCGATCGCGCCGGGGTGGGCGCCGATTTGCAGGACCATATCGATTATGTGTCGAGTTGGGAGACGCGCTCGACCGAACCGTTCGGCGACAGTTTCGGCGGCAGTTGGCGGATGGTGAAGGCGATTTTCGAGCATCGCACGAAACGCAGCGGGATCATGACGACCTGTTTCGCCGAGGCGGGCGGTTTCTGGAAGTCGCACCCCGACCTGCCCGCACCCGATATCCAATATCATTTTGTGCCCGCGATGCTGGAGGATCATGGACGCACCAAGGTGAAAGGGCATGGCTTTTCGTGCCACGCCTGCGTGCTGCGCCCCGAAAGCCGCGGGACGGTGCGGCTCGCGTCGGCCGATGCCGCCGCAGCGCCCGCGATTGACCCCGGCTTTCTGACCGACCTGCGCGATATGGCGACGCTCCGCGCGGGGGTACGGATGATGCACCGTATCGCCGCCGCGCCGCCGCTGTCGGATTATCAGGGGGTCGATCGGCATCCGGTGAACCTGGATGACGATGCCGCGCTCGATGCGCTGATCCGGTCGCGCGCCGACACCGTCTATCACCCCGTCGGGACGTGCCGGATGGGGAGTGACGCCGACGCGGTGGTCGATCCGACGCTGAAGGCGAACGGGATCGACGGGCTGTGGGTCGCCGACGCGAGCATCATGCCGAGGCTGGTCAGCGGCAACACCAACGCGCCGAGCATCATGATCGGTGAACGCGCGGCGGATTTTGTGAAGGCGGCTTTGCGTTAAGGCACGAGAGCTACAAACAAGCCTCCGCCAACAATCGCCCGCTCCGCGTCAAATCATAGCGACTCGTCGGCGGTCGTCCATCGACCAGCTGGCGCTGCACCAACCCGTGCGTTCCCAGCGCCGTCAGTCCCTGCGACAATGCCCGCGGTGTGGCGGGGGCGAGCCAGCGTGACAGGGCGTTGAAGCGGTCGTGCCCGGCGCCGATCCCGGCGACCAGCGGCAATCCCCAGCGCGTTGCAGCGGCGGGCGGCATCCCGATCGCACGCTGCGCGTCGGCAATCGCCGCGGCGCGCGCGGCAGCGGCGGCGCCCGCTTCGGTCAGCCTATATTCGGGGCGCAGCGGGTGGCCGTGGCCGGGGTTGCGCGCAACCCAGCCGATCGCGGCGGCGGCATCGAGGGTGCGCGCCAGGCTGTCGCGGGATAGTCCCAGCCGGTGGATCAGTTCGACGAAGCGCGCGCCGCGATGCGCCGCGAGATCGGCGAGCAGCGGGATCAGCCAGCGGTGGCTGCCAAGCTGAAGCAGCAGCGGATCGGGCGTCCTTGACGGCATTTGCTAGTAACTATACAAACCGGACTATAGGTGCAAGCGCCTTGGATTCCCGAGCATCGTCATTGCGAGCGAAGCGAAGCAATCCAGAGCGGGTTTGCGCCTGCTGTGGGTTGCCGCGTCGCCCCGGATCAGGTCCGGGGCTCCCTGCAACGAAGAAGGCAAGGGCGAGATACGCGGGTTTCGCAAAGGGAGGAAAACATGGCACTCGAAATCGGTTCCGAACTAACCTGTTCGATGGGGGTCACCGACATGGCAGCGTCGATCGCCTGGTATGAACGGGTCATGCAGTGCCAATTGCTCTATCGCGCCGACGAGATCGGCTGGTGCGAACTGGCGACGCCGATGGGCGGGGTGAACATCGGGCTGAGCGAGGTCGAAAGCGTCGTGCAGGGCGGCGGCGCGACCAATGTGTTCGAGGTCGCCGACATCGACGCGGCGAAGGCACATCTCGATGCGGAGGGGGTGCGGCAGGACGGCGACATCCTGCATATCCCGGGACTGGTGAAGCTGATCACCTTTTACGATCCCGACGGCAATGCCTTCATGTTTTCGCGGTCGGAAGCGGCGGCATGACGGCGCGCTGGGGCGTCGCGGCGCTGCTGGCGGTCGCGGCCCCCGCTGCGGCGCAAGACGCCGTGCCCTCGCTCGCCGCCTGGCACGGGACGTGGATCGGCGAAGGGACCGCGTTCGGCAGGGCGGCGACCGCAACGCTGATCATCAAGGGCGCGCCCGATGGCGGCGCCACCGCGCTCGCCTATCGGCTGATGGTCCCCGGAACGCCGCCGATCGACTATGCGGCCGAGGCGATTTATCGCGTCGATGCCAAGGGCCGCGTGCGCGGCAGCTGGACCGACAATGGCGGTCGGACCCGGCCGATCGGCGGGCGTGTTGCCGGGTCGGAATGGCACAATATTTGGGGCAGCGCCGACGTCGAGATCGGCCGGTCGACCTATGACCTGGAAGCCGATGGAACGCTGGTCGTGCGCGATTCGGTTTTGCGGGATGACGGCGGCTGGCGCGTCTTTTCCGTGCTGCGCTATCGCCGCAACAACGGCTGAAATCGGGCATTTTTCAAGCGTGCTTATGCTGCGCACAAAAAAAGAGGGCCGGAACTTTCGTCCCGGCCCAGCCTTTCAGGCTCTCCCCTCCTGAAACTGTTGACGCAATGAATGCCATATTAATGTCATGTTGAAAAGGGCAAAATTGCGGCAGTGCTGCACAAAATTTGTGCAGCATTTCAAACCCGGGAAGGAGCGCGCGCGGTGGCGCCCGCCCCTTCCCGGTGATGGTCAGAAT
>NZ_MIAM01000044.1 GCF_001830555.1 Sphingopyxis sp. RIFCSPHIGHO2_12_FULL_65_19 | reverse complement strand
TATTCGCCCGTCGCGCCGCGGCTTTCCGCGGCCGATTGCGGCGGGGGTTTGCGCACCGCGACATCAAGCCCGAAACCGACCGCGCCCTTGCCGGGAAGCCATGCGCGTTCGGTGATTGCGGGATCGAGTTGGTCGGTCGCCATCAGCCGCACCGTCGAGGGCCTTAATATGCGCGCTCCGTCCAGTTCGCCTTCATTGAGCAGCATCCGCGCGAAACGCTGGTAATCGTCGAGCGTCGAAGCGAGCCCGAACCCGCCGGGGGTCAGCGCATGATCCTCGAAATTCAGCTTTTGTGCGGTCGCGGCATCCTGTTGGACCAGCTTGCCATCACGCTTCACATTCATCGCCGCAAAGCGCGGCAATCGCGCGTCGGGCTGGCGCCACGCGGTTTCCCGCATTTTGAGCGGCTCGAAAATATGGACGCGCACATAGTCGGCGAAACGCTGGCCCGACAGCCGTTCGACAAGCGCGGCCTGGACGTCGACCGCGATGCTATATTCCCACTGCGTCCCCGGCTGAAAGAGCAGGGGCACGGCGGCGAGGCGCTTGCTCGCCTCCGCCAGCGGGATCGTCAGCGCGAGGGGGTCGGCGGCGACATAGGCATCGTGCGCGGGCGTCGGTCCGGCGCCATAGGCGAAACCCGCCGTGTGGCGCAGGATGTCGCGCACGCTGATCGGACGTTCGGTGGGCACATAGCGCGGCTGGCCCGCCGCATCCTTGCCCGCATAGACTCGCATATGCGCATATTCGGGCAGATATCGGGACAAGGGATCGTCGAGACGGAATTTGCCCGCCTCCCACAATTGCATCAACGCGACGCCGGTCACCGGCTTGGTCATCGAATAGATTTGCGCGATCGTGTCGCGGCGCATCGGCCGCTTCGCGTCGCGGTCGGCCATGCCCGCCGCGCCGAAATAAACCTCGCGCCCGTCCTGCCAGATCAGGGCCGAGGTGCCGGCGGCGCGGCCGTCGGCGACCATCGCGGCCAGCGCCGCGTCGATCCGCGCGCGGTCGATTTGCAACGCCCCGGCCGGCGCAGTCTGCGCCGTCAGCGGCGGCGCGACCGTCGCCGACGCCGCCCATGCCATCATCACCATCACTGCCAGCCGCTTGCCGCGCATATCGTCTCTCCCCGTCCGCGATCACGGATCGAGGGACATCACAAGCGATCGGACGCGGCAGGTCAATTGCGAATAGGTTTGCGAGCCTATTCGGCGCCGGCGGCTTGCTCAGGCACAGCGTCTTCGGGTTCCTCGGCGGCGGTCAGGGTGCCATTCTGGATCAGCCAGCGCGGATAGCCCGTTTGCACCGACACCATGATGCGGTCGATCGCGGCGGCGACCTGTTCGCCCTCGGCCTCGCGGTCGCGGCGCACGATGACGCGGCGGGCCTGCGCGTCGATCACCACCCGGTCGCGCGGCACCAGTTCGCCGACGGTCAGTCCGGCGAGGATGGCCCGGCTGTCCTCTTCGCGCTGTTCGAGCGTCGCGAGACGGCGATTGAACTGTTCTTCGACCTGCACCGCGGCATTGGTCTGTTGGCGCAGCTGGACGATGCTGACCCGCACGTCGCGGTCGAGCGCATCGCGGATCTTGCCCGCCAATTCGGTGTCGAGCTTTGCCGCATACAGGTCGACCAGCACCACCCCGTCGACGGCAACGGCATCGCGCTCGACCCGCACGTTGAGGCTGTCGACGCGGTCGCTCTCGCCCAGCAGCGAGCGCAACTCGCTTTGCACGACCGACCGCGCGCGAACCTCGCCCGCGAGACTGTTGAGCGTCAGCGCCAGCGGGATCGAAAGAATGCCCAGCGTGACGATGATGCCAAGCACCTGCATCGCCGTATGCTGCGGCGTCAGCGACGGGCCGAATTTGTTGAGGCGCGCGATGATCGTCGCGGCGAAGGCAATGGCAAGCGTGTTGGTCAGAAACAGCAGCGCCGCGCCCACGGCGAAGTCGAACCGCCCGGTCGCGAGGCCAAAGCCGACCGTCGACAGCGGCGGGACAAGCGCGGTGGCAATCGCAACGCCGACCATCACCCCCGACAATTTGCGCATGATCGCATAGACGCCAGCGATCCCGCCCACGACCGCGACGCCCAGGTCGAGCAAGGTCGGTTGCGTTCGCGCGCGCAGTTCGGGCGTGACGTCGCGGATCGGCGACAGCCAGATGATCAGCACCGCGACGAGGATGGCGACCGCCATGCCCGCCGCGATCGTCACCAGCGACCGTTTGATCAGATTGCTTTCGAGCGTCGCGAGGCCGAAGCCGACACCCATGATCGGGCCGAGCAGGGGCGACACCAGCATCGCGCCGATGACGACCGCGGTCGAGCTTTGCAGCAGGCCCAGCGTTGCGATCATCGCCGACAGCGTGATCAGCAGCAGGAATTTCTTGTCGAGCCGCGCGTCGCGCGCGACGCTGGCGAGGACGAGGGCACGGCCGTGATCGTCGCCGATGCCATTGTCATCGTCCTCATGGGCCTCGCGGCCGACACCGGAGCGCGCGGACCGGCGACCACCGGCGTTGAACGGTGCATCGCCCAGTCCGGGCACTCCGGGATGATTTCCGGCCATATGGGCGGACGGTTAGATCTTGCCGGTCAGTTCGGGCACGGCGCTGAACAGGTCAGCGACGAGGCCGAAGTCGGCAACCTGGAAGATCGGGGCGTCTTCGTCCTTGTTGATCGCAACGATCGTCTTGCTGTCCTTCATCCCCGCAAGGTGCTGGATCGCGCCCGAGATGCCGATCGCGAAATAGACCTGCGGTGCAACGATCTTGCCGGTCTGGCCGACCTGATAGTCGTTGGGGACATAACCCGCATCGACCGCGGCGCGGCTGGCACCCAGCGCAGCGCCGAGCTTGTCGGCGAGCGGCACGATGACCTCTTCATATTTCTCGCTCGACCCCAGCGCGCGGCCGCCCGACACGATGATCTTGGCCGAGGTGAGTTCGGGACGCTCCGACTTGGCGATTTCGGCGCCGACGAAGCTCGAAATACCGGCATCGCTGCCCGCGCCAACGGCTTCGACCGCACCCGAACCGCCCGACGTCGCGGCCTTGTCGAACGCGGTGCCGCGCACGGTGAGAACCAGCTTGGCATCCGACGATTCGACGGTCGCGATCGCGTTGCCGGCATAGATCGGGCGCGTGAAGGTCTTGGGACCCTCGACCGACAGGATTTCCGAAATCTGCATCACGTCGAGCAGCGCGGCGACACGCGGCGCGATATTCTTGCCGGTGGTGGTCGCGGGCGCGACGAACGCATCGTGGCTGCCCATCAGCTCGGCGACGAGCGGCGCGATATTTTCGGGCAGGTTGTTCGCAAAGGCGGCGTTATCGGCGACATGCACCTTGCCGACCCCGGCGATTTCCGAAGCGGCCTTCGCAACGCCATCGACGCCCGAACCCGCGACGAGCAGGTGGACTTCGCCGAGCTTCGATGCAGCGGTCACCGCGGCGAGCGTAGCGTCCTTGACGGCGCTGCCGTCATGTTCGACCCAAACCAGAGTTTTCATGAATGCACTCCCATCGCCTTGAGCTTGGCAACCAGTTCATCGACATCGGCGACCTTGACGCCGGCCGAGCGGACCGGCGGCTCCGAAACCTTGACGACCTTGACGCGCGGTGCGGTGTCGACGCCGTAATCGGCGGGGGTCTTGGTATCGAGCGGTTTCGATTTCGCCTTCATGATGTTCGGCAGCGACGCATAGCGCGGCTCGTTCAAACGCAGGTCGGTGGTCACGATCGCGGGAAGTTTCAGCTTCACCGTTTCGAGCCCGCCATCGACTTCGCGCGTCACACTGACGCTGTCGCCCTCGACATTGACGGCGCTGGCGAAGGTGCCTTGCGCCCAGCCGGTCAGCGCGCCAAGCATCTGGCCGGTCTGGTTGTTGTCGTCGTCGATCGCCTGCTTGCCAAGGATGACAAGGCCCGGCTGTTCGGCGTCGGCGATTGCCTTGAAGATTTTCGCGAGCGCGAGCGGCTCGACGGCGTCGTCGGTCTGCACCAGGATCGCGCGGTCGGCGCCCATCGCGAGCGCGGTGCGCAGCGTTTCCTGTGCCTTGGCGGGGCCGACGGAGACGGCGACGATCTCGGTCGCGACGCCCTTTTCCTTCAGGCGGATCGCCTCTTCGACGCCAATTTCGTCGAACGGATTCATCGACATCTTCACATTGGCGAGATCAACGCCCGTGCCGTCGGCCTTGACCCGCGGTTTGACGTTGTAATCGAGCACCCGTTTCACGGGGACGAGGATTTTCATGGGCTCTTGGCTCCTCTCAGCAAATTGTGCACTGCGCCATAATTGGCGTTTACGTAAACGTCAACTAGCAGTCCCTTGTTCCCCTCCCCTTGGAGGAAAGGATAGGGAGACTTGGCAGCTTGCTGCCTGGTCGGACTTGGTGAGGGCCTGTGACGTGGCTTGCCCTCACCCAGCTCCGAACAGCGGACAAGTCCGCAAGTCTTCGCAACCCTCTCCCCCAAGGGGAGAGGGAAATAGATCAAGCCGCGCGAACCTCGGCGACAATCTTCTTTGCCGCGTCGCCGAGATCGTTTGCCGCCACGATCGGCAGCCCCGAATTGGCGAGGATGTCCTTGCCCTGCTGGACGTTCGTGCCTTCGAGGCGGACGACGAGCGGCACCGAGAGGTTCACTTCCTTCGCCGCGGCGACGATGCCGTCGGCGATGATGTCGCACTTCATAATGCCGCCAAAGATGTTGACGAGAATGCCCTTCACGGCGGGGTCTTTCAGGATGATCTTGAACGCCGCGGTGACCTTTTCCTTTGATGCGCCGCCGCCGACGTCGAGGAAGTTGGCGGGAAATTCGCCGTTGAGCTTGATGATGTCCATCGTCGCCATCGCGAGGCCCGCGCCGTTGACCATGCAGCCGATGTTGCCGTCGAGCTTGATGTAGGCAAGATCATATTCCGACGCCTCGACCTCGGCCGGGTCTTCTTCGGTCAGGTCGCGGAGGTCGGCGAGATCCTTGTGACGGAACATGGCGTTGCCGTCGAATGCCACCTTCGCGTCAAGGACGAGCAGTTCGTCGCCATCCTTGCCTTCGCACACCGCGAGCGGGTTGATTTCGATCTGTTCGGCGTCGGTTCCGAGGAAGGCGGCGTAGAGGCCGGCCAGAACCTTGGCCGCCTGTTTCGCCAGATCACCCGACAGGCCGAGCGCCGCGGCGACGCTGCGGCCGTGGTGCGGCTGGAGGCCCGTGGCGGGGTCGATGACGATGGTGTGGATTTTTTCCGGCGTGTCGTGCGCGACGGTTTCGATGTCCATGCCGCCTTCGGTCGAGGCGACGACCGCAATGCGGCTGGTGGCGCGATCGACCAGCAGCGCGAGGTAGAATTCCTGCTTAATGTCGGCGCCGTCGGTGATGTAAAGGCGGTTCACCTGCTTGCCGGCGTCGCCCGTCTGGATCGTCACCAGCGTGTTGCCGAGCATGTCCTTGGCGTGCGCTTCGACTTCCTCGATCGACTTGGCGAGGCGGACGCCGCCCTTGGCGTCGGGGCCGAGTTCCTTGAACTTGCCCTTGCCGCGGCCGCCCGCATGGATCTGCGATTTCACGACATAGAGCGGCCCGGGGAGCTGCTTCGCCGCCGCGACGGCGTCCTCGACGGTCATCGCAGCAATGCCCTTGGGCACAGCAACGCCAAATTTCGCGAGCAGTTCTTTCGCCTGATATTCGTGGATGTTCATGAGGTCTGCCGGGCCTTTCGACTCTGGAACGGGGAGAGGTTTGGCGCCGCATAAGCACAAGTAGCGCGGCAAGGCTACCCCTGCCACGTTCAGAAAATCTTGAACTGCCGAAAGCGCGGGCTAAGTCGTTAGCGCAGCGCGCAGAGCGCCGCCGAGCTGGTCGAGACGGTCAGTATCTCAGGATCCTTCAGCGCGCGGACCTTGCGAAAAAACTGGTCGAGCGTCAGGTCGGTGACATGTTTGTCCTTCAGGCTGCCGAGCGCCGACAGGCGGCGAAGCTGGAGAAGCGAAAGCCGGTCGACCATGCGTTCGGCCATGCACGCCGACATCGCCTTGGACAGGCCCGCATTGTTGAGGCCGGTGCGTAGCCGCGTTTCGGGGGTCGCACAGCCGGCGAGCGCGAGCGACGCCGCCAGCAGCGGCAGGATGGCAAGTTTCATCGCGGTCACCTTCCGTGATACTCGGCAACGGCGGACGACACCGCCTGCATCAGCGCCATGCGCGCCGGGATGCCCGCGGTCGTGCTGCCCAGCATCACGACGATCGCATAGCGGGTACCGTCGGGCGCCGTGGCGATGCCGATGTCGTTATAGCCCGCGGTCATCCCGCCCAGATTCTGACCCGTTCCGGTCTTGTGCATGAATTTCCAGCCCGGCGGCAACCCGGCCTTGAGCCGCCGCGGCCCGCTCCGCGTCCGGCTCATCACATCTTGCAGATATTCGGTCGATTCGGGCGACAGCAATGTGCCACGCGCGAGCCGCGTCAGCGCGCTGGCGATCGCGGCGGGGCTGGCGCCATCGACCGGGTTGGCAAGATAATTGTCCATCGCGGCGCGGCGTGTCGCGGCAGGCAACAGCGCGCGCGCGCTTTCAAAATTGCGCCCGACCGAATAGCTTTGCTGCCAGGTCAGCCCCGCGGTGCCGCTTTGCAGCAAGCGTTCGCCCGGACCGAAGCGGATCGCCCCCAGATCCTTTTTCGCGATGAAGGCGCGCACCGCGGCCGGGCCCCCGACGGTGCGCAGCAGGCTGTCATTCGCGGTGTTGTCGCTGTGCGTGATCGCGGTTTCGATCAGTTCGCGAACGGTCATCGTCACCGACCCTTGCGACCGCACGCGCGCGGCGAGCGGCTGGTAGAACAAGGTCAGGTCTTCGGGACCGATGCGGACGCGCTGGTCGAGCGACAGCCGCCCCTGGTCGACCGCGTCGAGCACGGTCAGCGCGACCCAGAATTTCGACACGCTTTGTTGCGGAAACAATTCGCCGCCGCGCTCCGACAGCGTCCATTCGCCGTCGATGCGCTGGACCGCGATGCCCGTCTTGCCGGGAAAGGTCCGCCACAATTCCCGGATGCGGTCGCTCAGCCCCGTCGGCGCACGGCGGAAACCGGGATCGAGCGGCCCCGCCGGGCGCGGCATCGCCGATGGCACGGGCTGGCCGATCGGCACGGTCACGGCACCGGCCGGCCCGCGCACCGGCGCTTGCGGCTGGGCGCGTGGCTGCGGAACGATCGCGGCGCTGCTGACACAGCCCGCAAGCACCGCGGCGCTCATCGTCATCGCGAGGAGCGGGCGGACGGATAAACTGAACTTCATTCAAACCCCGCAGTTGCGACTTTATTATGGCCCGACCCCATTTCGGGCAGGCCAATGGTCCCGCAGCGATGCGGCAGGGGCCAGCGATTTGCGGTGAATGATTCTTCTGCCGCGACCAGTGGCGGAACCCCGGCGGATTTGGCGCGGATCGCCCCGCGCCGTTCGTCAGGGTGCAGGCGTGGCGCGCACCATGCCGGGGTAAAGCCGCTTCAGCGCCGCAAGCTTGGGCGCATCCCAGCGCACGATATAGGCGTTGCCGGGATTGCGGCGCATGAAATCCTGATGATTCGCCTCGGCGGGATAGAAACGCTTATACGCCTCCACCGGCACGACGATCGGCTTGGCGAAATATCGGCCGCCGCCGATCTGCGCCAGATAGGCCGTCGCGACCTGCCGCTGGCCGGCGTTAAGCGGGACGATCGCGGCGCGATATTGCGGCCCGCTGTCGGGGCCCTGGCGGTTCTTGAGCGTCGGATCGGCGACCACCGAAAACAGGACGCGCAGCAAGCTGCCATAGCTTATCTGCGACGGGTCATAAACGATCCGCACCGCCTCTGCATGACCCGATTTGCCGTCGTGGGTCAGTTCATATCGGGCGGTTGCGGCGCTGCCGCCATGATAGCCGGATTCGACCGAAATCACGCCTTTGACATGGGAAAACACGCCCTCGACGCCCCAGAAACAGCCCCCCGCGAGGACCGCAGTCGCGCGCTTGGCAGGAACGGCGGGATCGACGAGCGCGGCGGGCAGTTTGACGACGCTTTCGGCCTGCGCCGGGGTGCATTGCGCGACGATCGCGCCCGCAACCAGCGCCGTGACGGCGCGAAGCGAAAGGCTGCGCCGCGCCGGCGTCACGCCGGGATCGGCAATGCCGGCTGGTTGAGCACGATATAGGTCGCGCCAATGGCGAAACCAGCGAGCATGGTCAGGAACCAGTCGGAACGGAGCATGGAGAGCATGTCGATCTCTTTTCATATCTGTCAGTTCGCGGCCTGGGCCGCTTTGGTTACACCGACGATATGGAGCGCCCCGACCAGCCGTGCAGTGATGGCAGTCACCCTAAAGGAAATGACTTACTATCCGGTGAACCGGGCGGTTAACCGCCGTTCAGGTTCAAATAGGCCTCGCGACCGGGAATACAAGACCGATCGGTATAGAATTCCTATGCCAGTGCAAATCTTCGCTCATCGCGGCGACGGCCGCGATGAGCGAAGGACAGAAGATCAGCGCAGTGCGGCGCACGCCTGCTGGATGCGCACGCACGCTTCCTTCAGCACCGCTTCCGACGTCGCGTAAGAGACGCGGAACGCGGGCGACAGGCCAAAGGCACCGCCGTGGACCGCCGCGACCTTCGCACTGTCGAGGAAATAGTCGATCAGTGCCGCGTCGGTGTCGATCAGCGTGCCGTCGGGAGTCTTCTTGCCGATGCAGCCCGATGCGTCGGGATAGACATAGAAGGCGCCGTCGGGGACGGGGCAGTTGAGGCCCGGCGCATCGTTCAGCATCGCGACGACCATATCGCGGCGCTTCCTGAACGCCGCGTTGCGGTCGTCGAGGAACTGTTGCGGCCCGCCGAGCGCCGCAGCGGCGGCGGCTTGCGCGATCGAACAGGGGTTCGAGGTCGATTGCGACTGGAGCTTGCCCATGGCCTTGATGATCCATGCCGGACCGCCGGCATAGCCGATGCGCCAACCCGTCATCGCATAGGCTTTCGAGCAGCCGTTAACCGTCAGGATGCGGTCGATCAGGTCGGGGCAGCGCTGCGCAAAGGTGGTGAAGGCGAAATCGGCATACCAGACATGTTCATACATATCGTCGGTCATCACCATCACATGCGGATGGCGGCGGATCACCTCGCCCAGCGCGTCGAGTTCCTCGCCCGAATAGGCGGCGCCCGACGGGTTCGAGGGCGAGTTCAGCATCACCCAGCGCGTCTTTTCGGTGATCGCGGCGTCGAGCTGTTCTGGCGTGATCTTGTAATTCTGTGCCGCGCTGCCCTCGACGATCACCGGCTTGCCGCCGCAAAAGGCGACGATGTCGGGATAGCTGACCCAATAGGGCGCGGGGATGATCACCTCGTCGCCCTTGTCGACCGTCGCAACCAGCGCGTTGAACAAAGTATGCTTGCCGCCGACGTTGACCGTAATCTGGTCGAGCCCGAATTCGAGGCCGTTGTCGCGGCGGAACTTGCCGCGGATCGCTTCCTTCAGCGCCACCGTACCGTCGACCAGCGTATATTTGGTCTGGCCGTTACGGATCGCCTCGATCGCCGCTTCCTTCACGAAATCAGGGGTGTCGAAATCGGGTTCGCCCGCGCTGAGGCCAATGACATCGACACCCGCGGCTTTCAGCGCCGACACGCGCGCGGTCATCGCGAGCGTCGCCGACGGCTGGATGCGGTTCAGGGCGGCGGAGACATGGGGCTTCAGCGACATGACGATATCTTCCGTGGCTTGCGCGGTTCGGGCTGCAAAAGGACAGGAAATTGCGCGGGGCCGCGCCTAAAGCGTCTGGCCGACATTCGCAAGCGCGCAACTTGATAATTTACCTATGCAGCCGGCCGATCAGGCGGTCGGCGACGCCGTAGCGTCGGCCAGCCGCGCCGGGATCAATCCGCGCAGCGAATTGCCGATAAAGAAGCCGCTCGCCAGGTCGGCGAGCCGCAGGTGCGATTCGACCGCGCGCCCCTTGTCGATCAGTTCGGCGCGCAGCACGCCGGGCAGCAGGCCCAGTGCCAGCGGCGGGGTGAGCAGCTGGCCGTCGCGCTCGACAAAGATATTGCTCCAGCTTCCTTCGGTTACGAAACCCGGTTCGTCGACAAAGACGACTTCGGGAGCGCCGCTGTCGTGCCGCGCGGCGTCATAGGCCGCGCGCTGGCTGGTTTTGTGGGCAAGACGGAAATCGTCGGCGCCCAAGGGCGCGGGCCGCACCGCGACCGGCACCGGCAGTTCGGCAAGGCGCGGCAGCGGCGACACTTCGACCGCCAGCGCCCCCGAAGGCGCCAGCCGCATCCGCACGCGCGCCGCATGGCGCAGGCGAAAGGTGGCCGATTGCAGGCTGTTGCGCGCGCCATGCCGGTCGAAGGTAAAGCCCAGGGCCTCGGCGCTCGCCTTCATCCGCGCCAGATGCCCCTCTAGCCGCTGCACGCCTTCGACCGGATCGAAGAACATCGTTTCAATGAGGTCGAAGCTTTCCCCCGCTGCGCCCACAAATTCCCCCTTGGCTAGACATTCGCGCCACTCGTCGGCCGGAACGCTGTCGGCGACGATGCCGGACCCCAATCCCAGCGTGGCGGATGTCGGCGCGGCCTGCAACCCGCCTTGCGGAAAGACCAGCGTCCGGATCGCCACATTGAAGGCGGCGTCCCCGCCCGCCTCGATGAAACCGATCGATCCGGTGTAAAGCCCGCGCGGCCCGTCTTCCAGCGCGTCGATGATTTCCATTGCCCGGACCTTGGGCGCGCCGGTGATCGACCCGCACGGGAATGCCGAGCGCAGCACGTCGACCGCACCGCTGCCGTCCGGCAAGCGCGCGCTGACGTCGGACACGAGCTGGTGGATCGTCGGGAAGCTTTCGACCCGGAACAGGTCGGGCACGGCCACCGACCCCGGCACCGCGACGCGCGACAGGTCGTTGCGGATCAGGTCGACGATCATCAGATTTTCGGCGCGTTGCTTGGGATCTTCGGCCAGCGCGCGCGCCGCCGCCGCATCGGCCCTGTCATCCGCCAGCCGCGCCGCGGTTCCCTTCATCGGCCGCGCCATCACCTGCCCTTCGCGCAAGGCAAAGAAGAGTTCGGGCGAATGCGAAACGATCGCCTGGCTGCCGGTCCAGATCACCCCGCCATAGCCCGCCCGCGCCGTCCGGCGCAGCCGGGCATGCACCGCGAGCGGATTGCCGAGCACCGGCACCGCGGCGCGGAAGGTCAGGTTCGCCTGGTAGATATCGCCCGCGCGGATCAGCGCCAGCACCGCATCGACCGCGGCGAGATAATCGGCGCGCGCGACCCGCGGCGCGACCTTGCCAATCCATGCCGATGCCGCATCGGGCAGCAGGTCGGCCACCGCATCGGCCGCGATCCGTTCGACCCGCTCGAACAGTCCGAACCAGCCGAGCGGCGCGTCCGCCACCCCGCTATCGACCGCTCCGCGCCAGGCGGGGGCCAGCCCCTTTCCCGCTTCATATGCCAGATAGCCGGCGGCATGGAGGCCGCGCGCGCGCGCGGCGTCCAGCGCGTCGAGCAGCGCCGGGACGTCCGCCGCCGAATCTGCGGTCAGGATTTCGGCCGGGCAGACGAACAGCCGTGCCGCCGCGGCGCCAACGCGGCGCGCATCGTCCAGCAGGACAAAGGGCGGGCAGTCGGGCCCCGGAACAGGGATGGCTTCGCCGCCCGCCATCATCGCGTCATCACGGCTGTGTCACGGACGCCGATCGCGCGCCGGTCGCGGTCAGCGGTCGCGTTTCATGCGAATCGTGCGGCCGCCATCGACTGTCGCGAAATAGCTGCCCATCGTTGCGACCTTGATCTTGACCTTCTGCCCCGGCTTGGGCTGGCGCGGCAGGCGGGTGGTGTCGATCTGCACCCACACGGCGTCGTCTTCCATCACCAGCGTATATTTGCCCGAACGGTCGATGCTGACCGACCGGATCGTGGTTTCGATTTCCTTGACCTCATCCTCGTCGCCGCCGAAAATCCCGCCGAGCTTGGGAAAGGAAAAGCCGAACAGCCCGCGCCGGGCTTTTTTGGCGGTCTCGCGGTCGGTGAAGGTGATTTCGCGGGCCTGGTCGGCGGTCGACAATTCGCCGACCTCGCGATCGAAACAGGCCAGGCGCGCCGACGCGTCGGCGATGTCGCGGCAGGCATAAAGTTCCTGGATCTGCGCCGGGCGGACGGGCGCGTCCTTGTCTTTCGCGGCCGCCGGAACGGCGATGGTGCAGGCAAGAAGGACGAGCGACGCGGCGAAACGCGATGACAGCTGCAACATGGCATAACCCCTGGCGAGAAAGATATGCGCTGCCTAGCCGCAGCGACAGCGCGCCGCAAGCGAGCCCGGTTGCAAAACCATGCTTACTGACCCTAGTGTAAGGAACCGCCCTATCTGCCGAGAGGATATCAACCCGCGATGGACAGCCGTTTTTCCTGGTCGACCGATTATCATCATCCCACGCCATGGGACCAGGAGTTTGCACCGCTGTCGTTGCCCGACATGCTGGCCGCCAGCGTCGAACGGCGCGGCGATGCGCCGATGCTCGATTTCATGGGGCGCCAGTTCGGTTATGCCGAGGTCGCGCGCGGCGCCGCGCGTGTCGCCCGCGGGCTCCAGCAGCGCGGGGTTGCGAAGGGCAGTCGTATCGGATTGTTCCTGCCCAACGTCCCCCATTATGTCGCGGCTTATTATGGCGCGCTCGCCATCGGCGCGACGGTCGTCAATTTCTCGCCGCTCTATACCGTCGCCGAGCTGGAGGCGCAGGTTGAGGATTCGGGCACCGAAATCCTGTTCACCATCAGCGCCGCGGCGCTGCTTCCCACCGCCTTGAAGGTGCTCGACGGATCGAGCCTCCAGACGCTTGTCGTCGGCTCGGTCGCGGGCGGGCTGCCGGCCGCCAAGTCGGTGCTCTACCGCCTGTTCAAGCGGTCCGAGGTCGCGGCGCTGCCCGCGGACCCCCGCGTCATCCGCTTTTCGGCGCTGACCGACAATGACGGGCGTCCCGACCCCGTGACGATCGACGCCGCAAAGGATATTGCGCTGATCCAATATACCGGGGGCACCACCGGGACCCCCAAGGGCGCCGAGCTGACGCACCAGAATCTGACCGCGAACGCGCGGCAGGTGAATGCGATCGACCCCGACCATGACGCCGACGACCGCATCCTGGGCGTGCTGCCCTTCTTCCACGTCTTTGCCAACACCTGCGTGCTCAACCGCACCATCCTCAACGGCGGAACGATCACGATGCTGCCGCGCTTCGACGCGAAGCAGGCGCTCGACGCGATCACGCGGACGAAGACGACCGCGCTGCCCGGCGTGCCGACAATGTATCAGGCGCTGCTCGACCATCCCGACCTGGCGACGACCGATTTTTCCTCGCTGCGCGTCTGCATTTCAGGCGGCGCACCGATGCCCGCCGAACTGCGCGAGAAATTCGTCGCCGCGACCGGCGCATCGCTCGTCGAGGGCTATGGCCTCACCGAAAGCTCGGGCGTCGTTGCGACCAACCCCTATAATGGCCCGGTCAAACCCGGCACCATCGGCCAGCCGCTGCCCGCCACCCACATCCGCCTGCTCGACAAGGAAGACCCGGCAAAAGACGCGCCCGCCGGCGAGCCCGGCGAGCTGGCGGTCAAGGGGCCGCAGATCATGCAGGGCTATTGGAACCGGCCCGACGCCGACAAGGACAGCTTCACCGACGACGGCTGGCTGCGCACCGGCGATGTCGCGGTGGTCGAAGAGGGCGGCTATATCCGCATTGTCGACCGGCTGAAGGACATGATCGCGGTCGGCGGCTTCAAGGTCTACCCCAGCGTGATCGAGGCGCATCTCTATGAGCACCCCGCGGTCAAGGAAGCGATCGTGCTGGGCGTGCCCGATGCCTATCGCGGCGAGGCGCCCAAGGCCTTTGTGACGCTGGAAGACGGCTTCGATGTCAGCGGCGAGGCACTCGCGGCATGGCTGAACCCGCAATTGGGCAAGCATGAGCGGGTCAAGGCGGTGGATGTACGATTGAACCTGCCCAAGACAATGATCGGCAAGCTCGACCGCAAGGCGCTGCGCGCCGAGGAAGGCGGATAGCGCCTCGTCGGCTCCGGCCGTGCCTATCGCCGCAACAGGTCGGTCTTGATGCGCGCAAACAGGCGCGCCATCGCATTTTCCGTCTCCAGGTCCGGGGTGCGATTCATCAGCACGATGATGGCGTCCCCCTTTGCCCGGTCAAAATAGAAGCTGGTGTAAACGCCGTCGTCCGATCCGGCATGGCCGGTCATCCCGTCGCGGTCGCGCCAGAAGAACCGCTGCCGGTCGTCGATGTCGGGCGGCAGCTGTAGCTTCAGCATCTCGTCGAACGCGGCAGGCGAAAGCAATCGGCCATCGCCCGCCTTGCCGTCTGCCAACAGGCTTTGCGCCAACAGCGTCAGATCGCGCGCCGATGCGTTCACCCCGCCATCGGGATAATTGGGATTGCCGAATTGCGGATAGGGTTCGACGCGGCGATCGGCGTGCGCCGGACGGAATATCTTGCCGATCAGGTAATTGCGCTTCGGCTCCCCCGTGCTCGCGCACAGGCCGGTGTAGGGAAGGCATTGATATACTTCATACCGGGTCGCGAGCTTGCCGGCCGGATAGTCGGCGAGCAGCCACGAACTGTTCGCCATTCCCAGCGGCGCAAAGATATTGTCCCGCGCCAACGCAGCGAGCGGCGCGCCGCCCGCGCGCTCGGCGACCGCCCCCGCAACGCCCGCGCCGAGGTTGCTATATTCGCGCGCCGTCCCGGGCTGGGCGTCCAGATAATGCGCCCCGGCATCATATCGGGCGCCTGCGGGCGACAGCAGGCTTCGCAGATACATGGTCAGCGGCGTCGGCGAATCCGCGCCTGGCTGGTAATCCGCGGTGTCATAATAATCGGCGATACCCGACGTGTGCGTCGCCAGTTGGCGAAGCGTGATCGGGCGCCCCTTCGCCTGCGGATGATCGACGCGAAACGGCAGAAAGCGGTTGATATCCGCATCCAGATCCAGCCGCCCCTTGTCGCGCAATTGCAACAGGACGATGCCCAGGATCGGTTTGCTGATCGACGCGATGTTCATCGGCGTGTCGGGGGTCATCGGCCTGCGCGAACGAAGGTCGGCGAAGCCATAGCCCCGCATGTGAACGATTTTCCGGTCCTTCACGACGGCGATCGCGAGGCCGGGGATCGCCTGTTCGTCGATCAGCGCGGCCGCAAAACCGTCGAAGCTTTTCGCCGCGTCCGAAATCATCGGCTGCCGCGGCGCGACCAACCAATAGCCGATGGCGGCGACGACAAGGACGAGAAGGACGCCGAGCAGCTTTTTCATCATTTCGCAGATCCCAGCTCGAACAAATCCCAAAAGCGGTCGGCCATTGTCTGGCGGCTGAGGGCGGCGATGGCTATGTCGAGCACATCGCCAAGGTCGGTGCCGATATCGCGGTTCAGCCGCTCGAAAACCTCCGCAGCTTCCATATTATACGCATCGAGAAGCTCGGCCTGTGCCGTGCCGACATCGGTCAGCACATATTCGATGCGCCGCCGGTCGGTTTCGTCGGCGCGCTTGTCGATGATGCGCAGCTTTCCCAGCGTCGCGATATGTTGGGCGACCGTTTGATGCGGATGCTGCAACGCACGCGCCACTTCGGTCACCGACGCCGGCCCCCGCTTGCTGAGGAAAAGCAGGGTGGACGAGCAACTGACCGGAAAGATCATGCCTTTGTGGGCATAAACCTCGGTCACCTGACCCTGGATCAGAAACGCCAGGTCGAGCAGCTTTTTGGCCGTATAGGCTTTCTGAATGACCGGGTTATCGTAGAAATCGCGCTGGTTCATGCCCGTCCAATAGATTTATGCAGTATATTGCGCAATAGACTGCGTAAATTTTTCGAGCGCCGGCCGTTCCTGCCAGAAATGGCGATGCGTCCGGGTCGCCTGCAATGAGACATTGTAACCTCTGTCATGTTATGCCATATCCAGCATCGCAATTGCCCCAACGGAGAATCGGGTGACCCATGTCGCCAGCCCTGCCCCTGTCCTGACGCGCCCCGCCTCCTTCTTGGAACGGGGGGCCGCGCTGGTGAGGACTGCGCGCGATTCGCGGCCGCTGACGTCGCTGTCGGGCGACCAGCTGGCGATGGGCCTGTCGGGACTTTGTCTCGTCCATTGCCTCGCGACGACGATCTTTTTCGCCTCGATCGCATCGGTCGGCGGGGTGTTTCTCGAAAACCACCTGTTCCACGAAATCGGGCTGATCGTCGCGATCGGCTTTGCCCTGATCACCCTCGTTTCGGGCGTGCTCAGCCACGGCTATATGATGCCTTTCGCGGTCGGCAGCTTTGGGCTGGGCATGATGGCGGGTGCGCTGTCGCGGCCGCACGACGGCAGCGAAGTCGTCGCGACGATGATCGGCGTGGCGGTCGTCGCGCTGGGTCACGACCTCAACCGCCGTGCGCGGCACTGATCGCACCGCATTGGATATGCCCGCAACTTGCGGGCACGCGCCAAACAGCCTACATTGCAGCGATAGTTAGCGCGGGATTTCCCACGCCTGAGGAAACGCCAATGGGCAAGCATGATCATCCGCACGTCGAGGCCAGCGGCGCCTCGCTCGCCAAGGCGGCGCAAACCGCGCTCGAGGGCGCGGGCGAAGCCTGGACCGATATGCGCGCCGAGATTTTCGACGCGGTCGCCGAAATCGGCAAACCCGCCAGCGCCTATGAAATTGCCGACATCGTGTCGAAGGCTCGCGGCAAGCGCGTCGCGCCGAACAGCGTTTACCGCATCCTCGACCTGTTCGTCGCGAATAACTTGGTCCGCCGTGTCGAGAGCGCGAACGCCTTTGTCGCGAACAGCCATCCGGGCTGCCTGCACGACTGCATCTTCCTGATCTGCGATACGTGCGGCACCGCGGTGCATGTCGACAATGACAAGATTTCGGGCGGCGTCCGCGCCGCGGCCGAAGCGACGGGCTTTGCCGCCGAGCGCCCGGTGATCGAGGTGCGCGGCAAATGCGCCGAGTGCCAATAAGGTGAGCCGCCGCGCTCCACCGGACATTTAGGCGATGTTCGGGGGGCTTCAGCATTGGATCGAGGCGCAGCGGGCACGGCCGACAGCGCCGACGCGCTGGTGGTATTGGACCTTGGCGTTCGGCATCGCCACCCTGCTCTTCGGCGCGCATTTGTCGCAGGTCTTTCCGCCATCGGGGCATGACATCGCGCCCGGCTATGGCCCGCCCGTCCTCGCCTTTGAATTTGCCGGCAGCCAGGCCGATCTCGAAGCGATCTTCGGCTTCTTCACCGACCCGCAACAGGTCGCGCGCCTCGCCGCGATGCGGACCGGCAACGAGCGCGACTATCTCTACATGCTGCTCTACGCCGGTTTTCTGGCCGGTGGTTGCATCGCCCTGTGGCGCGAGCTGCGCCTTCGCGCGATCCTCGCCGCGGCGATGCTGCCCGTCGCGGCGATGCTGTGCGACGCCTATGAAAACTGGCTGCTGCTCGACATCCAGGCCGCCTTTACCGCGGGCGACTATTCGCCCGCGATGGCGACCCTGCCCTATCCTGTCGCGGCGAAATTCCTGGCTCTGGCGGCAACCAACGTCGCGATCGGCGGTGCGGCGACCCGGATCGGCGGCTGGTGGACGCTGTTCGGGACGATCGCGATCCTCGCCGCGATCCCGACGGTCATGGCCGTCATCACCCCCGCCGCCTTTGCCTGGGCGCTGATTCCGTCGGCGGCGGGCGGCTGGCTGCTCCTCCTCGCGCTGGCCGCGGCGGGAAGCTGGCGGGCTTTCGCGCGGCACCGGCCACTGGTCGATATGGGCGCGCCGACGCCCGAACCGGACGCGATTCCGGCCGGACGTGCCGGACCGCGCAAAATCTTCGGCCGGCGACAAAATTAGCGCGCAAGACGCTCCAACAGCCTCGTCATCCCGGTGAAGGCCGGGATGACACTGAACAATATGAGCCTCTTTCCGTCGCGCGCCGCCGGGTCTAGGGAGGCCCGCGAATCCTTAAAAAAGGGCGAAAGGCTGCACATGAACACCGTGATCATCCGCGAAGACGACCTGATCGAAACGATCGCCGACGCGCTCCAGTACATCAGCTATTTTCATCCGATGGACTATATCCGCGCGCTGGGCGCCGCCTATGAGCGCGAAGTCTCGCCCGCCGCGAAGGATGCGATGGCGCAGATTCTCTCGAACAGCCGCATGTGCGCCGAGGGGCACCGCCCGATCTGCCAGGACACCGGCATCGTCACCGTCTTCATCAAATGGGGCATGGATTGCCGCCTCGACAGCCCCCGCAGCCTGCAACAGGTGGTCGATGAGGGCGTGCGCAAAGCCTATCTCCACCCCGAAAACAAGCTGCGCGCCTCGATCCTCGCCGACCCCGCGTTCAGCCGCGTCAACACCAAAGACAATACGCCCTCGGTCCTCAACGTCGAGATGGTCCCCGGCGCCAAGGTCCACATCGACGTCGCCGCAAAGGGCGGCGGCAGCGAGAATAAATCGAAGTTCAAGATGATGAACCCCAGCGACAGCATCGTCGACTGGGTGCTCGAAATGGTGCCGCAGATGGGCGCCGGCTGGTGCCCGCCGGGGATGCTCGGCATCGGCATCGGCGGCACCGCGGAAAAGGCGATGCTGCTCGCCAAGCAGTCGCTGATGGACCCGATCGACATGACCGAGCTGCTCGCGCGCGGGCCGTCGTCGCCGACCGAGGAACTGCGCATCGAGCTTTATGAAAAGGTCAATGCGCTCGGCATCGGCGCGCAGGGGCTTGGCGGCCTCGCGACCGTGCTCGATGTCAAGATCGCCGACTGGCCGACCCACGCCGCGTCGAAACCCGTCGCGATGATCCCCAATTGCGCCGCGACCCGCCACGCCCATGTCACGCTCGACGGCAGCGGGCCCGCTTTCCTCGAACCGCCGGTGCTCGCCGACTATCCGCAGATCGACTGGCAGCCCGACACGGCCGCAATCCGCGTCGATCTCGACAATCTCACCCCCGAAGTCGTCGCGAGCTGGAAACAGGGCGACCGGCTTTTGCTCAACGGCAAGATGCTCACCGGCCGCGACGCCGCGCACAAACGCATCGCCGACATGCTCGCCAAGGGCGAAGAGCTGCCCGTGGAATTCAAGGGCCGCGTGATTTACTACGTCGGCCCCGTCGACCCGGTCGGCGAGGAAATCGTCGGCCCCGCCGGCCCCACGACCGCAACGCGCATGGACAAGTTCATGGACATGATGCTGGGCCAAGGCTTGCTCGCCTGCGTCGGCAAGGCCGAACGCGGCCCCGCCGCGACGCAATCGATCGCCAAGCACAAGAGCGCCTATCTGATGGCGGTCGGCGGCGCCGCCTATCTCGTGTCGCGCGCGATCAAGGGCAGCCAGGTCGTCGGCTTCGCCGACCTCGGCATGGAAGCGATCTACGAATTCGAGGTCAGCGATTTCCCCGTCACCGTCGCGGTCGACAGCGAAGGCCAGAACGTCCACGTCAACGCCCCGATGCTGTGGCAGAAGCGGATCAAGGATGAGGGGCTGCTGGAGAAGGCGTGAGATGGCCTTCCGACCCCTCGGGTTTGGCTTCGAACTAAAGACGCCGCTCGGCCTCGCCGAGAGCAAGAGCCGGATTCGGGAATGCAAACAAACGTGGTATGATCCGTCCGATGGTCCGCGTGGCTTTGTCCTTGGTCGCTTCATTTGTTTGTGGAACAGCATAGTGGATAGCCAAGGGCCCATGCTGATCGGCTGGATTCATGATGACGGGATGGGTTGCCGGATCGCCGGTCGGTCTGGGTCCGACATCAACGGCATGCTCTATCTGGGCCTCGTGGGAGCGCTGCTTCCTGTCATCGCCGTGGGATTATTCCGTGACGGCCGAATGGGCTTGTCCGGCGCCATCATGCTAGCCCTGTGCGCCGCCGCTCTGATTTTGCTGCTGTGGAACGCAAGCAGGGAACGACGCGCTGGATTGGCTTTGGCAGATTTTCTTGAGCTAACGCTTGGCAGCAATGCGCGGCATGAATTCGGCCGTCCTCCAGTCTCGTAACGGCAAGTTCCGGACACGCGCTTGCGTTTCCCTGCCGATCCGGCACATTGCTTCGCATACGAAGCAGGCAGGGGACGCAGCATGGATTTCCGTAACGTCGACAAGCTGAACCGCCGCGACATGATTCGCGGCACCGCGATGCTGGGGGCGGGCGCCGCGTTCATGCAGCCGCTCCCGCTCTGGGCGCAGTCGGGCACGATGGCCGATATCCGCAAAGCCGCCGAAGCCGGCAAGGACGCCTCGATCAAGCGCATCCGCGACTGGATCGCCCTCCCCTCGATCGCCGCCGAGAACCGCAGCATGGCGGAGGGCGCGGCCTATATGGCCGAGCTCGCGAAGGACGCGGGCTTCACCAATGTCGAGATCGTGCCGACCGACGGCCATCCCGGCGTGTTCGGCACGATCAACGTCGGCGCCCCGCGCACGCTCGGCATCTATTTCATGTACGACGTTAAACAGTTCGACCCCGCCGAATGGTCGTCGCCGCCGCTCGAGGGCAAGATGGTCGAGCGCCCCGGTTTCGGGCAGGCGATCATGGGCCGCGGCGCGGTGAACCAGAAGGGGCCCGAGGCGACCTTCCTCGCCGCGCTCCACGCGATCCGCGCCGCCGGGCGCAAGCTGCCCGTCAATATCGTGCTCGTCTGCGAGGGCGAAGAGGAAATCGGATCGCCGCATTTCCGCCAGATCGCGACCAAGCCCAACATCCTCGCCGCATTGAAGAAATGCGAGGGCATCTTCATTCCCTTCGCCTCACAGGGCAAGACCGGCAATGTCACGGTCAACCTCGGCTCCAAAGGCATCATCGAACTCGAACTGATCGCGAGCGGCGAAAAATGGGGCCGCGGGCCCAAGGGCGACGTGCATTCGAGCCTCAAAGCCATGGTCGACTCGCCCGCCTGGCGGCTCGTGCAGGCGCTCCAGACGCTCGTCACCCCCGATGGCAACAAGCCCGCGATCGAGGGCTGGTACGAAAATGTCCGCCCACTCACCGAACGCGAAAAATCGCTGATCCGCGAGGCTGCAAAGGCGGGCGACGAAGCCGCGCAGAAACAGGCGCTCGGCATCACCCACTGGATCGACAATCTCTCCTACCCCGACGCGCTCACCCGCCTTGCGCAGGAACCGACGGTCAATATCGAAGGACTCGTTGCGGGCTATACCGGCCCCGGCGGCAAGACGGTGCTACCGGGCAAGGCGGTCGCGAAGCTCGACCTTCGCCTCGTCCCCAACCAGACGCGCGCCGAGGCCGAAAAGAAACTTCGCGCGCATCTCGACAAGCATGGCTTCACCGACGTCGAGGTGAATGTCTCGGGCGGCTACGACCCGACCGAGGTCGCCGAGGACAGCCGCCTCGTCCGCTCCGAACTCGCGACCTACAAAAAGCTTGGCATCGCGACGAGCATCAACCCGCGCATGGCCGGCAGCTGGCCCGGCGCGACCTTCACCGCGCCGCCGGTGTCCATCCCCGCCGCCCATTTCGGTATCGGCCACGGCTCGGGCGCGCACGCCCCCGACGAATATTTCCTCATCGATTCGACCAATCCCAAGGTCGCGGGGCTGGTCGACGCGACGATGGGTTTCGCCGAATTCCTCTACGTGCTGGCGGCAATCAAATAGCCGGAACTCCTCCCCTGTCGCGAAGCGATGGGGAGGAGAAATTCCTAGAATCCGTAAACCAGCGTAAACCGCGTCTGGGTGTCGACGCTTTCGATCCCCGGCGGCGGGCTGGTGTCGATCTGCGCCGAATAGGCGATACGCGCGGACAGCGCGCCCGACAGCTTTGCACTGAGCGCGGTTTGCGAACTGGTCGATCCATTGGCTTCGCCGATGATCGTCGACGCGACCTGCGTCAGCCGCAGCGTCGGCGACAATTGCCAGCCGAAATCGAGACCGGCGAGCGCCGTCAGTTCGGTGTCGTCACCGCCGTTCACAAAGTCGGTCTGGCGAAACGCCGGGCCGCCTTTCAGGCTGAGCGTCATCTTCTTGGTATCGACGACCTTGTAACCCAGCCCCCCCGACAGATTCCACCGCGTGTCATACCCAAGAATGCGGTCATGCTCCCAGCGGCCAAGGCCATAAGCGAAGGTGCGGTCGTTGATCCGATATTGCGGTTCCAGCTCGGCCAGATAGCGTTCGACCGAGGTCTTGCCGTTGGTCCGCTGATAATCGGCCTGCGCGCGCAGCTTGTGCGTCCAGTCGATCCCGGTCCGCGCCAGCGCGACGCCCGCGCTGACCCCCGCCGATGTGGTGTTGCCGCTGCTCTGCGACGCGCCGATCTGCCCCTCGCCTTTCCAATTCTGCCAGAACCGCGCCGCTGCCAGTCGGGCGCGTTCGGCGGCTGCCGCTTCGTCGCGCAGCCGCTGTCGTTCGGCGCGATAGGCCAGCAGCCGTTCTTCGATCCGCGCCGCATTTTCCGGATTGGTTTCCTTCGCCAGCTTGCCGACAGCCTCGACATCGGCGTCCTTCGCACTCGCGATCGCGGCCGCCAGCATATTGTCGATGGGGTCGGGCGGTGTCTGTGGCGGATGCTCGCTGCGATAATAAGCGAGCAGCGCGTCGATCTCGCCGATATTGCCGGGGTTGGTCCGACGCGCGAATTTGACCACCGCCTCGACGTCCTCATTCTCGCCGCTGGCAAAGGCCGCCTCGATCATCGCGCGCACCGCGTCGGGCAGTTCGGGGTCGAGCGGCACCAGCAAAGTCGGAATCGGGTTGGCGAGCAACGGATCGACCAGCAGCGGGTTCGGCGGCGACAGGTCGATCGGCTCCTGCGATGCCTGGGCGGGCGAAACGGTGAGGGCAAGCGGCAAGCACAGCGCGGCCAGGCGGGGGAGAGATGTCACCGAAGACGTCCTTGTCTGGCGGCGGAAGCCGGGTTCATTCGATCGGTCGCGCGGGGCCGGTGCGCGTCCGCTGCGCTCCTATAACCCGAAAGTCGCTGGCATTTCCACCCCGGCTGCCCCATCTGCAAACCTATGTATATTGCGATCATCGCCATTTTCTGCGCCGGCATCGGCAATTTCGCGATGCACCGCGCCTTCATGGAAAGCGACGACCCGCTGATTCAGCAGATGGTCAAGCCGCTTGTCGACAAGGCGGGGCCGAACATCACTTATGTCTTTGAATTTCTGTTGCTCGTCGGCGCGATGGCGATCGCGACCCGCAACTGGTTCACCGCGCTGATGCTCTATGGGCTTTATACGATCTTCAACGCGATGGCGTTCAGCTGGATCATGCAGCGGCGCGACTGAAGGGCAGCTGCCGACCAATTGCAGACGTAAAGTTCCTCCCCATCGCAAGTCGATGGGGAGGATTTATACGTCCGCTCCCCACCCCAAAGCAGACGTCAATCAGGCCTCACGCCACCCCGTGATACCACCACACCCCGCCCCGGTCCTCGCGCCGTACCCGCCCCTCGACCTCAAGCCGCTTCAGATGCGCCAGCGCTTCGCCGGTGGCGAGGCCCTGGTTGTGCTCGCCGATCGGGCGGTTGAACAACAGGGGAAAGCTGTCGACCGCGCGCATCGGCGCCTTTGCGGCGGCTTCGGCAAGATTATAGAGCCGCATCCGATGCTCGTCGCGCAGCGCCATCAGGCGAACATGCAGCCCCTTGAACGGCTCGCCATGCGCGGGGCAGACCGTGACGTCGGCGGGAAGGGTCGCGAGCAGCTTGTCGATCGAGGCGAGCCATTCGCCCAGCGGGTCGGCGTCGGGTTCGGTGATGTTGACCGATACGTTCGAGCTGATCCGCGGCAACACCTGGTCGCCCGAGACGAGCACGCCCTCTTTCTCGTTCCACAGGCACGCATGTTCGGGGCTGTGCCCCGACCCCACAACGACGCGCCACTGGTGCGTGCCCAAATCGATCCGATCGCCATCCTCGATCCGCACATAGCTGCGCGGCAACGGAAAGATCATGCGCTGGAACATGTTCCAGCCGCGCGCCTTGGCCGCTTCCAGCGCCGCATCGTCCCACCCCGCGGCGCGCGATTGCGCCAGCACCTCGTCGGGCGCGCTGTCCGACGAATCGGCCACGATCGCGCGCGCGGTCAGCATCTCGCCGCGCGTCATCCACAGCTTGACGCCCTGTTTCTTTGCGATCCAGCCGGCCAGCCCGATATGGTCGGGGTGCAAGTGGGTGCCGATGACGCGCGTGACGCGCTTGCCGGCGAGCGCCCCGGCGTAAAGCGCCTTCCATGCGTCCGAACACATCGTCAGGCAGATGCCGGTGTCGACGATGGCGACGCCATCATCGCCGTCGGCATCATCGTCGAGCAGCCAGCTGTTGATGTGGCCCAGCGACCCCGGCATCGGGATGCGCGCCCAGCTGATTCCGTTCGCGATGCGGATCGTCTCGCCCGGTCCCGGCGCCGCGTCGCCCCACGGATAGGTAAGGCCAGCATGGCTCGTCGCGGTAAAGCTGTCGTCCTGGGTCAGCGAGGCGTCCGGCGAGCCGCTGGCCGCCGGGATATGATCCTCGTCACCCCCCGACATGCGTCAGGCCTGCTCTTCGCTGGCCTCTTCGGCGGCGCGCGCTTCGTTCGCGGCGGTGCGTTCGGCGCGCAGCTCTTCGAGCAACGCTTCGCGGTCGCCTTCAAACCGGCTGTCCTCGGGGGCCTTGATGCCGGCCTTTTTCGCCGCCTTGGCGACCAGCGCGTCGAGCTCACGCTGCGAACAGAGGCCGAGCGTGACCGGGTCTTTGGGCACGATATTGGCGCTGTTCCAGTGGCTGCGGTCGCGGATCGCACCGATGGTGTTGCGCGTCGTGCCGATCAGCTTGCCGATCGCCCCGTCCGACACTTCGGGATGGTTCTTCAAAATCCACGCGATGCCGTCGGGCTTGTCCTGGCGCTTGCTGACCGGGGTATAGCGCGGGCCGCGGGTGCGGCGAATCGTGTCCTGCGCCTGCACGCTCATCTTCAGCTTGTAATTGGGGTCCTTCTGACCCTTTTCGATTTCGTCCATCGACAGCTCATGCGCGCGGACGGGGTCGCGGCCGGTATATTTGGTCGCCGCGGTTTCGTCGGCGATCGCCTGCACTTCGAGGATGTGGATGCCGCAATATTCGGCGATCTGGACGAAGGTGAGGCCGGTATTGTCGACCAGCCAGGCGGCGGTCGCGTGCGGCATCAACGGGGTGGCATCGGCATGGGCCATGACGAAAAGTCTCCAAGCGGAAATAATAAGGGCCGCCCCTCGCGGGGCGGCCGTTCGGCGGTTGATGTAGACCCGTTTGGCCGCCGGAGCAAGTGCGGGGATTACGCAGGACGCGGCGATCCCTCCGCCCCCGTCGGCGCGCTTACGGGCCGCACTGCCACAGCCCGGCAAAGACGCGCTGCGCGCCGTCGGCGCGGTCGGCGGTCAGCGTCGCGGGGCGCGGCGGCGATTCCCCGCCGCCCTGCGCCGGGCCGGTGAGCGCGACGCGAAGCTCCAGCCCCTTGGAAAAGAATTTCGTGCCCTTTGCCATCGCATCGAAGCCGCCGTTCGCCGACACCGGCTCGATCGTATCGCCGACCTTCACAATGCCGCGAGAAGGGTCGGCAGACGCGACGTCGCCTTGCGCGATCAGGATCGGCGGCGCGGCGGCATCGGCGGCAAAGCTGCACCCAAGTTCGCCCTGGAGCTTCGCGCCGGTCACATCGGCCTCGGTCAGCGTGGCAAGCTCGATCAGCGAGCCATCGCCGCCACGCGTCGGAATGTCGGTCGGCTTGATCGCAGGCACCGCGGGGTCCGCAGCCTCGCCCGCGGCGGCGGCGACGTCCCTATCGGATGCAGCGGCGGATTTTTCGGTTTCGGACGGCGGCGAACAGGCCGCAAGCGCCAATGCAACGGCTGTGGCGGGGAGAATAAGGGCACGCATAGTCATCGGGAAAGTTCATCCTTGTCGATTGCCCCCCTGCCGATCAACCGCCGAAAAAGTCGAACGTTCCTAAATCATTCCACCGTCAGCACGATCTTGCCGACATGCTCGCCGGCCTGCATCCGCGCGTGCGCGGCCGCGGCATCGGCCAGGGCAAAGCTTTGGTCCATCGCGGGCTTCCACCCGCCTTCCGCCAGTCGCGGCCACAGGGTGCGGTGGATTTCGTCGGCGAGCAGCGCCTTGAAATCGGCGCTGCGCGCGCGAAGCGTCGATCCGGTCAGCGTCAGGCGGCGCCGCATCACGTCGGCAATGTCGAACTCGACCTTGGCGCCGCGCTGGAAGGCGATGGTGACATGGCGCCCGTCCTCGGCAAGGCAGGCGAGATTGCGCGGCAGATAATCGCCGCCGACCATGTCGAGCACAACATCGACGCCCCGGCCGCCGGTAAAACCCTTCACCGCCTCGACATAATCCTCGGCCGAATAATCGACCGCCAGGTCGGCGCCGAGCGCGGTCGCCGCGGCGCATTTGTCGGCGCTGCCGCACGTCACGACGATACGGATGTCGAACAATTTGCACAGGCCGATCGCGGTCGTGCCAATGCCGCTGGTGCCGCCATGGACCAGCACCGTCTCGCCATCGCGCACATAACCGCGCTCGAACAGATTGTGCCACACGGTGAAGACCGTTTCGGGCAACGCCGCGGCCTCCGCCATCGAAAAGCCCCCCGGCACCGGCAGGCAGCTTCCGGTCGGCGCGGTGCAATATTCGGCATAGCCGCCGCCCGCGACGAGCGCGCACACCGCCTGCCCCAGATGTTCGGGATCGCCCCCAGGACCGACCGCGACGATCGTTCCCGCGACCTCCAGCCCCGGCAGGTCCGATGCGCCCGGCGGCGGCGGATAATAGCCCATGCGTTGCAGCACATCGGGGCGGTTCACCCCGGCGGCGGCGACGCGGATCAGCACTTCGCCGGGTCCGGGCTGCGGCACCGGCCGCGTCGTGGATTGCAATACGTCGGGTCCGCCCGGCGCACTGATGGCGATGGCGGTCATGCTCGCTGGCAAGCTGGTCACTTCGGAAATTCCCCCACTGGTCCCTTCATCCCCTACCCCCTGCCTCGCCTTATTGACAGGGCTGCGACACGGGTCAACAGTCGCTCGCGGATATTAGCATTAGGGACCAGGAGGATGCGCCATGGACGATGACGACCTTCCCCGCCGCCGCGACGATGTTCTGACGGCGCTGATCAAGCAATCGCTGGGTCCGCTTTCGGTCGACGAACTGGGCGAGCGTATCGCCATACTCGAAGCCGAAATCGAACGCGTGAAGGCGCACCGCGCCGCCGCGACCAGCCACAAGGCGATTGCCGACGCGCTGTTCAAAAAGAGCTAAGCCCTACTCCGCCTCGGTGCTCAGCCCCAGTTCGGGGATGCCGATCGATCGCCGCCCGCCGAAATCGGCGCGGACGACGATGACGCCCTGCTTTTCCATATATTCGACCAGCCGCCGGATGCGCCCCGGCGATCGGCTGCCATAGGCACGGCCGAGGATGTCGTCGTCGGGACAGGGTTCGCCGTCCATCGCGGCGCGCGCGATCTGGAGGAAGGGGGCGAACATGTCGTGCGGCAGCCGGTCGGCGACGCCCAGCGCCTCGCGCCAGCGCGGCTCGGCGGGATCGAATACCCCGCCCTTGGCGAGCGCGAAGCGGCGGCGAAAAGCGGCGAGGTCGAGCGGCACCTTCTTCAATTTCTGCATCCGGCAACGCACCGAAAAATCCTGGTAAAGAAAGGATTCGGGCTGGAAGGCACAGTCGGGGTCGGACAGCATCTCGCGCAGCGTGTCGATGACCACCGCGTCGCTCTGTTCGGCTTCCTCGACCGCATCGACGATGTCGAGCACGAGCGGCGCATCACTGTCTTCGTGCAGGCTCTCGCTCGCGGCAATCCGTTCGATGAGCTCGCTCGCGGCGACCGGCGCCGGTTCGGGCACAAAGACGCGCGGCGCCGCGGGCGCCTCCATCTCGGTGAACAGCATCGAGCGCATATCGTCGCCGCCGGCGTCGGGCAGCGGCATCAAACCGTGCGTTGCCATCCGCGTCGAGGTTTGTGTCGCGCCGATCCGCACCGACAGCGGGCGCCGCGAGATTGCGGGGCCCAGCCCCAGGAAATGCCCGCGCTCCAGGTCGCGGATCGCCTCGGCCTGCCGCCGTTCCATGCCCAGCAGGTCGGCGGCGCGCGCCATGTCGATGTCGAGGAAGGTGCGCCCCATCAGGAAGTTGCTCGCCTCGGCGGCGACATTCTTGGCGAGCTTCGCCAGTCGCTGCGTCGCGATCGCGCCCGCCAGCCCGCGCTTGCGCCCGCGGCACATCAAATTGGTCATCGCCGACAGGCTGGCGCGGCGCACGGTATCGGACACATCGCCCGCGACGCTGGGCGCGAACATCTGTGCCTCGTCGACCACGACCAATGCCGGGAACCAATGCTCGCGCGGCGCATCGAACAATGCGTTGAGGAACGCTGCGGCGCAGGTCATCTGCGCTTCGATATCGAGCGATTCGAGGCTGAGGATGATCGACGCGCGATGTTCGCGGATGCGTGCGCCCATCGCCGCGATCTCGCGCTCGTTATAGTCGCCGCCGTTGATCACGACATGGCTGTAAGCGTCGGCCAGCGTCACGAAATCGCCTTCGGGATCGATGACGATCTGTTGCACCAGCGCGGCGCTTTCTTCCAGGATGCGGCGCAAGAGATGCGACTTGCCCGACCCCGAATTGCCCTGGACGAGCAGGCGCGTCGCCAGCAACTCCTGCACGTCGATACGCACGCTCTGCCCCGCGGCGTCGGTCCCGATGTCGATGCTGGTCTTCACGGACGCCGCCCTATCGGGGCGCTTGGGCAAAGACAACCGGGCGGCCTTTCGAATCGCCCGATTTTGTCTGGCCCCCTTCCCCCTCGATGGGGGAAGGATACGAAGCCTTGTCGCGAAGCGGTTAGGCGAAGTTGGATGGGGGTGAGGGTGCGTCCATGCGCCGCCGCTTCGGGCCGAGAGCGCACCCCCACCGCTGCGACTAGGCAGCAAGCTGCCAAGTCTCGCCGCCTCCCCCATCAAGGGGGAGGGGAAAGGCACCGCACAACTTGCCAATCGAGCAAAACGAGCGAAAAGGGCGGCATGGATTTCGACGACCAGCTCCGCCGCTATTTCGGCACCGCCGACCTAGCGGCCATCCACCCGCAAGCCTATGCCGCGGGCACCGAACGGATGCGCGTCGACTTCGGCCTCGAAACCAACCCCGGTCGCCGCTTCGCTTTGTGGGCGTTGATGCACATGCTCGGCGTCGCGCCCGATCTCGACGTCGCGTTCAAGGATGAAGGCGAGCGTAATCTGGCGCGCGATTTCATGGATATGGCCGACCGGGCGGGCGGCGCCGACGCCGACTGACCGCCGGTTGCGGCGCGCGGCCCAACGGCTCAGCCGACCTCGGCAATCTCCATGGCCCGGTCGCCGATCAGGTAGCGCGGCCCCGCGCCGCGCTGCGCCGCCTTGTCATCGCGGTTGTAAAGCCCGCATTTCTTCAGCGACAGGCAGCCGCATCCGATGCAGTCGCCCAGCAGTTCGCGCGTCCGCTCGAGCGCCGCGATCTGCGCGTCGATCCGCGCTCTCAGGCCCGTGCTGATCCGCGTCCAGTCGGCCCCATTGGGTGTGCGTCCCGCGGGCAGCCCGGCCAGCTCGGCGGCAATCTCCTCCAGGCTCAGCCCCAGCTGCTGCGCGATCAGGATGAAGGAAACGCGGCGGATATCGGCGCGCAGGAATCGGCGCTGTCCCCCGCTGGTGCGCAACGCCTCGACCAGCCCCTTCGCTTCGTAAAAGCGGATCGCCGACACCGCGACGCCCGTGCGCGTCGCAAGTTCGCCGATGGCGATCAGGTCGGTTCGATGCATTGTCGGCGCTCCTCGCTTTTCGCTTGATCTAAACTTGACTTGAGCTTTCATAAGCCGGGCGTCAACGCGAATCAGGAGAATGAAGGTGACGCACCCTTTCATCGAGCATGTGAATCTGACCGTCAGCGATCCCGACCGGACGGCCGGAATCCTCTCGGCGATTTTTGGCTGGCACGAACGCTGGCGCGGCCCGGCCCGCGATGGCGGCCGCACGATCCACCTGGGCAGCGACAGCGCCTATGTCGCGCTCTACGCCGGCCCCGACGGGCAGGATGGCGCCGCCCGCTATCCGAAAGGCGAGCCGCTCAATCACCTCGGCATCCAGGTCGACGATCTCGACACGATCGAAATGCGCGTGAAGGCGGTCGGGCTGACGCCGTTCAACCATGGCGATTACGAACCGGGCCGCCGCTTCTATTTCTTCGACCCCGACGGCATCGAATATGAAGTCGTCAGCTATGCCGAGCCGCGGCTGCGCTGAACCGGGGCAACATGCGCGGCGTTGATGCGTTGTCCATCTATCGAGGGGCAAAAGGAATTTCCCATGAGCGACGATATCAAGAAAATATTCTGGAAGGCGCTGGCCGACAGCCCCTATGTCATGGTCGGCGCTACCGGCGCGCGCGCGCATCATATCCCGATGAACGCCCAGCTCGACAAGGATGCCGACAGCGCGTTCTGGTTCTTTACCTCGACCGACAACCGGCTGGCGGGCGGCGGCCCCGCCATGGCGCAATTTTCGGCGAAGGGCCACGACCTGTTCGCCTGCATTTCGGGAACGCTGGTGCGCGAAAGCGACCGCACGGTGCTCGACAAATTATGGAACAACGGCATCGCGGCCTGGTATGAAGGCGGCAAGGACGATCCGAAGCTGGTGCTGCTGCGCTTCGATCTCGACAATGCCGAAATCTGGACCGCCGACCCCAGCATCAAGGGCCTGTTCAAACTCGCGACCGGGATGACGATGAAGGAAGGCGAGCTCGGCCAGCATGCCGAAGTCGCGCTGTAACGCCGCGTCGCCAGTTTATCCCACCGGCGGCCCAATCCGGCCTTCGCGAAACTCGAACCCGCTCTCGCGGTCCCGCGCCAGCAGCGCGGGGCCGTCGAGATCGACCCAGCGCGCGCGCTGCGCCAGCACGAATGCCGGCGCGATCGCCAGGCTGGTCGATAACATGCACCCGACCATGATCGACAGCCCCGCCGCATCGGCGGCGTCGGCGATGCGCAGCGCTTCGGTCAGTCCGCCCGCCTTGTCGAGCTTGATGTTCACTCCATCGTAAAAGGGGCCGATCCGCGCCACGTCTGCCGCAGTCTGGCAGCTTTCGTCGGCAAGGAAGGGGATGGGGGCATAAACGGGATCGAGCAGCGCGTCGGCGCCGACGGGCACCGGCTGTTCGATCATTTCGACGCCCATGTCGGCGAGTGCTTCGGTCTCGCTCAATATGTCGATCGCGCCCCAGCTTTCGTTCGCATCGACGATCAGCCGCGCATCGGGTGCGCCCTTTCGCACCGCGGCGACGCGCAGGCGGTCGCCCTCGCCGGTCAGCTTCAGCTTGAGCAGGCGATAGCCGTCGGCGGCGGCGGTTGCCGCCTGTTCGGCCATCGCGCCGGGGCTGCCCAGCGAAATGGTAAAGGCGGTGACGCGCGATGTCGGCGCGCCATCGAGTCCCGCGAGTTGCCAGAGCCGCAGCCCGCGCTGGCGCGCTTCGAGGTCCCACAGCGCACAGTCGAGCGCGTTGCGCGCCGCGCCCGCCGCCATCAATTCCTGCACCGCGGCGCGCGCTTCCGCCGCGTCCATGCCCGCGATATGCGGTGCGGCGAGCAAAATCTGGTCGCGGCACCCCACTGCATTCTCGCCGTGATAATAGATTGGGGTGCCTTCGCCGCGTCCGACAACGCCCCCCATTCCCTCGATTTCGGCAACGACGACATCGACATGCGTCTTGGCGCCGCGGCTGATGACAAACTCGCCCGCGACCTGCCAGCGTTCGACGCGCGCGCTTTTCAGTTGGATAGCCATGCGGGGACAGTAATGATCAAATGATGACCGGCAAATCCCTTTCCGAACGCATCGGCGACCTCGGCCACCGCCTCGCCGTCGAGGCGCACGCCGCGTGGCTCGCCGCGCGCGATCCGCGCGTCCCCTGGCTTGCCCGCGCGCTGGCGATCGCGGTCGCCGCCTATGCGCTGTCGCCGATCGACCTGATCCCCGATTTCATCCCGGTGCTCGGCTGGCTCGACGACCTGATCATCGTCCCGCTTGGCCTGGTGGCGGTCCGCCGCCTGATCCCCGCCCCGCTGTGGACCGAACTCCACGCCGCCGCAGAGGCCGCCAGCGACCGCCCGTCAAGCCGCGCGGGGATGGCCTTCATCCTGCTGCTGTGGGCGGGGCTGCTCTACATCGTTTACTGGAGCGTCCGCACCTCGCCCTGGCATTGAGGCGGCGAACCGGCGCCGGGTTCGGGGTGGTTAGCGAGCGTCCGTTCCGCCTTCTCGTCACCCCGGACTTGATCCGGAGTCCATGACTTCAGCGCCGTGATGGATCCCGGATCAAGTCGGGATGACGAAAAAAAAATCTCCTCTTCCGGTCGCTCCCAGACGACCTCACCCCCCGTTGCTGCGAATCCATTTTTCGACCACCGGCGCAATCTCGTCGCGCCATTTGCGGCCGTTGAAAATGCCGTAGTGGCCTACGCCCTTCGCCATCAGATATTTCTTCTTGTCGGCGGGCAGTGCCTTGGCGATCGTCAGCGCGGCCTTGGTCTGGCCGATCCCCGAAATATCGTCGCGCTCGCCCTCGATCGCAAGGATCGCGATATCCTCGATGACGCCGACATCGACCGGCTGGCCGCGATGCGTCATTTCGCCCTTGGGCAGCAAATGGCGCTGGAACACGACGTCGACCGTCTGAAGATAGAATTCGGACGTCATGTCGCACACCGCGCGATATTCGTCATAGAATTCCTTGGTCTTGTCCGCGCTTTCGCCGTCGCCGTCGACCAGATGTCTGAACATCTCCCAATGGCTCATCATATGGTTGCCAAGGTTCATCGACATGAAGCCCGCAAGCTGGAGGAAGCCCGGATAGACGCGGCGCCCGGCGCCCGGATACCAGGCCGGAACGGTGGCAATCACATTTTCCTGGAACCAGGCATAGGGCCGCGTCGTCGCATGTTCGTTGACCGCGGTCGGCGCCTTGCGCGTGTCGATCGGGCCGCCCATCATCGTCAGCGTCTTTGGTCGGCACTTGTTCTTGTTTGCCGCCATCACCGCTGCGGCCGCCAGGCTCGGCACCGAGGGCTGGCACACCGCCAGCATATGCGCGCCGGGGCCGATATGTTCGAGCCACGCGATCAGATAATCGACATAATCGTCGAGGTCGAATTTGCCCGCCTCCAACGGCACGTTGCGCGCGTCGCGCCAGTCGGTGATCCACACATCGTGGCCGGGCAGCATCCGCTCGACCGTGCCGCGCAGCAGCGTCGCATAATGGCCCGACATCGGCGCAACGATCAGCAGCTTGGGCGCCCCGCTCGACCCCTTGTGCTTGAAATGCTTGAGCTGGCCGAACGGCTTGCGCGCCTCGATCGCCTCGGTAACGCGCACCGTTTCGCCCTCGACTTCGGTCTCATACAGCTCGAATCCGGGCTTGCCGCGGGGTGCCGCGGCATGGGCGAACACTTCGAGCGCCGAAGCGAACATCGGGCTACCGCCGAAATAACCCAGCGGATTGGCCGGATGCTGCATCGCCTGCGCCCCCGCCGTGGCAAGCGCGCTCGCCCCCGCGAGCCAATTCTTCTGCATGTCAAAGGCGTGATACAGCATATCCAAATCGTTCCTTGCGTTGCCCGGCGGCGCTCTCCGGCGCCTGCTCATGGAACGACAGTCTAGGCGCTCCACCTCATTGTGCAATGCATCAAAATCATTGCGAGGCGTGCCGAAGGCGAATAATCTGCCCCGGCAAGGCGCATCCGGCGCCGATGGAGTGATTATGTCCGAGATTGCGGGCAACCGCTAACATCCCGGGGAAAACGGGATGTGTGCTGCGTGCCGACCCCTGGTTGGTGCGCCGTTGTTGCATGCAATATCGGGACATATCCCATGAACATCTCGAAAGCGGAGCAGCGCGTGCTCCATGTGCTGGCGCAAGGCGGCATGATCCGTCACCGCCGCGACGACGCCGGTCATATCGTCGAAGTGCTGTGCTTCACGCGCGACGGCTTCGTCCTCGCCAGCACCGGCCTGTCCCTATTCCAGCGGCTGCGACGCCGCGGTTTCATCGGCTCGCACGGCGGGGCGCCATACCGCATCACGCAGGCGGGGCTTCGCGCCGTGCGGGCGCAGCTCGACAATCGCTGAGGAATAGGGGGGAGCGCGGCGCATGGGCCGCGCTCCCTTGCAGCACAGCTTCAAACCGCTTGAAGCAGCGCCGCATTCTGCGTCGTTGAGCGCCGCCGCCACCGCTGCTAGGGCCGGTGCGATGGTCAGCCAACCCGATCTTTCCGCCGCGCCAGCCGCCGAGCCCCGCCGCAAGCTGGGCAGCCTGCGCATGGTGTGGCGTTATGCGAGCCGCTACCCGCTCCAGCTCGTCATTGCGGCGATCGCGCTTGGGGTGGCCGCGCTCGCGACCCTCGCCATCCCGTATCAGTTCAAGGAAATGATCGACAGCGGCTTCATCGCCGGCGGCGGCGACGTCGCGCCGCATTTCCGGCTTTTCTACGGCATCTGCGTCGCGCTGGCGCTCGCCACCGCGCTGCGTTTCTATTTCGTGAGCTGGCTGGGCGAACGCACCGTCGCCGACATCCGCCAGGCGGTGCAACAGAATCTGCTGCGCCTCGCCCCCGGTTTCTTCGAGGAAAACCGCCCCTCCGAAATCGCCTCGCGCATGACGTCGGATACCGCGATCATCGAACAGGTCGTCGGCACCACCGTCTCGGTCGCGCTCCGCAACACCGTCATGGGCATCGGCGGCATCATCTATCTGTTCAGCCTGTCGCCGAAACTCACCGCGGGTATCCTGCTCGGCATCCCGGTCATCATCCTGCCGATCGTCCTGCTAGGCCGCCGCTTGCAAAATGTGTCGCGGACCAGCCAGGACCGCGTCGCCGACATTGGCGCGACCACCGCCGAACAGATGGGCGCCATGAAAATCGTCCAGGCATTCGGTCAGGAATCGCGTGAGGCCGACCGGTTTTCGCTCGCGGTCGAGGCCAATTTTGCGACCGCCAAGCGCCGTATCCGCCTGCGCGCGATCATCACGGCGACGGTCATCGGCCTCTTGTTCGGGGCGATCACCACCCTGCTCTGGTATGGTGCCGAAGGCGTCGCTGCGGGGACGATCACCGGCGGCACGATCGCCGCTTTCGTCCTGACCGGCGGGCTTGTCGCGGGCGCGTTCGGCGCGCTGACCGAAGTCTATGGCGACCTGCTCCGCGCCGCGGGCGCCGCCGAACGGCTGAGCGAGCTGCTCCACGCCGAACCGAGCATCGCGCCGCCCGCCCACCCGCGCCGCTTTCCCGAACCGTCGGTCGGCACGCTGGAATTTGCGCAGGTCGAATTTCACTACCCGACCCGCCCCGACGCCCCGGCACTCCACGATTTCAGCCTCGCGATCCGCCCGCGCGAAACCGTGGCGATCGTCGGTCCGTCGGGCGCGGGCAAGTCGACGCTGTTCCAGCTTGCCGAGCGTTTCTACGATCCGCAGGGCGGCCAGATCCGGCTCGACGGCGTCCCGCTGACCGAAGCCGATCCCGCCGATATCCGCGCGCGGATCGCCATGGTGCCGCAGGAAACGGTGATCTTCGCCGCCTCGGCGCGCGACAATCTTCGCTATGGCAATTGGAATGCGAGCGACGAGGATCTGTGGGACGCGGCACGGGCCGCCAATGCCGAGGAATTCTTGCGCAAACTGCCCCAGGGTCTCGACACCTTCATGGGCGAAGGCGGCGCCCGCCTGTCGGGCGGCCAGCGCCAGCGCATCGCGATCGCCCGCGCGCTGCTGCGCCGTGCGCCGCTCCTGCTGCTCGACGAAGCGACGTCGGCGCTCGACGCCGAATCCGAAAAACTTGTCCAGGACGCGCTGGAAACGCTGATGCACGACCGCACGACGATCGTCATCGCGCACCGCCTCGCGACCGTGCGTGCCGCCGACCGCATTATCGTGATGGACGACGGCCGCATCGTCGAAGAGGGCAAGCATGACGCGCTCGTCGCGGCCGACGGCCTTTATGCGCGCCTCGCGCGGCTTCAGTTCCAGGACAATCTCGCCGCGGCCTGATCGGGCGCGCCTCCAGACCAAGGATATGACGATGCTCTACGACCTCACCGTACCGGCGTATCAGGATGGGCTGTCCGCCCTGTCCGCGGAACTGTCGCGCGCGCGCGCCTGGGGGGAGGAGAATGGCATCGGCGAATTGCAGTTTGCGGTCGCCCGGCTCGCGCCCGACATGTTCCCGCTCGCCGCGCAAGTGCGCTTCACCTGCACCCAGGCGCTACAGCCGCTCGCACGGCTTGGCGGCGTCGATGTCCCGGACTTTTCCGAAGACGCCGTCGATTTCGCCGGAATGCAGGACCAGATCGCCGCGGCGCTGGCCGCGCTGGCGGCGGTCGATCGCACCGCGCTGGGCGATGACGGCGACCGCGCGGTCAGCTTCACCCTGCCCAACGGCATGACCTTCGACATGCGCGCGTTCGACTATGTCCGCGACT
>NZ_MIAM01000043.1:38822-52063 GCF_001830555.1 Sphingopyxis sp. RIFCSPHIGHO2_12_FULL_65_19 | reverse complement strand
CGCACCTCGCCCGGATGCTTGTCGGCATAATGGTTGAGTCCCGCGGCATAGGCGGTGAACAGCAGCTTCACGTCCGCGGGCAATCGCGGCCAGTCGCGCTTCGTCGTCGCCCGCACGTCGAGCAAGGCCTCGGCATAGTCGATCTTCGCGCCGTCCTGGCCCAGCATCGCCCCGGCGCGGCCGCGCGTCATCGCGAGCACTTCCTGCAAGGTCGAGAAATCATCCTCGGCATGGGCATAGGCGACGCCATAGGCGACGTCGGCGTCGGTCTTGCCAAAGATATGCGGCACACCGAACTTGTCGCGCGCGATGCGAACGTCGGCGGGCTTGAACGCGGGCGCCGCGGGAGCCTCGGCGGTCAGCGGCTCCCAGAGCGCGAGCGACGCCGCGGTGACCACCAGCAGCATCAGGAAACCCAGCAAAATCCGTCGCAACATGTCTGGTCCTTTTCGGCGCCTGGCCCGCAAGGCTATGTGGCGGGCATGTCGTCCGATGGCAAGCAACTGTCGTTCGTCGACGCGGATTTGCGAGCGCGCCGCGCGTTGCTATGCCCTGTCCAGGTCATTGAACAACGGGGAATATCAATCATGCGCATGAAAAGCCTGCTTCTTTCCGCTTGCCTGTCGCTCGCCCTCGCGCCCGCCGCTATGGCGCAGCCCATCACCGGATCGGGGGTCGCACCCGCAACCGCGACGAACAGCGCCGAGCGCGCGATCGGTTTTGCGGCGAGCGCACCGGCGGGTGCCGCCCTCGTCGTCGTGATGAGCGACGCGACGCTGCCGCCGCTCGATGGCGTCGCGCTCAGTGCCGCCGAGCGGCAGGCGGTCGCCGCGGCGATTGCGGCGGCGGGCTTCGACGGCAAGGCGGGTTCGACCCTGTCGCTGCGCGGCATCGGCGCGCATCCCCGCATTCTGCTGATCGGCGCGGGCAGCACCCCGGCTTCGCTCGCGCTCGCGGAAGCTGGCGGCAAGGCCGCACAGGAACTGAAGAGCGAAGCGCATCCGGTGACGATCGCCGGGGCGTTCGGCGATACCTCTGCCGCCGATGTCGCTTACGGCTTCGCGCTCGGCCAATATCGCTTCGACCGTTACAAGACGGTCGACAAAAAGACCCCGCCAACGGGCGCCGTTACACTGGTCGGTGCCAATCCCTCGGCCGCCGAGGCAGCGTTCAACAATCGCTGGAAGCCGCTTGCCGACGGGGTGCGCCTGTCGCGCGACCTCGCCAACGAACCCGCGAACGTGATCTACCCCGAAAGCTTTGTCGCGCGCGTGCGCGACGCCTTTGCGGGCGCCGCGGGCGTCAGCATCGAAGTGCTCGACGAGGCGGCGATGCGCAAGCTGGGCATGGGCACGCTCGTCGGGGTCGGCCAGGGCAGCCCGCGCGGATCGCGCCTGCTCGCGGTACGCTATCGCGGCGCCGGGGCGCCCGCAGCGCCGATGGCCTTCATCGGCAAGGGCATCACCTTCGATTCGGGCGGCATTTCGCTGAAACCCGGCACGGGCATGTGGGACATGAAGGGCGACATGTCGGGCGCCGCCTCGGCGATCGGCGCGGCGCTCTCGCTCGCCAGGTCAAAGGCGCCGGTGCATGTCGTTGCGGTCGCCGCGCTTGCCGAGAATATGCCCGACGGCAACGCCCAGCGTCCCGGTGACGTTACGCGCACCATGTCGGGCAAGACGATCGAGATGCTTAACGCCGATGCCGAAGGTCGCCTCGTCCTCGCCGATGCCAATGAATATATCGCGCAGACCTACAAACCGCGCGCGATCGTCAACATCGCGACGCTGACCGGCGCCATCGTCAGCGCGCTCGACGACCAATATGCCGGGCTGTTCGCGCGCGACGAAAAACTCGCGTCGGCGCTGATCGCCGCCGGGACCGCGAGCGGCGAAGAAGTGTGGCGGATGCCGCTCCACAAAAATTATGCGGAGAAGATCAAGTCGGACATCGCCGACATCCGCAATATAACCCCCGGCCAGGGTCCGGGCGCCAGCATCGGCGCGCATGTCATCGGCTATTTCGTCGACGAAGCGACGCCGTGGGCGCATCTCGACATTGCCGGGGTGAACCAGGCCGACAAGGCGTCGCCGCTGGTGCCGAAGGGCATGAGCGGCTTCGGCGTGCGCCTGCTCGACCAACTGGCGCGCAGCGGAGAATAGCGACTTCTAATCCCGTTCGTGTCGAGCGAAATCGAGACACCCTGAAGGCGCAGACAGCCGATGGGCATCTCGACTTTGCGCGATGCGAACGGCAACTGCGAGGAAGCCCTTGTGTTGCCAAATGGCAACACTATCTCTCTTCTTGAGAAAGGGGCTTTCCGCCATGAACCTCGAAAAATTTACCGACCGCGCCAAGGGCTTTCTGCAAGCCGCGCAGACGATCGCCATCCGCATGAACCATCAGCGGATCAGCCCCGAGCACATTGCCAAGGCACTGCTCGAAGACAGCGAAGGCATGGCCGCAGGGTTGATCGCCAAGAGCGGCGGCGACGCCGCGCGCGCGGTTCAAGGCATCGACGCGCTGCTCGCCAAGGTGCCCGCCGTATCGGGATCGGGCGCGCAAGCCACGCCCGGCCTCGACAACGACGCCGTGCGCTTGCTCGACCAAGCCGAGCAGGTCGCGGCCAAGGCAGGCGACGGTTATGTCACCGTCGAACGACTCCTCCTCGCGATGGTGCTTTCGACAACGACCCCGGTCGGCAAGGCGTTTGCCGACGCCGGCGTGAAGGCCGACGCGCTCAATAGCGCGATCAACGACCTGCGCGGCGGGCGCACCGCCGATACGGCTTCGGCCGAGGATCGCTACGAAGCGCTCAAGAAATTCGCCCGCGACCTCACCGAAGTCGCGCGCGAGGGCAAGCTCGACCCGGTGATCGGCCGCGACGAGGAGATTCGCCGCACCGTCCAGATCCTGGCGCGCCGCACCAAGAACAATCCCGTCCTCATCGGCGAACCCGGCGTCGGCAAGACCGCGATCGCCGAGGGGCTCGCGCTGCGCATCGTCAACGGCGATGTGCCCGATAGTTTGAAGGACCGCCGCCTGCTGTCGCTCGACATGGGCGCGCTGATCGCGGGCGCCAAATATCGCGGCGAGTTCGAGGAGCGGCTGAAGGGCGTGCTCGACGATGTGAAGGCCGCCGAGGGCGAGATCATCCTGTTCATCGACGAAATGCACACGCTGGTCGGCGCCGGCAAGGGCGAAGGCGCGATGGACGCCTCGAACCTTTTGAAGCCCGCGCTCGCACGCGGCGAACTCCACTGCATCGGCGCGACGACGCTCGACGAATATCGCAAACATGTCGAAAAGGACCCCGCGCTCCAGCGGCGCTTCCAGCCGGTGTTCGTCGGCGAGCCGACGGTCGAGGATTCGATCTCGATCCTGCGCGGCATCAAGGAGAAATACGAGCTGCACCATGGCGTGCGGATCACCGACGGCGCGATCGTCGCCGCGGCGACCTTGTCGAACCGATATATTTCCGACCGCTTCCTGCCCGACAAGGCGATCGACCTGATGGACGAGGCCGCGAGCCGCATCCGCATGGAGGTCGAATCGAAGCCCGAAGAGATCGAGAGCCTCGACCGCCGGATCATCCAGATGAAGATCGAGGAAGCCGCGCTGTCGAAGGAAAGCGACGAAGCGTCGAAGGACCGACTCGCCGCGCTCCGCGCCGAACTCGCGAACCTCGAACAGCAGTCGGCCGAACTGACGCAAAAGTGGCAGGCCGAAAAGGAAAAGATCCACGCCGAGGCGAAGATCAAGGAAGAGCTCGACGCCGCGCGCTCGGCGCTCGAGCAGGCGCAGCGCGCGGGCGACCTCGCGAAGGCGGGCGAGCTATCTTATGGCACCATCCCCGCGCTCGAACGGCAGCTTGAGGAGGCGCAGGCCATCTCCAGCAACGCGATGCTGCGCGAGGAGGTCACCGCCGACGACATCGCCGCGGTGGTCAGCAAATGGACGGGCATTCCCGTCGACCGGATGATGGAAGGCGAGCGCGAGAAATTGCTCGGCATGGAAGAGACGCTCACCCAGCGCGTCATCGGCCAGGACGAAGCCGTCCGCGCTGTTTCGACCGCGGTGCGCCGCGCCCGCGCGGGCTTGCAGGACCCCAACCGCCCCCTCGGCAGCTTCCTCTTCCTCGGCCCCACCGGCGTCGGCAAGACCGAGCTGACCAAGGCGCTCGCGCGCTTCCTGTTCGACGACGACAATGCGATGGTCCGCATCGACATGAGCGAGTTCATGGAAAAGCACAGCGTCGCGCGTCTTGTCGGCGCGCCTCCGGGCTATGTCGGCTATGAAGAAGGTGGCACGCTCACCGAAGCGGTGCGCCGCCGCCCCTATCAGGTCGTGCTGTTCGACGAGGTCGAAAAGGCGCATCCCGACGTGTTCAACATCCTGTTGCAGGTGCTCGACGACGGGCGGCTGACCGATGGGCAGGGCCGCACGGTCGATTTCACCAATACGCTCATCATCCTGACGTCGAACCTCGGCAGCCAGGCGATCGCCGCGCTGCCCGACGACGCATCGGTCGAACAGGCCGAACCCGCCGTGATGGAAGTCGTGCGCGCGCATTTCCGGCCCGAATTCCTGAACCGGCTCGACGAGATCGTGTTGTTCAACCGCCTCGCCCAGCAGCATATGGGCGGCATCGTCGACATCCAGGTTGCGCGCGTCCAGAAACTGCTTGCCGACCGCAAGGTGACGCTCGACCTGACCGACGCTGCGCGGGCCTGGCTCGGGCGGGTGGGCTATGATCCCGTCTATGGCGCGCGGCCGCTGAAGCGCGCGGTGCAGAAATATCTGCAAGACCCGCTGGCCGACCTGATCCTGAAGGGCGAAGTGAAAGACGGGTCGACGATCAAGGTCGACGAAGGCGATGGTGCGCTAAAACTCGCTGCGGCCTGAACGATGGGGGTGGCAGAACGGCCGCCCCTATCGTTTCGATCGGTTGGTCAGCAGGTGCCCGTCGCGCGGCAATCGCCCGCCTTGCTTGCCATCGCATCCATCGTATCGCGCGAATCCTGATTGCCCTGCGCCCACAGCTTTTTCCACTGCTCGTTGGTATGACAGACGCGCGCCTTTTTCACGAGCGACCCCACCTCATCGATCTTGCGGCATTTGATAAAGTCGGGGTGGGTCGGCAGCAGCCCCACATTATACGCCTTGATCTCGGTGCCGGTCATCATCGATGCCGGGCGGTCGAGCGGCGGCCTGCGATCGGCGGCAGCGGTCGCCGCCGACGTCCCCGAAACGGCGAGCGCGAGCGCGATCACCATCTGCAACATCGCCTGGTTCCTTTCATTGTGGCCGGATTTCCCGCATAGTCGTCCCGGCGGGTTCCTGCGACTGACTCCACCCACGCGCGAGCGTTTCCATCGAATCGCGCGCCTCCTGATTGCCCTTATCCGTAATGCGCCGCCATTCGGCATTGGTGTTGCAGATGCGCAATTTCTTGACCAGCGACCCAGCCTGCTCGATCCGGCGACAGCGGATATAGTCGGCGTCGGTCGCCATTCGCCCCTGGTTATACGCGTCGATCTCGGCGCCCGACATCTCTGACGGCGTACGGGCCAACGGCGTTCCATCCTCGCTGGCCGCTACCGGCGTCGCGGTCAGGCACGCGAGGAACATCATTCCAACCCCTATACGCATCATCCTTCTCCTTCGACGGGCGCGGGCCGGATTCAGTTGGAATTGCCGCCTTTGCTCACAAAGGTTTCAGCCGTATCGCGGGCATTTTGGCCGCTCTTGGCGAGCACGTCTTTCCATTTTTCATTGGTATAGCAGACGCGATTTTTCTTCACGAGCGACCCGATCTCCAGCGTTTTGCGGCATTTGATATAATAGGGATGGGTCTGGGCCAGCCCGTCATTATACGCCTTGATTTCGGTTGGCGTCATTTCCGACGGGGCCTTTGACGGCGGAGCCCGATCGGTGCCGGCTGCGCTTTCGGCAGCGGAGGCCATGGGCACCGCCAACAGGGCGGCCGCGATGAATGCGGGTAGAATGCGGGTCATGATATTCCTCCTACCGCGGGCGTCGCCCGCAGCCTCATGCGCCACATCATATTTGGCACAAAGCCTTTCGCAAGGCTGAATTTCCGACCGGCACCGGGGTCTATCGGGGAATGGCATATCCCGACGCATCGGCCGATGCGAAATAGCGCAGCAGAAGGTCCCGTTCGCGCGCCGTCATATGCGGATTCCAGACGTCGAAGATCAGCACCGCGCGCAGATCGTCGCTGTCGTTCCACGCCTCATGCTCGATCGTGTCGTCAAAGGCGAACGCTGTGCCTTCTTCCCATGACCGCGTCTCTCCCCCAACGCGAAAGCCACAACCGGGCGGGACGATCAGCGGCAGGTGGACGATCGCGCGGGTGTTGGTGACGCCGGTGTGCGGCGGGATGCGCGTGTGCGGTTTCAGCATCGAAAAGAAGGCGCTGGGCGAGCGGCCTGGAATGCGCGCGCCCGGTACGGCGGCGAGCGCGGCAGCGGTCGAGGGACAGCGGTCGAGCACCGGCTGGTTCGGCTCGCCATATTCCCACAGGAAACAGGCACCCCAATCGAGCCGATTGTCGAGCCCCGACCAGATGGTTTCGGGCGAGCCCGCCTCCATCCGCACATAGGGGCGCAGCGCCTCGCCCGGGTCGTCGAGCAGCGCCTGCAATTCGGCGCGGATTGACGGGGTTTGCGCCTCGATTTCGGCGAACCAGGGGAAATGCCCGCGGTCGAAGAACTCGTCGGCGGGCAGGAAGGGATAATGGACCCCCGCGCATTCATTGCGATAGATGCGGCGGCGGCCGAGCGCACTGGCGATGAAGGCTTCGCCGCGGCGCGCCTCCGTCTCGGTCAGGTTACCGCGCATATCGTCAAACGCCCCCGATGCCGCGGCGAACATCGTATCGGTCGCGCCCGCGACGAAGTCCCGGCCATGCGCAAGCAAGGGCGCAAGCGGCGGCGGCACCGGATCGAGCTGCGCGCCGAGGGCCAGCGCCGCGCTCCACGCGGCAAGCGCCGCGCCCTTTTCGTCGCGCGCCTCGTGCCGTTCGCCTTTGCGTATCCACGCCATCAGGTCGCGGCGGTCGATAGCAAGCGCGGCATCGAGCGCGGCGAGTTCCTGCCCATCATCGCCCAACGCGCGCCACGCCGAAGCAAGGTTGCGGTACAAGGCGCCCGAATGCGGGTCAGCGGTGATCGCCTCGCCGAAATGGCGCGCAGCGGCGTCATTGTCGCCGGCTTGCAGAGCCGCGATGCCGCGCCGGTTCGCTTCGACGGCGGAGGCGGGAGGGGGTGCGCTGGTCATGGTCATGCTTGCCATCGGCGGGGCCAATCGGCAAGGTCGATTCATGACCGCCGCGCCTTCCGTGACCGCAATTGTGGCCGACGCCGAATGGCTGGCGCATCGTTATGATCCGGAGCACGACGCCTTTCATTTTCGCCGCGTCGCGCGCGCCGCGCGCGCCGAGGTGCCGTTCCTGACCGACCTGCATCTGGGCGAAGAAAACGCGCCGGTCGTTTTGCGGCGAAGCGATTGCCGGGCGGCGGCAACCGCGCAGGGGGCCGTACCCGCGCCGCTGCATTTCCTGTTTCATTCGGCCTATTGCGCGTCGACGATGCTCGCACAGGCGCTCGACCAGCCGGGGATTTCGACCAGCCTGTCGGAGCCCGTCCTGCTTAACGACATGGTCGGCTGGCGCCGTCGCGGCGCGGCGGCGCGCGACCATGCGCGGGCGATGGACGATGCGCTCACCATGCTTGCGCGCGGCTTCACGGCGGAGGAGGCCATCGTCGTCAAGCCGTCGAACATCGTCAACCCACTCGCGCGCGGGGCGCTGACGCTGCGCCCCGAGGCGCGCGCCATCCTGCTTCACGCGCCGCTTCGTGCCTTTCTGCTTTCGGTGGCGCGCAAGGGGCTGTGGTGCCGATTATGGTGCCGCGAACTACTCGAAAATTATCTGGCCGACGGGTTCGTCCAGCTCGGGTTCGAGGCGCGCGACTATTTCCGCCAATCCGATCTTCAGGTCGCGGCGGTCGGATGGCTCGCGCAGCAACAAGCCTTCGCCGCGCTGATCGACTGGGCGCCGAACCGCATCGCGTCGCTCGACAGCGAGATACTGACGCGCGATCCGGTCGCTGCGGTTTCGGCGGCGATGGATCACCTGAACCTCGCGGGGGACCGGGGGGCGATCGCCGACCATGCGGCGCTCGGCCGCAACAGCAAATCGGGCACGCCCTTTGCCAAGGGGGAACGGCAACGCGACCTGGCCGAAGCCGAAGCCGCCTATGGCGAAGAGATTGCGCAGGTCGTCGGCTGGGCCGAAGCCGTCGCCGATCAGGCGGGCATACCGCTCACCCTGCCCGCGCCGCTTCTGACGCGTTGACCGCCCGCCAGGCTGGTGGTCAACCTCGTCTACCGCTGGTTTCGACCGAAACGGACATTTCTATCTTCGTCATCCCGGCGAAGGTCGGGATCTCACCCCACCGGAATAACGCGCCGGGATGACTGGTAAGGCAGCGTCAGTTCCCTACCCCAGAGCCGCCATTCGACCTCGCGCGCTCCACCCATAGAAAAAGGGGCGGACATTGCTGTCCGCCCCCAATTCTTGGTCGAAGCGTGAAGCGACTAGAACTTCAGCTTTGCCGACACCGCATAGCGGCGACCCAGCGCGTCATACGACGCCGGGAAGGTGTTGCCGCTGTTGTAGGTCGTCGAACCGATCGTGTTGCCGACGAGCGGCGGGTTCTTGTCGAGCAGGTTCTGCACGGTGGCCGTGAAAACCAGATTCTCGCTGACGTTGAACCGCGCGGTCAGGTCGAAATAATGCGCAGCCTTGATCTTGCGGAACTGCGGATCGACGACGCAACCATTCGGATCGGTGCCCGTCGGATCGGGGCAGCCGGTAACCGGATCGGTGCCGGCATCAACAGCCGCTTCGATGTCCGCCGCAAGCTGTGCGGGTTCAAACGAGACGCTGTCCTGCCAACGCCACAGCAGCGACAGGTCAACCTTGTCGAAGCCCAGCGTGAAGCGGTTCGAGAACTGGAACTCGGGCTGGATCGAACCCGTGAACGAGCAGTTCACGCTGTAGTAGCCGACGCATTCGCGGTTCAGCGACGTCGGATCGGCAGCGTTGGCGTTGAACTTCGAGTGACGCGTCCAGTTGCCGACGAAGCCCCAGTCGAGGCTCGCGAAGCCGAGGTCCATGTTGTAGTTCATCAACAGGTCGAAACCGTCGGTGTACAGACGGCCCAGGTTGTTCGTCGTGCCGAACAGGCCCGGGGTGGTCGCCGGATCGCCGTCGAGGCCGCCGGTGATCGGGTTACGACGGATCGACGTACAAGCGGCGCTTGCGGCATCATTCGTACCATTGGCGCCGAAGCAGGCACCGATGATGTCACCCGGCAGCGGCACGCCCAAAACGTCGTTGATCTTGATGTTGTAATAATCAAGCGACATGTTGAAACGCGGCAGGAAGTCGGGCTGGAACACGACGCCCAGCGTCCAGGTGTCGGCCTTTTCCGGCTGCAGGTTCAGGTTACCACCGGTGGTGATGTTGGCCTGAGCCGCGGTCGGGTTGGTGATCGAACCGATCGTCCCGGCCGGTGCACCCTGTGCGATACAGATCGCGCGCAGGTTGGCGTCGCCCACCGGCGCCGCACCGGCGCAGGGGTCGATACCCAGGTTGGTCAGACCGACGCTGGTCGGCGTGAACAGTTCACCGATGTTCGGTGCGCGGACCGCACGGCTGTAGTTACCGCGGAACTTGACGCCTGCGCCCGGTTCCCAGCTACCGCCGGCTTTCCAGGTCCAGGTGTCATAGCCGCCGGCGCCTTCGATGCTGTAATCCGAATAACGGACACCGGCTTCGAGGGTCAGGCTTTCAAAGAACGGCTTGTCTTCGATCAGCGGTGCGACGATTTCGGCATAAGCTTCATAAACGTCATAGGCGCCGTCGATGTCGGGAGCCGCGCCGCCGGCACCGCCGAGTTCACCCGGGGTCTTGGCGAGCAGGTCCGACGACTGCTGTGCGGTATATTTGCGATATTCGCCGCCCAGCGCGAAGCCGATCGGCTGAACCGCGCCCGGCGAAGCGAAGCCGAGGTCACCCGAAATGATCGCGCGGACCTGGGCCAGCGAGGTGCGGTTGGTCGACGTGCTGTTTTCCTGGAGGAAATCGGCCGCCGCCGGGGTGATCGAGCCTTCGGGGCCGAACAGGTTGACGGGAACGCAGGCGGTGTTGCCGCTGATGCAGGTCACGCCGTCGTTCGACAGCGCCGCTTCACGGAAACGCGACTGGAGGGTGTAACCCTGGATCGTCTGGATATTTTCCGACTCGCCATAGGCACCTTCGATGTTCCAATCGATCGTGTCGGTGATGCCGCCACGGGCGCCGACGCGATAGTCGAAGAAGGTCGTCTGATAGTCGCTGATACGCGGACCGACTTCGGGGGTACGACGCGAAAGCGCCGTGGTGACCGTGCGATAGTTCGGATCATTCTCATCGACTGCAGCGGCTGCGGCGTCGCATTCGCCCTGGTCGAACAGCGGATCATACGCCGTTTGGCCCGAAACCGCGTTGCCCGCGGCATCGACGCCGTTGACGACCGGCGCGGTGTTCAGCGCGCAGAACTGGTTGCGCAGAGCGGCCGGCAGGAACGGGTTGTTCAGGTTGATCGTCACGGTGCCGCCGAACGAACCCGACGGTGCGATGATCGTCGAGACCTTGTTCTTCGAGAACATGCCGCGCGTATAGACCTCGACCGAATCCGAAACTTCGTAATTGGCCTGGCCGTAGATGTTGTAGCGCTCGAACGGCGTCTGGAAGATGTTGAACGGGTTGAAGTTGTAGGTCGCGAAAGTACCGACCGCTTGACCCGCAGCGTTGACCTGACGCACGCCGCCGTTGGCAGCACCGCCGGGAACAAGCGCGAGGATCGGATCGCCGTCGCCATTGACGCCGGTCTGGACATATTGCGCGATGGTGTTCGGCGCGCCGCCGGTCAGGCCGCGAGTGCCCGAGAAGCGCGACGGAACCGACGTACCCGAACCGATGAAGGTGTTCGAATAGCTGTCGAGCGTGTTTTCCGAGAAGGGACGTGCGCCCTGATACACCGCGTCAGCCGACTGATAGCCGATGCTGAGCACCGCGTTGCCGCGGCCGTCGTCGAAGTTCGCACCGATGGTGGCGTCGACGCGGAAGACGTTGCCGTCGCCCTGTTCGGTGATCTGGTTCGATGCGGTGACTTCCAGACCGGCGAAGTCGCGCTTGGTCACGAAGTTCACAACGCCGGTGATGGCGTCGGCACCATAGGTGGTCACGGCGGCGCCGGTCAGCGCGTCGACGCGCTCGATCAGGGCCAGCGGGATGTTGTTAAGGTCGACGCGGCCGTTCACGTCCGACGGCGCCACGCGGTTGCCGTTCAGCAGGACGATGTTGCGGGTCGAGCCGAGGCCACGAAGGTCGACGTACGAACCGCCGGTGTTGCCGTTGTTGACGGCCGAACCCATGTTCGGGACGACGCCGGGCATTTCGCGCAGCACTTCTTCGGCGACGTTCGACTGCTTCAGTTCGATCGTGTCCGAGGTCGTGACGTTGACCGGGGTCGACTGTTCCAGGTTCGGGTTGCGGATCAGCGAGCCGGTAACGACGATTTCCGACTGAGCCGCGCCCTCTTCGGCGGCGTCCTGCGCATAGGCAGGAGCCGAAACCAGGGCAACGCTCAATACGAGCGGCGCAGCGCCTAGCTTCAGCTTGGAATATTGGGTTTTCTTCACAGTGCAGTCCCTTGCTACTGGTGGATTGAATTACCCGGACCCCCTAACGCGACGGCGCAAAGCCGACGCGCGCAGATGCCCCGATAGCGTGCGGGATGAAACTTCGACGGTGGCGAGTAAAGGAATTTCCCCGCGCAAACGGCGGTTTCGGAAGCCATTGTGACGTATTTGCAACAAACTCGGGAGCGCACGAAATACAATATGCTGCATTGCGTCATCTGCGACATATTGTTTCATAGGTTACGAATTCACACGCGGAAGGTGGCGCTCAACCGCCGATCGGCCCTGCCAGCTTGCCGGGGTCGATCCGCGCATCGCGCCACTTCAGCCCCCAGTGCATGTGCGGCCCCGTCGCGCGCCCGGTGCGCCCGACGGTTCCCAATTGCTGGCCCTGCACGACACGATCGCCAACTTCCACATCGAGCCGCTGGCAGTGAAGAAAGGCGCTGCTGAGCCCCATTCCATGGTCGACGATCAGCAAATTACCCTCCAGCGTGAAGGGCGCCGCAGCCGCCAGCACGACAACGCCATCGGCCGGCGCCACAAAGGGTGTGCCCGCGGGAACCGCGACGTCAGTGCCGCCGTGATAGGGTCCGGGCTTGCCCTGATAGACGCGCTGGGCGCCGAAAAAGCCCGACAGGCGCCCCGTCACCGGCCAACGGAACGTCTGCCGCCAGCCGTCCGAATCGACCGCCATGTTGCGCGCCGCAGCGATCTGCGCCAGCTCGGCCGGGCGGCGGCGCTCGAAATCGGCGTTGCTCGATGCGCCGCCGCGATAGGGTGCGTTGATATGTTCGAGCCGCCAGCGTCCCGGCGCGACCGCAAGCACGCGCTCGACCGCGCGGCCATCGACGCGCGTCGCGACGAGCCGCGCGCTGGGGGCCGCATCGCGGTCGAAGGCAATCAGGAAACGGTCATCGGCGGCAACCGGGACAACGACGCCGTCGAGGGTCAGCGTGCGCGTGCCGCTGGGCACCTGTCCGACCAGTACCGCGCCCTGTTCGGCAATCCCGGCGAGCACGAAATCGGCGCGCTGCGGCGGGCGCGGCGGAACGGGCGTGGGCGCGGCCGCGGGTTCGGCAACGGGCTGCTGCGCGGGCCGGGCGCCGGTATCGGCTGACGGCACACAGGCCGCGGCGGCGAACAGCAGCCCCGGCGCGGCAATGCGCATCGGCCAGTCTCTGCCAAAGCTCATGCGTCGCGCGCGGTGTCCAGCGCAGCCTTCACCGAGATTTCGGCGGTGGCATAGGGTTCTTGCCGCGCGACCGACCAGTAACGCAGCTCGTCGAGGCCGATCGGCACACCGCTCACCGCGCACAGCACATGGTCGCCGGGCGCCAGGACGCGAAACCCGTTGGGTCCGTACTGCAGGCGAGCGAGGCGGTTACGGCTGGCGATCAGCATGGTCTTCTGTCCATAGGGTGGTGCGTCATGCCCCCGACTATAACAGCATCGCCGCGCGCGGC
>NZ_MIAM01000043.1:35931-38719 GCF_001830555.1 Sphingopyxis sp. RIFCSPHIGHO2_12_FULL_65_19 | reverse complement strand
GCACCGGCAGTTCGCCGTCGGCGAACTGAAGGCGGAGCGACCCCGCGCCCCTTGCGCTGGCGGCGCTGGTGACGATCGCGCCACCGGTGTCGCGCACCATCGCATATCCGCGCGCCAGGAGCGCACGCGGATCGAGGCTGTCCAGCAGCCGTCCCAGCCCTTCAAGCTGCGCGCGGTCGCGGTCCCAGCGCCGCGTAAGCAGCACCGGCCGCAATGCGGCGCTGCGCGTCGCAAGCCGTTCGGAAATCACCGCCAGACGTTGGCGCTGGCTGCGATCGAGCCGCCCTTGCGCATCGTCGACCCGCTGGCGCTGCGGTGCATAGAGCGCCTCGCGCTTTGGCAGGTGGCGAGCCAGCGCGGCCAACCGCTCGGCTCCCAGCGCCTGGTGGCGGTTCGCCGCGCCGATCATCCGGCCGTTCCATGTCGCGAGCTGCGCCTGCAATTCGGCGCGGACCGGCACCGCCAGTTCGGCGGCGGCAGTCGGCGTCGGCGCGCGCACATCGGCCGCATAATCGGCGAGCGTCACGTCGGTTTCGTGCCCCACCGCGCTGATTGTCGGAATGCGGCAATCGGCGATTGCGCGGACGACCACCTCTTCGTTGAACGCCCACAAATCCTCGATCGACCCGCCCCCGCGGGCAACAATGACCAGGTCGGGGCGAGGCAAGGGACCACCGGGTTCGATGGCATCGAAACCCCGGATCGCTTGTGCGACCTGCGCCGCCGCGCCGTCGCCCTGCACCAGCACCGGCCAGACGATGACATGCGTCGGGCAGCGGTCGGCAAGGCGATGGAGGATGTCGCGGATCACCGCGCCGGTCGGCGACGTGACGACGCCGATCGTGCGCGGCAGATAGGGCAAGGCCTGCTTGCGTCCCTGGTCGAACAGCCCCTCGGCGCCCAGCCGCGCTTTCAATTTCTCGAAGAGGAGCATCAGGGCGCCCTCGCCCGCGACCTCGAGCGTATCGACGACGAGCTGATATTTCGATCGCCCCGGATAGGTGGTGAGCTTGCCGGTCGCGATCACCTCGATCCCGTCCTCGGGGCGAAAGGCGAGGCGTCCCGCCTGCCCCTTCCACATCACCATGTCGATCAGCGCATTATCGTCCTTCAGCGCCGCGTAAAAATGCCCCGATGCCGCGCGCTTGGCGCCCGACAACTCACCCCGGACGCGCACGCGCGCGAAGCCGTCCTCGACCGTCCGCTTGATCGCCGCCGACAATTGGCTGACCGACAGGGCAGGAGCGTTGTCGCCGGGCGCCGCCTCGGCTAACAGCCGCGCTTCGGTGCCATCGTCGGACGCCGTATCGGGAAAAGGGACTGACATGAATATCCTGCTGGTCGGATCGGGGGGCCGCGAACATGCGCTGAGCTGGCAGTTGGCACAATCGCCAAGCTGCGCCAAGCTCTATGCCGCACCGGGCAATCCGGGGATCGAGGCGCACGCCGAATGTGTCGCGATTGCCGCCGACGATCTGGACGGGCTGATCGCCTTCGTAAAGGCGCATGGCGTCGATTTTGTGGTCGTCGGCCCCGAAGCCCCGCTCGTCGCGGGCCTCGCCGACCGCCTCGGCGAGATTGGCGTCCCCGCTTTTGGACCCGCCGCTGCCGCCGCCCGGCTCGAAGGCTCGAAAGGCTTTACCAAGGATCTGTGCGCGCGCGCGTCGATCCCGACCGCCGCCTATGTCCGCTGCACCAGCGCCGAGGAAGCGCGCGCGGTGCTCGAAGGCTTTGCCATCCCCGTCGTGATCAAGGCCGACGGCCTGGCCGCGGGCAAGGGGGTGATCATCGCCGAAACCCACGAAGACGCTGAAGCGGCGATCGACGACATGTTCGATGGTGCGTTCGGCAGCGCGGGGGCCGAAGTGGTGATCGAGGAATTTATGACCGGCGAGGAAGCGAGCTTCTTCGCGCTTTCCGACGGCCAGCATGTCATCGCTTTCGGCAGCGCACAGGACCACAAGCGCGTCGGCGACGGCGACGTCGGCCCGAACACCGGCGGCATGGGCGCCTACAGCCCCGCCCCCGTGCTCACCGCCGACCTCGAAGCGGCAGTGATGGACCGCATCATCCGCCCGACGGTGGCGACGCTCGCCGCCGAAGGCACACCCTATGTAGGCGTGCTGTTCGCCGGGCTGATGCTGACCGCCGAAGGTCCGAAGCTGATCGAGTATAATTGCCGCTTCGGCGACCCCGAATGCCAGGTGCTGATGATGCGCTATGCAGGCGACCTTGCCGCCCTGCTCCACGCGGCATCGACGGGGGCGCTGACGGACGTTGCGGCCCCTGCCTTCGCCAGCGATTATGCGCTGACCGTGGTGATGGCCGCCAACGGCTACCCCGCCACCCCCGAAAAGGGCGGCATCATCCGTGGCATCGCCGACGCTGAAACCGGCGGCGTGCGCATTTTTCATGCGGGCACGGCACGCAGCGGCGATCACATCATTGCTGCGGGGGGGCGCGTGCTCAACGTCACCGCATTGGGGCGCACCGTCGCCGAGGCGCAGGCCCGCGCCTATGCCGCGGTCGACAGGATCGACTTCCCCAGCGGTTTCTGCCGCCGTGACATTGGCTGGCGCGAAGTCGCACGCGAAGCCGAATGACATCCCCACTCGCCCGTCCCGCGACCACGGGACGGACGAGGAAATTCTTGCTTTCCGTTCGTCAAGGTAGACCCGGCAGCCAAGCCCGCATAGGCTTGCAAAAAATCACATGCGGAGAAGATCATGATTTGGCTTCAGGAAAACTGGATTATCGCGGTCGTCGGACTCGTCGTGGCCGTCATGCT
>NZ_MIAM01000043.1:23575-35869 GCF_001830555.1 Sphingopyxis sp. RIFCSPHIGHO2_12_FULL_65_19 | reverse complement strand
TCGCCGAAGCCGCGCCGCCGGTGCGCAAGCCTGCCGCTAAACCCAAAGCTCCGGCAAAACCGGCCGCAAAGAAAAGCACGGCCGAGGAACCGACAGCAAAACCGGCTGCAAAGCCCGCGACAAAGGCCGCCACCAAACCCGCTGCGAAAAAAGCCGCCACACCGCCGCCCGTAACGGCGACCCCAGCGATCCCCGAGGAACCGACCGCCGCGCCGGCAAAGCCCGCTCCCGCAGCGTCCAAAACCGGCCCCGACAATCTGCAACTGCTGAAGGGCGTCGGCCCCAAGCTCGCCGTGCTGCTGAACGGTCTCGGCGTCACCAGCTTCCGTCAGATCGCGGACTGGACCGACGCCGATATCGCGCGGATCGATCCGGAACTCGGTGCTTTCCAGGGCCGCATTGCACGCGACAATATCGTCGACCAGGCCGGCTACCTCGCGCGCGGCGACAAGGCGGGGTTCGAGGCGAAATATGGCGCCCTCGGCGGCGAGCTCTAAGGTCGGCTATCGGCCGGACGCTGCCCGACCCTAACGCGCCCGGGCCGCCTGATGTGCGATGTCGGTTATCAGTTTGCGGAACAACACGGCGCCTGCGGTTCCCGATGACTTCAGCGCGCGTTCGCAGTCGAGCAGGCGGCTCATCAGCCGCGCGATGCGAACCGAATCCCAGATGTGAAGCTGTGCCGTGACCGCATCGCGTTCCTTCCAGAAGATGCCGCTGGTGCGCGCCGACACCACGGTTGCGGGATGCGCGCCGCCATCGACCTCTGCGCGCAGCCGCGCGAGCGCGGTCGCGCGGATCGCGAGCGCGCGGATGATGCGGATTTCGGCGACGCCGACTGCGGCGGCCTTTGCCAACATCGCGGGCAGGTCGCGCACCTTGCCGCCGAGCGCGACATTGATGCATTCGCTGACATCTTCTTCATGGGTCGCAGCACCGAGGGCCGCGATGTCGGCGGGCGTGACCTGCCGCTGGCGATCGGGCCCGGCGTCAAGATAAAGCGCCATCTTTTCCATCTCGCGCCGCATCAGCCCCTGGTCGCCCGACACCAGATCGACCAGCAGCTGGGCATCGGCGTTGGCGATCCGCAGCCCCTGTTCACCAGCGGCGGCCATCGCGATGCCGACCAGCGCGCGACGGTCGGGCTGGTAACAGATGGCGGCGATCGCATGGTCCGACCCCTCGACCAGCTTCACCAGTTTCGATTTGGCGGTGACCGATGCGCCGGTCGCAATCACCGGGTTGATCGCGGTTTCGGCGGCAAGCAATGCCTCGACGGCCGCGAGGCTGTCGTCGCCGCTGCCCGACAGGTCGAGCCGGATTACCCGCGCGGACGAAAAAAGCGACATTGAGGCCGCCTCGGCCGCGAGCAGCGAAGGGTCCTGCGCCAGCTGCGCACCCGTGAGGTCGAGCCGCTCGGCCTCTTTGCCGGCAAGCGCGATCAAATGGCCCGCGACGGCTTGCATCGTCGCTTCGTCAGGGCCGGTGAGGAGGGTGAGCCGGATCGCGGGGTCGAGGCGCGTCTGGCGTTCGAGCTCGCCGGGTTTGACGGACTTCATTGACCCGCGGGCGTAGCAGCCGACCGACCGCCGCCGCGGTTCGCATAGACCGCCAGGCGCGCGACGATCTGGTCTGCAACCCCCGAGGCGAGGCGTTCGAGGGCGGTCGATTCGGCTGCGATCGTCGCATATTCGCTGCCGACGACGTCGATCCCGGCGTCCTGCGCCGCGGTCGCGTCGAGCAGCACTTCGCCCGTCGCCGCATTGACGAGCTGATAGCGCGCGCGCAGCGTCCGGCGTTCGCGCGTCACGGCATCGTCGGCGCGGACGCCAAAGCCGGTGATCGCATCTTCGAGCCGGACATCAAGGCGGAGGCGCTGGCCCGCACCCGCGCCGCCCTGCGTCGCTTCGAGCCGGTCACGCAGCGCGTTGCGGACGAGCCAGCCCGAATGCCCCTCGATCGGCGCGACATCGACGTCGGCCAGCACCTGCGCCACCGCGCCCTTGCTGCCGTTCGCATAGAGAGGCCGCAGGCCGCAGCCGCCGACGGCAAGCGAGGCGGTGACAAGAGCGGAGACGAGGAGCGTGCGCATTATACTGTAATGATCCTTATCCCGTTCGTGTCGAGCGAAGTCGAGACACCCCGAAGGCACGCACAAACGATAGGCATCTCGACTTCGCTCGATGCGAACGGAGTTGGGGCGATGCGTATGAAACCATCTTCTAGGGAACGATATTCACCAAACGGTCGGGGACCACAATCACCTTCTTCGGCGCGGCGCCGGCGAGAAGTTCGACGATGCGCGGACGCGCGAGCGCCGCAGCTTCGACGGCGTCCTTGTCGAGGCCTTTCGCGAGCGTCATCGTATCGCGCAGCTTGCCCGCCATCTGGATCGCGATTGTCACCTCGTCATCGACGAGCAGCACGGGGTCGGCGGTCGGCCATGCCGCGTCGGCGATCATCGCGGTGGTCCGCTGGCTGTCGGGGAGTGACGCCCAGGCCTCTTCGGCAAGATGCGGCATCATCGGCGCGACAAGCAGGATCAGGGTGCGGCACGCCTCGGCGCGCGTCGCCGAAGGCTTGGCCTTTTCGACGTCGTTGGCGAGCGCGTGGATCTTTGCGACCGCCTTGTTGAAACCCAGCGCCTCGATATCGGCGGCCACGCCGGCGATCGCCTGATGCAGCTTGCGGGCAAGGCCCTTGTCTTCGCCACCATCGCCGACATTTTCGGTATCGCCGAACAGGCGCCACAGGCGTTGGACGAAGCGCCACGCGCCCTCGATCCCCGCCTCGCTCCACGGCAGGTCGCGTTCGGGTGGGCTGTCGGACAGCATGAACCAACGCGCGGCATCGGCGCCATATTGGTCGAGGATGGCGTCGGGATCGACAACATTCTTCTTCGACTTCGACATCTTGATCACGCGGCCGATGTCGACGGGGGCGCCGTCGGCGGCCAGCGTCGCGCTGTCGGCGCTGCGCTCGATCTCATCGGGCGTAAAAAAGAGCGGCGGCAGACCTTCGCCCTGCACCCGGCTGTAGGTCTCGTGCGTCACCATCCCCTGCGTGAAGAGGCTGGCGAAAGGTTCGGCGATGTCGATCATCCCCATATGTTTCAGCGCGCGCGTCCAGAAGCGCGCATAGAGCAGGTGCAGGATCGCATGTTCGATGCCGCCGATATATTGATCGACGGGCAGCCAGCGGCGGATCACCTCGGGATCGAAGGGCTTGTCCGACGGCGCGCTGGCGAAGCGCAGGAAATACCACGACGAATCGACAAAGGTGTCGAGCGTGTCGGTCTCGCGCACGGCGTCGCCGCCGCACGATGGGCAGGCGACATGCTTCCACGTCGGATGGCGGTCCAACGGGTTGCCGGGGACCGAAAAGTCGGCGTCATCGGGCAGGACCACGGGCAACTGGCCTTTCGGCACCGGCACCAGGCCGCAGGCGTCGCAATGGATGAAGGGGATCGGCGTGCCCCAGTAACGCTGACGCGAGACGCCCCAGTCGCGCAGGCGCCACACGGTCGTCCCCTTGCCCCAGCCTTCATGCTCGGCGCGCGTGATCACGGCCGCCTTGGCTTCATCGATGGTCATGCCGTCGAGGAAATGGCTGTTCACCAGCTTGCCGGGGCCGACATAGGCCTCGTCGCCGGTAAAGTGCTGCGCGGTCTCGTCGCCGTCGGCGATCACGCGGTGGACGGGCAGTTCATATTTATGCGCGAAGTCGAGGTCGCGCTGGTCGTGCGCGGGGCAACCGAAGATCGCGCCGGTGCCATAATCCATCAGCACATAGTTCACGACCCAGACGGGCAGGTGCCAGTTGGGATCGAGCGGATGCTCGACCGCCAGCCCGGTATCGAAGCCCAGCTTCTCGGCGGTTTCGAGCTGCTCGGCCGATGTGCCCTGGCGGCGGCACTCCGCAATGAACGCCGCCAGTTCGGGCGAATCTTTCGCCAGCCGTTCGGCGAGCGGATGGTCGGGCGAAATCGCCGCGAAGCTCGCACCATAAAGCGTGTCGGGGCGCGTCGTGAAGACGGCGAAGCCAGGCGCGCCGCCCGCCATTTTGAAACTGAACTCCAGCCCCTGCGACTTGCCGATCCAGTTTTCCTGCATCAGCCGCACCTTGTCGGGCCAGCTTTCCAGGCTGCCCAATCCTTCGAGCAGCTCTTCGGCGAAGTCGGTGATTTTCAGGAACCACTGCGACAATTTCTTCTTTTCGACGAGCGCGCCCGAGCGCCAGCCGCGGCCATCGATGACCTGCTCGTTCGCGAGCACGGTCATGTCGACCGGGTCCCAGTTCACATAGCTGTGCTTGCGCGTGACAAGCCCCGCGGCGAACAGGTCGAGGAACAGCGACTGTTCCTGCCCGTAATAATCGGGCTCGCACGTCGCGAGTTCGCGGCTCCAGTCGATCGCGAGGCCGAGGCGTTTGAGCTGGCCGCGCATCGACGCGATATTGTCGCGCGTCCAGCCGCCGGGGTGGACGCCCTTTTCCATCGCGGCGTTTTCGGCCGGCATACCGAAGGCATCCCAGCCCATCGGGTGCAGCACGTCGTGCCCGGTCATCCGCTTGAAGCGCGCCAGCACGTCGCCCATCGCATAGTTGCGGACATGGCCCATGTGGATGCGCCCCGAAGGATAGGGGAACATCTCAAGGATATAAGCCTTCGGCTTGTCGACGCTGTCGGTCGTGGCAAAGCTGTTCGCCGCCTCCCACGCCTTTTGCCAGCGGGCGTCGGCGGCGAGGGCGCCAAAGCGCGGTTCGCGGGTCATTCGTCGGTTACCCCGTTTGTCTGTCTGAGCGGGCGCGCGAGGCGCGCCGCCGGATTAGTCCCTGATGGCGCTGCGACGCAGGTCGCGGGCGCGGGTGAGGATGATTTCCTCAAGCTTCTGCACCGTGGCCGCCTGAACCGGCGCGTCGACCCAGGTGCCGCCCTGCGAAACCTGACGCGACGCCGCGATACGAAGCGCATCGGCGCGCAGATCCTGGTCCAGGATCGACACGGTGACCTTCATCCGCTCGCCGGGATTGCCCGGGTTCGCATACCAGTCGGTGATCACCACGCCGCCCGCCGAATCGGCCTGCAACAGCGGCATGAAGGACAGCGCATCGAGCGAGGCACGCCACAAATAGCTGTTCACGCCGATCGTCGTGACCTGGCTGGCCGCGAGGTCGGCGCGCGGCCGGTCCTTGCCGGCGCAGGCCGAAAGGCCGAGCGTCGCGAGTCCGAGCAGCGCGAGCGTGGCCGGACGACGGCCGAGCGTGGCAAGGACGGAAAGCTTGGACATGCCGATAACACCTTATCTCTTGAGCGCCGCCGGAATCAGGGAAAACCGGGCCGCGCATAACGGAATTGCCAGCGTCTCTATCGCCCTTGCCGCCGTCGGGCAAGCACGGCAATTCCGTCCGGGCGGCCGTTCAGATTCTGGTCAGATTGGCGATGCACTGTGACGATCCCGCAACAACTTCGGCAAAAAGCGGAATCATTGCAACAATCTGGCGGGATTCACTGGCAATATCGCGCCGGGGGTCCTATCTGGTAAGTCGATTGGGGTTGGAGTCGCAGGACAATGGCGCGGACATCGCGACATTTTTGGAAGGTCAGTCTCACCGCTTTGGCGGTGGTTTCGCTTGCGCTTCCGCCTGCGCTGGCCGCGATGTCGCGGTCCGAACGTATCCGCGAAACCTCGCTTTCCGAAACCCTGCTCGGCCAGTTCACGCCTGCATCGGGTGATGAACGCCTGATCGCCCGCTACAACAAGATGTCGGCCGAAGCCCGCCGCAGCTTCAGCTTCACGCCCGCGCTCACCGACAGCAGCCGCAAGAATCGCGCGATCACCGTCGTGATTCGCTCGCGCGACGACGCATCGAGCGCCACGCGCACCTCGGCGCTGGCCGCCGGCCGAACCGCGCCGATCGCCATCGCCCCGGTCAAATATAATCTCGGCGCGTCGGTCGGGTTCGAGAAATTCGTTACGCCGTCGCTGCCGCGCGGCACCGACCTGCGCAACCTGCCGGTCGCGAAAGCGCCCGAGCAGGACGAGAAAAAGTCACGTTTCGCCACGCGCATGGTTAGCCGCCCCAGCGACCCCAGCGGCGCAACCGACCGCGTCACCGCTCCCGGCGAAACGTCCGCCGTCGATGTCGTCAGCAGCTATCGCCTGACCAAGAATATCGATGTGACCGCAGGCGTTCGCTATCGCGCCGATGATCGCGTCGAACCCTTGACCGATTCGCGCCGCGACAGCCAGGCGGTCTATGTCGGGACGGCGTTCCGCTTCTGACGCGCCTGGCGTTTCGACGCCTTTTCCTCCCACGCATCGATCGCCGCCCAGCCGGTATTCATTCCGCGCGCGCGTTGCAGCGCCAGTGCCCGCGCCGGGGTCATCCCACCGAGTGCGATCGCCTGCCCCCCGGCCAGCCGCGCCAGCCGCAGCCAAGCCGCGCGGGCAAGCACGGGGGCGCCGGGGTGCGAGCGCGTCGGGTGAAGCGGTGAAATGAAAACACCGTCGGCTTTCGCGCGGCGGGTGCGGCGCGCCTCGCGTGCGTCATGGACGGGCATCGTCATCAGCAGTCCGAGCCGCCGCGCCTGCCCCGCGCGGCGCGCGTCATGCTGGCGCAGGTGCACGCCATCGGCGCCCCAGCGCGCCGCCAGCGCGGGCGTTCCGGCGAGCAGGACGCTGTGCCCGCGCGCCCGCGCCAGCCGCATCAGGCGGCGTAGCAGCCGCCAGCGTACGCCGGGGGCCAGATTATCGTGCCGCACAACGATGCCGGCACCAGGCGGCAGCAGCGCGGCGAGCGCGATCACATCGGTCCGCGCCCGCGCATCGCTGAACAGCCAGGTTGCGGGCAATTTGCGGGACAGGGGGTGGCGCGGGCGCATCGCCCTTTCTATAGGCGCGTCGCGAGCGCACGCAACGCGCGGAACGGGACGAAATGATGAGCGAAGCAGCAGAGCGGCTGGCAAAGATACAGGCTGATATCGCGGGCGCGGCGCAACGTGCGCAGCGGCGTGCGGGGGATATTCAGCTGATCGCGGTGACGAAAACGCATGGCGTCGACGCGATCCGCCCGCTCATTGCCGCAGGACAGCGCCACTTCGGCGAAAACCGGGTTCAGGAAGCCGCGGCGAAGTGGCCCGAACTCCAACGCGAAACGCCCGGCATCCTGCTCCATCTGATCGGCCAGCTGCAATCGAACAAGGCCGACGACGCCGTCGCGCTGTTCGACGCGATCCATTCGGTCGATCGTTCGTCGCTGGTGCAGGCGCTTGCCAAGGCATGCGACAAGGCGGGCAAGCGGCCGCAACTGTTCATCCAGGTCAATATCGGCGACGAGGAACAGAAAGGCGGCTGCCGGGTCGCGGACCTGCCCGCGCTGCTCGCCGAGGCGAAGGCGGCGGGGCTGGCGATCGACGGCCTGATGGCGATCCCCCCGGCCGATGTCGATGCCGCGCCCTATTTCGCGCTGCTCGACGAACTCGCCGAGCGCCACGGCCTGCCGCTGCGGTCGATGGGAATGAGCGGCGATTTCGAGAATGCCGTGATGCTGGGCGCGACGCATGTCCGCGTCGGGACCGCGCTGTTCTGCGCGCCACGCCGATAATCGTTATTGATACTCCACCGTGACCGGAATCCGGCCGCGATAGTCGCCGTCGTCGAGACCGGCGATCTGGAGCCGACCGCCGAACCGAAAAACGAGCCGACCGTCGAGGCCGAGACGCGGCGCAGCGGAAAGGTCGGTGACGAGCGCGGTGACGCGCGCGGTCCGCCCGTGACCGCTTTCAAGATCGACGCTTGCCGGCAGGGTCACGCGGACTTCGGCGCCCGGTTCGCCGCGCACCGTGACGGTGCCCGTCAACGCGAAGCCGCCAAGGTCGATGACATCGCCGCGCAGGCGCCGCGCGCCCGACGCCGGATCAATCTCGACCTCACCGCCCATCGCGCCGACCGCGATGCGCCCCATGTCGAGCCGGGTTTCGACGTCGATGCGCAGCGGCGTTTCGGCCTTGCGTGCGGTCGCAGCGCCGCCGGTGGCGTCGGGCGCGCACAACAGGCATTGCGCCGACGCGGCAGGTGCGGGAGCCCATATCAAGGCCAGACCCAGGATAAGCCGGAGTTTCACCTTTTCCTCTTGGCACAGCATGGTTAATCCCGGGTAAAATCGCGCCACGGCTTATCCGCTGGTCAGCGCCGCGCTTTTGGGTCAAACCCGCGCGATGAGCAGCTCTCCACCTGTCCGGATCAACGCCCTCGCCACGGCCGTCCCGGCACATGATATCCACCAAGCGTTCATCGATTGGGCGACGCCGCGCCTCGACGATGCGCGCGTGCGCGCAATCTTTGCGCGAATGACCGCGCGGTCGGGGATCACGCATCGCTGGTCGGTGCTGCCGCCCACCCCCGATGGCGGATCGCCCGTCGCGCCCGGCGGCTTTTACGACGTGCCCGGCCTGCCGCCGACGTCGGTGCGCATGGCCGCCTATGCCGACCACGCGCCCGAACTGGCGATGCAGGCGATCGCCGCGTTGGGCGATGCCTTTGCTGCGGGCCGGGTCACCCATCTGGTCGTCGCGAGTTGCACAGGCTTCGTCGCGCCGGGGATCGACCAGATCCTCGCGCGGCGGCTGGGGCTGTCCGCGACGGTCGAGCGGGTGCTGATCGGTTTCATGGGCTGTTACGCGGGGGTCACCGCGCTGCGCACGGCCCGGCACATTGTGCGATCCGACGCCCAGGCGGTCGTGCTGGTGGTCAGCGTCGAGCTGTCGACGCTGCACCTGAGCCTTGCCGACGCGCCCGAGCCGTTGCTGGCGATGCTGCAATTCAGCGACGGCGCCGCGGCGGCCGTCGTGTCGGCCGATCCGGGCGGGTTCGAGCTTGGCGAGGGGCGCAGCCTCGCACTCGAAGACAGCGCGGAGCTGATTCGCTGGGACATTGGCGACAAGGGGTTTGAAATGACACTGTCGGGCGAAGTGCCCGGGCGATTGCGCGACGCGCTGGCGGCGCCCGACGTGCGGCAGCAATTGTTCGGCAAGGCCGAAGCGCCGCCGCTGCTTGCGGTCCATGCGGGCGGCCGATCCGTGCTCGATGCGGTCGAACATGCACTGGACGTCGAACCGGATGCGCTTGCCGACAGCCGCGCCGTGCTCGCGCGGTTCGGCAATATGTCGTCGGCAACCATCCTGTTCGTGCTCGCCGACATGATGGCGCGCGGCGCGCGCGGCGAGGGGATCGCGATCGCCTTTGGTCCCGGCCTCGCCGCCGAAGCGATCCGGTTCGTCGCACCCGGCGATCGGCCGTGACCCCCTTCACCAGCCTGCGTGTCCCGATCGACCGCGCGGAGGAAATGGACGCCGCCGACCTGCCACCCGACCGTTATGCGCGCGTGCTTGCCGACCTGTCGCGGATCAATGGCCTGACGATGGCATCGCGCCCGACGCTGGCTTTTCTGAACCGGGTGCGCGCGGGCGGCGTCGGGTCAAGGCCGTGGCGCGTCCTGGACGTCGGATTCGGCGCCGGCGACATGCTCGCGCGGATCGCGCATTGGGGCGACCGGCGCGGCGTCGCGCTCGACCTTGTCGGCATTGATCTCAACCGCAAGAGCGAAGCGGTCGCGGCGGTGCGCCTTGGCGACCGCGCGCGGCTGATCACGGGCGACTATCGAAGTCTGGCGGGACAGGGGTGGGACGTGATCATGTCCAGCCTCGTCGCCCACCATATGACAGCGGACGAGCGGGTCCAGTTCCTTCGTTTCATGGAAACCGAGGCTGGGCGGGGCTGGCTGGTCAACGACCTGCACCGGCAGCGGCTGCCCTTCGCCGGCTATCCGCTGCTTGCCCGGCTTGCCAGGGTCGATCCGATCGTCCGGCGCGACGGGCAATTGTCCGTCGGGCGGAGCTTTCGACGGCCTGAATGGCGGGCGATGCTGGACGCGGCGCTGCCCGGCACGGCTAGAGAATGCCGCATTTTCCGAAGCTTTCCTTATCGCCTCTGCGTCGAGCGCATCCGGTGACGGAGGCGATCGTCGTTGGCGCCGGACCCGCCGGGTCGGCGGCGGCGATCGGGCTCGCGCGCGGCGGCGCCACGGTCGTTCTGCTCGAACGCACGCGCGAAACGGGCGACGCGCTGTGCGGCGGATTCCTCAGCTGGCGGTCGCTCGAACGGCTCGATGCGCTCGGCATCGCGCCGGCGATGCTCGGCGGCCAACGGGTGACAAAAGTGCGACTGTTCGCGGGTCGGCGATGCAGCGAAACAGCGCTGCCCGCACCCGCGATGGGGGTATCGCGGCGCCGCCTCGACGGCCTGCTGCAAGCCGCTGCGCAAGCCGCGGGCGCGGGCCTCGAACGCGGTGTTCACGCGACGGCGATTGGCGACGGCAGCGTCCAGACGCGCGACGGCGGATCGCTGTCTGCCCCGCTGCTGTTTCTCGCCGCGGGCAAGCACGGCTTTCGCGGCTTTCCGCGCGACCCCGCCGGGTGGCAACAGGCCGACCCGGTGATGGGGCTGCGGCTGCGACTGCCGCCCGTTGCCGCACTTGACCAGCTGGTCGGCGAGGCGGTCGAGCTGCACCTGTTCGACCGCGGCTATGACGGGCTGGTGCGGCAGGAGGACGGCAGCGCCAATCTGTGCCTGGCCGTCCATAAATCACGGCTGGACGAAGCGGGGGGCGAGCCCGCTGCGCTGCTTCGCGCGCTCGGCGAGGCGCAGCCGCGGCTTGGCGAGCGGCTGGCGCACGCCGACGGTTTGCCCGCCATCGACGCGATCGGGCACGTCCCCTATGGCTGGCGCGCCCGCGTCACGTCGCCGGGCCTGTTCCGGCTGGGCGACCAGGCCGGCGTGATCCCCAGCCTTGCGGGCGAAGGCATGGGACTGGCATTTGCGAGCGCCGAAGCGGCGGTTGCGGCGTGGCGTCGCGGCGGCGGCGAGGCGGCACCAGCGTTCCAGCGCGACCTCGCCGCCCGCATGGCGCGCCCCTTCGCCGTCGCCAGCCTGGCCTGGCGCATGGGCGAGAACCGACGGACGGCAGGCGGGCTGGTCTCGCTGTCGACGCGTGTCCCGCCGCTCGTCCGCTGGGCGATGCGCGCGACGCGAATCGGCGGGAGTTGAGCGGGACAGCCCTTGCGGCGGGCCGCCATCAGACCGATATAGATGCAAAGCGGGGATCGCCGGAACGGGCCGTTCCCGTGCAGGAGCCGAACCACCATGACCGATGTGAAATCCGATACCGAACTCGACCCGATGGCCTATCATGTGCTGCGCGAAGGCGGCACCGAACGCGCGTTCACGGGGAAATATACCGACCATAAGGGCGACGGCCTGTATCGCTGCGCGAGCTGCGGCGAGCCGCTGTTCGACAGCCGCACCAAATATGACAGCGGATCGGGCTGGCCGAGCTATACCGCGCCCGCCAAGGAGGCTGCGGTCAAGGAACTGACCGACTCCAGCCACGGCATGATCCGCACCGAAGTGCGCTGCGCCAAGTGCGAAGGCCACCTCGGCCATGTCTTCCCCGACGGCCCCGGACCGACGGGGCTGCGCTATTGCATCAACAGCGCGGCGCTTGACTTCGCGGACCGCGGGCAGGATGAGGCGTCAACCGGCGAAGGCTGAAACCTCCTTCCCGGACTGACGCATCAGGGGCGCAGTGAGGGAAGGAACACCGGCATTGCGCCGTGAAAGACAGCAGGCTTCGTCGAACAAATCGTCATCGTCCAGCAAAGGCAGCGGCACGCCCGGCGGCGCGCCGCCGCGCTGGCGGTTGTGGATGCGGCGCGCCTTCCACTGGGGTCTTGGGCTTGCGATCGTGGGCCTTGTCGCGCTTGCCGTTGCGGTCGGCATTGCCGTGCAGCGCATGCCGAGCTTCGAGGAACTCAAGAAATCGCCCGCGGGGCAGACCATCCGCGTCCGCGCCGCCGATGGCACCGTTTTCCTGTCGCTGGGACCGAATTACGGCCGCTGGCTGACGCTGCGCGAAACGCCGCAGGTGATGCAGGACGCGATGGTCGCGGTCGAGGATCGGCGGTTTCGCTATCATCCGGGGCTTGATCCCGTCGGGATGGCGCGCGCCGCGGTGGTCGCGGTGCAGAACTTCGGCAGCGGCCGACGCTTACAGGGTGCTTCGACGATCACGCAGCAGCTTGCCCGAAACATCTTCCTGTCGAACAGCTATGATTTCAAGCGCAAGGCGCGCGAGATGATTCTCGCGCTCGCGCTCGAATGGAAATTCTCGAAGGACCAGATCCTCGAACTTTACCTGAACAAGGTCTATTTCGGAGGCGGCAGCTATGGCATCGAC
>NZ_MIAM01000043.1:116-23543 GCF_001830555.1 Sphingopyxis sp. RIFCSPHIGHO2_12_FULL_65_19 | reverse complement strand
GGAGGCGGCAGCTATGGCATCGACGCGGCGTCGAACAGCTTCTTCGGCCACAGCGCGACCGAAATGTCGCTGTCCGAAGCGGCCGTTGTCGCGGGACTGGTCAAGGCGCCGTCACGCTATTCCCCGACCGCCGACGCCCAGGCCGCGCTCGGCCGCGCCGGCGTAGTGCTGGGCGTGATGGTCGATGCCGGGGTCATCAGCCAGGCCCAGGCCGACAGCGCCGAACCCGCCAATGTCCAACTCGCCAAGGAAACCGGGCAAAACAGCGCGCGCTACTTCAGCGACTGGGCGCTGCCGCAGCTCGACATGCTGATCGACGAGGGCAGCGAGGCGCTCGACGTCTATACGACGATCGACCTTGGTATGCAGCGCGCGGCGACCGCGTCGATCCAGGCGAACACGCCCGGCGGCGTCCAGGGTGCGCTCGTGTCGCTCGACAGGGACGGCGCGGTGCGCGCGATGGTCGGCGGCAAGGATTATGTGACGTCGAACTATAACCGCGCGACGCAGGCTTTGCGCCAGCCGGGATCGGCGTGGAAGCTGTTCGTCTATATGGCGGCGCTCGAAGCGGGTTATAAGGTCGGCGACCCGGTGGTCGACGAGCCGGTGACGATCAACGGTTGGAGCCCGCGCAACTCCTCGGGCCGCTTTTCGGGCACGATGGACCTGCGCAGCGCCTTTGCCTATTCGATCAACACCGTCGCGGCCAAGCTTGGCGACGAGGTCGGTTTTTCGGCGGTCGCCAACATGGCGCGCCGCTTTGGCATTACGACCCCGGTCAACACCCATCCGTCGATGGTGCTGGGCAGCGCCGAAGTGCGCGTGATCGACATGACCGCTGCCTTTGCCGCGGTCGCGCGCGGCGGCGTGTCGGTTCAGCCCTATGGCATCACCAAGGTGACGACCGCGAGCGGCGAACTCCTCTATCAACGCCCCGCCGAACGCGGCCAGACGCTGGTCGATCACTGGGTCGCGGCAGGGATCACCGACCTGCTCCAGACCGCGGTCAACACCGGCACCGGCAGAGCCGCGCAGATCGGCCGCCCCGTCGCGGGCAAGACCGGCACGACGACGAGCAACAAGGACGGCTGGTTCCTCGGTTTTTCGAGCGGGATCACGACAGGCGTCTGGATGGGCCGCGACGACGCGAAAGCCGTCGGCGGATTGCAGGGGGGGCGTGCGCCCGCCAAGGCCTTTGCCGATTATATGCGCGTCGCGGTGGCGCGCCGCCCGGTCGAGCAGTTCGACACCGAGGTCGTGCTGCCCGAATGGCAGCTCGAGGATGAGGGCGAGGCCTATATGGGCGAGCCGGGCGAAGAGGGGTTTGTCGACGAAAACGGGATGCCGATCGAGCTGCCTTATGACAGCCGCCCACCCGAAAGCATCGCGCCGCCCCTGCCGCCCGAGGATGGCCCGGTGCTCGACCAGCAATGGATCGAGGAGCAGACCGGCCGCCGCCCACCGACCGACAATGGCATGGCGCCCAAGAACGGCGCCGTGCCCAAGGGGACGCCGCCGGGGCCGCCGTCGGCCAGGCCGCAGCAGCGGCCACCCGTCGAACCGTCCGACTAGGCCCTCGCCCGAACCCGTCAGGCCGCGAACCGATAGCGGTGAAGCGCGCGCCCTTCGCGACGCAGCCACCCGCGCGCCGCCGCGACGTCGCCGTCGTGCAGCTCGTCGACAAGCGCGTGAAAGGATGCGCCATGGTCCATGTGGCGCAGGTGCGCGACCTCGTGCGCAACGGTCGCGCGGCGGACGTGGTCGGGCGCCATCACCAGCCGCCAGCTGTAGCGCAGATCGCCGTCATGCGTGCAACTGCCCCAGCGGCTGCGCGGATCGCCGACCCCGACGCGGCCGACGACCAGTCCCGCCGTCGCCGCGATTTCGCGGCTTTCGCGCTCCATCAGCGCCAGTGCTTCGGCTTTCAGCCAGCGTTCGATACGCCGCCCGACGCTTTCGGCTGGACCGCCGACACGCAGCGCCGCATCGTCGAGCCGGATGGCGCGCGGCGCCGTCGGCGTCCAGTCGATGTGCCGCGCGACCCCCCGAAACGGCAGCGACGCGCCCGGTCCGACCACGACCGGCAGCACCGCTTTGCCGACCTGTTCGGTCAGCCACGCCTGCTGCTCGCTCGCCCATTTCAGCGCCGCGCGCTCGTTGGTCCGGCGCGGAACCGTCAGCCGGAGTTCGCCGCGCGCGCCGTCGAAGACGAGGCGATACCGGCGCGACTGCGCATGGCGGACAACGCGCACCGGCCACGCCGCATCGCCGACCCAGATATGCGGCCCTTCTGCGAGGAAGTCAGACGATGCGTTCGACAAGATGATTCTCGAGCGGACCCGCGAGATCCTCGCCGACCGTCCAGCCGACGATCGATTCGCCGGCCCGGTGCACCGCGTCGCGGTCACCGCAAACAAGATAATGCCAGTCCGGCAGCGGTTCGCCTTCGGCGCGCAGGCGATAGGCGCAGGTCTGCGGCAGCCATTCGATATCGGCCACCTTTGCACGGGTCAGCGTCAGGCAATCGGGAACATGGCGACGGCGGTGCTTGTAATCGCCGCAGCGCGCGGTCGAAAGATCGAGCAGGCGGCAGGCGACATTGGTCGGATAGATGCGGCCCGTATCCTCATCCTCCAGCTTGTGAAGGCAGCATTTTCCGCAACCGTCGCACAGAGCCTCCCACTGGCCGGCATCCAGGCTGGCGAGCGGCGCTTCCCAGAAGGGGCGCTCCGATGTCGCCCCCGCCATCGCTATCGAACCCATTTCGCCAGTTCGGCGGCGACCTTGTCGGGCGCGCCTTCATCGGCGTCGGTCGACGGATCGTCGAGCGGCAGCAACGCAAGCGGCTTGCCATCGGGGTCCATCAGGAACGCCAATTGGCTGTGCGCCATCAGATAGCGGTCGGGCGCCGATCCCGGCACCTTGTTATACGTGACGACATAGGCTTTCGCGACCGCCGCAATCTGATCGGCCGTGCCCGTGAGGCCGAGCAGGCGCGGGTGATAACGCGCGACGAAGGGCTTCAGCGCCGCAGGGGTGTCGCGCGCCGGATCGACCGTGACGAACAGCGGGACGACCTTTGCGCCGCGCGCCGCGTCGGCCTTTTCAAACTGCAACAGGCCGCGCATCAGCTTTTGCAGGTCGACCGGGCAGATATCGGGACAGAAGCTGTATCCGAAATAGACGAGGCGATACTGCCCCGCGAAATCGGTATCGCGAACGGTCCGGCCGTCCTGGTCGGTGAGGGTGAAGGCACCGCCGATGCGCGCGCCTTCGAGCGGCGGGCGCGCGGGCGCGGAGTCGGCGGCGCCATTGCATCCGGCGAGCGCCGCCCCGAAAGCGAGGATCAGGGTTGCGCGCACCAGCCTTTGTCCCATATTTGCGATATTCATCATGGGGCCAGCCTTGGTCGGCTAGGCTCCGAAAATCAACCTTTGTCGTCGCGCGAGCGGCGGACATATTGCCCCAGGGGTCGCCCACATCATGTTTCGACGCGCGGAGTTTCGCCTCGCCACTTTCACCCTTGCGCTGTTCGCGTCGGCGGGCCTGCTCCACGCCCCCGCCCAGGCGCAGTTCCGTGGCGGCTATGCCTTCCTGCAAGCGGTCGAAAGCCGGGACGGGACGAAGGCGACCGAATCGCTGCAGGACGATGCGGCGCTGATCAACACGCGCCATCCCGAAACGGGTGAAACCGCGCTGATCATCGTCACCAAGCGGCGCGACGCGACCTGGCTGCGCTTCCTGCTGGGCAAGGATGCCGATCCGGCGATCGGCGACCGCCAGGGCATGACCCCGCTGATGCACACCGCGCTGCTCAATTTCGTCGATGGCGCCGACGAACTGCTCAAGCGCCGCGCGCCCGTCGACCAGACGAACCGGCGCGGCGAAACCGCGCTGATCCTGGCGGTTCAGGCCAAGAATGTTGCGATGGTGCGGATGCTGGTGAAGCGCGGCGCCAACCCCGACAAGGCCGACCATATTGCCGGTATGTCGGCGCGCGATTACGCCAAGCGCGATGACCGGAGCGGCCAGATCGTCGCCCTGCTCGATGCCAAGAGCGACGCCCCGGTCCGCGACTTCGGGCCCAGCTTCGGTCCGCAATGACATGACCAATGTGACATACTGATTGACTATCACATTATGGTGTGAGACATCCGATGCATGTCCACACAGCTCATCGATCGCATCCGATCCATCGTCGACGAGGGCGCCATGTCGCGCTCGGGCCTTGCGCGCGCCGCCGGTCTCCACGCCAACAGCCTCCGCGATCTTGATTCGCCCGGCTGGAACCCCACCGCCGAAACGCTTCGCAAGCTAGAAAACTGGCTCGCGAACGGCAGCGACCTGTCGCCGATGGCAAGCCCGGAAGAAATCATCGCCGAGGCGCGCAACGGCCGCATGTTCATCCTCGTCGACGATGAGGATCGCGAAAATGAAGGCGACCTGGTCATCCCCGCGCAGATGGCGACCCCCGACGCGATCAATTTCATGGTCACCCATGGCCGCGGCCTCGTCTGCCTGACGCTGACCAAGGCGCGCGTCGATACGCTCGGGCTCGAACTGATGAGCCGCAACAACGGCACACGGCACGAAACCGCCTTCACGACGTCGATCGAAGCGCGCGAGGGCGTGACGACGGGCATTTCGGCGGGCGATCGCGCCCGCACCATCGCGGTGGCGATCGATGCGGGCAAGAGCCGCGACGATATCGTCACCCCCGGCCATATCTTTCCGCTGATCGCGCGCGACGGCGGGGTGCTGGTCCGCGCCGGCCATACCGAGGCATCGGTCGACATCTCGCGGCTCGCGGGGCTCAACCCGTCGGGCGTGATCTGCGAGATCATGAACGACGATGGCACGATGGCCCGGCTCGACGACCTGATTCCCTTCGCGCGGCGCCACGGGTTGAAGATCGGCACGATCGCCGACCTGATCGCCTTTCGCAACCGTACCGACCGGCTGGTCGAATGCGTCGCCGACGAACCGTTCGAATCGGATTATGGCGGCGACTGGCGCTTGAAATCCTATCGCAACAAGGTCGACGGCACGGTCAACCTTGTCCTTCAGAAAGGGCCCGTCGATCCTGCCGGCGTGACGCTGGTGCGGATGCACGCGGTGTCGATCTTTGACGACATCATGGGTCGACCGGGTCCGAAAAAGCGGCGACTGCAACGCTCGATGGACGCCATCGGCGAAGCGGGCGCCGGGGTCATCGTGATGCTGATGCGTCCCCTCCCCGGCTCGGCCGAAGCCGATGCGGCCCCGCCGGCCAGCGGCGGCATGGACCTGCGCACCTATGGCATCGGCGCCCAGATCCTGGCCGACCTGGGCGTCCATGCGATGGAATTGCTCACCCCCACCCACAGCAATATCGTCGGCCTCGAAGGCTATGGCCTGTCGGTCGTCGGCGAACGCCCAATCCCCGGAGAAACATGATGGCCCACGTCCTGATCGTCGAAGCCCGCTTTTATTCGCATCTCAACGACATGCTGCTCGACGGCGTGCGCAGCGCGCTCGACGCCGAGGGGCACAGCCACGAGACGGTCACCGTTCCCGGCGCGCTCGAAATCCCGGCGGCGATTTCGCTCGCCGCCGACAGCGGCCGATACGACGCCTATGTCGCGCTGGGCGTCGTGATCCGGGGCGAGACCTATCATTTCGAGGTGGTGTCGAACGAAAGCGCGCGGGGCATCATGGCCCTGACGCTCGACGGCCTGGCAATCGGCAATGGTGTCCTGACCGTCGAAAATGAAGAACAGGCGCTTGCGCGTGCCGACAAGACGCGCAAGGATAAGGGCGGCGAAGCGGCGAAGGCCGCGCTCGCCATGCTGGCCCTGAAGGAACAATTCGGCATTGGTTGATCGCCCACCTCCCAGCCGCTTTTCCGTCGTCGAACGCGGCGGACGGCTGGTGGTGATCGACAGCGAAACCGGCCAGACCCCGCCGACCGCGGCCGAACGGATGGACATGCACGACCGCAAGCTGGGGGTCGAACCGATCCGCCCGGCGCGGCCAAGCGCAGCGCCGGGCACGGCCTTGCGCGCCGAACCGGGACCGGGCAGCCGAACTGCGCCGCCACCGCGCCCGGCCACAGTCGGCACCGCCGCTTCCGACCGCAACAACGGCCCTGTGGCGGCGGCTACCGAACGGCACAAGCGGCCCTGGACATCGCAGCCGAACGACCGGCCCGCCATCGCTCCGAACCCTGCGCGCGCGGCGCCCCAGCCGACGCCGCCAGCGGCCGACGCGCGCAAGACGATCGTCACCGGAAAATGGTGGGACAGCAAGGGACCGCGGACGGTCGAGCTGGGGCCGAAAGGTCAGACCGAATTGACCGGGGGCTTCATGGCGCTGTTCTTCGGGCTCGTCATTGCGGCAATCGTCGCCTTTTTCGTCGAGCCGTTGCTGCTATTCGTCGGCGCCTTTGCGCTGTTTCGCTTCGGCGGCAATTTCCTGGGTCCGATCGGCGCCCGCATCGTCGACAAGGCGATCGCCGAGCGGGGTTGACCCGGACGGCAGGCGCGCCGCCCGGATCATATTGCCTTACGCCGTCACCAGTGCCGGATAGTCGGTGTAGCCTTCCGGACCCGGTGAATACCAGGTCTGCGGATTGTCCGCCGCCCATTCGGCGCCGGTCCGGATGCGCTCGACCAGGTCGGGGTTGCCGATGAACGGACGGCCGAATGCGATTGCATCGGCGGCGCCGCTCGCCAGGGCCGCTTCGGCAAGCGCGACGTCATAGTCGCTGTTGAGGATCAGCGGCCCCTTGAACGCGGCGCGGATCGCCGGCGATTGCTTGGGGACGTCGGTCCGGCCGAACGTGCCGTCGGGGCCGGGTTCGCGCAGTTCGAGAAAACCGATGCCGAGCGCGTCGAGCGCCGCGGCGGCGACCGGAAACAGCTGTTCGGGGGCGCTGTCGTCGACGCCCTGGGTGTCGCCGTTGGGCGACAGGCGCACCGACACGCGGTCGGCGCCCCACACGCCGATCAGCGCTTCGGTCACTTCGCGGAGCAGGCGAATGCGATTCTCGACCGGGCCGCCATAATCATCGTCGCGCAAATTGCTGCCGTCGCGCAGGAACTGGTCGATCAGATAGCCATTCGCACCGTGCAGTTGCACGCCGTCGAAGCCCGCCTTTTTCGCATTTTCAGCGGCCTTGGCGTAATCGGCGATCACGCGGGGGATTTCGCCGATCTCAAGCGGACGGGCCACTTCCAGTTCCATTCGCCCTTGCGGCGTGTGTGCCTTGCCCGGTCCACGGGTCGCCGACGCCGATACGGGCTGCTTGCCATCGTTGAACACCGAATGGACGAGTCGCCCCATATGCCAAAGCTGCGCAACGATACGCCCGCCCGCGGCGTGGACCGCGTCGGTCACCGGCTTCCAGCCTTCAACCTGGGCGTCCGTCCACAGCCCGGGCGCGCTCGGCCAGCCCAGCCCTTCCTGCGAAATGCCCGTGGCTTCCGAAATGATAAGCCCTGCCGAGGCGCGCTGGCTGTAATAGTCGCGTGCCAGTTCGTTCGGCACGAACCCCGGCCCTGCGCGGCCGCGCGTCAACGGCGCCATGATGATGCGGTTCGGCGCCTCGATTGCGCCCAATTTGATCGGATCGAACAGGGATAGAGTCATCATTCCTCCACGTCGTACTTTCTTCGCGACGGCCCCATCGGTCGTCGCTATGGCCCGCGAAGCTATGGACGCCGCGGCACCGGCACAATGGTAAGTATCAAAAGAAAATCTAAATGACAGCGAAGATCGAAAGCATCGACAGCGAATCGACCGCGCGCGCCGGGCGCTGGGCGTTTGCGGCCTTGCTTGGCGGCAATATCGCGCTGTCGCTCGGCGCAATGCTCGTCCGCATGGCCGACACCGGCCCCACCGCGTCGGCGTTCTGGCGAATGACGCTCGCACTGCCCCTGCTGTTGATCTTTGCGTGGCGTGAAACCGGCGGGCGGATGCCGCCGCGCCCCGCGGTGCTTGTCGCCGCGATGGCGGGCATCTTCTTTGCGCTCGACCTCGCCGCCTGGCATATCGGTATCTTGCAGACCAAGGTCGCCAACGCGACGCTGTTCGGCAATTGCGCCAGCCTGCTGCTCGTCATCTGGGGCATCATCCTGGTGCGCCGGTTGCCGCGCGGATGGCAGGCGGCGGCCATAGGGCTCGCCTTCACCGGATCGGCGCTGCTCATGGGACAAAGCTATGAATTGTCGCCCGACTATCTTGTCGGCGATCTGTTCAGCCTGTTCGCGGGCGTGCTCTATACGGGCTATGTCATTCTGATGCAGCGCGTGCGTGGCACGCTCGCGCCATGGACCGCGCTCGCCATCGCCTCGACGGTCTGCGTGCCCATCCTGCTCGGCACCGCGCTGGCGCTTGGCGAAACGATAATGCCGCAAAACTGGACGCCGCTTATCCTGCTCGCGCTGACCAGCCAGATCGTCGGGCAGGGGTTGATGATCTGGTCGCTGCCGCGCTTCTCGCCGCTCGTCATCGGACTGACGCTGCTGGTCCAGCCGGCAGTCGCGGCGCTCACCGGCTGGATCGGGTTCGGCGAAACCCTGTCGGCCATCGACATATTGGGCGGAATGATGGTCGGCGCCGCACTCGTCCTGATAAGGTTGCCGAGCCGCCGCGCGGCGCCTATCTGATGTCCATGGCTTCCATCCTTCCTGCCGACCCGACGCTCGACGAAATACGCGCTGCGCTCGCGCCGTTGATCGCGGAATCGGCCGCCTTCGACGGCTTCAGTCCCGCCGCGCTTGACGATGCCGCGCGGCGCGCCGCGGTCGCTCCCGACGTCGCCCGCCTGGCTTTTCCCGGCGGTGGACGCGATATGGTCGACGCGTGGTTCGCCGACGTTGACGGCCGGATGGAACAAAGCTGGCCCGCCGAAAGGCTTGCCGCGATGAAGATCCGCGATCGCATCACCGCGCTGGTCGAAACGCGCATCGACCTGCTCGCGGCGCACCGCGAATCGCTCCGCCGCGCGCTGGCGCTGCTCGCGCTCCCGACCAATGCGCCGCACGCCGCCAAGCTCGGCTGGCGCGCCGCCGACCATATGTGGCGGCTCGCAGGCGACACCGCGACCGATTATAATCATTACAGCAAGCGTGCGATCCTCGGCGCGGTCTACGGATCGACGATGGCGGTGTTCCTGAACGACGACAGCGAGGGCTTTGCCGACACGCGCGCCTTCCTGGCGCGCCGCATCGACCAGGTGATGCGGTTTGAAAGCTGGAAGTATCGCCGGGCGTCGCGCAGCGTCGAACGGCCTAGCCTGGCGCGCTTCGTCGGACGGCTCCGCTATCCCGGACGCTGATCGCGAATCGCATAAGGGGGTGGCGCTTCGCGGCGGTTATTGATAATCGCTCGCAAATGACTGTTTTGCTCGAAAATGTGCTGGACCGGGCGCCGCTGGGCGTGATGGTGCGGATTGCCCGGATCGACTGGGATGCGATGTCCGAGGATGAGGGTCGCCGCCTGCGCGAATTCGGCCTGATGGAAGGGTGTGAGGTGACCCCGCTGCACCGCGGCAGCATTTTCTCGCGCGACCCGCTCGCGCTGACGGTCGGCCGGATGAAAGTGATCATCCGCGCACGGCAGGCCGCCGCGATCACCGTCGAGCCCGCGGCGTGACGGGCGCCATTCCCTCGATTGCCCTTGTCGGCAATCCCAACGCCGGAAAATCCAGCCTCTTCAATGCGCTGACCGGCGCCCGGCAAAAGATCGCCAACTACCCCGGCGTCACCGTCGAGCGGAAGACGGGCCATGCAAGCTTTGCCGACGGTCGCCCGATTTCGCTGATCGACCTGCCCGGCACATACAGCATGACGCCCGCCAGCCTTGACGAGGCGGTGACACGCGACGTCGTGCTCGGCAAATTGGACGGCGAAAAACGCCCCGACGCGTTGATTGTCGTGCTCGACGCCGCGAACCTCGACAACCACCTCTGTTTCGCGCTCGAGCTGCTTGCGCTCGGTCTGCCGACGGTGGTTGCACTTAACATGCTCGACCTGGCGGCGCGCGACGGGCTGACGCTCGATGCCGAACGCCTGTCGAAAGAGCTGGGCGTGCCGGTGGTGCCGACGGTTGCGGTCCGCAAGCGCGGGCTCTCCGAATTGCTTGTCGCGGTCGACGGCGCGATCGAGTCGCACCAGCCGCGCGCCACGGTCGCCGCGCCCGCGAACGACGCCTCGCTCCGCCAGCGCGCGCACGCGATCGCGAATGCCGCTACGGTCGACGAAACGCCGGTGCGGCGCTGGACACAACGCGTCGACAATGTCGTGCTCCACCCAGTCGGCGGCCTGATCATTCTCGTCGCTTTGATGTTCGTGATGTTCCAGGCGGTCTTTTCGTGGGCAACGCCGTTCGCCGACGCGCTCGAAGGCGCGATCGGCGTAATCCAGACATGGGTTGTCGGCACCTTCCCTGACAATTTCCTGCGCGGGCTGGTGGTCGAGGGGCTGCTCGCGGGCGTCGGCGCGGTCGTCGTCTTCCTGCCGCCGATCCTGTTCCTCTTCTTCTTCATCCTGCTGCTCGAAGCGTCTGGCTATATGACGCGCGCGGCCTTCCTGATGGACGGGCTGATGGGCAAGGTTGGCCTCTCGGGGCGCGGCTTCATCCCGCTGCTGTCGAGTTTCGCCTGCGCCGTCCCCGGCATCATGGCGACGCGCTCCATCCCCGACGAAAAGGACCGGCTGACGACGATATTGATCGCCCCGCTGATGACCTGTTCGGCAAGGCTCCCCGTTTACACGCTGATCATCGGCGCCTTCATTCCCGCAACTAATGTCGGCGGATCGCCGGTCGGGCTGCAAGGACTCGTGCTCTTTGGCCTGTTCATCAGCGGCATCGTCGGCGCGCTGCTTGTCGCGCTCGTCCTCCGGCGTTCGGTGACCAAGGGCAATGCCGCGGGCTTCATGATGGAAATGCCGCGCTACCAATGGCCGCGCTGGAACGACATCGTCATCGCATTGTGGCAGCGCGCATGGATCTTCCTCCGCCGCGCCGGCACGATCATCGCCGCGACGACGGTGATATTGTGGCTGCTCCTCACCTTTCCGCAGGCACCCGCGGGGCAGAGCCAGGTTGAATATAGCGTCGGCGGCCGCATCGCGAGCGGACTCGAGGTCGTCGTCGCGCCGATCGGTTTCAACCACGACATCGCGCTCGCGCTGATCCCCGCGATGGCGGCGCGCGAGGTCGCCGTGTCGGCGATGGCGACCGCGAACGCGATCGACGCCGGCGACGACGAGGATGCGATGGCCGAGGCGCTCGGCGACCGCATCGCCGGCCGCTGGAGCATCGCCACCGCGCTCGCCTTCCTCGCTTGGTTCGTCTTTGCGCCGCAGTGCATTTCGACCATCGCGATCACCCGGCGCGAGACCAATGGATGGAAATGGCCCCTGTTCATGGTTGGCTATTTGTTCGCGCTCGCCTATGCCGCTGCCGGAATCACTTACTGGACAGCCGTCGCCTTTGGACTAGGCTGATCCTCCACATTTTCTAGCGGAGCGGAGCGGCAATGGCTGGCAGCGTCAACAAGGTTATTCTGATCGGCAATCTGGGCGCCGATCCCGAAATCAAGTCGTTCCAGAACGGCGGCAAGGTCGCCAACCTCCGCATCGCGACGTCCGAGCAGTGGAAGGACCGGATGACCGGCGAGCGCAAGGAGCGCACCGAGTGGCATCAGATCGTGATCAACGGCGAGGGCCTGATCGGCGTCGTCGAGCGTTATCTGAAAAAAGGCTCGAAGGTTTATATCGAAGGCTCGCTCCGCACCCGCAAATGGCAGGACCGCGACGGCAACGACAAATATACGACCGAAATCGTCATCGCGGGCATGGGCGGCACGCTGACCATGCTCGACGGTGCGCCGGGTGGCGGCGGTTCGCGCGGCGGCGGCGGCGACGACTGGAACGCGGGTTCGAGCGGTGGTTCGGGCGGCGGCTGGAATCAAGGTGGCGGCGGCGGTTCGTCCAGCGGCGGCGGCTTTGGTGGCGGCAGCTCGGGCGGCGGTGGCCGTCCACCCTTCGACGACGATCTGGACGACGACGTGCCGTTCTGAGGACGGAATTTAAGCGATGACCGACCCGATCACCGCCGCGGACGTCGCGCGCGGGGTGTGCCGCCTGTTCGCGCAGCAAGGGCTGGTCGCGATTCCCGAGGTGCCGCTGCCCAACGGACGACGCACCGACCTCACCGCGATCGACGCCAGGGGCCAGATCACCATCGTCGAGATCAAGGTCAGCCGCGCCGACCTGCATGGCGACGGCAAATGGCCTGACTATTGCGACTGGTGCGACCGTTTTTACTGGGCGCTGGCAGCAGGACTCGACCCCGCCATCCTCGAAACCGAAGGCTATCGCCGCGAAACATCGGGGCTGATCGTCGCCGACCGCTATGGCGCGGCGGTGGTCCGCGACGCCGCGAGCGGCAACCTCGCGCCCGCACGCCGCAAGGCCGAGCTGCTGCGGATCGGGCGGCTCGCGATGCGGCGGTCGATGGTCGCAGCAGATCCCGAGCTGGCGGCCAGCTGGCTGGAGGGTTAGGCGCCGCGCGCCTGCATCCGTGCCAGATACCGCGCCAGTATATCGATCTCGAGATTGACCGGACGCCCCGCGGCGGCTTCGTTCAGCGTCGTCATCGCCTGCGTGTGCGGGATGATGTTGAGCGTGAAATGCGCCTCGCCATTCGGTTGGTCGGTCACCTCGTTGACGGTCAGCGATACGCCATCGACGGTCACCGACCCTTTGGGTGCGATATGTGCGGCGAGCGCCGCGGGCGCCGCAACCGTGACCGTCACGCTGTCGCCGACGGATTCGACCGACACGATGCGCCCGATATCGTCGACATGGCCGGTCACGATATGCCCGCCCAGCTCGTCGCCTATCTTGAGCGCGCGTTCGAGGTTGAGACGACGCCCCGCGTCCCACATGCCCGCCGCCGTGCGGGCGAGCGTTTCGCCGCTCGCGTCGATCGCGAACCAGTGGCCGGCGGCGTCCGCACCCTTGTCGACGACGGTCAGGCACGCGCCCGAACAGGCGATCGAGGCGCCAAGGTCGATTGTGGCGGTGTCATAGGCGGTGCCGATGACAAGCCGCGTGTCGCCGCGATCCTCGCGGCTGCGGATGGTGCCGATGTCGGTGATGATGCCGGTGAACATGGGGTGGTTATCCTTCTCTGACGCGCTCGTAGACGTCGAGCCGGTCGCTGCCAAGCAGGCGGCTGTCGATCAGGCGCCACCGTCCATGCGCCTGCGTAAGGTCCGCAAGCCCGATGTCGCCAAGCGCGGGCCGCCCGCCGCCGATCAGGATCGGCGCGCGATAGAGCAGCAGTCGGTCGACGCGGTCGGCGGCCAGGAAGGCCGATGCCGCGCCCGCGCCGCCTTCGACCAGCACCGAATCGACGTCGGTGATCGCTTCGGGCGATGCAACCGCGATCCAGCCATCGGGTGCTGTCCCGCGGGTCAGCAACAATTTTTGCGGGCTGCGACGTTCGAGACCGGGCAGGCGCACATCGAGCCGCGGCGCGTCGGCGTCAAGCGTTCCGCGCCCGACGAGAATCGCCTGATGGCTGGCGCGCTCCAGATGGCCGTGCGCGCGGGCGCGGGGGCCGGTGATCCAGCGGCTCGCCCCATCGGCCAGTGCGATCGCGCCGTCGAGCGAGGTCGCAAGCTTCAGCGTCACAAACGGCCGCGCTTCGGTGTGCCGCGTCCACCACGGCGCCATCGCGGCGCGCGCTTCGGCGGGGGCCAGGTTGGCGACGACCTCTATGCCCGCCGCCCTGAGCCGCGCAATGCCAGTGCCGTCGGTGCGCGAATCGGGATCTTGCGCCGCGATCACGACGCGCGCGACGCCGGCCGCGATCAACAGGTCGCTGCACGCCGGGCCGCGCGGGCTGTCATGGGCGCAGGGTTCGAGCGTGACGAAAGCGGTCGCGCCGCGCGCTGCGCCGCCCGCCCCCGCCAATGCGACCGCCTCGGCATGCGGGCGCCCGCCCGCTTGTGTCCAGCCACGCGCGACGACCTTGCCTTGCTTGACGATCAGGCAGCCGACGTTGGGATTGGGCGCCGATGCCGGCCGGCCGCGCCGCGACAGGGCGAGCGCAGCCGCGATCCAGTCGGCATCGGCGGGACCGCGCTGCATCCGGTCAGTCGGCAGCTTTGGGCCGCGCCCCGCGCGCCGCGCGTTCGGCGAGCGTCGAGCGAATCTGCACCGGCTCGGGCTTTTTCTTTGCCGCGGCCGCCGCTTCTTCGCCCAGCGTCTCGCGCGTTACCCTGTCAGCCTCTTCCGAATCATATTCGATACCCAGACTGTCGGCGAAACGCTGATATTCGGCGCGTTTTTGTGCGTTGTGCAGCGTCGTTTCCCTGGCGCGTGCGACCCAGTCGGCGCGGATGTCCTGCGCGCTTCGGTCGGCGGTCCAGTTCTCGAAATAGATGATCTGCTCTTTCGGCGCTTCATAGGGGATCAGATATTTCTCGACCCCGGTGAAAACGAGCCAGGTCAGTGCCAGCGCGACGCCCCAGACCGCCCAGCGATGCGGGCGGGGTTCGCGGATATAGGCCCAGAAATCGGACAGGCCGCCGCCGACATCCATATTGTTGAACATTCCCATCGGCACAATTTAGGCGATGTCGCGACAATTTGCGAGCGGAAGCGGCACAGCACGCGATTGCACGCAACGAACGCTGATAACGTTCTCGATTGCAAAAAATGCAACAGCAGATGCTCTTTTCGCAGTTGCAACATTCATTGTGCAGTGCAATATCACACTTGCCTTTTAGGCATCCTCTCCCAAAACTTTCACGGGCCACCTTCGGGTGGCCCTTTTTTTTGGCCTTTGCGGCCTGAAAGCTGACTTTTTTAGTCGAGAAACGCGTTCCGGTTCAAATCGGCTGTTCGCGAATCAGTCCTGCGCCGGGGTACGCGTCTCGAATCGGCGGACCTCTGCAATGAAACTGCCGGGCAACGGGGTGGGCTGTCCGCTATCGCTGTCGATATGCGCATAGCTGATCTCAATGTCGGTCAGCCGCTCCTCACCCCGGAAAATCCCGCAATGCAATGTGAAGCTGGTTCGGCCGAAGGCGCTGATTCGCGCGGCGATCGTGATCAGCTCGTCGAGCCGCGCCGGTGCATGATAATCGATCTCGCAATGCGTTTCGCGAATGTCTGTACCATATTGGTGAAAATAAGGGCCAGGCTGCCCTTCGCCGATCGCGCGAAAATATTCGGTCACACCAATATCCGCATAAACCAGATAATTGCCGTTAAAGACGATATTCTGGCCGTCGATCTCGTTGAAGCGGACGCGAACATGTTCCTGCACGCGGAAATCGGCGAGCGGCACGTCGCTGTGGATCGTCGTCATGGCGGTGTCAGGCGGCGAGCGCGGCGGGGTTGCGGTCGAGCGGTGCGCACGCGACCTCGAGCCAGTCGCGATCGGCCGCCGGCGTCCCGTCCGCCAGCTTGGCGAAGACTTCGGCATGATAGGCGTCGAGCCAGTCGGCCTCGGCCGCCGAAAGCAGCGCGACATCGACAAGATTTTGCGCAATCGGCGCGAAGGTGATCGTCTCGAATCCCAGCATTTCCTCTTCGGCGTCGGCGATGTTCTGCGGCACCACGATCACCAGATTCTCGATACGAATGCCGAACGCGCCCGCCTTGTAATAGCCGGGCTCGTTCGACAGGATCATGCCTGCGTGAAGCGGCTCTTCGGTTCCAGCCTGCCCTCCGGCGGGCTTGGCGATCCGCTGCGGACCTTCGTGAACGGCCAGATAGGTGCCGACGCCATGGCCGGTGCCATGCGCATAATCGACTCCGTCGGCCCACAGATATTGGCGCGCGAGAATGTCGAGCTGGCTGCCGCGCGTGCCCTTCGGAAAGCGCGCGGTCGCGAGCGCGATGTGACCTTTCAATACCTGCGTGAAACGGCGGCGCATCTCGGCGGTCGGTGTGCCGATCGCGATCGTGCGCGTGATGTCGGTCGTGCCGTCGGCATATTGCCCACCCGAATCGACCAGATAGAGCGTTCCCGTCTCGATCGCGCGATTTGTCGTTTCATCGACTTTGTAATGGGGGAGCGCGCCGTTCGGCCCCGCGGCCGAGATGGTGTCGAACGACAGATCCTTCAGCCCGCCACCTGCCTCACGAAATTCGCGCAGCTTCGCCGCGGCGCCCAGTTCGTCGAGCCCGCCCTGCGGTGCGACCTCCTCCATCCATTTCAGGAAACGCGCCACCGCAATACCGTCACGGACGTGCGCAGCGCGGGTGCCGCTGAGTTCGGTTTCGTTCTTGATCGCCTTGGGCAGCACGGCGGGATCGCGATGGCGTTCGATCCTGGCGCCCGCCGCTTCGAGCGCGGTGAAAATCGCCGCGACGGCGCGGTCGGGATCGACCGCGACCTTCTTGTCCTTGAGGCCGGCGAGCGCGGCCTCGAACGCGTCGCGATCGTGGATACGGACGCTGTTGCCCAGATGCGCGCGCACCGCGTCGCTGACCTTTTCGGGCGCAATGAACAGGTCGGCGGTCGCGTCGGCATGAAGCAGCGCGAAGGACAGGCCGACCGGCGTGTGGCTGACATCTTGCCCACGAATATTGAAGGTCCAGGCGATCGAATCGAGCGCGGTCATCACTGTGGTGTCGAGGCCGTTCGCCTTGAGCCAGTCGGCGATGATCGCTCGTTTCTCGACCGCGCCCTGCCCCGCGAGCGCGGCGTCATGGACCGTCACCACCGCATCGCTCGGCGCGGGCTGGTCGTCCCAAGCCGCGTCGAGCGGATTCGGCGTGACCGCGACGAGGCTCGCGCCCTTCGTCGCGAGCGCCCTTTCGAGCGAGCGCGCCCAGTCGATGCCGTGGAGCCAGGGATCGAAGCCGATCTTCTGCCCCGCGCTGACGTTCGCGCCCAGCCATTCGGCGACGCTCGACTGCGGCACGCCGACATAGTCGAACAGCGACCCGTCGACCTGGTCGCGCACCTGCACCGTGTAGCGCCCGTCGACGAACACCGCCGCCTTTTCGGGCAGCACCGCCGCGGTTCCGGCCGAGCCGCCAAAGCCCGTCAGCCACGCCATGCGCTGTGCATAGTCGCCGACATATTCGCTCATATGCTCGTCGCTGATCGGCACGACGAAGCCGTCGAGACCCCGGCGTGCGAGTTCGGCGCGGACGCGCGCGAGGCGTTCTGCATGGATGGCGCTGGACATCAGACGTTCCTTATTCCTACATCGGCCGATCCCGCCCACAGGGGGCGACACCGCGGGGGATTTTGTGATGCGCGCTATTTGGATGTTTCTGGCAGCAATTGCCACCCCGCTTGTCGCAACACCTTCCCTGTTCGCCAAAGAGAAAGATGCCGCATTGACCAGCCCGACCCCTGCCCTGCCCGCCGCCCCCGTTGCGGAAAAGCGTCCGCACGAAGTGACGCTGCACGGCAAAAAACTGTCCGACCCGTATCACTGGCTGAAGGACGAGAGCTATCCGGTCATCGATGACAAGGATGTCCTCGATTATGTGAAGGCCGAGAATGCCTATTTCGACGCCGCGATGAAACCGCACGCGGCGCTCGTCGAAACCTTGTTCCAAGAAATGAAGGGCCGGATCAAGGAAGCCGATTCGAGCGTGCCGCAGAAGGATGGCGACTGGATTTACTGGGTCGAATATGAAGAAGGCGCCGAATATAAGAAATGGTATCGCAGGTCGGCGTCGGGCTCCGGCGATACCCAACTGATCCTCGACGAAGTCGCGATGGCGGCGGGCAAGGATTATTTCCGCCTCGCAGAAGTATCGGTCAGCCCCAACGGCAAGCTGATGGCCTATTCGTTCGACGACAATGGCTCCGAACGCTTCGAGGCACGCATCCGCAATCTTGAAACCGGCGAACTGCTGCCTGACACGATCCCCGGCACGCTGTCGTCGCTGGTGTGGACATCGGGCAACGACGCGATCCTCTACGGCCTCGCCAACGAGAATTGGCGCACCGACAATGTCCGACTGCACAAGCTTGGCACCCCGGTCGCCGAGGACAAGCTGCTGTATAAGGAACCCGACATCGGCTTCGGCGTCGGGATCGGCAAGACCGCCGCCGACAATTATATCGTCATCGCGACGGGCGATAACGAAACGAGCGAAGTTTACCTCCTCCCCGCCGACAACCCCGAAGCGCCGATGCAATTGGTATCGGCCCGCCAGAAGGGCCGCGAATATAGCGTCGATGAGCGCGAAGGGACGCTCTATATCCACACCAACGACGAGCATCCCAATTTCCGCGTCGCGACCGCCGATATCAAGGCGCCGGGGACGTGGACGACGCTGATCGCCGGTTCGGACGACAATTATCTCACCGGGCTTTCGGTCTTCCGCGACTATTTCGTCCTCGAATCGCGCGAAAAGGGCGTCGATCAGGTCGATATCCGCCGATATGACGCGCCGCTGACCCCGGGCCGGATCAAATTCCCGGAGGCGACTTATGTCGCGGGTCTCGGCGACAATCCCGAATATCATCAGGACAAGCTGCGGCTCGACTATGAATCGATGGTCACCCCCGACACGGTGTTCGATTACGATCTGGCGAGCCGCCAGCTCGAGACGCTGAAGGTGCAGGAAATTCCTTCCGGTTATAACCATGATAATTATGTAACCGAATTGGTGAACATGCCTGCCCGCGACGGCACGCCGGTGCCCGTGTCGCTCGTCTACAAAAAGGGAACGCCGCGCGACGGCAGCGCGCCCATGCACCTCTATGTCTATGGCTCGTACGGCTATCGTGTACCGCCGGGCTTCTCGACGACGCGCCTCAGCCTTGTCGATCGCGGCATGATCTATGCGATCGCGCATGTCCGCGGCGGCGACGACCTCGGCCGCGCCTGGTATCTCGCGGGCAAGACCGACCAGCGCAAGAATACGTTCAACGACTTCATCGACGTCGCCAAGGGGCTGATCGCCGCCAAATATACGAGCGCGGGCAAGATTTCGATCGAGGGCCGCTCCGCCGGCGGACAGGTGATGGGCGCGGTTTACAACCAGGCGCCCGAACTGTGGGGCGCGGTGCTCGCGGGCGTCCCCTTCGTCGATGTCATCAACACGATGGTCGACGAAACGCTGCCGCTAACCCCCGGCGAATGGCCCGAATGGGGCAATCCGATCACCGACAAGGCGGCGTTCGATTATATGCTGAGTTACAGCCCCTACGACAATGTGACCGCGAAAGCCTATCCGCCGATGCTCGTGTCGGCGGGCCTCAACGACCCCCGCGTGACCTATTGGGAGCCGGCAAAATGGGTCGCAAAGCTCCGCGCGACGCGCACCAACGACGCGACGCTGTTGCTGCGCACCAACATGGGCGCGGGCCACGCCGGCAAGTCGGGCCGCTGGGGCGCGCTGCGCGAAGATGCCGAGGAATTCGCGTTCGTGCTGACGCAGCTGGGGGTGGAGAAATAATCACAAACCTCGTCATTCCCGCGAAAGCGGGAACCCGGTTCACGCTGTTGTTCGCTAGGTTCCCGCTTTCGCGGGAATGACGATATCTTGAGTGGCACGTAAGCGCCTAGACGTCCTCACCCAGTCGCTCAAGCCAGGCCTTGGCCTGTTTGGGCTCACCCGGAGCGTTCGTCGAGACGGGCCCGCGCGATGCCTCGAACTCCTCGTGCAACGCGAACGGCTGCAATCCGAGCTGATCGCGTATCCCGTCAATTTCTTCGCCCCGGTCGCACAAATCCGTGACGACGGGTTCCCAATTGGCGCGGGTCCACCGATCCTGATTATGGTCAAATAGGCCCCACGAGCCAGCAGCGGCCTTGCGCAAGGCTTCGCGCAAGACTTGCTCATATTCGGCTTCCAGTTCGACCCGGCGGGTGTCGAGGCGCTCGAGGCGATTCGCCCTGCTCATGAAGCAGCCAGATATCCGTGCGACACCAATTCGGTTTCCAGCGTCTCAGCATCAACAAACCGATGCCCCGTAATCCCAACCGATTCGGCGCCCGCGACATTTTTTGCGACATCGTCGATGAACAGCGCGCCCGCGGGGTCGATGCCGAATCGCTCGATCGCGAGGCGGTAGATTGCGGGGTCGGGCTTCATCAACTTCTCGGTCCCCGACACGATGATATCGCGGAAGCGGTCGAAGATGGGCTGGGTCGGGCGAAAGCCTTCCCAGAATTCATGCCCGAAATTGGTGATCGCGAACAGCGGCACGCCCGCATCGTCGAGCCGCTCGACCAGTTCGAGGCTACCGGGCATCGTGCCGAGGATCGTCTCGTTGAAGCGCGCCGCATAGGCGTCGATCAGATCGTCATGCCCCGGAAATGCGGCCTTGAGCTCGGGCAGCATATCGGCGAGCGGGCGGCCCGCATCGTGCTGGAAATGCCATTCGGGCGTGACGACGTTGGTCACGAACCATTCGAGCTGTTGCTTGTCGTCGATCAGCTTGGCGAACAGGTGGCGCAGGTCCCAGTCGAACAGGACGCGCCCGACGTCGAAGATCACGCTCTGGCGAATCATGGTTGCTCCAGACACGCGAAAGCGCCGCCGGAAGCATCCGACGGCGTTACGCTAACTTCGCTATGCGCGCGGGACATAGGCCCCGGCAGGGCTTCAGCCCTGGCGCGCCTTGAAGCGGCGGTTGGTCTTGTTGATCACATAGGTGCGGCCACGGCGGCGGATAACGCGGTTATCCCGGTGGCGGTCCTTCAGCGACTTCAGGCTGTTGCGAATCTTCATGATCTCTGTCCGTAAATCTTGGCGTTGTTACGCGAAGCGGCGCAACTATGGGGAAGCGGCTCGAAAGTCAACCGCCTTTCAGGCCGATTTCAGCCCGCGAGCGCCTTTTGCCGCCGCCTTTGCACCGACGAGCCATATCCCATCGCCTCGCGATATTTGACGACGGTGCGCCGCGCGATATCGTGCCCCTCGGCCGACAGTTTCTGTGCGATCGTCTCGTCAGACAGGATCGCCTTGGCATCCTCGGCCTCGATCATCGCCTTGATCCTGCTCTTTACGGCCTCCGCCGACACCGCGCCGTCGCCCTCGGTCGCCGAGATACCCGACGAAAAGAAATATTTGAGTTCAAACAATCCGCGCGGACAGCTGAGATATTTGTTGCTGGTGACGCGGCTGACGGTCGATTCGTGCATGCCGATCGCCTCGGCAATCTGGCGCAAGGTCAGCGGGCGCATATGCGCGACGCCGTGGAGGAAAAATCCTTCCTGCTGCTTCACGATTTCGCTCGCGACCTTGACGATCGTGCGCTGACGCTGGTCGAGAGCGCGGACCAGCCAGTTCGCCCCCGCCAGTTGTTCGGAAAGCCAAGCCTTGCTTTTCGACGCCGCGCCCTGCGCCAATTCGGTGTAGTATCGGCGATTGACCAGCAGCCGCGGCAGCGTGCCGCTGTTGATCTCGACTGCCCAGCCCGTCGCCGTCGGGCGGATATAGAGGTCGGGGACGACCGCAGGCGCGCCGTCGCCGCCGAATTTGAGCCCGGGTTTGGGATCATAGCTGCGCAACTCGCGGATCATGTCGGCCAGATCCTCATCATCGACGCCGCAGATACGTTTCAGCTGGGGGAAGGCACCCTTGGCGACAAGGTCGAGATGCGCGATCATCGTCGCCATCGCGGGGTCGTAGCGGTCGGCCTCGCGCGCCTGGATCGCGATACATTCGGCGAGGTCGCGCGCACCGACGCCCGACGGGTCGAAGGTCTGGATTACCGCCAGCACCGCCTCGATCAGCGCGAGCGGCACCCCGAGCTGCGCGGCGAGTTCGGCAAGGTCGGCGCGGAGATATCCCGTCTCGTCGATCAGCGCGACGAGCTGCCCCGCCACGATCGCCTCGATACCGCCAAATCGCTCGCCGACCTGCGCCAGCAGATGGTCGTGGAGCGTGCCCTCGGCCTCCGCAAAGCTGTCGAAATCGATATCCTCGCCCGATCCCGACAGCCCGACATTGTCGCTGGCGCTGTCGTGGTGGAAACTGTCCGCGGCAAGATCGACATCGAGGTCGTTTTCGGTGCCGCCATCGGCGGACAGCGCCTGGTCGGCATCGAGCGACGCCGCTTCCGCTGCGGGGCCATCGTCGCCGCGCTCGTCCCCCGGATCGCCCGTGCTTGCGTCGCTGTCGCCCGAAGTCGCGTCAAGCAGCGGGTTGCCCTCGAGTGCCTCGGCCAGATAGGCTTCGAGTTCGAGGTTCGACAGCGCCAGCAGCTTGATCGCTTGCTGTAGCTGCGGCGTCATCACCAGCGATTGCGACTGGCGGAGATCGAGGCGCGGACCCAACGCCATGGCGGCTTATATTACTGCCCCGCGTGCTCCCGCGAAGGCGGGAGCCCATCTCCGGTCGGCGCCATTTCGAACCCACCGGAGATGGGTCCCCGCCTTCGCGGGGACACATGGAAATTTGTCTGGCGGCGGTCCGCAACGTTCACAGGGAGAAACCCTCACCCAGATACAGTCGGCGCACTTCGGGATCGGCGACCAGTTCGGCCGGCGAGCCGGCAAGCAGCACCTTGCCGTCATAGATGATGCAGGCGCGGTCGACGAGGTCGAGCGTCTCGCGCACATTATGGTCGGTGATCAGCACGCCGATGCCGCGCGTCTTGAGGTCCGCGACCAGGTCGCGGATGTCGCTGATCGACAGCGGATCGATGCCCGCAAAAGGTTCGTCGAGCAGCATGATCGAGGGGTTGGCCGCAAGCGCGCGCGCGATTTCGGCGCGGCGCCGTTCGCCGCCCGACAACGCCATCGCCGCCGAAGCGCGCAGCCGGGTCAGGCCGAATTCGTCGAGCAATTCTTCCAGCCGCCGTTCGCGCGACACCTTGTCAGGCTCGCTGAGTTCGAGCACCGCGCTGATATTCTGTTCGACCGTCATGCCGCGAAAGATCGAGGTCTCCTGGGGCAGATAGCCGAGACCGAGGATCGCGCGGCGGTACATTGGCAAGGCGGTGATGTCGGCGCCGTCGAGCATGATGCGCCCGGCATCGGGCTTGACCAGCCCCATGATCGAATAGAAGCAGGTGGTCTTGCCCGCGCCGTTCGGGCCGAGCAGGCCGACAACCTCGCCCTTGCCCACCGACAGCGAAACGTCGGACAGCACGACGCGCTTGTCATAGCTTTTCGCGATCGAAATCACCGCGAGCCCGTTGCCGGCGGCCGCATCGTCGCGGACATGCGCCCGATGTTCAGCGACGCCATGGTCGCCGTCGGCGGTCATTGTCGCCGGGGTCGCTTCGTCGTCGGTCATTTCGCCATCGCTTCCTGATGAGACATGTGCGGGCGTTACCCGAGGAGCGCCGCCAAGGTCAATCTGGCAAGATCCTTGCATCTGTTGCCGCCACCCCGCGACGGGGAGGGGATTCTAATGCCCCGCTTGCGGCCCGCGCACGATGCCCGACAGGGCGAGCTGTTCATCGATCGCGGCGAGCAGGCGCGCCAGCGCC
>NZ_MIAM01000042.1:13067-34940 GCF_001830555.1 Sphingopyxis sp. RIFCSPHIGHO2_12_FULL_65_19 | reverse complement strand
TCGGCATCGGGCCCGTGCTGGGCGAAAGCCAGGGCGATTATGTCGATACCGGGGTCGCGATGCGCGTCGGCGACGAGCGCCGCGGCCTGTCGCTGACGCTGACCAACCTGTTCGATTCCCGCGGCAATCGCTTCTCGCTGGGCACGCCCTTTGTCGAGGGTAACGAGGGGTTCCTGACCCCGCTGCGTCCGCGCACGCTCCGGATCGCCATCGACGTCGCCTATTAAGACGACGTCGATGCGTCCTTCCGCTCAGTCTGCGAGTGCGATGCGTTCATAGCGGTCCATATGATGGTCCGCGCTGCCGAACTGGCTCTCGATCATCGTCGCGCGCTTGAAATAATGGCCGATCGCCAGTTCCTGCGTGATGCCGATGCCGCCGTGCGTCTGGATCGCGTTCTGCCCGACGAAATTGGCGCCGCGCGCGACTTTCGCCTTCACCGCCGATACCGCCGCCATGCGCTCGGCCGCGGGCAGGCCCAGCTTAAGCGTCCCCATGATGGTCATCGAGCGCGCTTGTTCGACCTCCATGAACATGTCGACCATGCGGTGTTGCAACACCTGGAACTTGGCGATCGGCACGCCGAACTGTTTGCGCTGCTGCGTATATTCCAGCGTGCCTTCGTGCAGCTTTTGCATCACCCCGGTCGCTTCGGCGCACACCGCGACGGTCGCTTCGTCGACGATCTGTTCGATCAGCGGCAAGGCGCCGCCTTCACCGCCCAGCAGGGCGTCGCCGGGGATCGCGACATTCTCGAAATAAATCTCCGACGCGCGGCTGCCATCGACGGTGGGATAGTCGCGGCGCACGACACCCGGCAGGTTCGCGTCGATCAGGAACAGCGACACGCCATCCTTGTCGCGCTGGCTGCCGCCGGTGCGCGCGGTGACCAGCAGGTGCGTCGCCCACGGTGCGGCATAAACCACGCCCTTGTGGCCGTTCAGCACATAACCCGCACCATCCTTTTTCGCGGTAGTGCGCAGGTTCGCCAGGTCGTAACGGCCCTGCGGCTCGGCATAAGCGAAGGCGACGATGGCATTGCCGGCGATGATTTCGGGAATCATCGCATCGGCCTGCGCCCCGCCGACGGCTTTCAGCGCGCCGCCCGCAATCACGACGGTCGGCAGATAGGGTTCGATCCCGATGACCTTGCCCAATTCCTCCATCACGATCGCATTTTCCAGCGCGCCGCCGCCCAGACCGCCATGCTCTTCGGCAAAGGGTGCGCCCAGCATGCCCAGTTCCTGCGCCAGCGCGGTCCAGATCGCCGGATCGCGGCCGCTGTCCGAATTGATGAATTTCTGGCGCGTTTCAAAATCATAAGTGTCGCTCAGGAAACGCGCGAGCGTGTCGCGGATCATGTCCTGCGTTTCGGTGTAGGTGAAATCCATTGTAATTATTCCCTAATTTCACCGTCACCCCGGTGAATGCCGGGGTCTCAACCTCGATATGTTGAGATTCCGGCCCGCGCCGGAATGACGTCAATTTTCAGAGGCCGAGCACCATTTTTGCGATGATGTTGCGCTGGATCTCGTTCGACCCGCCATAGATCGTCGTCTTGCGCATGTTGAAATAGGTCGGCGCAGCGCGATGGGCGTAATCGGGCCCGATCGGATGCTCGTTGTCGCCCTCTCCGAATCCGCGGAAATAGGGCGCGCCATAATGGCCGACAGCTTCCAGCGTCAGTTCGGTCAGCCGCTGCTGGATTTCGCTGCCCTTGATCTTGAGCAGGCTCGATTCCGGCCCCGGCCCACGTCCGGCGTTCGGCCCGGCCAGGCTGCGAAGTTCGGTGAACTCCAGCGCGGCCAGGTCGACCTCCAGATCGGCAACCTTCCGCTTGAAAAACGCATTGGCAAGAAGCGGCTTGTCGCCGTCGAGTTCGGTGCGCGCAATCGCCTTCACCTTCTCGATCCCGCGCTTCGACGCCGCCACCCCGGCGATGCCGGTGCGTTCGTGCGCTAGAAGGAATTTGGCGCACGTCCAGCCCTTATTCTCTTCATAAACGCGCTGCGACTGCGGGACGCGAACATCCTCCAGCCACACTTCATTCACCTCATGCTCGCCGCCCAGCGTGATAATCGGGCGCACGGTGATGCCGGGCGATTTCATGTCGATCAGCAGGAACGAAATGCCTTCCTGCTGCTTGGCGTCCTTGTCGGTGCGGACAAGGAAGAAACCCCAGTCGGCATGTTGCGCCAGCGTGGTCCAGGTCTTCTGGCCGTTCACGATATAATCGTCGCCATCCGCGACCGCCGTCGTGCGCAGCGAGGCAAGGTCCGAACCCGATCCCGGTTCCGAATAGCCCTGGCACCACCAATCCTCTCCCGACAGGATGCGCGGCAGGAAATGCGCTTTCTGTTCCGGGGTTCCAAAGGTGTAGATGACGGGCCCCACCATCGCGAGGCCAAAGGGCATCAGGCGGATACAGTCGGCGCGCGCGGTTTCCTCAGACCAGATGAAACGCTGCGTCGGCGTCCAGCCGGTGCCGCCATATTCAACCGGCCACGCGGGCGCGATCCAGCCCTTTTTGTGGAGTATCTTGTGCCAGACGAGGAAATCCTCCTTGGACAGCTCCTCGCCCTCATCCTGTTTTCCGCGCAGTTCGGCGGGGTAATTTTCGGCGATGAAGTCGCGCACCTCCTGCTGGAAGGCGAGATCTTCGGGGCTGAATTCCATGTCCATGACGAATCTCCCATCGGGTAATGGCGCCCTTATACTGGGCGCTCACCTTTACGTAAACGGCAAGTTGCAATTGACAACTTTCCGCGCTGCCATGATTGCGCGTAAGAAAGCGCCTTGTCCAGCACGCGCAGGGGCTGCGGCCAAGATGGGGGAAGAGCAATGACCAAGGCAGGACGTGCCGCGCTGTGGGCGGCGGCAATCATCGGCGCCGCGGCGCTCGCGGCATGGCTGTTCCAGCGCCCGATTGGCATGTGGCTGTTTGAACGCGCTGCCGAACGCAATATCGGCCGCGATACATTCGCCGACTTGCCCGATGGCCTGCACGCAGGTCTGTGCGGTACCGGCTCCCCCCTCCCCAGCCACGAACGCGCCGCTTCCTGTACCGTGGTTATTGCCGGCAAAGCGATGTTCGTCGTCGATGCCGGCGAGGGCGCGGCGCGCAACATCGCGCTGATGGGCCTGCCCAACGGCCGCATCAAGGCGATGTTCCTAACCCATTTTCATTCCGACCATATCGACGGGATGGGACCGATGATGCTGCTGCGCTGGACCGCGAGCGGCAACACGGCGCCCCTGCCCGTCTATGGCCCGACGGGCGTCGAAAATGTCATCGCGGGGTTCAATGCCGCTTATGCGCTCGATAACGGCTATCGCACCGCGCACCATGGCGAAGCGATCACGCCGCCAGCCGCCGCCGGAGCCGTTGCCATGCCCTTTGCAACGCCGGGCGCACCGACCATCGTCTATGACGCGGACGGCCTGCGCGTGACCGCCTTTGCCGTCGATCATCGTCCGGTGCAGCCTTCGGTGGGCTATCGCTTCGACTACAAGGGGCGCAGCCTTGTCGTCAGCGGCGACACCGCTGCGTCCAAGTCGCTGGAGTCGGCGTCGAAGGGCGCCGACCTGCTGATCCACGAGGCGCTGAACCCGGCGATGGTGCGGACGCTCGTGGCAAATCTCGACAAAGCGGGCCGAAAGCAGACGGCGCAGATCATGCGCGACATCCTCGACTATCATGCCAGCCCGGCGCAGGCGGCCGACAGCGCGCGGGTCGCGGGGGTCCGGATGCTGGTCCTCAGCCATGTCGTGCCGTCCATGCCCTCGCCCTACCTGAACGCGGCGTTTCTTGGCGAGGCCGACGACCGGTTCGACGGCCCGATCATCGTCGGCGAGGATGGGCAATATTTCTCGCTGCCCGCGGGCAGCGACGCGATCGAACGCGGTAGCTGGTTCTAGGCCGAACGCCGCGTCACGAGCACCACCGCGCCATCGCTGGCGTAAGGGCCGCGAATTTCGGCGATCGACAGCATGACCGGCAGGACAGCACCGTCGCGCGTGATCGTTTCGGACGCCAGGCGCACGGGGGCGCCGGAACGGAACACCGATTCCAGCGCCTCGACAAAGGCTTGGCGCTGCCCGATCGCCAACAAGGCTGAAAAGCGGACGCGCCGGATAGCGGCCGCATCGACCCCGATCATCATCGTCAGCGCATCGTTCGCGGCCTCGACCGTTTCGCGGACCGTGATCCGCGCATGCCCGACGCCGCCGTCCGCTTCGATCGCGGCGATCAGCGCGTTCCGCGCGTTGCCGATGGCGCATTCTTCCATCGTGTGGCTGACATCCCGCAAGATGATTGCCCCGCCCGTCGGCACGGGCACCAGGTCGACCCGCAGCCATTGCCGCGGCCGCAGCAGCCCCGGAATATCACCCGAAAAGCGTTCGCGATGATCGATCAGGCGGCTGAGCCGATGCGACAACAGGCTGCCGTCGAGCCCCGGCAAGGCCGACGCCAGATTCCCGCCGATCAGGTCCGCGGCCGCCGCGCCGACCATATCGCTCGCCGCGGGATTGAGCGCGGCGATCCGCCACCCCCGGTCGATCAGGATCACGCCGTCGCGGATGGATTCGACCAGCCCGGCCAGCGAGTTTTGCAACAGGTTCGTGGTCGACGCGACGCCGCCCGCGCCATCGCCGTCGAGACGCCGGTAGTCGTCGAGCGAGATGAGGACATGGGCATCCTTGCCATGATGGGTCACGACAACGGGCTTGCGCGCCGACTGCAACCGCCAATTGGCAAAACCGCGGATAAAGTCCGCCGCCGAAACGCGCTGTGGTTCATGCGCCGCCGCCATGGCCGTCCTCCCCGCTTCCCGGTGCAACAATATCCTTATGGCCTGCGGCGCGGCATATTGGCCGCAAGACATGTCCGGCGCGGCGCCGTTATGAACCGATCACACCAGCCGCGCCTTGCCGCAACGCAGTGCGTTGACCCGGGCGTCGGCCTGACCGACATGCACCCCCAGCAGGCCCGTCAAATCCGCCAGCACATCATCGAGCACCGGCGCCGCGAGCGCGGCGGTTTCGCCGACGACCGTGGTGAGCGCGTTCAGATTGAGACCGAGGCCGAGCACATTGACGTGAAGCTCCATCCGGTCCGACAGCGATTTTGCTGCGCCTGCAACCAACCCGGTGCTCGACACCGTCTTGACCTCGCCGTCGTCGATGGCACGGCGCGAAAAGGCGACCGGCTTTTCGGCCAGGTCCGACAGCACCAGTTCGGCTTCGGCATCGACAGTGACGAGCGGCAATTTCACCACACGCGCCCGCTTGGGGTCCAGCGGACGCTGCATATCCTGGAAATCTGCGCTGTCGACGGTGCCGATGGCAAGCATCGCAGGCGACGTCACGACGCCGAGCGACACGGCTTCGCTGCTGTCCGGCCGACAGTCGATATCGGTGATCCGCGCCGACGCCGACCCCAGTTCGGCCAGGACCGGCAGATGGACGCTGGCGATCGGCGTGGCAATCCGCGTATCGAGTTTCAGCCGCACCTGTGCCGTGCGGACGATCACATCCTGGGTGTCGGTCACCGCGATCAGCGGCGAATGGGCCGGCGGCTCGCCGATCATCAGCGCGACATCGATACCCGATCCGCCCGGCAGGTTGCTCGCCAGCGACAGGTCGACCTGGCGGTTTGCATTGCCGAGCGACAGCATCGCGCGAAGCAGGCTGAGTGCATTGACCCGAACGGGATTGGCGGCATCGACGCGAATGCTGTTGGCGCGCGGCCCCAGGTCGATCGCGCGCGACGGCAACAGGCTGCGCGGCAACGCCCGCGTGGCAATATGCTCAAGCGCGGTTGCGGCGCGCCCGTCCGATGCGCGGGCCAGCGCCGACACCACCTGCGGCATCGTGACCTGCGTATCGAGCGTCTGCCCGAACGTCAGCACCTCGGCGTCGATCTCCGTCCGCAGCGCCTCGGAAAAGGCCATCAGGTCGACATCGGCGCTCGCGAGCGCTTCATAATCCATCAGCGACAGGCTGATCTGGCTGCCCGTCAGGCCGGACAGCAGCGCGTTGGGCAGGCCTCCGTTCACGGCGGCGACGCGCGACCCCAGGGAAAAGGCGGCATAGCCCCGCCGCGCTCCGGTCGCCGTCGCGCGGATGACGCTGTCCGGCCGCCCGGTCAGGAAACTGCCGAAGAACAGGGGCCGGTCGCGGGTCAATGTGATGCGCACCGCGTTCGGCGACGTGCCGCCGCTGGCAAAACGTTGCTCCGCCTGGATGGCCGGGTCGGCCGTATAGGTGCCGCGCGTCAGCACCGCGATGCGAATGCCGCAATCGCAATTTGCCGCGATGATGCGCTGCGCCGCCGCTTGCTCCTCCCCCGGCCGCCCGGCTGCCGCCATCGCTGCGGCATCGGCGATGCCCTGCAACTTGCGGCGATCGAGATACAGCGCGCCAAGATCGACCGCGAACGCCGCGGCACCGATCAGCATCGTCATTGCAAAGGCGGTCGTGATGCTGATGCTCGCCCGGTGGCTGTCGGCAAGCGCGCGAATAAAGGTCGTGGGCGCCATCGTCAATCCACCGGCAGTTCAAAGGTCGCCTCGGCGCGGATGACGTTGCTGGGCGACGGGACAAAGCCCGACCGCAGAAAGCTGTCCTGCGGCACGGTAAAGGCGACCGCGACGGTGATCGCCTCGGCCGTTTCGGACACGGCGATGCTGTGCGCGCCATCGATGGCTTGCAGGCTTCGCGCCACCGCGCGCCCGGCGACCGCGCGCCGATCGGCGGCGTCGAGGCCGATGATCGACGCGCGCGCGCCATCGTTCGCCGCCTGCTGCACATTGTGCGCGAGCATGAAATATTGGCCGTAGGTGAGGATGCCCATCAGCAACGCGAGGAGCAACGGCAGCACCAGCGCCATTTCGACGATGGCGGCGCCGCGCTCCCCGCGCGCCAGGGTCGCACCAGTCAGGGCGAGTTGGCGGGCATGGCGCAAAAGTCGGATCGAACCTGTCATGCCGCAAGCATCGCCGCCGCGAATGAAAACGGCGTCGAGGGAGCCCGACGCCGCTTTTGCATATTTTACAGGATTTGACCTCGCCGCCGCGCGGCTTGGCACCCGGCCCAAAACCCGATGGTTAGGAAGCCCTTACCGTCGCGGTCTGGGTGCCGCGCACAAGATGCGAATTATTCGGCGCCTTCCAGCTTGTCCTGCGTGCGGAGGTCGAAGTCCGACGCGTCGTGCCGTTCATGCAGCTGGCTGGCCGGATCGCCCATCACGCGGTTGACCATGCGCCCGCGCTTCACCGCCGGGCGCGCCGCGATCTGGTCGGTCCAACGCTGGACATGCCGGTAATCGTCGACCTGCAAAAATTCGCCCGCATCATAAACGAGCCCCTTGGCAAGCGCGCCATACCAGGGCCAGATCGCCATATCCGCAATTGTATAATCGGCGCCGGCGATAAATTCGCTGTCCGCCAGGCGGCGGTCGAGCACGTCGAGTTGGCGCTTCACCTCCATCGCATAGCGGTTGATCGGATATTCCTGCTTGAACGGCGCATAGGCATAGAAATGGCCGAAACCGCCGCCAAGGAACGGCGCGCTGCCCATCTGCCACATCAGCCAGGACAGCGTTTCGGCGCGCGCCGCCGCCTCGGTGGGAAGGAAGGCACCGAATTTTTCGGCCAGATGGATCAGGATCGCGCCCGATTCGAACACGCGGATCGGTTCCGCGCCGCTGCGATCGACAAGCGCGGGAATCTTGCTGTTCGGATTGGCGTCGACAAAGCCGCTCGAAAACTGGTCGCCGTCACCGATCTTGATCAGCCAGGCGTCATATTCGGCCCCGCTGTGACCGGCGGCGAGCAATTCTTCGAGCATCACCGTCACCTTCACGCCGTTCGGCGTGCCGAGCGAATAAAGCTGGAGCGGGTGTTTGCCGATGGGCAGGTCCTTGTCGTGCGTCGGGCCGGCGATCGGGCGGTTGATATTGGCAAAGCGCCCGCCGCTTTCCCGGTCCCACGTCCAGATCTTGGGCGGCACATAGTCACTGTTGTCGGTCATCGGGAATTCCTCGGCTCATTTTTATACTGATCGGTAATTTAAGTGACCGCGGCGGTTTGTCCACCCTCCCCGGCTCAAATAATCTTCGCTGCGCGCAAGGCCGCGATGGCCTGGGCGTCATATCCCAGCTCGCCGAGGATCGCATCGCTGTGTTCGCCGACCTGCGGCGCGCGCGCGGCGTCGACCTTCTCGCTCTGCGAAAGACGGATCGGCGCGCGGATCACCGGGATGGCGATTGGCGCGCCCGGATAATCGACCGGCTCGACCAGCCCCATTGCCGCAACCTGCGGCTGCGCCAGCGCCTCGCCCGCGCGCAGCACCGGCGCCGCAGGGACGCGCGCGGCCGCCAGTTCGGCGATCGCCGCGGCGCTCGTCCGTTCGATGCACCAGCGTTGCATGATCGCGCTCAATTCCTCGCCATTGTCACCGCGCAGGATGTCGCTGGCGTAGAGCGGGTCGTCGACCAGCTCCGGCCGGCCGACCAGTTCGGCCCAGCGCGCAAAGATCGACGCCCCCACGATCTGGGTGATGATCCATCCGTCGCGGGTGCGAAACACATCTGTCGGTCCGGAACTGAAGCTGCGATTCCCGATCGGCTGGCGATCGATGCCGTTCAGCGCATGATCGATCGTCAGCGCGTTCGACATGGCGAGTGCGGTGCCGAGCAGCGACCCCGATACGCATTGGCCCTTCCCCGTCGCCTCGCGTTCGCGCAGCGCAACCATGACGCCGAAGGCACAGTGGAGCGCGGTGCCGAAATCGACATAATTCACTTGCGCACGATAAGGCTGGTCGGCGGTGCCCGTCAGATGCACCGTGCCCGACATCGCCTGTCCCACCGCATCGAAACCGACACGGCTCGCCAGCGGCCCCTCGCTGCCAAAGGCCGACGCGGTCGCCAGGATGATGCGCGGGTTGATCGCGGACAGGCTGTCATGGTCGAGCCCCAACTTCGCGAGGGCATCGTGGGGCAGGTTCGCGATTACGACGTCCGCCGTCTCGACCAGCCGGCGGACGATCTCGCGCCCCTCGGCGCTTCCGGGTTTCAGTGTCAGGCATCGCTTTGCCCGGTTCATCTGCATGAACATGGCGCCCGATCCGTCCGCGGCGACCGGCACCGTATAACGATCGTCATTGCCGCCCGGCGCCTCGATCCGGATCACGTCCGCGCCATAATCGGCCAGCAAGGCCGCGCAATAGGGGCCCGCGATATAGCGGCCGAAATCCAATACCCTGATACCCGTCAATGGCACGCTTTGCTCTCCCCGACGCTGTTCTTTCCACCGGGCTAGCAGCCGCTCGTCGACGCTGCCAGTTCTTCGTCGAAACCTGTCCCTTGCATGTTGGCGCCCGGACCATATGGTCGGCACATCATTTCAAACGGGGATAATTTCATGGCGCGCATCGCTCTCGCCCTCGCGGCGACACTGGCTTGTTCAACCTCGGTCTGGGCGCAGACGGCGCCCCCCGCGGCTTCCGCTGCCGATGCAAAGCCCGACAAATGGGACGTCAACGCCCCGCCCGGCCTCGCGACGCGCAAGGTGCAGCTTTCGGTGGACGAGGGCAGCTGGATGAACGTCGATGTCGCGCCCGATGGGCGCACCATCGCCTTCGACCTGCTCGGCGACATCTACACCATGCCGATCGAGGGGGGCGCGCCGACACGGATCGCCGAAGGACTCGCCTTTGAACATCAGCCCCGCTTTTCACCCGACGGCAAGCGCATCGCCTTTGTGTCGGACCGTGCGGGCGGCGACAATATCTGGCTGATGAACCGGGATGGCAGCGACAAGAGGCAAGTCTCGAAAGAGGATTTCCGCCTGCTCAACCAGCCCAGCTGGAGCCCCGACGGCCAGTTCATCGTCGCGAAGAAACATTTCACGACCGGCCGCTCGCTCGGCACCGGCGAGGTCTGGATGTATCATGTGTCGGGCGGCGCGGGCGTGCCGCTCGTCAAAAAGCCGAACGAACGCCATCAAAAGGAACTGGGCGAACCGACCTTCGCGCCCGATGGAAAGACCGTCTATTATACGCGCAACGTCACCCCCGGTCCGATCTTTGAATATGCGCAGGACAGCAACACCGACCTGTTCCACATCGAACGCTATGACCTCAACGACGGAACGATCACCACCGTGGCCGCAGGTGCGGGCGGCGCGGTTCGACCTTCGCCATCGCCCGACGGCAAAAAGCTCGCCTTCGTCCGCCGCGAAGGCACGCAGTCGAAACTCTATGTGAAAGACCTCGCATCGGGTGCCGAGAAAAAAGTCTATGACGCGCTCGACCAGGATGTTCAGGAAACATGGGCGGTCACCGGCGTCTATCCGAACATGGGCTGGACGCCCGACAGCAATGACATCATCTTCTGGGCCGGCGGCAAGCTGCGCCGCGTCGGCGCGGCCGGCGGCACAGCGCGGATCATCCCCTTCACCATCAATGACGACCGCGTGATCGTCGATGCGACGCATCCGGCCGTCGACGTGGCACCTGACCGCTTTGCCACGCAAATGCCGCGCTGGGCCGAAGTGTCGCCCGACGGCCGTTCGGTGGTATTTGAAACGCTTGGCAAACTGTGGGTCAAGCCTGTCGCGGGCGGCGCCGCGCGGCGGCTCACCACGGCGGCGGCCGATGGTTTTGAGCTGTGGCCGAGTTGGTCGCGCGATGGCCGCGCCATCACGTTCGTCCGCTGGACCGACGCCGGGCTTGGCGAAATCCATGTCGTTGGCGCCGGTGGCGGCGCATCGCGCAAAGTGACCGACGTGCCCGGCCATTATGCCGAACCCCGCTTCTCGCCCGATGGCAAGACGATCGCATTTGAACGGCGCGCTGGCGGCGGCCTTCGTTCGGCACGCTGGGGCGAAAATCCTGGCATCTACAGCATATCGGCGACCGGTGGCACGGCCCAGCGGATCAGCGATAATGGCGCCAAACCGCAATTCGGATCAGCGAACGACCGCATCTTCATGGTCACCGCTGCCGACGGGAAAAGCCAGCTGGTCAGCACCGACCTCGATGGACAGGACAAGCGCGTTCACGCCAATGGCGAACTGGTCAGCGACTATGAAATCTCCCCCGATGGCCGCACCCTCGCCTTCCGGCAGAATTACGACGCTTATGTCACGCCGCTGATGCCCGGCGGGCAGGATGTCGCGCTCGGCACCAAAAGCGGTGCGCTGCCCGTCACCCGCGTTTCGGGCAGCGGCGCCGAATATATCCACTGGTCCGATGGCGGCCGCCGCCTGCACTGGAGCCGCGGCGCGACGCTGTTCGGCGCCGACCTTGCGAGCCTCTTCACCAATGCGCCCGCCGACGAAAAGGCGCCGAAATTCGCGCCGCCGACCGATGGCCTGTCGCTGTCGATGACGCACGCCGCGGCAAAGCATAAGGGCGTCGTCGTCATCACCGGCGCCAAGATCGTCACGATGGCGGGCAGCGACGGGGGCGTCATCGACAATGGCGCCATCGTCATCGACGGCGACCGCATCACCGCCGTCGGGCCGGCGGGCGCGATCACCGTGCCCGCGGGCGCGATCACGGTCGATGCGACCGGCAAGACGATCGTCCCCGGCTTCGTCGATGCCCACGCACATGGACCGCACGGCGACGATGAACTGGTGCCGCAGCAGAATTGGTCCGAAATCGCCAATCTGGCGATGGGGACGACGACGAGCCACAACCCGTCGTCGCGGGCGTCCGAAATTTTTGTCTCGTCCGAAATGCAGCGCGCCGGGCTGATCCTCGCGCCGCGCATCTTTTCGACTGGCGAGATCATCTATGGGGCCAAGGCGGCGGGTGTTTATGCCGAAATCAACGGCTATGACGACGCGCTTGCCCACGTCCGCCGGTTAAAGGCGCAGGGCGCGCACAGCGTGAAAAACTACAACCAGCCGCGCCGCGACCAGCGCCAGATGGTCGTCAAGGCGGCCCAGGTCGAAGGTTTGACCGTCGTGCCCGAAGGCGGCTCGCTGTTCACACAGGACGTGACGCTGATCCAGGACGGCAATTCCACCGTCGAACACAACATCCCGCTGCATGTCTTCTACAAGGATCTGGTGCAGCTTTGGGGCCAGACGCAGGTCGATTACACGCCGACGCTGGTCGTCACCTATGGCGGCCCCGCAGGCGATCCCTATTGGCGCGCGCACACCAATGTCTGGGAACATCCGATCCTGACCAAACATATCCCGCCGACCGAGCTCGCCGCGAACAACAAGCGCCGGGTGATCGCGCCGGAGGGCGATTATGTCGATGATGATTCGGCGCGCGAGGCGGGCAAGATCGCCGCGGCGGGCCGCATGGTTTCGATCGGCGCCCACGGCCAGCAGGCGGGGCTTGGCGCGCATTGGGAAATCTGGTCGTTCGTGCGCGGCGGCTGGAGCAACATCGACGCGCTGCGCGCCGCGACGATCATGCCCGCGACGTCGCTGGGCTATGGCAAGGACGTCGGCTCGCTCGAGGCGGGCAAGCTCGCCGACCTGTTGATCCTCGACGCCGATCCGACCGAAAATATCCGCAATACCGAAAAGATCCATCGCGTGATGCTGGGCGGACGGCTGTACGATCCGCTGACGATGAACGAGGCAGAGACGGGCAATCGGCAGCGCCAGGCCTATTGGTGGGAAGCCGAAAAATCCTGATCGGGCCCTGACTGCGCTCTGACCCCGCCCTGGCCGGGCGACAAAATCTGCGGCGGACCGGCTTTTTGTGACGAGAGGGTTGCAAGACGTCCGGACCGCCGCTAGGGGCGTCTCCTCTCAGCGAGGAGAGTTGGCTGAGTGGTCGAAAGCGTCGCACTCGAAATGCGAAGTGCCGGCAACGGTACCGAGGGTTCGAATCCCTCACTCTCCTCCATTTTCTTCCCCCAACGGGTGGAAACATACGGCCTTCTCGACCGAGGCCGGAGCACGGATCCCAAGCTCGACTGACCAAGCCATCCTGGCGCCGCGCGGCATGGCCGGGGCGTTGGTCTTGCCTATGCCTCAATCGGCGACACGCCCTTGATCAGCGCGCCAGCGCCAATGCAGCGGAAACTTGCTGTGCCGGACCGAACGGTCGCCCCTATCGCTTTGGGCCAGGATGGCTCCGCAGATGTGGCGCCGCCGCCAATACATTTATAGGCAAAGCCATTGTCGACGCTTGGCAGGATATATTGGCCAGCGCCATATTCGGCGCCGCGAACGAAGGGGAAGCCAAGGATTCCCGCGCGAACGCAAAGGCTATATTCATAACCTCCTGCGGTCGGATCGCGATCGATCTTCAGGCCGACGGGAAGCCAGCGCCCATTTTGTCCGCTGGCGTCACGCTGGGTCACGCCGCGGAACCGTGCGCCGCCGGATACCATCACCTGCGCCGTTTCCAAGGCGCCCGCCCACACATCGCAGTCCGAGTTGAACCGTGCGTATCCGCTCAACGCGATCGTCGAATTGATATAATTGCCTGTCGACAAAATGCGCGTCACGCCGCGCACCTCGATCGGCTGGTTAACGACATTGCCGCGCAGGTGGATCAACCCCTGATCATTTGTTGTCGCATAGGTCAGGAACTTGCCCTCCGGCCCTTCGCTCTGGCATCCTTCGATGATCGTCGGGTCCGGGCTGTCCCCGCTGATCTCGAACATCTTTGACGATCTGAACAAAAGCCCCGCCGCGCATTGGCTTATTCGCATGAAGCCCGGCGTCAGCAGCTTGAACGCAACGCCTTGCAACTGGTCGAAACCGACGCGTTCGATGATCGAGAAATCGGCTGCATTCGTCGCGTCAATGACAAACCCGTCGACACAGCTGTGGAATGTGCAATCGCGAAAGCTGATCTCATCGCACTGCTCCAGCGGTGTCTTGCTGCGGTCACCCCACTGCACCGCGGTTCCTGCGCCGAATATCAGAAGGTCTTGAAAGACCAGCCCCTTGGTTGCCGGTTTGTTGGTGGAACCGATGCTGATGGCGCGCGTGCCTGCTACCCCGCTGCAATCTATCCCCAGCCGGGAAAGGCGGCACGTCTGGACCGATCCATAGCGGATCGCGGGCAAGGCAGCGGGTCCGCGATATCTCAGCCATGTCCCTTCAAAGATGTTGCCCGTCCCGTCCTTGTACCAATAGCAGGCCCCTTGCCCTTCGAGGGAGAGGCCGCTGGGCACGACAAGCGTCTTGTCGATGCGAAACCGGCCGTTCAGCCGGACCGTCGCAATGCCGTTGGCATGGGCGAAATCGATCGCTGCCTGAATGGCGGCCGCCGCATCGGCTTTTCCCGTCGGATCGGCACTATAGGGCGCATCGGTGACCCATATTTCCTGCGCCAGCCGCCGACCGACGCTGGCTCCCCCATAGTCGGCGGCATGGGAAAACCCCACCAAAGCCCCCCCCCCACTCGACCGGAGATGGTTGATATGGTCTTGGACGCTGCCGCCACCTTCGACCGCGACGGAATGCGCCAGCGCCGGGGCCGCACGCGCCGGCGCTGGTTCGGCAGCGCCAAGCTTCTTTGATGAATCCCATATGGCCCAGGAACCGGCTGCTGCCAGCATTCCCCGCCGTCCGATCTTTCCGCCGCGATTTTCCATATAGCGCAGGCGATATCGGGAACCGGCGGCAGAGCAAGGCCTATATTGCTTCCGTTTCTCGCGTTTTTTGCTCCTCCCAGCATCGGAGGGGATTACCAGCACCACCGCCGGGCGGGGGCGACCCTACGGCCCGCCGCCTTTTCCTGCGGCGTGTATCAGCATCGGAAGGCTTAGTTATACGATGTGTAGAATGTCGCTCGCGCGCACGACAATTGCCGATACCGGGCTGCCGCTCCGGGTGATAGGTCAACCATCATACATCCCCCCTGATCGCCGCGGCCCCAACCCGCCCGGAAAACCAAAGCCCTCAGCAGCTTCGTAGCCCCAACGGCGAGAGCATCTCTAGCGCCGGTCACACCCTGATTCGGCTAACCGCAGCCGGGTTGGATGTAACGGACTTGAAACGTTCGTGAACCGCCATAGATTGAAGGCATGACGCCCGACTCATCATCCGAACTTTCCGCAACTGTCACGGCACCGCTGATTGGCCGCGCCCGCTTTGCGCCGGGCGACATCGTCCGCCACCGCATGTTCGATTTCCGCGGTGTCGTGTTCGACATCGACCCGGTCTTTGCGAACAGCGACGAATGGTATGAGGCAATCCCCGAGGAAATCCGTCCGGCGAAAGAGCAGCCTTATTATCACCTGCTCGCTGAAAACGGCGATTCATCCTACATTGCCTATGTCAGCCAGCAAAATCTGGTCGCCGATGGCGATGGTGGTCCGATCGACCATCCGCAAATCGACGCGATGTTCGACGGGCTGGAACGTGGGCGTTACCGCGTCCGGGCAATCCATCGCCACTAGGCCCCTGACTTTAGGCCTTCAGCTTCCATCCCGTCGTGAGCAGCCGATAAGTCATCACCCCCAGACCGATGTTGACCGCGACCAGCACCAGCGCAGCGGTCAGCACCGGGCTGGCAATCGTCGAATCGACGGTGCTGATGAAGCCGTAGCGAAAGCCCATGATCGCGTAATAGACGGGATTACCGTGCGCTATCGTCTGGAACCAGGGCGCGAGCTTATCGACCGAGTAAAAAGTGCCCGAAAGCAGCGCGAGCGGGGTGACGACAAAATTTGTCACTGCGGCCGCATGGTCGAACTTTTCGGCCCAGATCGACGTTATCAACCCCAGAAAGGCCAGCATCATGGCACCCAGCACGCCGAAAACCGCGACTGCCCAAAGATGGTGGGCGCCGACATGAACGCCGGGCCACAGCAGCATCGCGAGCCATAGCGCCGCGCCGACGAGGATCGCGCGCGTAACCGCCGCGCCGATCAACGCGATGATCAATTCGCCGACCGCCAGCGGAGGCATCAGATAATCGACGATCGTCCCCTGGATCTTGCCAACGAGCAGTGAAAAGCTCGAATTGGCAAAGCTGTTCTGCAACATCGCCATCATGATCAGGCCGGGCGCGATAAAATCGGCAAAGGGGACGCCGATGACGGTACGCCCCGCACCGCCGAGCGCGACCGTGAAAATGACGAGAAACAAGAGCGTGGTAATCGCCGGCGCCCAGATTGTTTGCAGCTGGACCTTGAAAAACCGTCGCACCTCCTTGACATATAAGGCCTGCATGCCCGGCACGTTCAAGGTCCGGATGTGCGGCACACCGGGTTCCGCAAACGGCGGGCTGTCGGCAAAATTGCTCGAGTCGGGGCGCGAAATTTGGGGCTGGTCGTTCATGGCGTTCTCGCCTATCGCCTCCCCGATCTTACCGCAAGCTGGGCAGCGACTGGTGCCGGTCCCGAAGGGATCGACAAGCAGATCGTCTAACCGCCCGCGGCGTGGAATGATAAGGAATTGAACATGTCATGGACCGATGAGCGCATCGAAAGCCTGCGCACCATGTGGGAAAAAGGGCTGACCGCCAGCCAGATCGCCGACGAGCTTGGCGGCGTCAGCCGCAACGCCGTGATCGGCAAGGCGCATCGGCTCGGCCTGAAATCGCGCCCCTCCCCCGTGAAGGCGACCGAAAAAATTGCCAAGCCGGCCAAGGCTGCGGCTCCCGCTGCGCCGCGTCCCGCGGCTCCTGTCGCGACGCCGCGTACTGCCGCGCCCGTTGCACCGCGCCCTGTGGCTGCACTGAAGCCAGAGCCCAAACCCGTCGTCAACGCCCTCGAAGCGGAAGCGGCACCGAGCGACGCGCCGCCCAAGGCCGATACCCCGCGTATCGTCTCGATCGGCCCCGGCGGCTTTATTCGCCAAGGGCCCGGCGACCAGCAGGCCCCTATCCCGCCTGCACCGCCGCGCCGACTGGTGCCCGCGAAGCCGAGCCCCGAGATCGCCGACAAGACAACGCTTCTCGACCTTAACGACCGCATCTGCCGCTGGCCGATGGGACATCCGGGTGAACCCGATTTCCATTTTTGCGGTGAAGCGGTGAATCCGGGCTTTCCCTATTGCGTCGCACATTGCGGCCGCGCCTATCAGGCGCAGCTGCCGCGCGGCACGCGTCGCCCGCCCCCGCCCCCGCCGTTCGGTGGCCCGCGCGTTCGATAAAGGGCGGCCGGTGAAGCCCTTCGGGCAAGAGTTCGAGTTCGCACGCGCGCTCGGCTTGCAAATGGTCGAGCGTGGCGACGGTCGATGTACGATGGCGATCGACATCGACCGCCAACGCCATTTCAGCCCGCAAGGCGCGGCGCATGGCGGTGTCGCCTATTCGCTTGCCGATACCACGATGGGCGGCGCGCTCACCAGCCTGCTCGCTGACGAGCAATGGTGTGCCACGTTGGAGATCAAATTCAATTATCATGTTCGCGTCGGCGAAGGCCGCCTGACATGCGAAGCCGAGGTGCTGCACCGCGGCAAGCGCGTCGCCAATATTGACGCGCGCCTCTATCAAGGCGGCCGTCTCGTCAGCAGCGCGAATGGGAATTTCGCAATTTTTGCGGCACCTTCTGCCAGATGAGCGAAAGGCGCCGGGCCTTTCGACCCAGCGCCTCCCGCGTACACGCCTAAGCGGTCAGAAGCGAAGGCTGAGCGACCCGCGTACGCTATGCGTGCGGAAATGCGGATTGCTGCGCTGAATGTCCGTCCCGCCGCCATTCAGCAAGAACGGGTTGGTCGGCGGCGCCGTTCCCGGGCCGACGTTGACAACATAATCCTTGTCCTTGAGGTCGGTATAGAGATACTCGAGGCCAAGCGAGATATTGTTCGTCACCATGACCTCGGCACCGCCGCCCGCAGAATAGCCCCAGCCGTTCGTCTTGCCATTGTCCGAAAAGCTGTTGGCGGTGTTGCTCGTGGTGAACTTGTTGTCGAGGCGCGCGTAGGCGCCGCCTCCGGTCACATAGAACAATGCGCCGCCGCCGGGCGTATAGCCCGCCCGCAGACGGGCACCCGCCTGATAATCGGCTTCGCGGCTCATAGTGTAGCTCGCTGGCGTGGTCGAAAAGCCGCTGACGCTGTCGCGCGCATGGCTGCGCCCACCCTCGATCACCGCACCGAGGACGAAATTGCCCATACGCTTGTCGAAGCCGAGCCGGGCGAAATATTCGGGGCCGTCCTTGTCGTTGCGGCAACCGAGGTTCGCCGTGCCCGTCGCGGCACCGCTACAAAAACCCGGCGAAAAGGCATCGGCGCCGCCCGACGTCGTCACTTGGTCGCCATAAGTGCCATCGCGGTTGGTGTCGAAGACGAGCGTTTCACCGCGGTCGCTGCCTTGGAGCGTGCCGCCGCCGGCGATGCTGATGTAAGGTCCGTTAAAGTCCTGCGAGGTGTCGCGACCTTCCTGTGCCAGAGCGGGCATAGCCGTCGCTGTGGCCGCAAGCGCCGCCAGGAGAGAGAGATTTTTCATTTTTTACTCCAATTTTTGAGTGACTTTGCAGTCGGCACCCCAACCCCCCAAGAGAACCCAAAGTTCCCACTTGCCACGAAAACGCGACGAGCCGAGCCGCGCGCGACGGCCGAAAAGCGCCTTGCCAGCCGCCTTCGCCCCCCCCTATAGCTGAGCCATGAGTCACGATTTGTTCGACGCCGCGAACCCCGCCACCGACAGCTATAATGCTTCGCAGATCGAGGTGTTGGAGGGTCTTGAACCCGTCCGTCGTCGCCCGGGCATGTATATCGGTGGCACCGACGAACGCGCGCTGCACCACCTCGCCGCAGAAGTGATCGACAACAGCATGGACGAAGCGGTGGCGGGTCACGCCACCAGGATCGAGATTTCGCTCGATGTCGGCAACCGCCTCACGGTTGTCGACAACGGTCGCGGTATGCCGGTGGACCCGCATCCCAAATTTCCCGGCAAGTCGGCGCTCGAGGTCATCATGACCATGCTCCATTCTGGCGGCAAGTTCGAGGGCAAGGCCTATGCCACGTCGGGCGGCCTGCACGGCGTCGGCATCAGCGTCGTCAACGCCCTGTCGACAGACACGATTATCGAAGTCGCGCGGAACAAGCTTCTTTACCGCCAGCGTTTTTCCCGCGGCGCCCCGCTCGACGGGCTCGAAGAGCTGGGCCCGACCCCCAACCGCCGCGGCACCAGCGTTTCCTTCATTCCCGACCCGGAAATTTTCGGCGAGCATGGCCGTTTCAAACCGCAACGCCTCTATCGCATGGCGCGATCGAAGGCTTATCTTTTTGCAGGCGTCGAAATCCGCTGGAAATGCGCACCCGAACTGATCGGCGACGACACGCCCGCCGAAGCGGTTTTCCAGTTTCCCGGGGGGCTGGCCGACCATCTGAAAGAACAGATCGGTGCGCGCGAATGCGCGACCGCCGAGCCCTTCGTTGGACGGCAGGACTTCCCCGGCGATCAGGGCCGCGCCGAATGGGCGATCGCCTGGCCGTTGTGGTCCGATGGATCATATAGTTGGTATTGCAACACCATTCCGACCCCCGCAGGCGGGACGCATGAAGCAGGGCTGCGCGCTGCGCTGACCAAGGGATTACGCGGCTTCGGCGAACTGGTCGGACAGAAGAAGGCGGCCCAGATCACCGCTGAAGACGTGTTCAACGGCGGCGAAATGATGCTGTCGGTCTTCATTCGCGACCCCCAGTTCCAGAGCCAGACCAAAGACCGATTGTCGAGCCCGGAGGCCGCGCGTTTTACCGAAAATGCAGTGCGCGATCATTTTGACCATTTTCTGTCGGACAATATGGACCGCGGCCGGGCTTTGCTCGGGCTCGTCCTCGACCGCATGGATGAGCGGCTCAAGCGCAAGGCCGAGCGCGAGGTCAAGCGCAAGACCGCGACGAGCGGCCGCAAGCTTCGCCTCCCCGGCAAGCTCACAGACTGTGCTAATGATGGCCCCGAAGGCACAGAATTGTTTATCGTCGAAGGCGACAGCGCGGGTGGTAGCGCCAAGCAGGCGCGCGATCGAAAGACGCAGGCGATCCTGCCGATCCGCGGTAAGATCCTGAACGTTGCAAGCGCCAGCACAGAAAAGATCCGAGCCAATCAGGAAATCGCCGACCTCGCGCTCGCCTTGGGTTGCGGCATGCGCAAAGACTGCGACGCCGATCGGCTGCGGTACGAAAAGATCGTGATCATGACAGATGCCGACGTGGACGGCGCGCATATCGCGACGCTGCTGATGACATTCTTCTTTCAGGAGATGCCCGACATTGTGCGCGAGGGTCATGTCTATCTGGCGCAGCCGCCGCTCTATCGCCTGACGGCGGGCGGCACTTCGGCCTATGCACGCGACGATGAACATCGTGCCGAGCTCGAAGCGACGCTGTTCAAGGGCAAGAAGGTCGATGTTGGACGGTTCAAAGGGTTAGGTGAAATGAACCCCAACCAGCTGAAAGAAACGACGATGGACCCGGCGACGCGCTCGATGCTGCGAGTCACGCTGCCGCAAGAATATGAAGAGCGGCATCAGGTCAAGGATCTGGTCGACCGGCTGATGGGCAAGCATCCTGAGCATCGTTTCCAGTTCATACAGGCGAATGCGGCGACGCTGGACGAGGCGGCGATCGACGCCTGAGGAGGCAGTCATGCGGCAATATAAATGGGGCGCTCTGGGCGCGGCGATATTCGCCGCGTTGTCTCCGCTGACCATCATGGCGCAAAGTCCAGCGGTGGACGCTCCGGTAGCGCAGAAGGCTTTCGAGCGCCGCGCCGCAGAGCTTGTTGACCTGTTCGCCGGCGAGATCGCCTATGACGATTATTTTGATCCCTATTTTCAGGCGGCAGTGCCTGAACCGCAATTCGACACATTCCGCGCCAGCTTGATCGCGCAATATGGCAAGCCGCTCGCCATCGATCGCACCTCGGCGACCGGCGATCGTTCGGGAACAGTTATGTTGCGTCTTGAGCGGGGTATTGCCACGGTCCTGCTCGACGTCGGCGCCGCCGCTGACGCACGCGTGACGGGTCTGCGCGTCACCGGCGTCGCGGTGGCAGGCGACAGCTTTGACATGATCGGGGCCGAAATGGCCGCACTTGCCGGACAAACCGGCTTTCTCGTTGCCGAACTCGACGGCGCAACCATTCGGTCGATCGCATCGGCGAATGCGAATCGGCAATTCGCCATCGGCTCGACGATCAAGCTCTACATCCTCGACGAACTGGCTGCGCAGGTCGCCGCGGGCAAGCGGCGCTGGTCAGACGTCGTACCATTGTCGCATTTCAGTTTTTCGTCGGCGGCGACTGCAAACTGGTCGGCCGATACGCCGGTGACGCTTCAGACACTGGCGAACTGGATGATTTCGGTCAGCGACAATGGCGCCACCGACACGCTGGTCCACCTGATCGGCCGCGAACCGATCGAGGCACGAATGCGGGCCGCGGGGCACAGCGACCCGTCACGCAACATACCGCTGCTCACAACGGTCGAGGCTTTTGCCCTGAAAGGCAATAATTTCATCGACCTGCGGCAACGTTTCGTGCGCGGCAACGACGCGGCGCAGCGCCGGTTGATCGAGGGCAATCGGCAGCGCCTGACGCTTGCCAATGTCGATGGCGTCAGTTTCACCAAGGGGCCGCGCTTCATCGACAGTCTCGAATGGTTCGCGAGCCCCAACGATATCGGTCGGCTGATGGTTGACCTGCGGGCGCGGCAGTCGAAGCCCCTGCTCGCCGCGATGGCGATCAACAATGGTGTCGGCCCCGTTGCCGCCGCCGACTGGACCTATCTGGGCTATAAGGGTGGGTCCGAAAACGGCGTCTTGTCGATGAGCCTGCTCGGTCAACGAAAAGCCGACGGAAAATGGTTTGTGGTGACGGCAAGCTGGAATAATCCCGACGCGAACGTCGAACCCGACAAGCTGGTCGGCCTCGTCAGCCGCCTGCTCGCCCTCGCGGCGAAATGATCAGGCCGTCAGCGCC
>NZ_MIAM01000042.1:5406-12994 GCF_001830555.1 Sphingopyxis sp. RIFCSPHIGHO2_12_FULL_65_19 | reverse complement strand
CAAAAGCCTCCCCCACCACCCGCACGCGCCCCGCCGCGACATCGGCCTCGGCAAGCATCGCCGGGACATTTGCCTGTCCCAATCCGTTGGCGGCTGCATCGATCGCCAAGCCAGCGTCACCCAGCCGCAGCGCAGGTTCGCCGTCGGCGACGGGACAGCCCGGCCAAGCGATGCGCGTGTCGCTGTTCGACCCCGGCCCCGCGACGGTCACCATCAACGCGTCGGCGAGCGCGACGCCTTCATGTTCGCCCGCACCGTCGGTCCAGAAAATCGCAAGGTCGAGGTTCGCTTCGGTAAAGTCGATGCCGCTGTCCGCCGACACCAATGTGAATCGCACGTCGGGCGCCTGCTGGCTGTAGCGCGCCAAACGCGGCGCGAGCCATTTGGCGGTCAGGTCGCGCGGTGCGGCTATCGTCAGCGACTGCGACGATTGTCCCGCCTGCATCGCGCGCACCGATTCCTCGAACTGCAGGAAACCCTGCCGAAGCGCGTCCAGTCCGGCGTCTGCCTCGCCCGTCAGCTCCAATCCCTTGGGCGTGCGCCGGAACAGCACGACCCCCAACATATCCTCGAGTGCGCGGATCTGTTGCCCGACCGCAGCGGGGGTGACCGCCAGCTCGTCGGCGGCCCGCGTGAAACTGAGGTGCCGGGCAGCGGCGTCGAAAACGCGCAGGGCGTTGAGTGGTAGGTGTGTGCGCTTCATGATGTGGTGGCGGGCGCCACGAGCGGAAAATGCGGGATGGCGACAAGCATCTGCGATCCGTCGCCCAGTTCCATGGCATAGCTGCCCACCATCGACCCTTCTGGGGTCGGTAACGGGCATCCCGAAACATAATCATAGGCGCTTCCCGGCGCGATCAAAGGCTGTTCGCCAACGACACCTTCCCCTTCGACCTCGCTGGTCTGACCGCGCCCGTCGCTGATCCGCCAGTGACGACTGATCAACTGCACTGCGGCTTCGCCATGGTTTTCGACGCGAACATGATAGGCCCAGAACCAGCGACCGAGCGCCGGATGAGACTGTTCAGGCAGATAACTGACCGCCACGCGCACGGTGACGGAGCCGGTCGTCGCCGCAAAGGGAAAGAAGGAGGTCAGGGAAGAGTCGGGCATGGCCGCGGCAAACTCGCTCAAAGCCCGACTTCGGTCAATGCCTGGTCCAGATCGGCAATGATATCGCGGGAATCTTCCAGGCCGATGTTGATCCGCAGCATCCCCTCGACGACGCCCATGTCGGCCCGCGCCTCGGCACTGACCCCATAGTGGGTCGTCGACGCCGGGTGACAGCAAAGGCTGCGCGAATCGCCGATATTGTTGCTGATATCGACGAGTTCGAGCGCGTTGAGCAGCGACATCGCCTGTTCGCGCCCACCATCGAGGACGAACGAAAAGATCGGCCCGCACGCCTCCATCTGGCTCATCGCCAGATTATGTTGCGGATGGCTCGCGAGACCGGGATGAAGCATTCGCGCGACGCGACCTTCGATCGCCCTGCCCACCGCGAGTGAATTTTCCGACTGCCGCCGAGCACGCAAGTCGAGCGTCTCCAGCCCCTTCAGCACCACCCAGGCGTTGAACGGCGATAAGTTCGGCCCCGTGTTACGCTGGAATGGCAGCAGAACCTCGTTAATGAACTTTTCGGACCCGCAAACGGCGCCCGCGAGCACGCGCCCCTGCCCGTCCATCAGCTTCGTCGCCGAATAGGCAACGACGTCGGCGCCAAAATCCATCGGCCGCTGGAGCACCGCCGTGGCAAAGGCGTTATCGACCACCGTCGTGATCCCGTGCGCCTTCGCCGTCGCGCAGACATGCTTTACATCGACGATATCCATGGTGGGATTGGCGGGCGTTTCAAAGAAGAAGACCTTGGTGTTCGCTTTGATCGCCCGCTCCCACGCGTCATTATCGCGCCCATCGACGATGGTTGTTTCAATGCCGAAGCGAGGGCAGAGATGATCGACGAGCCAGCGGCATGACCCGAACGCGGCTTTCGCCGCGACGATATGGTCGCCCGCCGAAAGCTGGCACAACAGTGCGGTCGTCATCGCCGCCATGCCGGTTGCCTGTGCCCGACATGCCTCGGCCCCTTCCATCAGCGCAATCCGCTCTTCGAGCATCGCCACGGTGGGGTTCTGGAGCCGCGAATAGGTCATGCCCTGCGCTTCGCCGGCAAAGCGCGCGGCGACTTCCTCGGCACTGTCATAGGTGAAGCCCGAAGACAGGAAGAGCGCCTCGGACGTCTCACCATGCTCGCTGCGCCAGGTGCCCCCGCGCACGGCCTGCGTCGCGGGATGCCAGTTTTTCGTTTTGCTGCGATCGAGACCCGTCGTCTTTTTCATTCTTTTATCCGTATCACTAGATTTCCAGGGCCGAAACAACGGCATCACCCAATTCCGCCGTGCCCATATTGCCCCCAAGGTCGGCGCCGCGGCATCCGTCGGCCAGCACCTTGGCGACGGCCGCTTCGATCCGGGCAGCGGCCGCTTCGTCGCCGCCCGAGTGGCGGAGCAGCATGGCGAGCGACAGGATCATCGCCAGCGGATTGGCGATGCCCTGGCCCGCAATGTCGGGCGCGCTGCCGTGGATCGGTTCATACAGCCCCTGTTTGCTTTCGCTCAGCGATGCCGAAGCGAGCAGCCCGATCGACCCGACGCACATCGACGCCTGATCCGACAATATGTCGCCAAACAGGTTGCCCGTGACAACAACGTCGAACTGGCCGGGATTACGCACCAGCTGCATCGCGGCATTGTCGACATACATATGGCTGAGCGCCACATCTGGATAGTCGGCCGCAACCTCAATCACCACGTCGCGCCAGAGCTGCGAGGTTTCGAGCACATTCGCCTTGTCGACCGAGCAGAGACGCTTCTGACGCCCCTGCGCCGCGCGAAACGCGACATGCGCGATGCGCCGCACTTCGCTTTCGCTGTACGACATGACGTCATAGCCTTCGCGCTCGCCGCTTGCGGTCGAGCGCATGCCCTTCTCACCGAAATAGACGTCGCCGTTGAGTTCGCGGACGATCAAAAGGTCGATTGCCGATGCGACCTCGGGACGCAGCGCCGAACTGTCTTCCAGACCGGCGAACAGCTTGGCCGGGCGCAGATTGGCGAACAGGCGAAGTTCGGCGCGCAAGCCCAGGATCGCCTGTTCGGGACGCAGGTGGCGTTCGACATTGTCGAAACGCGGATCGCCGACCGCTCCGAAAAGGATGGCGTCGGCCGCCTTCGCCTTGGCGAGCGTTTCGGGCGGCAACGGATGGCCGGTCGCGGCATAAGCCGCGCCGCCGACGAGCGCCCGGTCCAGCGTCACGGGAAGCGCGAGCGCGGCAAGGACCTTTTCGGCCTCCGCCATGATCTCCGGACCGATGCCATCGCCAGCCAGCAGCAGGATTTTCAACGCTTCGCCCTTTCTTCTCTCGCCCGCCGCTTAAACAGCGTCGGCGCGTCACGCAACCGCCCTGCCCAGCCGGTCGATCAATCTTTGCCTTACCGTGAGCAAGTCGCGGTTGCGCCCGTCGAGAACATCGCGGTCGAGGAAATGCCCGGTGATGGTGAGGCCGTCGATGACATTGCCCATCGACGGGCCGGCATCCCGCCCCATCAGGAAGCGCGGCAGGCGGAACAGTCGTTCCTCATAACCGGCCGCGGCGCTTGCACTCACCGCGCCGCCCGATTTCGGGCTGATAAATGCGAGTGCGTCGTGCGCACCCGTCACGACGCATTCCTCAAGATTCAGCCCGAACCCCAGCTCCGCCAGCACCAGCAGTTCGTAACGCGCCAGCGCGGCGGCCCATTGGCGGGCGGACGAGGCGACGCCGATTGCGTCCAGAACCGCGGACAGGGCGGAATAGAGCGCCGGATAAGGCTGGCTTTCCGGCAGGACCGATGCGGTGAGGCTCGTCGTCCAGTCGATCGCTGCCGCGGCGAGCGGCTCGGCGAGCAGCGGCGCGCGGCTTTCCAGCAATTCGGCGGTCGCACCGCCAAGCTGCTCCTCGGTCCGCGCGCGCAGTTCGAGCGCGATCCGGTTCCCCGGAATCAATATTGGCCGCAGCCGCGTCGACCGCCCCCCGCGCACATAGCCCGCGACCAGCCCGGCCTCTTGTGTCAGCGCGCGGAGAATCACGCCATGTTCGCCATGCGCGCGGACCGCGCAGACGATCGCATCGGCGGTCAGGCTGGTCAAAGCACCATCTGCGTCTGCGTCACCAGCGCCACCTCGGCGCCTTCTTCGGTGCGGATCCGCGTCTGCCACACCGACAGCCGCTTACCGAGCTTCACCGGCGTCGCTTCGCCGATGAGAACCGATCCAACGGGTCCGGCACCAAGGAAATTGGTCTTGCTTTCGATCGTCGTCGTGCCGTTCGCCCCTTCAGGCAGCGTCAGGAAGGCGCCGACCGCGCCCAGACAATCGGCAAAGGCCATGATCGCACCGCCGTGGACGATCCCGCCTGCGGTGCAGATTTCTGCTCGCACGGGCAGCCTGCCCGCAACCCGCTCCTTGCTGCCTTCTTCGATCGTGATGCCCAGCGTTCCCGCAAGCGGCATGGCTGCTGCAAAATCCATAATCTTCCCCTCACCGTCCCGAATGATAGAAATCATGCACGGCCTGCGCGACCGCGGCGCTCACCCCCGGCGCCTTCCGCAAATCCTCGAGGCTGGCACCGCGCACCGCGCGCGCGGTACCGAAATGCATCAACAGCGCGCGTTTGCGGGCCGGACCGATCCCTGGCACCTCGTCGAGCGGCGAGCTGCCCATCGCCTTGGCCCGTTTCTGGCGATGTGCGCCGATCGCGAAGCGATGCGCCTCGTCACGCAGTCGCTGAATGTAGAACAGCACGGCATTGTTCGGCGGCAGCGTGAATTCGCGGCCGTCGGGATGGTAAAAGGTTTCGCGCCCGGCATTGCGGTCCGGCCCCTTTGCCACGCCCACATAGGTCAGATCGTCGATACCGAGTTCGGCGAGCACAGCGCCCGCCGCCGACACCTGCCCCTTGCCGCCGTCGATCAGCACCAGGTCGGGCCATTCGCCCTTGGTTCGCTCCGGATCTTCCTCGATCGCGCGCGCAAACCGGCGCTGGAACACCTCGCGCATCATCGCGAAATCGTCACCCGGCATCGTTTCGGCGCGCTTGATGTTGAACTTGCGATAGGCGCCCTTGATCCAACCCTCGGGCCCCGCGACGACCATCGCACCCAGCGCATTGGTCCCCTGAATGTGGCTGTTGTCGTAAATCTCGATGCGCTGCGGCGGATTTTCGAGATCGAACAGTTCAGCCAAGTCGCGGCCGATTTTGGCCTGGCTGCTGCTTTCGGCCAGCCGCCGGTCGAGTTCTTCGCCAGCATTGCGCACCGCCTGTTCGAGCAGGCGGCGGCGGTTGCCGCGTTGCGGCACGCTGATTTCGACTTTGCGGCTGCCGCTTTCACCGAGCGCCTCGGCGAGCAGCGAAGTTTCGTGGGGCTCGCGGTCGACGAGGATCAGTTTCGGCGGCGGCACCCCTTCGTAGAATTGCATCAGGAAGCTTGCCATCACCTCGGCCTCGGGCACGCCCGACACATGCGCGGGAAAGAAGCTGCGATGCCCCCAATTCTGCCCGCCGCGGATAAAGAAACCCGCGATGCACAGCTGCCCGCCCTTCGCCGCGAGCGCAAAGACGTCGGCGTCGCCCAACCCGTCGGCATGGACCGACTGGCTGCCCTGGATGAAGGTCAGGGATTTCAATCGGTCGCGGATCACCGCGGCCTGCTCATAATCCATCGCGTCCGCGGCTTTGGTCATCGCGTCGCCCAGCCTTTTCTGCACAGCGGTCGAGCGCCCTTCGAGGAAGTCCTGCGCATCGCTCACCAGCCCGGCGTAGTCCGCCTTCGAGATGCGGTCGACGCACGGCGCGCTGCACCGCTTGATCTGGTAGAGCAGGCAGGGGCGCGAGCGGTTGGCGAAAAAGCTGTCTGTGCAGCTTCTGAGCAGGAAGGTCTTTTGCAAGGCATTGAGCGTCTGGCCCACCGACCCGGCGCTGGCGAACGGGCCGTAATAGCGCCCCTTGGCGCGGCGTGCGCCGCGGTGCTTCTGAACCCGCGGGAAATCATGGTCGGTGCGCAGCAGTATGAAGGGGAAGCTTTTGTCGTCGCGGAGCAGCACATTGTACGGCGGGCGATACCGCTTGATCAACTGCGCCTCGAGCAACAACGCCTCGGCTTCGCTCGTCGTCGTGACGATCTCCATCGCGCGCGTCTGCGACACCATGCGCTGCAACCGCTGCGGCAGCCGCGCAACCTGCGTATAGTTGGCGACGCGATTCTTGAGCGCCCGCGCCTTTCCCACATAGAGCACATCGCCGCGCGCATCGAGCATGCGGTAGACGCCGGGGCGCGTCGGCAATTTGCGCACGACGCTGCGGATCGCCTCGGCGCCGCGTGCGAGGTCGGGCTGGTCGCCCTCCTCGTCGCCGCCGCGGATCACATAGGTCGCTTTTTCTTCGTTGAATCGGTCGGGAGCGTTCGGGCGGGCCATGATTTTCCATGTAGGCGATGGCGATGCGAGCCGCCATAGTGTGCGTGGTAAACAACATGGGAGGGGTCGCATGAATTTACGCGGAAAGCTCGCGCTGGTCACGGGTGGCAGCGACGGCATCGGGCGCGAGATCGCGTTGCAGTTGCAGGCGGCGGGCGCCGACGTCATCGTCACGGGCCGGTCGGCCGAGAAATTGCAGGCGATGGCGGCGCTCGGTTTCGCGACGATCGCGGGCGACCTCTCGGTCCCGGCGGGCGTCGATAAGGTCGTCAGCGGCGTCGCGAACAGGCCGCTGGCCCTGCTCGTCAACAATGCCGGGGTCGGCAGCGAATATGAGCTCGACAGGCCCGACACGCTCGAAAGCGCGGCGCATTGCATCCGCACCAACCTCGACGCGCCGATCGCGCTCTGCACACGCTTGCTGCCGGTGCTGCGCGCCCAGCCCGAAGCGGTGATCGTCAACGTCACATCGGGCCTCGCGATCGCGCCGCGCGCTGGCGGGTCGATCTATTGCGCGACCAAGGCGGGGCTGCGCAGCTATACGCAGGCGATCCGCTACTTGCTCAAGGACAGCAATGTCCGGGTCATCGAGGCGCTGCCCCCCGTCGTCGAAACGAACATGACCGCGGGCCGGGCGGGCAAGAAGATGAGCGCGCACGACTGTGCCGCCGAGATCGTCCGCGGCATCCGGACCGGCAAGAGCGAGGTCAATGCGGGGATGGTGAAGATACTTCAACTCGTCCACAGCATCTCGCCCGCATTGGCGCGGCGGATCATGATCCGCTTCTGATTGGCCTCGCCATGCCCGCGTCGGGATGGGAACCCGACATGCTTCAGCCGGAATTGATCCGCGATCGGTCGGCATGAGGACCGCATCTCGATCCAAAGTTCAGGAAAGGTCAGCCTTATGGATCGCGCGATTTGGCGCTTTCGCTGTCCTGGCTGCGCCCGGCACACTCCGCCGTGGCTGCCCACATGAGGCTGCCGGTGATCCACCAAATGAAAGAGCTGGATGAAGGCTGACACGGCCGGATAATGTAGGAAAGGATTATTTTTAAGGCGATGTCTGCTTGGG
>NZ_MIAM01000042.1:0-5376 GCF_001830555.1 Sphingopyxis sp. RIFCSPHIGHO2_12_FULL_65_19 | reverse complement strand
CGGGCTGCCACCTCCCCATCGCAAGTCGATGGGGAGGAACTTTACGTCTGCAATCGGTCGTTTGCAGCCATTCCATCCTCCAATCCTTGACACGGCATAACAAAACGCCCGCGGAAATCCGCGGGCGCTCTGGTTTCGGCAATGTCGGAGCGATCAGCCCTTGGCGACGCCTGCGATCGCCTGGTCGACCAGCGCCTTGTCGGCCGCGGCGTCATGCTTGTCGGCGATCAGCTTCGCCGCCGCTTCGGTCGCAGCCTTGGCGGCGGCCGAGCGGACTTCGGCAAGGGCGCCGGCTTCGGCCGCGGCGATGCGGTCTTCGGCCATCTGCTTGCGGCGGGCGATCAATGCGGTCGCATCGGCCTTTGCCTTGGCGACCAGTGCTTCGGCCTCGGCATCGGCGCGGGCGCGCATATCGTCGGCTTCCTTCGCGGCGTCGGCGAGCTTCGCTTCATATTCCGCTTTCAGCGATTCGGCGTCGAGACGCAGCGCTTCAGCTTCCTTGAGCTGCTTCGAGATTTCCGCAATCTTGGTGTCGAGCATCCCCGCGACCATCGCCGGGACCTTTTTCCACAGCAGGATCGCAATGAAGATCGCCATCGCGATCGACACCCAGACGGTTGCCGTGATGACGCCGAAGGATGCCGGTTCAGCCGTCCCTTCCGACAGGATGAGCGCAAAATTAGCCATGGAGCACCGCCTTCACCGCTGCCTTGGCGTCCGCCGCGGCGACCTTCACGCCCGACAGCTTGGCGACGAGATCGCCTGCTGCTTCGGCCGCGACCGATTCAATTTCCGCCATTGCCGACGTGCGCGCCGCGTTAATGTCGGCCTCGGCCGCCGACAGCTTGTCGTCGAGTTCGGCGTCGACCTTTGCCAGACGCTTTTCGGCGTCTTTCGCGGCCTTGTCCTTGGCGTCCGTCACCGCTTTTTGCGCAGCGGCGCGGCTCGCGTCGCTTTGCTGGCGGTAAGTTTCTTCCAGCTTGTCGGCGGCTGCATGCGCGGCTTTCGCCGCGGCCAGATCGTCGGCCACCTTGCGGTCGCGCGCGTCCACCGTCGCCTCGATCTTCGGCAGCATGCCGCGGCCGATGACAAAGAAGACGAAGCCGAAGGTCAGCAGCACCCAGAAAATCTGGGATGCGGCGTACCAGCTTTCAGCGAATTGGCTGATTTGAGGCATGGATTTACTCGACCGACAAAAGAAAAGCAGTCGCGGGGCCAGCTTTTAGCGAGCCGGCCCCGCAGACGAAATCAGGCTGCCTTGAGGTACAGCAGGATCGCGATCAGGAACGACAGCAGGCCGAGAAGTTCGGCGGCCGCGAAGCCGATGAACAGGCGGCCCTGCTGACCGTCGGCAGCAGCCGGGTTGCGCAGCGCGCTTTCGAGGAAGCTACCGAACACGTTGCCCACACCGATAGCGGCCATACCGGCACCGATAGCGGCCAGACCGGCGCCGATGAGCGAAGCAGCTTGAACGTCCATTTTATACTCCTTGGGAAAAACGTTGATTATACGATTGAAATATCAGTGCAGATTGATCGCGTCGTTCAGGTAGAGTGACGTGAGCAAAGCAAAAACATAAGCCTGGATGCCCGCGACCAGCAGCTCGAGGCCGCTGATACCGACCATCAGCGCCATGCTGGGAATGCCGACACCCAAACCGACCGCGGGACCAGCGGCGATGCCGTCGATGATGAAAGAGGCGAACACCTTCATCAGCACGTGGCCTGCCGTCATCGCGACGAACAGTCGGAGAGCAAGGCTGAACGGGCGGACGAGGAACGACACCAGTTCGATCACCGGGATCAACCACAACAGCCACCAGGGCGTGCCGCGCGGGACGAACAGGGAGAAGAAATGGAGGCCGTGGCGCCAGAAACCGACGATCAGGACGATCGAGAAGCTTAGGATCGCGAGGAAGCCGGTGATCGTGAAGTGGCTCGTCACAGTAAAGGGATGCACACCGAAGAGACCGAGCGGCGCAAGACCGATCACGTTCAGCATCAGAATGAACATGAAGAGCGAGAACACATAGGGCGTATATTTGCGGCCTTCGGGGCCGATATTGGCGTTCATCATGCCCGAAATGAAGCCGGTGAAGCCTTCAACGGCGACCTGCCAGCGACCGGGCACAAGCTGGCGCTTCATGCCGCCGATCATGAAAACCCACAGCAACAGGCCGGCAACGACCATCCACATGGCGCTGGTCGTAAAGGCAACCTCATGATTGCCGACATGGAACATGTCGAACATCTTCTGCACCTCGAACTGGTGCATCGGGTCCACTTTGCCTTGATCCGCCACGCGATACCTCGCCTTAAATCCCCGTCAATCCGGCCCAGCTTCATCGAGCTTGGTGGGCCGGACATTCGCAATCCGAAATATGTTCCTGAAGGCGACCACTATTCCGAGGAACAGTACCGCCAACAGGCCCCAAGGTGCCGTGCCGGCGAAATGGTCGATCGTCCAACCAACCAGCGCGCCGCCACCGATCCCGCCCAGCAGTTCGGCCAGAACGCGATTACCGAGCTTGTAATTCGCATCGGTCTCCGGTCCGGCGTTCACTGCGGTCCGTTTCGCTTCTGCGGCTTCGGCCCGGTCCAATCGCTCTTCGAGCGAGACCAGGCGCGAATCCTCCGAAGCTGGTTCCGGATCGCTGCCATTCCCCGTCATTTGCGCCATCCTCCTGAAACAGAGCCGATATCCATCGATTCCGCCTGCGAAAAAAGGCCCGAAAACTCGGGGGACCCCTAAGGCGCGGTCCGTTTAGGAACGACGCCCGATGAAGTCAATGCTTGTGCGCAGGTGCACAAAATTGACACCGGCCTCTCTTCCCCGTTCGCATCGAGCGAAGCCGAGATGCCGCAATGTCGCGCGCTGCCGAAGGATGTCTCGACTTTGCTCGACGCGAACGGAATGCTGGCGAGGCGTCCTGGCTAGACGCACACAAAAATGCCGCCGCGTTTAGGGGCGCGGCGGCATCTGGAGGACCCCGCAGGGCCCCGTTATGCGTCATATGGCTTACGGACAGCGCGCATCGCGTTCCGGCGGGCTGGCATCGCGCGTTTTCCATGCGCCGCCGGGCGTCTGATATTTTTCGCCCGGCTTGGTTTTGGCGATGAGGTTGCAGCCGCTGGTAAAGGCGAATTGTTCGACCGTGCTGCCCGTCGACTGCGCGCTTGCGGTATAGGCGGCCTTCCTCTTGATGTTCAGGTCCTGAACCAAGGCGCGGATCGCCGGGGTCGGCGTGGTGGCAAAGCCCAGATAGCCATCAGGCTGTTCGCCGATCTGTCCCGCGGCGCGCGCGGCGGCATAGGCCGGATCGCGCTGCGCCATCGCCGACGGCACGGCCACGGCAACGGTCGCCGCAATCGCAGCAAGCGCCAGTCCGGTCGGTTTCCACTTCGTCATACGCATCTTGTTCTTCCCTATCAGAATATCTCGCTATTCTGCTCGATGAGCTTCTTGGCGTCGCCATCCAGCCTATACACCACTTCCTGCCGGATGTTGATGTTCAGGTTGATCTCGATCGGCTTGTCCGGTGTTTCGATCTGGACGCAGCCCGCGAGAGCCACCGTCCCTGTCATCAGCGCCAGACATCGACCCCTTATGGCCCGCCTCCTTGCTCCAGTCTTGGTCTTGTTCATCGCATGGGCTCGCTTTCTGGGGGCTGAACGGGAGTGACATTCGCCTTTTCAGCGTCTTCCTGAGCGCGCATCAAGGCTGGCAGATTTTGTTCGATCAGCAACGACGGATCGTAGAATCCCTTGGCCGAGGTCAAGAGCTGGCGGAAGGGGGCGCGGATCTTCACATTGAATATCAGGGGCAGTTTGGCGACCTGGTTGGTCAGGAAGTTGCGCGTCGCGCCTTCCCCCTGCCCCACGCCGCCAAACCGGATGTCGGTCACCATTTCACCGTCGAGGTCGCCGTTCAGGATGATGGTCAGATCATCATATTTAAGGCTGCGCAGCGCGCCAAAGGCAAAATTGGCGATCGCGCCGAGATTGCGGTTCGACAACTCGCCGACATAGGCGAGCGTGCCCCCGCCCGCGCGCGAATCGATGCGACCATTGACGATCCGTCCGCCCAATCCGTCGAATTCGACCGGCAGCGTGCCGTCGAAAACCCCGGTCGCGTTGATATTGTCGAAGCCGAAGCTTTGCAGGAAGACGGCGGCGTCCACCCCGACAATGTCGAACGACAGGCGCCGCGTCTGCGCCGCGCCGAAATCCAGCGTCGTGGGATGCAGCAGCAGCGTTCCCCCGGCAAAGGGCCAGCTGCCCCCCTCCACCCGCACGCGATTGTCGCCGAGCAGCCGATATTCGATGGTGCCGTCGACGACCGGGATACCGGGGTTGACCTCTTTCAACCGTGCAATCTGCCCCGGCGCCGATTTCAGGCCGATCAGATCGTCGAAGCTGAGCGTCGTGGTCAGCCCGGTGACCGGACCGAATGCGGCAGCGAGGCTTGCATCGGCGGTCGCAAAGGTGCCGCGGCTGGTCACACCGTCGGCGCTCCATTCGATCCGCCCGTCACCGACCACCGACCCCTGGACGTTGGCGACAACGCCGAGTGCCAGGCTGGTCAGTTGGTCGGGCTGAAACGATTCGTCGAATCGCAACTCGCGAACGACCAGATCGGCCGAACCGCTGCTGTCGGAGAGTCGGTGCCGGATCAGCGTGTCGAGGATCTTCGTCCCTGTCTTTTCCTCGCTGAACCCGGCCTTTGCGTCGACCACCCCGTCGGCAAGGCGCAGGGTCGCATCGCCGCTGACGAGCGGAAAAAAGCGCGGATCGGGCGCCGCATCGGTCAAGCGCAGGCCGCCGCCCAGCGTCAACGCGCCATTCGCCCAGCGCCACTGGCCCGCAATATCTGCCATGTTCAGCGGCACGGCACCGATCTTGCCGCTCGCGCCGCGCAGTTCGCCCGCCATTCCTGATGCCGCCGGGCGTCCGTTCAGGCTGTCGGCGGTGAAGCGCGTTACGCTCTCCCCCTCGCCCAGGCGGACGTCGGCGCGCGCCAGCGACCAGCGCATGGCGGACAGGTCGATATTCGCCGCCCCGCTCGTCAGGCTGAACGGCGAACTGCCGCTTGTCCCGCGGAATGCGAGCGCGGGAATGCGGATCTGGCCGCGCAGGCCGCCGGACCCGACGCTCAACAAAGGCGCGCCCGCACGGCTGCACAAATCGACCGCGCTGCGCCCGATCCCGAATCCGCCGATTTCGACCCGGTAGGCGCCGACGCGGCTGCACCCGCCATCGAGCGCCAATGCGCCGGTCGGCGCCACGAAACCGTTGAGCGGCACGGTCAGCCGCTCGACGCGCCCGCCCGCAAGCGGTCCCGACAAGACCGCCGTCGTCGCAAAGCGCAGCAGTCCGC
>NZ_MIAM01000041.1:102503-103408 GCF_001830555.1 Sphingopyxis sp. RIFCSPHIGHO2_12_FULL_65_19 | reverse complement strand
TCGAGATTACGACGCCGATCAACAGCGACCAGAAGGCATCGATCAACGGCTGGGAATTCGCGCTCCAGCACAGCTTCTGGGACACCGGCTTTGGCGTGATCCTGAACTATACGATCGTCAACGGCGATGCGACGTATGACAATACCCAGCCGTCGTCGGTGCCGCAGTTCGCGCTGACGGGGCTCAGCGACAGCGCCAACGCCGTCGCCTTCTATGACAAGAACGGGCTTCAGGCGCGTGTCGCCTGGAACTGGCGCGACGAGTTCCTTGCCGGAACGGGCCCCAACCCCTTCTATACCGAGGAATATTGGCAGATCGACGCAAGCGCGAGCTATGAGTTTATTCCTGGCCTCACCGGCTTCGTCGAGGCGATCAACCTGACGGGTGAGGGGCGCCGCGGTCACCTGAGAAGCAAGAATAACGTCACCTTCGTCCAGCCTGGCTTTGCCCGCTATGCGGCGGGGGTCCGGTTCAGCTTCTAAGGCGGGTGTTTCGCGTCCGCCGGGTCGCGGGCAAGAGGGTCGCGCCTTTTCGGGCGCGGCTCTTTTGCGTGACGAGGGCGGTTTCGCAGCCTAGGATCGACGGCAATGAATAGCGCGATCGAGAGGGTTGTCATCGTAGGCGGCGGCACCGCCGGCTGGCTCGCGGCGTCGCGTCTCGCCAGTTCGCCGCGCGCGGCGTCGGGCCAGCTGTCGGTAACGTTGATCGAGGCCCCCGACATCCCGACCATCGGCGTCGGCGAAGGAACCTGGCCGACGATGCGCGCGACGCTGTCGGCAATCGGGATTGGCGAGGCCGACTTCCTCGCCGCGTGCGACGGATCGTTCAAACAGGGATCGCGGTTCGACGGCTGGGTGACGGGCACCGCGGGCGACCGCTATCTTCACCCCTTCACTTCGCCGCCA
>NZ_MIAM01000041.1:101723-102421 GCF_001830555.1 Sphingopyxis sp. RIFCSPHIGHO2_12_FULL_65_19 | reverse complement strand
CGCATGTCTGCGACCTCGATCTGGCGCCGCGGCAACGCGCGATGCCCGACTATCAAGGGGCGGCGAACTACGCCTACCACCTCGATGCCGGAAAATTCGCGGCGCTGCTGGCGACGCATGCAGTCCAGCGGCTTGGCGTGCGGCATGTATCCGACCATGTCGTCAGCGTCACGCGCGACGGCGAGGGCGGCATCGCCTCGGTGGCGACGCGGGCGAATGGCGATATCGACGGCGACCTGTTCGTCGATTGCAGCGGCCATGCGGCGCTGCTGATCGGCGGCGAACTGGGCGTGGGGTGGATCGACCGCAGCGATACGCTGTTCAACGACCGTGCGCTGGCGGCGCAGGTCCCGGTTGCGGCGGGCAGCCCGATTGCGTCACAGACGGTGTCGACGGCGCATGCCGCAGGCTGGATCTGGGATATAGGCCTGCCGGGCCGACGCGGCATCGGCTGCGTCTATGCCAGTCGCTTCATGGACGACGATGCGGCGGAGGCGGTCTTGCGCGGCTATATCGCGCGCGTTCTGCCCGACGCGCCCGACGTCCCGGCGCGACGGCTGAGCTTCCCGACCGGCCACCGCGCTCGTTTTTGGGAAGGCAATTGCATCGCGGTCGGCCTGTCGGCCGGCTTCATCGAGCCGCTCGAGGCATCGGCGATCGTGATGATCGAATTGTCGCTCAGTGCGCTGATCGACAAT
>NZ_MIAM01000041.1:0-101717 GCF_001830555.1 Sphingopyxis sp. RIFCSPHIGHO2_12_FULL_65_19 | reverse complement strand
GCGAGCCGTGCCGCGATGCCCATCCACGCCGACCGCTTCAACGAGCTATTCCGCTATCGCTGGGACCGCATCGTCGATTTCCTCAAGCTTCACTATGTGCTGAGCCGCCGCGACGACCCCTATTGGCTGGCTCAGCGCGACGCGGCGCATGTCCCGCCGCGACTGGCAGAAATGTTGGCCCTGTGGCGCGACCAGCCGCCGTCGGCATGGGACTTTCCGCGGGTCGACGAAATCTTCTCGGCCGAGAGCCACCAATATATTCTTTACGGCATGGGGTTTCCGGTTCCTGCGGAGTTATCCGGGAGCGCGCGCGCCGCGGCCCTGCTTTCCGAAATCCGGCAGCGTGCGCGGTCGCTCGCCGCGGCGCTGCCGCCCAACCGCGATTATCTCGACGCGCTTCGCCCCGATGCCAAACCGGCCGCGGCGCGATAGGAAAGGATTTTGATGACCCGCCACGCCGTCCTCGACAACAAGACCCACCGCGATCTGCGCATCCGCACCGATGCGGGTGCCGAACTGGGCGACGACATCATGGCGGCGCTGACGGTGCCGAGCGAGTTTCGCCGCGTGCAGGCGCATTTCCCGATCCTGTTCCGGCGCGAGACGGGACGCGACGATTTTTCTGCGCTGGCGATGTTCGGTTTCCAAAATGGCGAAAACCTGTTCCTCGACGGCGATCGGTGGGACGCGCGTTATCGGCCGCTGTCGATTGCGGTCCAGCCGTTCCTGATCGGCCGCCCGGAAAATGGCGACGGACTGGGACAGGTGCATATCGACATGGACCATCCGCGTATTGCCACGGGCGGCGAGGGGGTGCGTCTGTTCGATGTCGACGGCGCCGCGACCCCCTATCTTGAAGATATCGCAGAACGGCTGGGCGATCTCGATGAAGGGTATCGCGAAAGCAAATCCTTCTACGACGCGCTGCTCGCCTATGACCTGCTCGAACCGTTCAGCCTGGAAGTGACGTTGGACGACGGGTCGCTTCATTCGCTGGTCGGATTCCATATCGTCGACGAGGCGAAGCTGCGCGCGCTCGACGCGGCGGCGCTCGGCGCGCTGCACACGGCGGGGCATTTGATGCCGATGTTCATGGCGCTGGCCTCGCTGTCGCAACTGTCGGTGCTGGTTGCGCGCAAGAACGGCAGGCTTGGCGGTGGCTGAGCAGGGCGGCGCCTTTACCCACCGCCTGGCGCGGGTGCCCGAGCGGACGTGGGACAAGGATGCCGGACTGGATGCGCTGCTGGAAAACCCGCGCGCGCCATTCGTCCTGCGCGGCCTGGTCGCCGACTGGCCGCTGGTCGAGGCGGGGAAACGGTCGGCCCGCGACGCGCGACGCTATTTGCTGGATCATGCCCGCGAGCGGCCGTTCAAGGTGTCGATCGCGCCGCCGGGCCACGATGGCCGCCTGTTCTACGACGCGGACATGGAAATGAATTTCGGCATCGGCACGGGGCGGCTGGCCGATATTTTCGGCGGTATCGACCAGGCCGAGGATCGCGGCGAAAACCGCACCGTCTATCTGGCGTCGATCGACATTCCATCGCACTTCGACGGGCTCGACGAAGCCAATCCGATCGACCTTGGCGACCGCGATCCGCTGAAAAGCATCTGGATCGGGACGCGCACGAAGATTGCCGCGCACAATGATTTTCCCGACAATCTGGCTTGTTGCGCCGCCGGGCGGCGCCGTTTCACGCTGTTTCCGCCCGGCGCGTTCCGAAACCTCTATCTTGGCCCCATCGACAACACGCCCGCCGGGCGCGTCGTCAGTATGGTCGATTTCGATAATCCCGACCTGGCCGCGCACCCGCGCTTCGTCGATGCGATGGCCGAGGCGCTGACCGTCGATCTGGAGCCCGGCGACGCGATCTTCATCCCCTCGATGTGGTGGCACCATGTGGAGGGGCTCGCGGACTTCAACATATTGGTCAATTACTGGTGGCGGCGGACACCGGCCTGGCTGGGCCAGCCGCAGGCGGCGCTCAATCACGCGATCCTTGCGATCCGCGACTTGCCGCCCGAAGACAAGGCGATCTGGCGTGAGCAGTTCGACCACTATGTCTTCGACAATGACGCCAGCGTCACCGACCATATTCCCGAAACCGCGCGCAGCATCCTTGCCCCGCTCACGTCCGAGACGGCGGGCCGGTTGCGCGCCTTTTTGCTGAGGGCCTTGAGTAAATGAGCGACAAGAAACCGGTCCGCGTCGTCATCGCGGGCGGCGGCACCGCGGGCTGGATGATGGCAGCGGCGATCGCGCGCACGATGGGTCCGACCGTCGATCTGACATTGGTCGAATCCGAAGCGATCGGGACGATCGGGGTCGGCGAGTCCACCATTCCGCCGCTGGTCAATTTCAACCGCATCCTGGGCATCCCCGAACCCGATTTCATGCGCGCGACGCAGGCGACCTTCAAGCTGGGCATCCTGTTCGACAATTGGAAGCATGACGGCGACAGCTATTTCCACAGCTTTGGCCTGTCGGGGAAGGACCACTGGTCGGCGGGTTTCCAGCATTTCTGGCTGAACGCGCGGGAGCGCGGGCATGAACAGCCCTATGCCGATTACTGCCTCGAGCTGGTCGCGGGGATGCAGGGGAAGTTCGCGCACCTGCCCGAAGATCGGATGAATTACGCCTATCATGTCGATGCGACGCTTTACGGGCGCTACCTTCGCAAGCTCGCCGAAGCCGATGGCTGCACGCGCGTCGAGGGCAAGATCGCACACGTCGAGCTGGACGGGACAAGCGGCGATATTGCCGCGCTGCATCTCGACGGCGAGCGGAGGATCGAGGGCGACATGTTCGTCGATTGCACCGGCTTTCGCGGGCTGCTGATCGACGGCGCGCTGCACGCGGGGTTCGAGGATTGGAGCCACTGGCTGCCCAATGACAGCGCGATCGCGGTGCAGTCGAAACATCTCGGCCCGCCGATGCCTTATACGCAGGCGATCGCGCACGACGCCGGGTGGCAATGGCGCATCCCGCTGCAACACCGCATGGGCGCCGGGATCGTCTATACCAGCGGCTATCTGTCGCGCGACGAAGCCTATGACCGGCTGATGAGCAGCGTCGGCGAACCGCTGATCGAACCGTTCGACATCAAGTTCAAGGGCGGGGTGCGGCGGAAGCAATGGTATCGCAACTGCGTTGCCGTCGGCCTGGCGGGTGGTTTCGTCGAGCCGCTCGAGGCGACGACGGTTCACCTGATCCAGCGCGCCGTGCTACGCTTCATCCGCCTTATGCCGAACGGCCGCGTCAGCGAGCGCGACGCGATGGAGTTCAACGACCAGCAACGGCTGGACATCGAACAGATCCGCGACTTTGTTGTGCTGCATTACAAGGCGACCAATCGGCGCGACAGCCCGTTCTGGCGCCATGTCGCCGCCATGCCGATCCCCGATTCCTTGCAGCAGAAGATCGAGCTGTTTCGCGAAACGGGCCGCGTCTTCCGCAAATATGAAGAGTTGTTTGCGGAGAATAGCTGGGTGCAGGTGATGATGGGGCAGGGGATCGAACCGCAATCCTATCACCCCATTGCCGACAAGCTGCGCGACGACGAGGTGGAGCGATTGTTCCAGTCGATCCGCGACAATATCGCGCAGACCGTTGCGACGCTGCCCGAACACCACGCCTATGTCGCGCGCTATTGCGGGGCGGAGGCGCCAAAGGCGGCATGATCCGCGCGGCAGCGATCCTGACGCTTGCGGCCGCGTTTGGCGGCGGTGCAGCGGCGCGCGAACCCGCCGATGGCGGATGGCGGCTCGCATGGTCGGACGAGTTCGGCGGCACGGCGATCGATCGCGACAAGTGGGACTTTGACGTCGATTGTTGGGGCGGCGGCAATAACGAACGCCAATGCTATACCGACCGGCCCGCCAATGCGGCGATCAAGGACGGCAAGCTGGTCATCACCGCGCGCAAGGAGGCGATGACCGGGCCGGCATTCCCGCTGTCGCAGCGCGGCGAAGCTGAAAAGGCGACGGCGCAGGCGACGAAGCCCTTTACCTCCGCCCGCCTCGTCACGCGCGGCAAGGCGGCGTGGACCTATGGCAAGATCGAGGTGCGCGCGAAGTTGCCGCAGGGGCAGGGGACGTGGCCCGCGATCTGGATGCTGCCCGAAGACGGCCATTATGGCAGCTGGGCCGCGTCGGGCGAGATCGACATATTGGAGGCGGTGAACCTTGGCGTCCGATGCGAAACCTGCGCGGGCGGGATCGAGAACCGCATCCTCGGCACGCTCCATTTCGGCGGTCAATGGCCGGCGAACAAGCATAAGGGCGACGAAACTGCGCTGCCCGCCCCGCTCGATGGTTTCCACGTCTTCGGCATCGTCTGGCAAAAGGGCAAGATCGTCTGGACGGTCGATGGCAAGCCCTATGCCACGCGCGTCGCGAGCGAATGGTCGACGAGCGGATCGAGCGAACCCGCCGCACCGTTCGACCGGCCGTTCCACCTGATCCTGAACCTCGCGGTCGGCGGCGGGCTGGCCGAAGACCGAGGGCTGAAGGGCGTGGATGAGAACGGCTATCCCAAAAACATGGAAATAGATTGGGTCCGCGTCTGGCAATGTGATGGCAATGCCGTTAGCGATTGCAGCAGCACGGGGGATCAGGCGAAATAATGGGGCGTCGGCGGCAGTCGGTTACGATCAAGCATGTTGCAGCCGACGCGGGCGTGTCGCTGCAAACGGTCAGCCGCGTCATCAACAACGAGCCGAATGTCCGCCCGGAAATGAAGGAACGGGTCCAGGCGTCGATCGACAAGCTGGGCTATGTGCCGTCGATCGCCGCGCAGCGGATGAGCGGATCGCGCTCCTACCTGATCCTTGCGATCAACGACCGCGAACGCACGATCGCCGACTGGCAGGGGCGGCAGGGCGTCGACTGGGTCGACCAGATGCTGCTCGGCGGGATGCTCAAATGTGCTGAATATGGCTACCGGATGATCTTTGAGCTGGTCGATACCCACAATGACCATGTCGAGCGCGAGCTGCGCGCGGCCATCGCGGCGCTGCAACCCGACGGCGTGATCCTGACCCCGCCGCATTCGGACAATCCGCTGATCGTCGGTCTGCTCGACCAGCAGAAGATTCCGTTCGCGCGCATCGGTTCGCGCGGCGGCGCGGCCGGGATCGCGCTGACGATGGACGATGAAGGGTCGGCGCGGCGCGCAACACGCCACCTGATCGACCTGGGGCACCGGCGCGTCGGTTTTATCGCGGGCTCCCCCGAATACAGCCTTAGCCGCTGGCGTATCGACGGCTGGCAGGGCGAGATGGGGGCGGCCGGACTGCCGACGGATGGATTGCTTGTGGAGGGCGACTTCACCTTTGCGTCGGGGACCCACGCGGCGCGCCAGTTGCTGGGCGGCGTCCATCCGCCCACCGCGATTATCGCGAGCAGCGACCAGATGGCGCTCGCGACGCTGGAGGTCGCACGCGAACTCGGCCTCGACGTGCCCGGGCAATTGTCGATCGTCAGTTTCGATAACCCGCCGGTCGTGCGTTTCACCCAGCCGGCGCTGACCGCGGTGGACCAGCCGGTCGCCGAAACCGCGTCGCGCGCGGTCGAACTGATCATCGCGGCGCAGCGCGGCGCTCCGCGCCCGACCGAGCCGACGCGGGTTCAGGGTGGGCTTGTGCCGCGCGGGTCGACGGCCGCGCCGCCGGTTGCCGTCCATGGATGATGTCGGCGCGCCGCGTCGCCAGTCCACCGCATTCCTCCTCCTCTACGCGCTCGCTTCGGCGGGCGGCGCCATCGCCTATGTGCCGTTCCTGACGATCTGGTTGCCGTCCCGGATGACCGAACTTGCGGGAACGGCGGATGTCCAGACCTTGGGCTATGTCACCTTTTTTGGCGCGATCGCGGCGAGTATCGGCGGGATCGGGTTCGGCTGGCTCAGCGATCGCACGCGCAACAGGCGCGGCTGGGTGCTGGCCGGATTGACGCTGACGATCCTGTTGCTGCTGGCGGTGCCGCTCGCGCACGACATCTGGTCGCTCGTCGGCATCATCATCGCGTGGCAACTCACGCTCAACATGATGCTCGGGCCGCTCGCCGCCTGGGCCGGCGATCTTGTCCCCGACGAACAAAAGGGCCTGCTCGGCGGCTTGCTCGCGTTTTCGCCGGCGCTCGGCGCCTGGTCGGGGGCACTCGTGACCTGGCCGGGACTGGTCCCGGTCGAAGGGCGGCTGATCGTCATCGCGATGCTCGTCGCGACCGCAGTATCGCCGGTGCTGTTGTTCGGCCGACCGCGCGCCTTCCCCGAACTCAACGCGCGCCCCATAGGCGAAGCGGATGCGCCGTCGCGTCGGCCGACCGGCCCGGCTGTGCGGATGTGGCTCGCGCGCTTGCTCGTCCAGATCGCCGAAGCGGCGCTGTTCGCTTATCTGTATTTCTGGTTCCGGTCGATTGACCCCGGCATGCACGACAATGAAAAGGCGCGGCTGTTCGGCATGGCGTTGACGATCGCGATCCCCATCGCCCTGGCGAGCGGACGCTGGGCCGATCGCAACGACCGACCGTTTCTGCCGCTGGTCGTCAGCTCGGCCGTATCGGGCCTCGGGATGGTCGGCATGGCGGTCGCGACAGGGCTGGAAGCGGCAAAGGCAAGCTATCTTCTGTTCGGGATCGCGACGACGGTGTTCCTTTCGCTCCACGCGAGCCAGACGCTGCGTATCCTGCCGCGATCGGACCGGCGCGGCCGCGACCTTGGCGTTTTCAACCTGACCAACACTGTGCCGTCGCTGATCATGCCGTGGCTGACAATCTCGCTGGTTCCAGGTTTTGGTTTCGACGCTTTGTTCCTGCTGCTGGCGGGGCTGACCGCGATCGCCGTGCTGCTGCTGGCGACCATGCCGCGCATCCGCTGACCCACCCCGCAAATACAGCGCTTGATTTCAGGGGGTCACTATGCGACACCCAATTTGATAACGTTCACAATAGAGGGATGGGAGAGATAATGCGCCGACAGGCAATGGTGATGGCGACCGCGCTGCTTCTGGCAGGAACGGCTGCTGCCGCAGCACAGACCGCGAACCCCGATGCGGCGGCGGTTCATCCCGACCTATGGCCTGCGGCAAAAAGCCCGGCCGCAATCTCCGATCCCAAGACCGAGGCGCGGATCGACGCCCTGATCGGCAAGATGACGATTGAGCAAAAGGTCGGCCAACTGGTTCAGGCGGATATCAGCACGATCACGCCGAAGGATCTCGAAACCTATCCGCTCGGGTCGATCCTGGCAGGCGGCAACAGCGGCCCGAACGGCAACGAGCGGTCGACCGCCGCCGACTGGGCAAAACTGGTTGGCGATTTTCGGGCGGTGTCGCTGCGGCCGCAGGCCAATGGTGTTGCGATTCCCATCATCTTTGGCGTCGATGCGGTCCACGGGCACAATAACATCCCCGGCGCGACCCTGTTCCCCCACAATATCGGCCTTGGCGCCGCGCGCGATCCCGAACTGATCCAGCGTATCGGCGCGGTGACGGCGGCTGAAATCGCGGGTAGCGGAATTGAATGGACCTTTGCCCCGACACTTGCCGTGCCGCAAGACCTGCGCTGGGGGCGGAGTTATGAAGGCTATGCCGCCGATCCGAAACTGATTGCAGATTATGCGAAGGCCATGGTGCTCGGCTTGCAAGGCAAGCTGGTTGCGGGCCGGACTCTCGGTGCCAGCCAGGTCGCCGCGACCGCCAAGCATTTCCTTGCCGATGGCGGGACGTTCGAGGGCAAGGACCAGGGCGACGCAAAGATCGACGAAAAGGAACTGATCGCCAAGCACGCCATGGGTTATCCGGCCGCGATCGATGCGGGCGCGCTCACCGTGATGGCAAGCTTTTCGAGCTGGCAGGGGGTCAAGCATCACGGCAACAAGGGGCTGCTGACCGACGCGCTGAAGCAGAAGATGGGCTTTGAGGGCTTCGTCGTCGGCGATTGGAACGGCCATGGGCAGGTTGCGGGATGCACCGTCACCGATTGCGCCCAGTCGATCAACGCTGGGTTGGACATGTTCATGGCACCCGACAGCTGGAAGGGGCTGTTCGACAGTACGGTAAAACATGCGAAGGATGGCACGATCCCTGCGGCTCGCCTGAACGATGCGGTCCGGCGTATCCTGCGCGTGAAATATAAGCTCGGCCTGTTTCCCGAAGGCCATGTCGACCGCAGTATCGTGAAAGCGGTCGGCACGCCCGACCATCTCGCGGTCGCGCGTGAGGCGGTCGCCAAGTCGCTGGTCCTGCTCAAGAACAACGGCAGCGTCCTGCCGATCAAACCCGGCGCGCGCGTGCTCGTCACTGGCCCCGCGGCCGACAGCATGGCGATTCAGTCGGGCGGCTGGACGATCAGCTGGCAGGGGACCGACGTCGTGCGGTCGGACTTCCCGAACGGGCAGACGATCTGGGAGGCGCTGGACAAGTCGGTGCGCGATGCGGGCGGTGTCGCCACGCTGTCCGATGACGGCGCGTTCAAGGAAAAACCCGACGTTGCGATCGTCGTGTTCGGCGAGGCGCCCTATGCCGAGTTTCAGGGCGACGTGGCGACGCTCGACTATCAGCCGTCGGAGGCCACCGATCTTGCGACGCTGAAGAAGCTGAAGGCCGCGGGTATCCCCGTGGTTGCGCTGTTCCTGTCGGGGCGGTCGATGTTCACCAATCCCGAAATCAATGCGTCGGACGCTTTTGTTGCGGGCTGGCTGCCCGGGTCGCAGGGTGCCGGCGTTGCCGATGTGCTCGTCGCGGGCAAGGACGGCAAGACGGTACGCGGCTTTACGGGCACACTGCCTTTCGCCTGGCCCGCCAACGCGCGATCGCCGGTCGAAAAACCGCTGTTCGCCGTGGGTTACGGGTTGAAATATGGCGACGCGTCGACGGTGCCGCAGCTTTCGGAAGAGCTGGGTGTCGATATCACCGCGGCGTTGAACGTCGAGAACTTCTTCTCCGGTGGCCGTGCGCGGTCGCCCTGGGTGCTTTCGATCACCGATGCTGGCGGCAAGCGTCCCGTGGAATCGGCGGCGATCACAAGTCCGGGCGGCATGATCGCGGCCCGCTCGGTCGATGTGCGCGCACAGGAGGATGGCAAGTCCTTTGTCTGGACCGGGCCGGCGACGCTCGAGCTGACCGGACCCTATGCCGACCTGTCGCGTCAGCTGAACAACAGCTTTGCGCTTCGCATCGAATGGCGGATTGATGCGCCGGGCACGGCGCCGGTGAGCATCGCGCTGGGAGGCAAAGCCTTCGACATTTCGGCAGCGGTCAAATCGGCCGCGCCGGGGCAGATCGTCACGATCAAGGTGCCGCTGCGTTGCTTCGCTGACGCCGGCGCCAATTTGCGGCAGGTGGACAATGCCGCGACCGTCAAGGCCGACAAGGGCTTTGCCGCGACGCTGCTGAATACGAATGTCGAGGCGGTCGGCGAGAATCTGCCTTGCCCGCCCGCGGTAAAGTGACAAGACCCGACGCGGGTTAGCCAGAAAACAGGGTTGGGAGAGAGACATGGCATTGGCGCCGAGCGTTGCGACGAGTGTGGACCCGAACGCGGTCGAACAGCCGGGCAAGGGAGGGGGCGGCACCAAAGTCGTGCTGATCCTCGCCTTTGCGGTGTTTTTCCTGCTTGGCGGGGTGACGAACATCAACGACCTGCTGGTCGGCAAGTTCAAGCCGATGTTCCACCTGACGCATGCGCAGGCCAACCTCGTCCAGATGGCGTTTTTTATCGCCTATGGCGCCTTTTCGATCCCCGCCGGCATCATCATGTCGAAGCTCGGTTATATCCGCACCTTCGTGCTAGGGTTCGTCATCGTGGCGGCCGCCGCGTTCCTCTTCATTCCCGCTTCGGCCGCGGCATCCTATCCGGGTTTCCTTGCCGCACTTTTTTGCATCGGCGCGGGGATTACGGTTCTGCAGGTCGCGATGAACCCCGTGATCACGACGCTGGGGCCGGTCGAAACCTCGCACAGCCGGCTGACCTTTGCGCAGGCGTTCAATTCGATCGGCGTGTTCCTGATGGTCTATGGCGGCGCGACCTTCCTGCTCGGCGATGAACAGCCGATCGACGCCGAAACCGCGACCGAGGCGCAAATCCAGGCCTATCGCGTCGCCGAGGGCGCGTCGATCGGTACCGCCTATATGTGGCTCGGCGTGCTGATGCTGGTCATCGCCGCGGTGTTCTGGATGTACCGGTCGGCGCTCGACCATGCCCGCACCGACGATGTGAAGCTGGAGGGCACCTGGGGCCTCTTGACCCACAACCGCCGTGTCCAGTTCGGCGCGCTGTGCATCTTCGTCTATGTCGGCGCCGAAGTCGCTATCGGCTCGAACCTCATGGCTTATCTCGCCGAGCCGAGCGTGATGGGGCTGGGGCTCCAGGCGGCGGGCAAGCTCGTCGCGATGTACTGGTTGGGCGCGCTGGTTGGCCGGTTGCTCGGCGGTTTCATCCTGCGGTTGGCGAAGCCGGGCCGCGTGCTCGCGACCTTTGCGGCCGGTGCGATTTCGCTGATCCTGCTCTCGGCGGTGACCACGGGCGCGTTGTCGGGCTGGGCGCTGATCCTCGTCGGCTTCTGCAATTCGCTGATGTTCCCGACGATCTTCAGCCTCGCGACCGAGGGGCTCGGCGAACGGACGCCGCAGGGATCGGGCATCATGTGCACCGCAATTATCGGCGGGGCGATCGTTCCGTTCCTGTTCGGAACGGTGGCCGATCTGAGTGGCGATATCCGTCTCGCGCTGGCGGTGCCGCTGATCTGTTATGCGATCATCGCAAGTTTCGGTTTGTGGGCAGCGCGCCGGGCGACCACGTAGCCGCCAGGCGGAATAAAGCCGCGGGCGATCGCGCTCTGGTGTGCGATCGCCCGCGGCCTCCCGCCCCCTCGCGGGAATAGCTGGAATTCAGGCCGGGTCGGCGATTTCAATCCGGTTTCGGCCGGCCGCCTTGGCCTTGTAAAGCGCGGTGTCGGCGGCCTTCAGCGCGGCGCGCGTGTCGCCATAGCCGAAGACGTCGGCGACCCCTCCGGAGAAGGTGATCTGGCCAAAGGGCTCGTCGGTCTTGCGGTTGATGAGCCGCCGGTCGGCCAGTGCCTCGCGCGCATCGTCGAGCTTTTCGGCCGCTTGCGACGGGGTCAGCCCGCGGAACAGCATGACGAACTCCTCGCCGCCGTGGCGCGCGACGTGGCAATGGTCGTTCGATATCCGCGCCAGCGTATCGGCAATCGCCTTGATGACGCGGTCGCCGGCTTCATGGCCGTGAAGGTCGTTGACCTTCTTGAATTCGTCGATGTCGCAAAAGGCGATGCTGAGCGGTTCGACCGCGGCGCGTGCTTCCTTATAGTGGCGCTCGAGCAGGATTTCGAAGGCGCGACGGTTGGGCAGTCCCGTCAGATAATCGAGCTCGGCGTCGCGCTTGGCGCGATCGAGGCTGCGGCGCAGGGCTTTCGCCTCATCCTCGCTCTTGCGCATGTCGTCCTCCGCCTGGCGCGTGCGGTCGAGCATGACCTTGGCGAGGTCGGCAAGGCTGGAGACGATGCGGCCGGTCTTCTGGAGCTGTTCGAGGTCGACGACATGCTGCTCCAACTCGGTGCCATAGTCGCTCGTGACCGATCGGGCCTCCTTGGTGTTGGCGTGAAACGCCTCGATATTGGTTTCGAGCCGCGTCATCAGGCGATCGAGTTCGACGCGGTCGGGCTGGCTCGCTTCCTGTTGGTCGAGGTCGTTGAGCCATTGCTGGCTGATCCCCTGCGGCGTTTGCGCTTGCGCGACGATCTGGCGCGCCAGCCGCGGGTTGCCACCCGAAAAGGCCCCGTGCGCCAGCAGCAGGTTCGCAGGCGAGACGTCGAGGTCATTGTCGACCAGGAAGGAGGTGATCGACGCTGCGAGTTCGTAGCGCGCGGCGCGGGCGCGGTCGCGCGGTCCGCCGCCATCGGGCGGAGCTCCGCCTTCGTCGGGCGCGCCGCCACGCGAATGGCGAAGCCCCAGCCAACCCAGGAACCGTCCTACCGGCTCGTTCGATTGTGTCGCTTTAGTGGTCATGCGACATTTAACGAGCGGCGCGGTGAAGGTTTAAGTCCGATTTACTGCCAATGGCGCGATTTTCAGGCGCCATTTGCTCGCCGATACCGGCATTGGTGCAATCGCCGCTTTAGAACAGTGGCTTAGCTGGAGACGCTCGATCAACGATCATGCGCAGCGGCGACCCTTTTGTCCCGCAAATGACGTCAGACGCACCGCATCGCAAAGGCCCAGAACAACGCTTTCTGTCGATATTCGCTTGCGATGTCGGCGCTGCCCTGGTGCCCGCTGTCCATGTCGGTGTGGAGGAGCGCCGGATTGCCGCTGGTCGAACGGCGGCGCACTTCGGCGACCAGTTTCGCGGGTTCCCAATAGGCGACGCGGTCATCCTTGAGACCCGCGGTGCACAGGAGCGGCGGGTAAGCGGCCGCCCCGACGTTTTCGTAGGGCGAGATCGAGGCGATATAATCATAGGCCTTGGGATCCGCGAGCGGGTCGCCCCAATCGGGCCGAAACAGCGGCACGAGCGGATGCGCGCCGTCGCTCATCGTGTTGAGCATGTCGACAAAGGGCACCTGCGCGATCACGCCGCCCCACAATGTCGGCGCGATGTTCATACTGGCCCCGACGAGCAGCCCGCCCGCCGACAGACCATAGGCAACGACCTTGCCCTTTTCGGTATAGCCCTCGGCGGCGAGATGCTGCGCACAGGCGATGAAATCGGTGAAGCTGTTACGCTTCGTGAATTTGCGCCCGCCGAGGAACCAGCGCCGCCCTTTTTCGGAACCGCCGCGAACATGGGCGATGGCATATCGCCAGCCGCGATCGACCAGCGCAAGTGCCGGAACCGAAAATTCGGGGTCGCTTGGCACGCCGTAGGAGCCATAGCCATATTGGAGCAGCGGCGCCTTGCCGTCCCTTGGCGCGCCGCGACGCGACAGCAGGGTGATGGGGACCATTTCGCCGTCAGGGGCAGGAGCAAAAAGGCGTTCGACGACATAGTCGTCTGGATCGAAGTTCGCGACCGTCTGTTGCTGGATGACGGTCTGCGTCCCGTTCGCGAGGTCGACGCGAATCCAGCGGCGCGGCGATTTGGGCGATTGGTGGACAATCGTCACCGTGCGCGCAGTGTAGCTCTGCTCGGCGGGCAGTTCGATCGCATAGGCGGGGTCGTCGAACGCGATCACCTGCTCCGACCCGTCGGGGCGCAGGATGACGAGACGGTGGAGGCCGTCGGCCCGCTCAAGCCGAACCAGCGCCGCCCCAAAAGGCACAAGCTGGAGGATCGGCGTTCCCGCGCGATGCGGAACGAGTGTGCCCAAGGTGCGGAAATCGGCGCGGTCGAGGCGCAGCAGCGCCATGTCGAAGGCGGCGTCGGCGTCGGTCAGTGTGACGAGTTCGCCGTTCCATTCGTCGATTTCATAACGGACCCCGACCTTGCGCGGCCAGACGACGGCGGGCGCGGCGGTTTCGTCGGTCGCGGACAGCAAGCGGACTTCGGCGGTTTCAGGGCCGGCGAGGGTGAGCGCAACAAAGCCGTCGGCGGCGGTGCGCTTCACCTGCATGAAGATTGCGGGGTCCTTTTCTTCATAGACAAGGCTGGTCGTCGTGCCGTCGACTGCGGTGCGATAGAGCCGTGTCGGACGGTTGCGCGCGTCGCGCCAGATCCAGAAGAGCCACCGCGACGACGGGGCGAAAACGAGTCCGCCATAGCCATAAGCGTCCTGTTCCACGATCGTGCGGACGGCGCCGCTCCGATTGTCGCGGACGCAGATACGATGGCGATCGTTGCCGATAACGTCCTCGGCCCAAGCGAAATAACGATGGTCGGGGCTCGGCTGATGGCCGGTGCTGCGGAAATAGGGCTGGCCCGCCGCCCGCGCACTTTCGTCGACGAGCAGTTCGGGTTTTTCGCCCTCCTTGTGGCGAATGTAGCGGGCGTGGGCCTGGCCCTCGGGAATTGCGGAGGCGTAGGTCCAGCCGTCCTTTTCGAGCGCCGGCGCCGCGACGGCCCCCGCGCTGCGCGCCAGCATCGCGCGAACCAGTTCGGCCTGCACCGCTTTCGTCGGCTCCAGCATCGCGTCGGCATAGGCATTTTCGTCGGCAAGCATTTTCGCGACGGGACGGGGCAGGTTGGTCCGGCTGCGTTCGCCCACTGGGGGAATGAACTTCATCCAGCTATAGGCATCGTCGCGCCGGCGGCCCAGTTGGTCGATCACATGCGAAATGCGCGGCGAGCGCGGCGGCGCGATCATCGGCCAGCGTCCGCGCGCGCTTTTTTCGAGCGCGCGGCCCGGGCCGCTGCCCAGCAACAGCGCCGCCGCCGCGACGCTACCCATAAACGCCCTTCGGCTCTTGTTGTCGACGCTGCGCATTTTCCGACCCTCTTTTGCCCGACGGGGATGTCGCGTCCAGTCTATGGCGCCTCGACCGGCTTACTGCATCGATCAGGCCGCCCAATCCACCGATTGGGCAAATTGGCCGCAAGCTCGCGCGAAACCGCGCTTTCCGGCGAATGGCGGGTGGCCCGATCCCGCTGGAATATGGCCCGACCATCGCCGTCACGCCAATTTCCCATGATAGCTTGAGCATCGGATCTTCTTACCAATAGGCATTATCAATTAGGGAGGCAAAAATGGGGTTTGCATCGATCAGGCGCGTCGCGGCGTGTGGTATTTCGATCCTGGCGCTGGGACAGGCATCGATCGCCCTGGCGCAGGAAACCGATGACAGCGAGATCGTCGTCACCGCCGCCAAGCGCGAACAGTCGGTCCGCGACGTCAGCGGTTCGGTGAGCGCGGTCAGCGAAGCGACGCTGCAAAAGCTGAATGCCCAGAGCCTTTCCGACTATATCACCCGCGTCCCCGGCGTCGTGTTCAACGATTACCAGCCGGGCGTCTCCGAAGTTGTGATCCGCGGCGTCGCATCGTCGACCTATCATGAAGCAAATCAGGCGACGACGGGCTATTATCTCAACGAAGTGCCGCTGATCGAACCCGGCTTCCCGCTCGTCATCCCCGACGTCGACAGCTTCGACGTGTCTCGCGTCGAAGTGCTGCGCGGGCCGCAGGGCACATTGTTCGGATCGTCGTCGCTCGGCGGCGCAATCAACTATGTGGTGAACGAGGCCGATCCCAGCCGATTCGATGCGGGCTTTGAAGGCAATCTTGCGACAACCAAGGGCGCCGGCGAGGCAAGCTATGCCGCGAAGGCGATGGTCAACCTGCCGATCGCGACCGACAAGCTCGCTGTCCGCCTCGTCGCGCTCCAGCGTTACGACGCGGGCTATCTGAACAACACGCTGCTCGGCGAAGACGGCAGCAACGACCTGCGGGTCAGGGGCCTGCGCGGGTCGATCGTCTTTACCCCGACCGAGGCGACGCGCATCTCGGCGCTCAGCATGTACCAGGAATATGATCTCGACGATCAGACCTATGTGATCTTCGGCCCGCCCAAGACTTTCGACCGCGCGACCAACGTGGCCGAGTTTCAGGACACCAGCTTCATGATGCACAGCCTGCGCATCGAGCAGGATCTGGGCTTTGCGACTCTGACCGCAGTCGGCAGCTATACCGAAAAGAAGGCGAACCTCGCGTTCGACAACTCAATCTTTGGCGGCAACGACCCGCGCACCGACACGCCCGAACTGGCGAGCAGCGATGGCAAGTCGAAGACCGAATATGGCGAGTTGCGACTGGCGTCGCCCGACGGCGGACGCTTCCGCTGGCTGATCGGTGCCAATTACACGCGGCTGCGCTCGAACAATACCGACGGCACCTTTATCGAGGGCATCGCTGACTATATCGACGCGAACCCCGGCGAATTCGACGGCCAGCCGGGCAGCGAACTTGCCCCCGGCGACCTCGCGACGCGGACGATCAGCAGCAACCGCGTCACCGAAAAGGCGATCTTTGGCGAGGCATCGTTCGACATTGTCGATGCGCTGACGCTGACGGTCGGTGGGCGCCTGTTCGAATATCGCTCGCGCCCGCGCCTCCAATATCTGCCCAACGCCAATCTGGTCGATCCGTTCGATTTCGCCCCGGCGGCGAGCAAGGATTCAGATTTCATCCCGAAAGTCTCGCTGACGTACAAGCCGTCGAACGACTTCATGGTCTATGCGCTCTATTCGGAGGGTTTCCGCATCGGCGGTGTCAACGTCTATTCGGCTGCGGTTCCCGGACTGCCGCTGACCTTTGAAAGCGACACGACAAAGAATTACGAGATCGGAACGCGGGTCGACCTGATCGACCGGACGCTGAGCGTCGACGTCACAGCCTATCATATCGACTGGGGCAATGTGCAGGCGCGGCTGTTCACGCCGGTCGATTTCAACGCCTATACGGTGAATGGCGGCGGCGCCGACATCGACGGTGTCGAAATCAGCCTGAACCTGCGTCCGACGCGGAACCTGACCTTCTCGTCGAACATCGCCTATAATGACGCGCGGTTGTCGACGCTATTGCCCGACAGCTTCGCGCCGGGCGGCGGCTATGCCAAGGGAACGCGCTTGCCAGGGGCGTCCGAATGGACGCTGTCGAACTCGCTCGACCTGAGCTTCCCCGATGCCAGCTTGAAGCCCCGGTTCGGCATCGCGCACCGGTATCTGTCAAGCGCACCCGTCGATTTCGCCGGGTCGCTGGAGAAGGGCGATTTCCACCTTGTCGACCTCAATGCCTCGGTAACGGTGAGCGATCGGATCGAAGTCAGCCTGTTCGCCAAGAATCTGTTCAACCAGTATGGCATCCTGAATGCGCCCTTCGCCTTTGCGGGTTCCGTCGCACGGCCGCGCACGCTGGGCGCCAGCCTGCGGTTCAGTCTGGACTGAGATCGGGAAATCCCCCCTTGCCGGCGGCATGGGGGGATTTATCAGAAACCCGAAAGGAACGCCGCGACATTCTTTCCGAGGTCGCCGACGGCATAGCCGCCCTCCATCACGATCAGCGTCGGCACGCCGAGGCTGGCGATACGGGCGGCCATGGCGACATAATCCTCGCGTTCCAGCGCGAAGCTCGAAATCGGGTCGCTGCTGTGCGTGTCGGCGCCGAACGAGACGATAAGGAACCGTGCGCCCCAGTCCGCCATCGCGCTGAGCGCCGCATCGAGCGCCGGGGCATAGCTTTTCCCGTCAGTGCCGCGGGGGAGGGGCAGGTTGAGCGTGCTGCCTTCGCCCGCGCCTTCGCCAATTTCGTCGGCATGGCCCCAGTAAAAGGGATAGTCGGTGCGCGGGTCGGCATGGATCGACGCGAAAAAGATATCGGGATCGCCGTAAAAGATGTCCTGTGTGCCGTTGCCGTGGTGATAATCGACGTCGAGGATCGCGACGGGGCCGAGGCCGCGCGTCTGGGCGGCGCGCGCAGCGATTGCAGCATTGTTGAGGTAGCAATAACCACCCATATAATCGCGCCCCGCGTGGTGGCCGGGCGGTCGGCATAGCGCAAAGGCGTGCGCCTCGCCGCTTGTCTGAAGATGGTCGAGGGCGGTCAGCGCGCCTTGCGCCGACCAATAGGCCGATTCCCAAGTGCCCGCGGCGATCGGTGTTCCCGCGTCATAGCTGTAAGCGCCGAGGTCGGCATCGATGCGACCAAAGGCGAGGGGACGGCGGCGGCGGATCGGGAAGGTATAACCGATGGCGTCGCCGGTGCGCCCGGCCGCCAGCCACTCGCGGTGGGCGCGTTCGAGAAAGGCGAGATAATGGGCATCGTGAACCGCAAGGAGCGGCGCCATGCCGAAATCGCGTACGCCCTCCCAATCGCTGAATTGTTTGACGATCGAGCGCGGCCGCTCGATATTTTCGGCATAGGGCACCCAATCCCCATTGTGCAGCTCGCGTAAGGGGGCATGGGCGGCCTGTCGTTCGTCGAAGAAAAGCTTCACCTTTTGGCCTGTCCTTTCATCCATCGCACGAGCGCCGGGTCACTGTGGCCGGCAACGATTTCGGCAAAACCCTGCGCGCTTTCGTCCTGCCCCAGTTTGAAGCTATGTTCGGCCGACCGTATGTGCGCACGAAAAGCGATAATCTGTTCCAGCATTCCGTCATAGCGGGTGCCGAGGCGAGCTGTCGACCAGGCGCTGCCCTCCATCTTTGCGACGAGCTGTTCGATGGCATCGCGCGTTTCGTCCTCGACGAATTCGATCTCGACGGTGAAGCGGAGCACGGCGAAGTTCCACGTCGGCGCCCAGTCGGGCTTCGATAACAGCGATGTCGGGATATAGCCCGCCGGGCCGTTGAACAGGACCAGGCCGCGCGGGTCGGCGCGGAAATCGCCGACGAGCGGATTGCGCAAGGCGCAATGGCCGAGCAGCGCGACGACGGCGCCGCTGGCGTCACGTTCGGCGAGCAGCGGCAGCGGGCTGGCATGGAAAGCGCCCGACACCAACCAGGCGAGCGGATAGTCGGCGATCAGTTGCCCGATATCGGCGGTGTCGCGCGGCTCGTAGAGGGCGGTCATGCGCCGACGATATCACGAACCCACGCTGCCTGCTCGTCGAGGGCGCGGCTCGCAAGCGGAGCGATCGATACCGCCTCGAGAAAACTGTGGGTCGCGCCGCGATAGGTGACAGCGCGGGCCGGGACGCCAGCATCCCCGAGCTTGCGTGCAAAGGCGTCGTTGCAGTCGGCAAGGATGTCGCATTCGGCGATGGCGAGAAATGCGGGGGGCAGACCGGTCAGATCGGCACGGAGCGGCGCGACCAGCGGATCGGCGAGTTGTTCGGCACTATCGACATAGGCCGCCCAAAAGGCGTCCATTTCATCCGATTCGAGCGAATAGTCGCCAGCGCCGAAGCGGGCGTAGCTTGGCGTGCGTTCAGGCGCAAAAGCCCCGTAGTTGAGCAGCATCGCAGCGGGCAGCGGGCGCCCGCGCTGGCGTTGCAACAGGCAGGTCGCAACCGACAGGTTGGCGCCCGCCGAATCCCCGCCGATCAAAACCCGGTCGGCGTCGAGGCCCAGCGCATCCGCATGTGCGTCGATCCAGTCGAGCGCCGCTGCGCATTCTTCCAGCGCTACTGGGAACTTGCTTTCGGGCGACAGGCTGTAATCGATGCCGAGGACCGCGATTCCGGCGCGCGCGGCATATTCGCGCATCAGGCGATCGTGGGTGTCGATGCTGAACAGCATCCAGCCGCCGCCGTGGATATAGAGCATGACCGGCGGTTTTTTGTCCGTAACCGGACGATGAAGCCGCAAACGGACGCCGCCCATATCCATTTCGCAGGTCTCCGCCATTATCGGGCCACCCGCACGCCACGGCGCGCGCACCGTTTCGGCGATCTGGCGACGCGTTGCCATGCTGGCCCCCGCCGGCGCGCCATGCTCGACATAGGCGGCGTTGATCGCATCGACGAAACGGCGGATGTCGGGATCGGCCATGTCGTCCTGCACGGCGCTCAAGCCCTTTGACATATTTAGCATATCCTTCCCCAAACATTCCTTGATCGCCTGATAGCTTTTACCCGGTCGCATCTATCGCCCGTTCGGGCCAATCACCGCGCCGGACAGGCCAGCGGCCGCATCGTTGCTGGTCAAGCGCGCGCCCGGCCTATATTGTGCATTTGTCTAAGACTTGCGAGGATTGGGCCATGAAGCATAGTGTCGATGTCCTGACGAATGACCGCCCGGTCATTGCGCTGCAAGATGAATATCCCGCGGGCTTCATCGATCCGATGCACAGCCATGATCATATCCAGATCCTTTACGCATCGGCAGGGGTGATGTCGGTTCGCACGCCCGAGACGAGTTTCGTGATCCCGCCGCAGCGCGCGGTATGGCTTCCCGCCGGAACGCGGCACGAGGTCGCTTGTCGCGGGCCGGTGTCGCTCCGCACATTATATCTTCCGCGCGGACGCGGCGAACATGACAAGGCATGCCGGGTTTTCGAGGTGTCGAACCTTGTCAAATCGCTAATCCTCGAAGTCGTCGATTTTCCGGCCCTTTATGACGTCAATGGGCGCGAAGGGCAGATTATCAAATTGTTGCTCGACGAAATCGGACGGATGCCCAACGCGCCCTATCAGGTGTCCATGCCGTCCAATCCGCGCCTGCTGCGTGTTTGCAACGCGATCATCGCCGACCCCTCCGACCCGCGCGATATCGACGATTGGGCCGCGCTCGCGGCGATGGGGCGGCGCACCTTCACGCGCAGTTTCAAACAGGAAACGGGGATGGGGCTCGCCGTCTGGCGGCAGCAGGTGCGACTGATGGAGGCCCTCTCCCTGTTGGCGGCCGGCGCGTCGATTACGCAGGTCACCTATGACGTCGGATATGACAGCCCCAGCGGCTTTGCCGCAATGTTCCGCCGCGCGTTCGGTGTGCCGCCGAGCCAGTATCTGAAACACTGACCGCGCGCGCCTCGTCCGGTGCGGGGCGCGGGAAGCTGGTTTTTTCTACATGTGCGATAAGGGGTTTGAGCGCGGGACTGAACCGCATATGGCGCTGGCGGATATTTCGGGTGACCACATGGATAAAAAACTTCCGCTGGGCGTCTCGCCAGAATTTACGAGTTTCGTCGGTCGCGGTCCATGCGACCGCGCGCTGTTGCCGCCCGATCCGGTCATCCTGGGGTTCGGCGACATAGGCGAGCCTGCCGTCAGCGTCCTCCAGGCACCGGACCTCGATGGTCATGCCAACGATCATCTGGTGGTGTTCGCGATCAGCGAGGCGGCCTGCCTGCGCCTGTTCGCCCTGCTGCCCAAGCCCGAGGGCCGCTGGTATCTTCCTGCCGATCTTCGCGGGCTGGGGCGCGCCGTCGTCGCGGTCGAAGGCGAAGGCGAAGTTCCCGACATCCTGCGATCGGCGCGTAGTCTGGAACTTTTGTGTCAGCTGTTTGCGGCGCTCGGCGAAGGGCGGATGGTCGAGGTCGGCGGTGCGACAACGCTCAGCGAGGATGACATCACCCGCGTCGCCGCCGCGCACCAGATCGTCAACGAGCATTGGCAGGAGCGGCTGACCGTCAGCAGCGTCGCGCGACGCTGCGGGCTGAGCAAGGAAAAGCTGACGCGGGGTTTTCGTGAGCTGTATCAGTGCAGCGTTGCCGAGGCGGTGAGCGAGCGGCGGCTCCAGCGCGCCCGCCAGTTGCTCGCGCAGAGCGACCTTTCGATCTCCAGCATCGGCTATCGTTGTGGGTATATGAGCAATGCCAGCTTTACCCGTGCCTTCGCGCGCCGTTTCGGGGTCGTTCCGACCGAAATGCGGCGGCGCGAGATGACCGCCTGACGCACCTGCCGAGCCACGTCGGCGGCTTGCCGAAAATGCGGTCTTTTGATGCCGGTCAATGACCGGCCGTCAAGGCATTGGCACCTTCCCTGTGCAACCGCAGGAGGAACGACATGCGAAATCTTTTGATCCACGCCGACGCGAGCCACGCGATGGCAGCGCGAATGGAGAGCGCATTGGCGATCGGCCGACGGCACCGCTCGCACTTGAGCTTTGTGATTGCATCGCCTTTTCAGCAGTTTATCGCGACCGATCCGTTCGGCGGCATGTATCTCGCCTCGGAACAGCTTGCGAAGGCGCAGCTGGCCGACCAGGAACTGGCCGAGCGACTGGGAGCCGAACTGGCGCACGAAGACGTGCCGTGGGACGTTGCCATTGCCGATGGCGATGTCGTGTCGGCGTTGTCGCTTGCCGCGACACTGTCGGACCTAGCCATTGTGTCGCTGGGGCGCGCCAGCACGTCGATGGTGGCGGGTGACCTTGCAATGACGGTGCCTGTGCCGGTACTCGCGATTCCCGACAACAGTGGCCCGGTCGACCTTGACGCGCCGGTAATAATCGCCTGGAACGGCAGCCCGCAGGCGGCGCACGCGCTACGCGCAGCGGTGCCGCTTATCGGTGATGCGTGCGAGGTCGTGCTGTTGACAGTGGGGCCCGACGAAGGCCGGATTCCTGCGCAAGATGCGTTGATCTATCTGTCGCGCCACGAAATCCACGCCGATTTTCGCCAGGTCGAGCGCGGCGTCGAAACCGCCGAAGAGGTGATAGAGCGCGAGGCAAAGGCCAAGGCGCCCGGGCTGATCGTCATGGGGGCTTTTGGTCGACCACGCCTGCGCGAAACGCTGTTTGGCGGTGTCACGCGCTACCTGCTTGAGGCCGCGCCTGCGCCGCTGCTGCTCGCGCACTAGGGTCGAAACCCGAGGTTTGGGGTCGTTACGCTTTTCAAACCGGCCGCCGTCCTGTAGGGCGGGCGAGTGACCGATTGTGCGACCTGCGTTGTCCGAAACCGCGCGATTTGCGCAAGCCTGAACCCTGCGGAACTTGCCGCGCTGGGCAAAATGGGGCGTCTGCAAAAGGTTCGGTCCGGGCAGACCTTATTGTGGGAAGGGGACGGCGCGCCCGTTGTCGCCAATGTTCTCGAAGGTGTGCTGAAACTGGTGGTATCGACCGCCGACGGGCGCGAACAGATCGTCGGGGTTGTTTTTCCATCGGATTTCATCGGTCGCCCGTTCGGCAAGGAAAGCCCATATAGCGTCACCGCGATGACCGACGCCGAGGTCTGCATCTTCAACCGCAATAATTTCGACGATTTTGCGAGTTCGCACCCGGACCTACAACAGAAATTGCTACGCCGCACGCTCGACGAGCTCGACCGCGCACGCCATTGGATGATGCTGCTTGGGCGCAAGTCGGCGTCGGAGAAAGTGGCATCCTTCCTGCTCGAAATGTCCGAGCGATTGTCGGGGCAGGGTTGCCAGTCGGGCGCGAGCAACGGGTTCGAGCTGCCCTTCGGGCGCCAGCAGATTGCTGATATCCTGGGCTTGACGATCGAAACGACAAGCCGCCAACTTACCAAAATGCGAGCAGACGGCGTCGTGGATTTGCCCTCGCGCCGCGAGATCGTGATCAACGACCGCGCGGCGATGGAGGATATGGCGGGATAAGGCGCCCGATCAGAAGCGAAAGGCCACCCCCGCGCTGATCACCCATGGATCAAGTTTGTGTTTCGTGCGCAGCACCTCGGTCGTCCCGGCAAACCAGCGAGCGGTCGGGCGAAGAAAATAGCGCTTCGCATCAAAAGTCACCGCCAGTCCCTTGTCGTTTACCGGGACGTCGACCCCAGCCTGGAGCGCGGCGCCGAATTTGTCGTCGATCTTTTGCCGCGTGGCGCCAAGCGCCACGGCGGTCGCGCCCGGCTTTTCGTCGATGAAGATGAAATAGCTGGGGCCGACGCCGATATAGGGCTGCACGCCGCCTTCCTTGCCGAAATGATATTTGACGGTCAGCGTTGCGGGGACGATCCGGGCATCCGACACCAGTCCCGCGCCCGCCAACGCGCCGCGTCCATCGACGTCGTGCTGCGTCACCCCGGCGATGGTTTCGAGCGAGAGTTTGTCGGTGACATAATATTCGACCGCGAGAGTCGGCACGACGTTGTCGTCGGCCTTCGTCTGGGTCCCCGCCGGTAAGCCGAGGCGGTCGGTCTTCACATCCTGGATCTTTCCGTCGGGCGCGACGAGCGTTCCGAGCAGTTTGACCTGCACGTCACCGGCCTTGGCCGCCGCCTGTCCCGGAATCGCGAGGGCGACCGCCAGCGGGAAGAGGGAGAAATATTGTTTTTTCATGGGTCTGGACTCCTTGCTTTGCACGGCCCCCCCCTGTGCCCGGTGCGACGCCGCCGCATTGATGCGGCGCAACAAATTCGTTGATCCCGGTCAATGTTTCGGCGCGCCAGTCGGCCCATGGCGGCGGTGAACCGCGCGATCAGAGGGCGCGCCAAGCAGGGACAAGCGAAATGGACGGTCTGGTAACAAGGGCGGGGGGGTGGCTGGGGTTGACCCTGCTCGCCTTGGTAATGGCCGCATTAGCGGTCGATGCACCGTTTACGGTACATATGATCATCGTGGCGCTGGCGTGCTTCGCCATGCTGTGGGCGACCGTCACGCGCGCCGATTATGGTGCCCTTGCGCGCGGAATATTGAAGATGCCCGCCGAACAGGGTGTCTATGATGACGATCCCATCCGCTGGGGCGTCGTCGCGACGCTGTTCTGGGGTATCGCGGGGATGGCTGCCGGGCTCTATATCGCACTCCAGCTTGCTTTTCCGGCGCTAAACCTCAACCTGGAATATACGACCTTCGGGCGGCTGCGCCCGCTGCACACATCGGCAGTGATCTTCGCTTTCGGCGGCAATGCGCTGATCGCGACGAGCTTCTATGTCGTGCAGCGCACCTGCCGCGCCCGGCTCGCCTTTCCCAAGCTCGCTCGCTTCGTCTTCTGGGGCTACCAGCTGTTCATCGTCCTCGCCGCCACCGGCTATCTGATGGGGGTGACCGAGGCGAAGGAATATGCCGAGCCCGAATGGTATGTCGACCTGTGGCTGACGGTCGTCTGGGTCGCGTATCTCGCGGTGTTCGTCGGTACGATCGTCAAGCGCCGCGAACCGCATATCTATGTGGCGAACTGGTTTTACCTGAGCTTCATCGTCACCATCGCGATGCTTCACATCGTCAACAATCTGTCGATGCCCGCCAGCATCTTCGGATCGAAAAGCTACGCCGCCTTCGCCGGGGTGCAGGATGCGCTGACCCAATGGTGGTACGGGCATAATGCGGTCGGGTTTTTCCTGACCGCAGGCTTCCTCGCGATGATGTATTATTTCGTGCCGAAGCAGGCCGAACGGCCGGTCTATTCCTATCGCCTGTCGATCATCCATTTCTGGTCGTTGATCTTCCTCTATATCTGGGCGGGGCCGCACCACCTTCATTACACCGCGCTGCCCGACTGGGCGCAAACGCTGGGCATGGTCTTTTCGGTGATCCTGTGGATGCCGAGCTGGGGCGGGATGATCAACGGCCTGATGACGCTGAACGGCGCGTGGGACAAGATTCGCACCGACCCGATCATCCGCATGATGGTCATGGCGCTCGCCTTTTACGGCATGAGCACTTTTGAAGGCCCGATGATGTCGATCAAATGGGTCAATTCGATGTCGCATTATACCGACTGGACGATCGGCCATGTTCATTCGGGCGCGCTCGGGTGGAACGGCATGATCACCTTTGCCTGCGTCTATTATCTGGTGCCGCGCCTGTGGGGCCGCCCGCGCCTCTATAGCCTGCGCATGGTCAACTGGCATTTCTGGCTCGCGACCGTCGGCATCGTTTTCTACGCGGCGTCGATGTGGGTGGCGGGCATCATGCAGGGGCTGATGTGGCGCGAATATGGCGCCGACGGCTACCTCGTCTACAGCTTTGCCGAAAGCGTCGCGGCGATGCACCCGATGTACCTGATCCGCGCCGCGGGCGGGGCGATGTATCTCGCCGGCTTCCTGATCATGATCGCCAATGTCTGGGCGACGCTCAGCGGTAAGGTCCGCGCCGAAAAGCCGATGACCGAAACCCCCTACAACGCCGCGGCGGACCGTCCGCTTGCGCCAGTTCCCGCCGAATAGGAGCCCGGACCATGGCCGCCAAACCCGCCAAAAAGGGCTTCAGCCACAAGAAGATCGAGCGCAACGTCACGTTGCTGGGGGCGCTCGCGCTACTGACCGTCACCATCGGTGGGATCGTCGAGATCGCGCCGCTCTTTTGGATCGACAACACGGTCGAGAAGGTAGAGGGGATGCGGCCCTATACCCCGCTCGAACTCGCGGGGCGCAACATCTATATGCGCGAGGGCTGTTATACCTGCCACAGCCAGATGATCCGTCCGTTCCGCGACGAGGTCGAACGCTATGGGCACTACAGCCTGGCCGCCGAGAGCATGTACGACCACCCGTTCCAATGGGGGTCGAAGCGGACTGGACCCGACCTGGCGCGGGTCGGCGGCCGCTATTCGGACGAATGGCACAAGGCGCATCTGATCGACCCGCGCAGCGTGGTGCCCGAATCGATTATGCCTCCCTATGCCTTCCTCGCCGAGCGCGAGCTTGAGACGGGGGACATGGCGAACGACCTTACCGCTCTCTATCGCGTCGGGGTGCCCTACACAAAAGCGGATATCGCCAAGGCCAACGACGACATCAAAGCTCAGGCCGACCCCGATGCCGGCGCCGGCGATCTGCAGAAACGCTATCCGAAGGCGCAGGTGCGCGATTTCGATGGCGATCCGGCGCGCGTGACCGAGATGGATGCGCTTATCGCCTATCTTCAGATGCTCGGCACGCTCGTCGACGTCGACAAGGCGGCACCGCAGGAACGTCCGTCCGAAACGGAGGCGGCCCGATGAGCTACAACGACCTCAGGCATTTCGCCGACAGCTGGGGCCTGCTCGCCATGGCGCTGCTGTTTCTCACCCTCATCGCCTGGCCGTTCCGGCCGAGCGCGCGCGCGCGCAACGACGAGGCCGCGAACATGATCTTCAAGGACGACGAGCATGGCTGAGCAGAAGCGTATCGACGAAGCCACCGGCACGAGCACGGTCGGTCACGAGTGGGACGGGATCGAGGAACTCGACACGCCGATGCCCCGCTGGTGGCTCTGGACCTTCTATGCGACGATCGTCTGGGGACTGGCCTACGTCGTCCTCTATCCGGCCTGGCCGATGATCGACAGCGCGACAAAAGGCGTACTCGGCTGGTCGAGCCGCGGCGATCTGGCAAAGGAAATGGCCGCCGATGCCAAGCGCCGCGCGCCGACGGTGAATGCCATCGCGGCGACCGCGATCGCGGACCTGCCCGCGAAACCCGAATTGATGCAGGCCGCGGTGCAGGGCGGCGGCGCAGCGTTCCGCGTCCATTGTGTCCAATGCCATGGCGCGGGCGGTGCAGGGGTGAGGAATCTCTATCCCAGCCTGACCGACGACGACTGGCTGTGGGGCGGGGATCTGGCCGCGATCGAATATACGGTAACGCACGGCATCAGAAATCCCGATCATAGGGCGACGCGCGCCAGCCTGATGCCCGCCTTTGGCCGCGACGGGATTCTCGATGCAGCACAGATTGGCGACGTCGTCAGCTTTGTGCGCACGATCAGCCGTCAGGAAAAGCCCGGCGCTGCCTCTGCGCGGGGTGCGTCGCTGTTCGCCGACAATTGCGCGGTCTGCCACGGTGCGGGCGGCGAGGGCGGGCGTCAGTTCGGCGCGCCGAAGCTGACCGATGCGATCTGGCTCTATGGCGGCGACCGCGACAGTCTGACCACAACGGTGAACCAGCCGCGCAACGGCGTGATGCCGCGCTGGAACAACCGGCTCGATCCGGTGACGATCAAGATGCTGTCGGCCTATGTCTACTCGCTGGGCGGCGGCGAGAAAGGACTTGCTCCTGAAACCGCAGGAGCCGTCGAGGAGCAGGGAGCCGATGGTCAGCCCTGAAGACCTTTCCGGTCAGCCCGCCCCGCTCTATGAAGCGCGGAGGGGCGTTTACCCAAAGACGGTAACCGGCCCTTTTCGCCGCTTCAAATGGGCGATCATGGCGGTGACGCTCGCGATTTATTACGGAACGCCGTGGATCCGCTGGGACCGCGGCCCCTATGCACCCGACCAGGCGGTGCTCGTCGACCTGGCGAACCGCCGTTTCTATATGTTCCAGATCGAAATCTGGCCGCACGAATTTTACTATGTCGCGGGTCTGCTCATCATGGCGGGCATTGGCCTGTTCCTCGTCACCAGCGCGGTCGGGCGCGCCTGGTGCGGCTATGCCTGTCCGCAAACGGTGTGGACCGACCTGTTCCAGCATGTCGACCGGCTAGTCGACGGCGACCGCAACGCACAGGTCCGTCTGGCGAAGGGGCCGTGGGGTTTCGAGAAAATCGCAAAGCGCACTCTTAAATATCTGATTTACCTTGTCATCGCCTTCTGGACCGGCGGCGCATGGATCATGTATTTCGCCGACGCGCCGACGCTCACGGTGGATTTCTGGACCGGACAGGCGGCGCCGATTGCTTATGGCACGGTGACCGTCTTGACCGCGACCACCTTCATCCTCGGCGGTTTCATGCGCGAGCAGGTTTGCATCTATATGTGCCCCTGGCCGCGCATCCAGACCGCGATGATGGACGAAAAATCGCTGCTGGTGACGTACAAGGACTGGCGCGGCGAGCCGCGCGGCAGCGTCAAGAAGGCACAGGCGCATCCGGGCGCCTTCGGTGACTGCGTCGACTGCAATCAATGCGTCGCGGTCTGCCCGACGGGGATCGACATTCGCAAAGGCCCGCAGATCGGCTGCATCACCTGCGCGCTCTGTATCGACGCGTGCGACGGTGTGATGAAGCAGGTCGGCCGACCGCGCGGGCTGATCGATTATTGCACGCTCGACGATGCTGCGACCGAAAAGGCAGGCGGCACGGCGCAGTCGATCCGCAAGACGCTGATGCGTCCGCGCACGCTGGTCTACTTCGGCGTCTGGATCGCGATCGGTGCTGCCATGCTCTTTTCGCTGGGACAGCGTACGCGGCTCGACCTCGCCGTGCAGCATGAACGCAGCCCGCTCTATGTTCAGCTGTCCGACGGCCATGTCCGCAACAATTACACGCTGAAGCTGCGCAACATGGAAACGCGTCCACGCCGCGTCGCGGTGACCGTCAGCGGGCTGCCGGGCGCAGCAGTGTGGACCGAAGGCGGCACGCGCGAGGGGGCCGGGCAGACGGTCATACTGACGGTCGCCCCCGACAGTGTCACGCGCCTCAAACTCTTTATCGCGGCGCCGGGTGCGGGGCCCGCGCGGCAGGATTTTGCGATCAGCACGCGCGGCCTCGACGGCGACCCGCGCGGCGACAGCGACATCATCCAGTTCGACCGGCCGGAGCCAGGACAATGAGCGACAGGCGCAAACCCAAAGCATTCACCGGCCTGCATATGACGGCGATCCTCGTCGCATTCTTCGCGGTGGTGATCGCGGTCAATTTTACGATGGCGCGCTTCGCCATTTCGACCTTTGGCGGCAAGGTGGTCGAAAACAGCTATGTCGCCAGCCAACATTATAATGAATGGCTGAAACGCGCCGCGGTGCAGGATCGGTTGGGATGGAACAAGACCGTCAGTCTTGATGCCACGCGGCGCGTCGTGCTGGCCGTCCGCAAGGACGGCCAATTGCTGCAAGGTCTCGGCGTGTCCGCGACGGTCATTCATCCGGTTGGGCGCACCGCACCCGCCGCGCTCCGTTTCGAGCCGGCGGCGGATGGCGTGCTGCGCTCCGTCGAGCCGCTGGCGTTAGGGCGCTGGCGGCTCGACCTCATCGTCCGGCACGGCTCGAACGAAGCGCGCTATCGGGAGGAGCTGCAATGAGCGTCGCCGCCTTGATCGAACGCGATTTCGCGGTTCCCGATATTCGCTGCGCCGGGTGCATCGCCAAGCTGGAACAGGGGCTGATACGCGACAAGCGCATTGCCGCCGCGCGCGTCAATTTCACTGAAAAGCGCGTTCATCTGTCATATATTGCCGACACCGACATGCCCGACCTGATCGGCGCTTTCTCGAACCTCGGGTTTGAAGCGCATCCGATCGGCGACGGGCCGGGCGAAGCCGACGCAGAGGCGGAGACGAGCCGCGAACTGCTGCGCGCGGTGGCAGTGTCAGGTTTTGCCATGATGAATATCATGCTGCTGTCGGTGTCGGTCTGGTCGGGCGCGGCAGGGGCGACGCGCGACCTGTTCCATTGGTTGTCGGCGGCGATTGCCCTGCCGACTGTCGCCTATGCCGGCCGGCCCTTTTTCCGTTCGGCGTGGCGCGCGTTGCGCCATGGCGGCACCAACATGGACGTGCCGATCAGCATCGGCGTCGCGCTCGTTTGTGCGATCAGCCTGTACGAAACCGCGACCAGCGGGCCGCACGCCTATTTCGACGGCGCAGCCATGCTGCTTTTCTTCCTGCTCTGCGGCCGCTGGCTCGACAGCGTGATGCGCGACCGCGCGCGGGGCGGGGTGACCGCGCTGCTGCGCAATATGGGGACGGGCGCGATGGTGGTCGGCGACGATGGCCGCACTCGCTGGGTCGATGCGACCGCGCTGGAGCCCGCGATGACCATGCTTGTCGCAGCGGGCGAACGACTTGCGGCCGATGGCATTGTCGTCGGAGGGGAAAGCCGGATCGACCTGTCTCTCCTGACTGGGGAGAGCGCGCCGCAACGCGTCCACGCCGATGACCGCGTCCATGCGGGGACGCTCAATCTCGACGCGCCGGTTCGCGTCCGCGTGACCGCGGCGGGCGCCGACACCACGATCGCCGACATCGCCCGACTGATGGGCGAGGCGGCGCAGGCCAAGTCGCGATACGTCCGCATCGCCGACCGCGCGGCGCGGCTTTATGCCCCCGCAGTGCATGGCCTGGCGCTGATGGCCTTCGCCGGCTGGATGGTCGCAGGAGCCGGTTGGCATCAGAGCCTGCTGATTGCGGCGGCGGTGCTGATCATCACCTGCCCGTGCGCGCTCGGCCTCGCGGTGCCGGCGGCGCAGATCGTCGCGGCAGGCGAACTGATGCGGGCGGGAGTGCTGGTCAAAGACGGCTCGGCGCTCGAGCGGCTCGCAGAAGTCGATCGCGCATTCGTCGACAAGACGGGCACATTGACGCTGGGGCGCCCCGACGCAGTCGGGCTCGACCGGCTCGATATTGGTGTGCGCTCGCTTCTCCTCGCGCTGTCGCAGGCGAGCCGCCACCCCCTCAGCGAGTCGCTCACGCGAGGCTTGCAGGCATGTGACGTACGTCCCGCCGAAGTGACCTCGCTGCGCGAGACTCCGGGTTTCGGCATCAAGGCGCTCTGGGCGGGTCGCTTGGTCGAGCTGGGGCGTCCGCAGGGTGGGGATTTTGGCGACATGATCGCGACCGAGCTGTCGGTCGATGGGCGGCCGGTCGCGACGATCCGATTTGCCGACCGGCTGCGCCCCGATGCCGCCGAAACGATCCGTGCGTTGGAAAGCGAGGGGATTGAGGTGATGATCCTTTCGGGAGATCGCGCCGAAGCGGTTATGCCGGTCGCGCGCCAACTGGGGCTCACGGCGCAGACCGGGATGAGCCCTCAGGACAAGCTGGAGGCGATCGAACGGCAGGCTGCGCTGGGGCGCAAGGTGCTGATGATCGGCGACGGCCTGAACGACGGCCCTGCGCTGGCGGCGGGTCATGCCTCAATGGCGCCGGGGTCGGCGAGCGATGTCGGCAAAAATGCCGCCGATTGCATCTTCCTCGGCGACCGGATCATGCCGGTGGTGCAGGTCGTGCGCATGGCACGGCGAACGCAGGCAATCGTGCGGCAGAATTTCGCGGCCGCGGTCGGCTATAACATGGTAGCGGTGCCGCTCGCCTTCCTCGGTTTCGTTACCCCGCTCGTCGCCGCTATCGCGATGTCGGGGTCGTCGCTGATCGTCGTCGGCAATGCGCTGCGGCTCAAACGGACGATCCGGTGAACGGGCTGATCATTCTGATCCCGATCGCGCTGGGGCTTGGCCTGTTGGGTCTCGCGGCGTTTTTCTGGTCGTTGCGCAAGGGGCAGTTCGACGATCTCGACGGCGCTGCGTGGCGGATCTTCGTCGAAGAAGAAGAGGGGAGGCGGCCATGATCGCGCGGCGATGCGTTCACATGTTGGGCGCGCTGGCGCTCGTCCAGCCGCCGCTCGCGGTCGAGGCACGGGTGCTTATAGTTGGATCATGTGGCGGAGCGCCGCACCGCATGTTGATCCCTGGAGACCCCGCAGACCCCGATCAACGCCGCGATTGCGCCAAGGCGTGCCATGCCGTCACCGAACGGCGCAGCAAGCCAGGGAGCGGAAAAAAGATATGTTGCTGACGTCCCAATGTTGATCCGGGTCAATGTCGTGGTCGGCCCGCGGACGTAGGACGCTTGGCATGTGGTCCTATCACCCCGATCTGCTCGCCCAGCCGGTGCCGCGGTACACCAGCTACCCCACCGCGATGGAATTTACCGAAGACGTGGGTTCAAATGCCTATGGGCGCGCGCTCGACGCGGTCAAGGCGGCGACGCCGATCTCGCTTTATGTCCATATCCCGTTCTGCGAGCAGATCTGCTGGTATTGCGGATGCAATACGGGTGCGGCGGGGCGCAAGCAACGGCTGGCCGAATATCTCGCTGTCTTGCGGGCGGAGATCGCCCTCGTTGCGAAACGGCTGGGCGGGCGCGGGCGGGTGGAAAGCATCGCGTTTGGCGGCGGCAGCCCCAATGCGATAGCCCCGGTCGAACTGGTGCGCCTGCTCGATCGCATACTGACCATATTCGATGCGCACCGGCCTGACGTGTCGATCGAACTCGACCCGCGGGGTTTTTCGGCGGAATGGGCGCTGGTGCTTGCGGCGGCGAATGTTACGCGCGTCAGCCTTGGCGTCCAGACCTTTGCGCCGCATGTCCAACAGGCGATTGGCCGGATTCAGCCGCTGTCGCATATCGAACGCGTTGTGGCTGCGCTGCGCCTTCGCGACATAGACGCGATCAATTTCGACCTGATGTACGGGCTGCCGGGGCAGTCGCTTGCCGACCTTGATGAAACGCTCGACGCGGTGATCCGCCTGGCGCCGAGCCGGATCGCGCTGTTCGGCTACGCGCACCTGCCGGAAATGATCCCGCGGCAGCGACGGATCAATGCTACCCATCTTCCCGACCAGCGGTTGCGTTTTGAACAGGCGGCGCTGGGATTCCGGCGGTTGACCGACGCGGGCTATATTCCCGTCGGTTTCGACCATTTCGCGCAGCCTGACGATCCCCTGGCGTTGGCCGCCCGCGCGGGCCGTGTGAACCGGAATTTTCAGGGGTTCACCGATGACAGCGCGCCCGTCTTGCTGGGTTTCGGAGCAAGCGCGATCAGCCGGTTTCCCGACCTTATGGTCCAGAACGAGAAACGCGCCGGTCCCTATCGCGACCGGGTCAACGACGGTCAGCTTGCGGCGGTGCGGGGGGTCGAAGTTCCCGCCGACCAGCAGGTGCGGGCGCGGCATATCCGCGAAATCATCTGCAACGGCCGCACCCATCTCGCGCGTTCGCAGCGCGCACGCGTTCGCGATGCCCTGCGGGATTATGAGCGGCGCGGCGTCATTGACTGGCACGAGGGCGATCTTGTGATCCGCGACAGCGGCTTGCCCTATGCCCGGCATATCGCCGCGGAATTCGACAGCCTGAGGGGGCACATCGAAAGACTTTGAACGGCGCACCGCCGCAGATTTGGCTATTGGACGCTGGCAACCCGGTGTTCGGGCGATGGCCGGCGCAGCTCGACGACGTTGGTCCGGCGCAGATTGCCCTGTTCAAAAAGGCCCGCCCGCGCGATCAGTACCGCCGCTTGCGTGCGGTTCGTCACGTTCAAACGATTGAGCAACGTGCGGACGCGAACCTTGACCGCATTGACCGTCGCGCTCTCCTTGCGGGCAATCTCCTTGTTGGAGAGGCCGAGTGCCAGATGGTGGAGCAGCTTCCATTGCGACGGCGCGAGCCCCGCGCCCATGATCTGGATGCGCTCGTCGGAGGGGGCGTGTTCGCGGCAGTCGTCGAGGCGCACTTCATGGCCGCAAGCCGACAGAGCGACGAGGTGCGACAGCGCATGGCGCGTGATGCTGAGCGGTGCGAAGGAAATCCCCGCGCGTAATTCGCGCAGCCGCGACACCAAGGTTCCGCCGCTCTGGTCGCTGAGGACGATCCACCGCGCGGTTTTCAAAAGATGGGCGTTCGCCACGTCGCGCTCCAGGTTACGCTGATCGCTGCTGGTGTCGACATAGACGACGACATCCGGATCGATGTTCAACTCGTCGCCAAGATTTGCGGAAAGATACATGCTTCCGGCGACCGTGACGCCGTCATGCCCGGCCAGCGAGTCGGTTATTGCCTCGCGCAGGAGCGTTTCCCGGCACAGCACCAGAACCGAATATACCGTATGCTTCATTGCCCTCAGCCCGATGTCGGGAGGGTGCGGCATCCAAGGTTTAGAGCCCGCAAAAACCTCCCCAAACGCCGCAACGCACGGCGTTCTTCCCTCTTGCGACCTTGATGAGAAACCCCACTACGCTTTCGCCGGTAGCGATTGATTCCTGAAGTTTTAATTACAGAAAGCTAAGTTATCTGCAAACTTTCCGCGTCACATTAACCGAGTTGCGTCAAAGCGGGACATGGAGCGGCGCTTCGGTAACGCGAAAGCGGCACTGGCGATTCATGCCGAATCTGACGGATTCCTGACGCGAATCGCCATTTTGGGCGGTGGCGACGTAAAGCAGGGCATGGCGCCGCAGCGCTAAAGCGTTGTGCCGGACTCTTAAGAGTCGCACTTAAGAACCGATGAAGATTTCGCGAACCAGGAGCGCGCATAGCGACTCCGTTGGCGCCGAATCGTTGCTCGACGGAACACGAATCGAGTCTCCTGCGCGGTGGGTTTCCTCTCACGGTGCCCGTAATTTCTGTTTCCGAGAGGCAATGCGGGGGGGGTTCTTTCCAAGAACATACCCGTAGGTGTCGTCTGGTCGATCGGCCGGGCCTCTCCAATCACCTACCCTAGTTAATGTTTGGAAAGGACTACCCAATGAAAAAAGCACTTATCCTCGCCGCGCTGCCCTTCGCCATCGCCGCCGTTCCGGCTGCCGCGCAGGTTACCCCGGACGATGAAAGCTATGCAATCGCGCTCAGCGGTTCGGTTGCCAGCAACTGCGAACTGATCCCCGAAGGTTCGGGTTCGTACAATGTCGACATGCTGAACACCGGCAACCAGGGCGCGCTCGCGATCGTCTATTCGTGCAACTCGCCCTACACGGTGTCGCTGTCGTCGCTGAATGGCGGCATGAAGAACACCACCAGCGGCGGCCTTGTGAACATCGACTATAACGTCGAAGCCAGCTTCTTCGGCTTCAGCGCGACGTCGACGAACTCGGCAGCGATGCAGGGCAGCCCTGTCACGATCGTCACCAACAATGACTGGCAGAACATTCTGCTCAACGGCGGCGCTCGTTCGGGCAACCTCGATCTCAGCTTCGACAACCCCGGCGAATATGCGGTTGCCGGTGACTATTCGGACACGCTGACCATCACGCTGGCAGCGCAACTCTAAGCTTCGGCTTTCACGCGGAAGGGCCGGACGATGCGCTGCATCCTCCGGCCCTTTCCATATTCCGCCCGGCACTTTATGGCACGGGCGGGGAGGGTTTCATCGTGAACAAATATCTGCTCGCTGCTTTTGCGGGATGTGCGGTCGTTGCCGCTGCGGCACCGTCGCTGCTCGGCGCCTATGACCTGAAACCGATCGTGGTGCAGTTGACGCCCAGCGGCGCAGGCGCTGCGCAGCAGATGACGATCACCAATTCGCACAAGGTGCCGATCGCAATCGAGGTCAAGGCGTTCCGGCGCGAACAATTGCCCGACGGCAGCGACAAGCTAACCGCCGAAAATGACGACATCATCATTTCGCCGCCGCAGATGGTCATCCAGCCGGGATCGAGCCAGGCGTTCAAGGTGCGCTGGATCGGCGATCCGAAGCCGACGCGCGAACAGGCCTTTCGTATCGTCACGACCCAGCTGCCGATCAACTTCAAATCGCAGCAGCAGGGCGAAGTTAACGCCAAGGTCAATCTGACCTATAAATATGAAGCCGCGCTATATGTCGTGCCGGCGGGCAGTGCGCCGTCGGCGACGCTGAGCGGTGCCGCGCCGGTCAAGGACGACAAGGGCGTGACCTGGCTGGAACTGACGATCAAGAATGACGGCAATGCGCGCGCTTTGCTCGACAAGCCCGCGATCACGCTGCGCTCCGCGGCGGGCGGCACCGAAAAGATAATTTCCGGCGCTTCGGCAGGTCCGCTTCAAAATTTCAACGTCCTTGCGGGCAGCGAGCGCAAGATCCGGCTGCCCTGGCCCGAAGGTCTGCCCGACGGTCCGCTGACCGGAACGCTCAAGACCGACTATACCGTGCTAAAATAGTCGGTCGTAGAGCCGGGCTGTCCCATTTGCGTTCCGCATCCAGACCTCGCCTGCTCTTCAATGCGTCGCTTCTGGCGCTGCTTGCGTTCGCCGCCGGAGGCGCCTGGGCCCAGACCCCCGCCGCACCGATCCAACCGCGCGCCGACGCCGACGAAAATGCACCAGCATCACCTCCCGACGCGGCGTCAGGCGATGTCGCGGACGATGCCTCTCCCGACGATATATTCAAACAGGTGTTCGGCCGTGCGCGGCCCGCGATCAGCGCCGGCGACTACGCCGCCCAGATCGAAAATATCTATGTCGGCGATTATCTGATCAAGCCGACAGGTGCGGGCGAGGGAAGCGTCAGTGCGCGGTTCGTGCGCGATATACTGGCCCCGACGCTGGTGGCCGGGTTGGAAGAGCAGGTCGCAGCCCTCGCCAATGGCCGCGATGACGTGCCCTTTTCCGATATCCGGGGATTTGGCATCGAGGTCGAGTTCGACGAAGCAAATCTGGTCCTGGCGGTGCGCATACCGGCGCAGATGCGGGACGTGTCCGATCTGGTCATCCGGTCTGTTCGGAAGCAGGCGAACCTGGAACGCGTCAAGCAGAGCAGCATTTCAGCCTATGTGTCGGCGCGCATCGGGATGACCTATATCGAAGATATGCCGGGGCCCGGCGAAGGGCTTTACCGCACCGCCGCCGATATCGACCTGGCCGCCAATCTGCACGGGCTGGTTGCGGAGGCCGAGCTTCGTTACGATGACCGGAGCAACAGGCGGCTGCGCCGCGGCGACGTGCGCCTGACCTATGACGATCGCGCCTCGCTCATCCGCTATGAACTGGGCGACCTTACCATCGGGCGCCGTCCGTTCCAGCTTGCACCGCGGATCGCCGGTGCGTCGATGTACCGAAAATATTCGATCAATCCCTATCTCAACATCCGCCCCGTGCCCGAACAGGAATTCCAGCTTGAACGGCCCGCGCGGGTCGATGTGCTGGTCAACGGCATCCCGTCGCGGACCTTCAACCTGTCGAGCGGACGGTATCGGCTGCGCGATTTTCCGCTGGTATCGTCGGCGGCCAACGACGTCGAACTGATCATCACCTATGACAGCGGCGAGACCGAGCGCCTGTCGTTTCCGGCCTTTTTCGACATCGACCTGCTGAACCCCGGGCTGCTGGACTTTGCGATCAACGTCGGCGTGCCGTTTCGCGACGAGGATGGCGTGCGCCGCTATGATACCGGAAATTACAACGGCACCGGCTATCTTCGATATGGCGTCAACAAGTCGCTCACCCTCGGCATCAATTGGGAGGGCGACAAGAATTTCTCCAACCTCGGTGGCGAGGTCCTGTGGGCGACGGGCGTGGGCACATTTGCGGTCAACGCTGCGGTCGATGCGCTCAATCCGAAAGCTACCGCCGGCCGGGCCAGCCTGCAATATCGCTGGCGCGATACCGATGCGACGCGCGACCTGACCGTCGATGGCGTCCTGCTTCTGACCGGAAAAGACTATCGGTCGCTCAATTCGATTTTGGGCGGGGAGTTGATTTCGATGCAAGCGCGTCTGCGCGCCGGGATGCGCCTCAGCGAACCTGCTCGCGTTCAGATCTATGGTTCGTTCGAGCGGTTCCGCGGATTCGGCAAAGGCTATGCCGTCGGCGTCAATTATTCGCACCGATTCCGGTTCGGAAACTTTTCTGCCAGCCTTGAATATCGGAGCACTCCCGAAGATCGCGGGCCGGCCTTCAACATCGGGTTGCTCATCCCGTTCGGCCGCTCGTCGGTGAATGCGACGTTCGACAGCAACGACAATAATGCGCGCCTGAATTATTCGCGAACAGGAACGAGCGGTATCGGTTCGCTCAGCACCAGCGCCGCGATCGAGCGCCGCGATGGGGCCGACCGCGTGTCGGGCCGCGTCGCCTATGTCGACAATCGCTTCGAGGCCACGTTCGAGCAGATCGCCCGCAACTATTTCACCGACAAGGACAGCCGCGACCTTCGCAGCGAATTTACCTTCGGCACTGCGCTGGTCATGGCGGACGGCCATTTTGCGCTCAGCCGCCCGGTCAGCAACGGTTTCGCCATTTTCGATCCCGACAAGGCGGCGGGCGGACTCCAGCTGATGGTCGAACCGCGCGTCGGTTTCGGTTCGACCGATGTCCAATATACGGCGCGCAGCGGCGCGCTTGGCCCAGCGGTGGTGAGCACGCTTGCGCCCTATTTCAATCGCGGCATCCAGGTCGATGCGCCCGATGCGCCCGTCGGCAATTCATTGGGTGGGCAGGTTTTCATGCTAACCCCCGGGTATCGCGCTGGTTATTACATCCCGGTCGGAAGCGAGAATAATGTGTCGATCGTCGGCAATCTCGCCGACCGCGACGGCGATCCCATATCCTACGCGTCGGGCGAGGCGACGGTGATCGGCGCGGACGGAAAGCCGGGCGGTCCTCCGATCCAGCTGTTTACGAACGAGACGGGACGCTTTTTCGTCGAGGGTGTCGAAGCCGGGCGCGGCTATGCCGTCGATCTGCAAGTCGGCGGCCAGCGGGTCAGCACCCGGATCGACGTTCCCGACGATGCCGACGGCCTCTTCCGCCTCGGCGCTCCGGTAAAACTCGAAATCGACGCCCCCGCGCCAGCCAAGGAGAATGGCGATGAATAGCAAGATCCAGGCATTGGGTTTTTCGTTTCTTTTGGCCGCTGCATCTACGCCTGTTGCAGCGCAGGAGGATATCGACCCCAACGGCGGCCCGTGCCGCATCGAGCTGCAACTGGCATCCTCGGTCGACTGGTTGGGGCCGCTTGGCCGCGGGTATGAAGTGTTCGCGGGGGGCGAATCCTATGAAACCGTCGCGGTCGAAATGCGGCATAGCGGCGCGGCGTGTCGCTATGCGCTGACCGGCAGCGCGGCATCGGGTTCGGCCACGCCGCAATTGACCAGCGGGGCCAGCAGCCTCGGTTTCGACATTCTTTCCACGACCAATGGCCCGTCGCTGTTGAGCCCGGATTATTTCGGCACGCAGACTTCGCGGATCGAGGGGCAGTTCGCGGCGGGATCGAGCGTTCAGTTGGTGCCGCTGCTCGTCGCGATTCCCGCGGGCCAGTTTGTCCGCAGCGGAACCTATCAGGGCCAGGCCTTGCTGCGCGTGTTCACGGCCGAGGAGGGCAGCGAACGCCTGCAGGCGGAAGTTCCGCTGACGATTGCGACCCGCGTCGCTTCGGGTCTGGAAATACGGTCGCCCGATTTCGGCCCCGGGCTGCGCGAAACCAGCATCGACCTGGGCGACATCAGCGGCGCCGCCGAGCGCGAGATCGACTTTACGGTGCGCGCCAACGCCGACGTCAATGTCAGCTTTCGGTCGCAGAATGGGGGCCGCCTTGCCCATGCGCACGGCGCGCCGGGCATCGCCTATCAGTTGAACGTCCGCGGGATTGCGGTCGATCCCTCGGCCGGGAATGCCATCCCCATGCCGTTCCGCGAAGATGGCGCGGAGCATGATGTGCCGATCCGGATCGAGATTCCCGATAGCGCGACTGGCCGTGCCGCGGGCTATTACCGCGACACATTGCTGGTCACTTTCACGGTGCCCTGAACGCCGGCGTTCGCGCCGTTCTCCCCGCTAAGCGGCGGCGAGTTGTTTGCCCAGTTCGGCGAGCGCGCCGCCGATATCGTCCAGCGCGTCGTCGGGGCGCGATCCGACGACGAAGGAGGCGGTAAGGCAGAAGCCCGGTGCGACGCCGGTGATCGCGGCGGCGGCGGTATGCACACCGCGATGCGCGTGGCCGCGATCGAGGCCGAACCCGCGCGCGGCAGCATCCGCGACCTGTTCGGCATAGGCCGCGAACGTCAAAGCGGACTGCCAACGGACGGGCGCAAAGCGTCGCGCCAATTCGATTTCGCCGATTGCCTGGGCTGCCGCGATCGCACGGCCTGCCGCGCCCGCGCCCAGCGGTTGCCGCTGATCGTCAGCCAGCGCGAGGCGCATCCCGGCATCGCTTTGCGCATGCGCCACAAGCTGCATCCGGTCGCGCGAGGCGATGCGCCACAATCCCACCGCTGTTTCATGCGTCTGGGCAAAGCGTGCCATGGCGGGTTGGGCCCGGTCGACGAGTTGTCGGGTCCGATTCTGTCGCAGGGCGTCCGCCGTCTGCCACGCGGGCGTCAGGCGGTATAATTTTGTTCGCGCATCGCGCTCGATCGCGCCTTCGCCGACCAGCGTTTTCAGCAGGTTGAGGCAGCTCGACGGGCTGACGCCGACGAGACGGCCGATATCGGACAGCGACAGGGCGTCGGAATCCGCAAGGATGCGGAGGATTGCAAAAGCCTTGGCAACCGATGGCACCGGACTGGTCATTCGCGCAGGATATTTTCATATATATGAAAATACAATTCTGAATATTGAAGTTATCCCGCAAAAGGGGGTATTGGTTGGGACAAGATTCGACAGGGAGAGCCGCCATGAGCAACATCGGTATGGACGCCGACATTTTCGACCAGTTCATCGAACAGCTCGAACGTTATGTCCGCGACCGGCTGATCCCCGCCGAGCAGGAAATCATCGAGACCGATCAGATCCCCGCCGACATCCTGGCCGAAATGCGCGACATGGGCCTGTTCGGCCTGACGATTCCCGAAGAGTTCGGCGGCGCGGGCATGAACGTCAGCCAATATGTCCGCACCATCCACACACTGTCCTATGCGATGCCGGCGTTCCGTTCGATCATCTCGATCAATATCGGCATGGTCGCTTCGGCGCTCAAGAATGGCGGCACCGACGCGCAGAAGGCCGAATGGCTGCCGCGTATCGCGGCGGGCGAAATTGCGTGTTTCGGGCTGACCGAACCCGGATCGGGTTCGGATTCGGCGGGTCTCCAGGCGACGGCGGTTCAGACCGACAACGGCTGGGTGCTCAACGGCACCAAACGTTACATCACCAATTCGCCCTTTGCGAAGCTAGGCCTGATCATGGCGCGGACGAGCAAGGAAAATTTGCCCAAGAACGCGCATGTGTCGGCTTTTCTCGTCCCGCTCGACGCGCCCGGCGTGACGATCGGCAAGTCGGACAAGAAGATGGGCCAGTCGGGCAGCCATATCGCCGACGTCATCATGGAGGATGTCCGCGTTGGAGGCGAGGCGCTGCTCGGCGGCGAGCTGGGCAAGGGATTTGCTTATGCGATGATGAGCCTCGACAACGGCCGCATGTCGGTCGGCGCCGCGGCGACCGCCTATGCCCGCCGCGCGCTCGACAGCGCGGTCCGCTATGCGACCGAGCGCAAGGCATTCGGCGAGCCGATCGCCAATTTCCAGCTGATCCAGCAGATGCTCGCGCAGAGCGAGGTCGACATCTATGCCGCCGAATGCATGATGGAGGATGTGACGCGGCGCGCGGATGCGGGCGAGAATGTCCTGCGCAAGGCCGCGGCCTTCAAGGTGTTTGCCAGCGAGATGTGCGGGCGCGTCGTCGATGCCTGCGTCCAGGTTTATGGTGGCGCGGGCTATCTGGCGGAATATGATGCCGAGCGTTTCTTCCGCGATGCGCGTATCTATCGCATCTACGAAGGCACCACCCAGATCCTGCAACTTCAGATCGCCAAGCATATGCTGCGCGAGTTCCACGCCCAAGGCTGACCCCAATCCATCGACCGGAGATTTCGCATGACCCTTCGCCGCGCCGCTATCGTCGCCCCGATCCGCACCGCGGTCGGCAAGTTCGGAGGCGCCCTGTCGTCGATGACCGCCGGCGAGCTGGGCGCGGTGATCCTGAAGGCGCTCGTCGAGCGGACGAAGATCGACCCGTCGCGGGTCGATGACGTCGTGTTTTCGCAAGGCTATGGCAATGGCGAGGCGCCCAGCATTGGGCATTGGTCGTGGCTCGCCGCTGGGCTGCCGCTCGACGTGCCGGGTTACCAGCTCGACCGCCGTTGCGGCTCCGGGCTCCAGGCGATCGCCAATGCCGCGATGATGGTGCAGACGGGCATGTCCGAAGTCGTCGTCGCAGGCGGGGTCGAATCGATGTCGAACGTCGAACATTACAGCACGGACATTCGCAAAGGCGTTCGCGCAGGCAATCTGACGCTGCACGACCGGCTGACGCGCGGGCGGCTGATGTCGCAGCCGGTTGAACGTTTCGGAGTGATCAGCGGGATGATCGAGACCGCCGAAAATCTGGCGAAGGATTATGGAATCAGCCGCGAAGCATGCGATGCCTATGCCGTGCAGAGCCATCAGCGCGCCGCGGCGGCGTGGGCGAACGGGCTGTTCGACGAAGAATTGGTGCCCGTGTCGGTGGCGCAGAAAAAGGGCGATCCGGTCGTTTTCGCGCATGACGAAGGCTACCGCGCCGATGCAACAATGGAGACGCTCGGCAAGCTGCGCGCACTCGAAGGCGGGGTGGTCACTGCGGGCAATGCCAGTCAGCAAAATGACGCCGCGGCGGCATGTCTGGTGGTGGCCGAGGACAAGCTCGACGAACTCGGGCTTGCGCCGATCGCCTGGTTTCACAGCTGGGCTGCGGCGGGATGCGACCCAAGCCGGATGGGCATCGGCCCGGTCCCGGCAGTCGAGCGGCTGTTCGCACGCACCGGGCTTGGTTGGGGCGACATCGACCTTGTCGAACTGAACGAGGCGTTTGCGCCGCAGGTGCTGGCAGTGCTCAAGGGTTGGGGCTGGTCGGACGACGACAGTCGGAACGAGATATTGAATGTCAATGGCTCGGGCATCTCGCTCGGCCACCCGATCGGCGCGACCGGCGGACGCATCCTTGCCAACCTGACGCGCGAGCTGGTGCGCCGCGATGCCCGCTATGGGCTGGAGACGATGTGCATCGGCGGCGGGCAGGGCATTGCCGCCATTTTTGAACGCGCCGCCTGACCGACCGGCGCGGCGCGTCGCGGCACGATTGATGTTCGGCCATCGACGGTGACGATCGACGCAGGCCGCGTGGGCGTTCGTCAGGCGCTCCAGTCGGCGCCCGCATCGACGGCAATGATTGCCTCTATCTCGACCAGCGCATCAAAATGCAGAGGGCCGCATGGAATGATCGACCGTGCCGGGCGATGGGCACCAAAGACGGCGGCGTAAGCGCGGTTGACCTCGTCCCAATGCGCTACGTCGGTCACATAGATGGTGCACCGGAGGACGTCGTCGAGCGACGCTCCGATCACGCGCGCGATCGCTTCGATGTTGCGGAGCGCGAACGTGACCTGATCGCCGACCGATGGCGGGGCGGACCCCGCCATCGCGGCAGTCACGCCGAGCTGCCCCGACACATAGAGCGTGTCGCGGTGCAACACCGCCTGCGCATAATGACCGCCGGGCGGCGGCGCGGCGGCGCAGCGTATTTCGGTCATTTTCTGGATCGTCATCGCCATTGCTCCCTTGCTTACCAGCCGCTTGTTCGCGGCCATTCCGCCACCAGCTTTCCCGCGCGCAGAACATCGTATGACGCATAAGGGGCGCAGGTCAGGCAGGCGTGGCCCGGCAGGATGCGGACGAGGCTGCCGATCGGAAGGCGGCCAAACCAGCTTGCGTCGGGGATGGGCACGGCGCCATGTTCCTGATGGACGGTTGCGACGGTCAGCGAAGCCAGCGGTGCGAGCGTGGCGGCATCGCAGACGAGACCATATCCCGCATTGGACATGAAACGGTTTGCCCCCACATCTTTGGAAAGGGCGAGGGCGCCGGCGTCGAGGATCAGGCTGGGGCTGGGGCCGCGGCGCTGATGGCCGATCACCGTCGCGAGGACGGACACGGCGATATGCTCGCGCGCGCAGACGCCGCGCGACCATTGGGACAGGTCGCCGAACAGGTATATGCCCGCGCGAACCTCCGTCACGCCTTCCAGTTGATCGGCGAATGCGACCGTCGGGGTCGAACCGATGCTGACGATGGGGCAAGGAAAGCCGTGGCTTCGCAGCAATTGCGCCGATGCCACGGCCGCATGGCGTTCGGTTTCGGCCAGCGCGCGGATCGATGCGGGATCGTCGAAGGCATAGGAATGCCCGGCGTGGGTCATTACGCCCATCAGCTCGACATGCGGGGAACCGTGCGCGACCGCGCGGGCGACGGCGACCAGCTCGTCCGACGCCGGTTCGGTGCCGCTGCGATGTTCGCCGCAATCGATTTCGACGAGGATGCCGAAGCGCGCACCGAGTGCAGACGCGGCCTCTCCGGTGGCAATAGCGGTGCCCCTGTCGTCCAGGGTGAGCAAGAGGCGTGCACCATGGTCGCTCTGGATGCGATGGACGCGCGGTAGTTTCGCGGGAGCGATCGCCGTGGTGTAGAGGATGTCGCGCCAGCCCGCGGCAGCGAAATGCTCTGCTTCGGCCAGGGTCGACACGGTGATCGGCCCTTGCTCGCCATCTGCGGCAACCCGCGCCACATCGACCGACTTGGCGGTTTTCAGATGCGGTCGCAGGGTGACCCCGAGGCGTTGGCAGTGGGCGCGCATCTGTGCGGCGTTGCGTTCCAGACGGTCGGCGTCGAGGATCAGGCGCGGGGTGTTCAATCCGGCGAAGATGGTGTCCGCGCCCGTCATGGCAGCGTCCGCAGCGGGTCGAGGGTGTCGGCGATCAGAAACGGTCGCGCTGCATTCGCGACAAAGGGCAATCCGGCGCGGTTGTGCCAGAAAACCGGCATGCCGACGCCCGCCGCCCCGGGAATATCCGCGGGCGACCCCGCCACGAAAAGCGTTTTTTCGGGATCGCTGCCGAGTTGGTCGAGGACGGCGCGATAGGATTCCGGCCGCGGTTTGTAAAATCCGGTTTCTTCGGACGTCAGGACGGCCGAGAAGCGAACGCCGACGCGCTCTGCTGCCTGCCGTCCCAGCGATTTTGAACAATTTGTTATGACGCCAAGCGCAACGCCGCGCGCGCCGATCCTGGCGAGTATCTCCTGCGCCTCCGGCCAGGGCCGGAGCCTGTTCCAATCCGCAACCAGCCGGTCGGCCGCCGATGCGGCCACCCCCGCCTTGATGGCGGCTTCGCGGACGAGATCCTCATAGGGGCGATAGGCACCGCAGCCATAGGTCAGCTCCAGATAGGCGTGTCGCCAGCGCAGCCCGTCCAGGGCCGATCCGGCCGCACGGTTCCACAGCGACCATGAATCGAGAAGAGCGGTCAGAAGGTCGAAGACCACGGCTTCGACAGGGGCAAGCTGTTTCATCGATCGAAATCCAAACGCGATAGGCAGGGCGAAGGCGGCGCGGCCGCCGCCGGGACGATAGCGGTGCTGCTGTCCGGTCCGCTGCGATTAGCAATGACGTGATCGGACCGGCAAATGCCCGTTGCAAATGGTTTGATGCCGCGCCGTATCCGCGGCGATCGCGGTTTACGCCGTTGCCAGTCGCCACAAGGCTTCGGCGGAGGGCGATTGCCGACCGCGCGGCCGATACAGCCGGACATCGACCGGAATGTCCCAGCGCGCGTCGCCCGCGCGCACCAGCGTGCCGTTCTTCAGATCGTCGGCGACGATGCTTAACGGCAGCCATGCCAATCCCTTGCCATCCTTTGCCATGCGCGCGAGGATCAGTGTGTGCGAGGTGAACACGGGGGAGAAACGCACGCGGGCTGCGGTCGCATCGATCATGGCCGATACTATGCGATCCATTCCCGATTCCGCGCCATAGGCCAACAGCTGCACCGGATGATCACTGTCATCGGTCAGCGGGTGCAGCGGGCCTGCCTCCTTATCCAGCGGGGCGCTGACCGGAACCAGCGCATCGGGGCCCAGCGATATTGACTGGAACCCCGCGCCGTCGAGCACCGACGGCGCACCCGGATGGAAATAGCACAAGCAGAAATGGGCCTTTCCGCCGAGCATCATCTGTTCGGACGTGCCCATATTGTCGGCGGTCAGCTGAATCGGGATTTCGGTGTCTGTCATCGCCTGAAGCGCCGCGAGCCACTGCGGAAAAAAATTCAGCGCCAGGGCGTGCGTGACCAGGATTTTGACCATCGATGCCGACGTTCCGGCAATTTCCTGCACCTCGCGCCGCCCGTGCTCAATCTCTCGCAGCACCGTTTCGGCGATCACGGCAAATCGCTTGCCGGCGGGCGTCAGCACCATCTGATGCGTGCTGCGGTCGACGAGTTCGACGCCGAGCCATTCTTCGAGAGCGCGAATGCGGCGACTGAACGCCGGCTGGGTCACGCAGCGCGCCGACGCGGCTCGCGAGAAATTGCCGGCGAGTATCAATGCGCCGAAATCCTCCAGCCATGCCATTTCCATCACTCATGCCCCTTCGGCCACTTGGCCGCTTGTAATGGCCCAAGGACGTGTGACTACCCCTCCTGATCGGCATGGATTGATCCACATTGCGCATTGGAGCCGCGGTCGTTCGATGGGCAAGCTGGGTCGATCGTGGCATTGGCCTGCGCCAACAGGCCTGATTTAGGGGTGGGGCCTGTGCCAACAGGCTTGTTTAAGGGGGTGGGCATGGGTTTCGACATTCTGCGGCGCGAACGGCAGAGCTGCCGCGCCATCGCATTGGCTGCGATGCTGGGAGCGGCGATCATTACACCGGGCCTCGCGGTCGGCGCGGCGGCGCCGGGCACTGCGTCGCCATCCGCGCTGGTTCCGCGCGACGCGCTTTTCGCGTCGCCCACCTATTCGGAATTGCAGATCAGCCCCGATGGGCAGCGGCTTGCCTTCCTGCACCCGCTGGACGGGGTGCCCAACGTCTGGGTCGCGCCGATCGACGATCCCAGGGCGGCCGTCCCCGTCACCCGGTTCGATACGCGCCCGCCCGACGGATTCCAGTGGAGCCCCGACGGACGCTATATTCTGGTGCTCAAAGATGTCGGCGGCGAGGAGCACAGCCAGCTGTGGGTCGCGAACCTCGAAAAGCGCACCGTCGTCAACATGACCGCCGATCCCGCCGTGCAGACGAAGATTGTGAAGCTGTCCAAGCACCGCCCTGGGGAAGTTCTGGTCGGCATGAATATCCGCGATCGCCGCTATCGCGACATTTATCGCATCGACCTCGCCACCGGGAAGCGGACCGAGGTGTTTCGCAACGAAACCAATTATATCGACGTCATTGCCGATCCCGATTTCAATATCCGGCTGGCCGTTCGCGGCAATATCGACGGGTCGTCGACCTATATGCGCCTCGACCCCGCCGGGCCGAGCGAGCTGATGACGATTCCGCTGGCCTCGCTGCGCAATTCCAAGATCCTCGGGCTCGACCGCCAGGGAAAGCTGTTGATGTTCGACAGCCGCACCAGCGACAAGGCGAACCTTGTCGCGGTCGACATCGCCACGGGCAAGACGACTTTGCTCGCCGCGTCCATGCGTGCCGATATTGTCGATCCCCTGTTCGACGAAGCCAGCGGCGCGTTGCTCGCGACGCGCGAAGACCCGCTGGTCAGCGAATGGACTGTCCGGTCGGACGATGCGCGCGCGGAGTTCGCCGCGCTGGAAGCGGCGGTGGCCGGACCGTTCAAGATCGTCGATCAGACCCCGGACAACGCGCGTTGGCTGCTTCTCGAAACCGTTCCGAACCGCCCCGATCGCTATAGCTGGTGGAACCGCAAGGACCGGGCGCTCGTGCCGCTGCTGTCGACGCGGCCGGACCTGGCACAGCAGACACTCGCCCGCCGTCTGCCGGTCAGGATCGCGTCGCGGGACGGGCTGACGCTGCCAAGCTATCTGACGCTTCCGACGAATGCGAAGCTCGGCGATGACGGCATGCCCGTGACGCCGGTCCCGATGGTGCTCCTCGTCCACGGCGGCCCTTGGCTGCGCGACGATCTGGCCTTTGACCCGCAGCACGCGTGGCTCGCCGACCGTGGCTATGCGGTGCTATCGGTCAATTTCCGCGCGTCGGGCGGGTTCGGCAGCGATTTCATGGCAAAGGGCGATCGGAAATGGTCGGAAACGATGCACGACGACCTGATCGACGGCGTGCAATGGGCGATCGACAAGGGCGTGACGGCGAAGGATCGTGTCGCGGTGATGGGGCTGTCCTATGGCGGCTATTCGACGCTGGTTTCGCTGAGTTTTACGCCCGACACCTTCCAGTGCGGCGTCGATCTGGCCGGGCCCAGCGACCTGGTAAAGCAGGTCGCTCTGATGCCCGACTGGTGGACCTGGCAGCGCCCGCAATTCGTCAACCGCGTGGGTGATCCGGCGACCCCCGAAGGCGCGGCGGACCTGATGCGACGTTCGCCGATCGCGCGCGTCGACGCCATTGCGAAGCCACTCCTCGTCACCAACGGGGCCAACGACCCGCGGATATTTCCCAGCCAGTCGGAAGAGATTGTCGATGCGCTAAAAGCGCGCGGAAAGCCGGTGACCTATGCCTTCTATCCCGACGAGGGGCATGTTTATGCAAAGGACGCGACGAACATTTCCTTTGCCGCGATCGCCGAACATTTCCTGTCGAAATGCCTGGGCGGACCGGCCGAACCCTATGGCGACGACCTGGCCGGGTCGCGCGTTGAGCTGAAAGCGGGTGCGCAGTTCATCCCCGGTCTGGAGGCTGCGCTCGGGGACTTGGCAAAGTGAGCGGCTTTTAGGGTTCGCCCAGAAATTTGGCGAGGCCCGCGTCGAGCGGGGGCGGCCGTTTGGCCGCCTCCGCCACGTCCATCCGCAAATAGGCATTCTGGACATAGCGGATGCCCGCCCAGCGCAGCGGTTCGACCTCCCAGTTGGGCGCCTGCGCGCGGACATAGGGCGCGTTCGGATCGGCCGCGCGGCCGACGATCAGTCCGGCGAGCGCGCGTGCACAGATCGCGCTGCTGATCACGCCGTGCCCCGTATAGCCATAGCTGTAGCCGATGCGCTGGACAGGGTCGAAATGAACGGTCGGCAGCCAGTCGCGCGGGATGCCGAGATAGCCTGCCCAGCGGTGCGTAAATTCGATCCCGTCCAGCGCGGGCCACCATTCGGTCAGCCGGTCGCGGATCCATCCGAAATTGGCGTTTTCGCGCAGCGCGACCTCGTCCATGTCTGATCCGTAGCGATAGGGCGCGCCGCGGCTGCCGAACAGGATGCGCCCGTCGGCGGTGCGGGTGAGATAGTTGGTGGTGTGGACATAGGAGGACAGGCATTCGCCGCCGCTCCACCCGACGCGGTCCCACTGAGCAGCGGTCAGCGGCGCAGTGAGCATGATTGTCGAAGCCATCGGGATGAGCCGGCGGCGATAGGCGGGCTGCGCGGTCATATACGCTTCGCCCGCCAGCACCACCGCGCGCCGCGCGCGGATGGTGCCCCCCGATGTGATGAGCGCAGGCTGTATGCCCGCGGCGGTTTGCAACACCTCGGTCCCTTCATATATTCGCACGCCGCGCCGTTCCAGCGCCCGCGCAAGGCCGCGGACGAGGCGTCCGGGATGGATCGTCCCGCCAGCGCGTAGCCGCATTCCGCCGTGAACCTGGGTTGCGTGCACCGCGTCCTGCGCCTGCGATGCGCCGAGCAGTTCGCAGCCATCCCCCATGCCCAGCCGGGCATAGGCGTCGAACGACTGCTGCAACGACGGCAATTGCCTGGCGCTGCGGGCGAGGGTCAGCACGCCCACGGACCGGAAATGGGCGTCAATGCCTTCCTCGTCGCAAATCCGGCCGACGTCGTCGACCATGGCCTGCTGCGCAAGCAGCATCGACCGCGCCGTCGCGGCACCGAAGCGCCGGGTGAGCGCGGCGGGGTTGATCGGGAAACGCGGCGAGCACCAGCCGCCATTGCGTCCCGACGCGCCGAAACCGCAAAATTGCCGCTCGACGATCGCGATCGACAGGTCCGGATTGTCGCGCAGCAGATAATAAGCGGTCCATAGCCCGGTAAAGCCGCCGCCCATGATCGCGACATCGACCGTCGCGTCGCCGGTCAGGGCAGGGCGCGGCGTCAGATCGTCGTCGCAACTCGCCAGCCAATAGCTGCCGATGTCGGCGGGGGGAACGCGCGCGGTCATGGTGCGCCCTGGCCTTCATCAAAGACGATGAAGATTTTTTCGCTTTCGCGCAGGATTTCCCAAGTCCCCATGCTTTCGGGCGGGAAATAGGCGGCCTGACCGCCGCAGATATGGATCGGCTCGCCGCCGTCGGGATGGAAGATCGCCTCGCCCGACAGGAAATAACAGAATTCGGCCTGCATCACCTGCCGGCGCCAGGCTCCCGGGGTGCAGTGCCAGACGCCGTGGCGGCTTGCGCCCACGCCGGGAATCGCCGCCGACCGCACCTGCGAGACCGGCTGGCCGAGCGGCACGGGGACGGGCGCGATCGCACCTGCGGCGAGGAGTTCGTGCGGACGAAACAGGCTGATCGCATCGGCGGTCATCGGTGGCTCCCGAAGTCAAAGAGGGTGACGGACGCGGCTGAGGAACAGCCGGGTTCGATCGGTTTTGGGGTTGGAGAGAAATTCGGCTGCCGGACCCTGTTCGGCAATTGTGCCGCCGTCGACGAACAGGATCTGGTCCGCAGCCTCGCGCGCGAAGGCGATTTCGTGGGTCACGACGATCATCGTCATGCCGCCGTCGGCAAGGTCGCGCATCACCTTCAAAACCTCGCCAACGCGTTCGGGGTCGAGCGCGGAGGTCGGTTCGTCGAGCAGGATGGCGCGCGGCTCCATCGCCAGTGCTCGCGCGATGCCGATGCGTTGTTGCTGGCCGCCCGACAAATGGCGGGGGAAGGCCTGCGCATGGCTCGCCATGCCGACCCTTTCGAGCAGCGCCATCGCGCGCGCCGTCGCTTTGGCGACCGGCTGGCCGAGCACATGCACCGGACCCTCGATAATATTGTCGAGCGCGGTGCGGTGCGGGAACAGATTGAAGCGCTGGAACACCATGCTCACCGCCGCGCGGACCTGTGGCAGCGATTGCGGCGTAACCGCGACGCCATCGACCTCGATCGTTCCTGCATCGTGGCTTTCCAGCCCGTTGATGCAGCGCAGGATCGTCGATTTGCCCGACCCCGAAGGGCCGATCAGGCAGGCGACCTCGCCCGCTGCGACGTCGAAGCTGACGTCGCGCAAAACGTCGCGCTCGCCGAAGGATTTGCGGACGCCGCGTAGCCGGATCATTTGCGTGCGAACCGGCGTTCGAGCGCGCGCACGGCCGCCGCCATCGGCAAGCTGGCGGCGAGGTAGAGCAGGGCGATCAGGAGGTAGACCGTGCCATTCTTGAAAGTCGAGATTGCCAGCAATTGCCCCGCGCGCGTCAGTTCGGCGATCGTGATCGTTGAGGCGATCGATGAATCTTTCAGCAGCATGATCGTCGTATTGCCGAGCGACGGCAGCGCCGCGGGGATGCCGAGCGGCAGCACGACGCGGCGCATCAGCACCGGCCATGTCATGCCGAGCATCGTGCCCGCCTCGATCAGATCCTTGTCGACCGACGACAGGCCGCCGCGGAAATTTTCGGCCTGGTAGACCGAATAGGCAAGGCCGAGACCGAGCACCCCCGCCGCGAAAGGGGGCAAGTCGAGTCCCCATTCGGGCAGGACGAAATAGATGCAGAAGAGCTGGACGATGATCGGGATGCCGCGGATGACGTTGATGATCGCGCGGCTGATCCAGCGCAGCGGCGCAAAGCGCGCATAGCCCATGAGCACCCACAGCAGGCCGAGCGCGATGCTGACGGCCAGCGCAGCGGCGGTGAGCAATAGCGTCATGCCGAGCCCGCGCAGCAGGACCGGCAGGAACAGTGCGGCGTCCGCAAGAAATTCCTGCATCAGCCAAGCCCCCAGCGACGCAGAATCGCAGGCATTTCGTCTTTCCGCAGGCGCGCGATCGCGTCGTTCAGCCGGGCGAGGAGCGGATTGCCTTTCTCGACGATCAGGCAAAGATCCTCTTTGACCGGCGGCGTGAAGTCGTCGGCCATACGGACTCGCCGCTGCGGGCCGACGCGAAGCTGGTAGCGGAGGATGGGGTCGTCGCCATAACCGGCGTCGATCCGGCCGTTGGCAAGGTCGCGGACGATTTCGCCCAACCCGTCATAGGTTTTGACGCGGCCGACGCCGGCGCCGCGGAGCTGGTCCACAAAGCGCGTGCCGACCTGTGCGCCGACGCGCTTGTCGCCTATGGCGGACAGGGCGGGATAGGCGCCGCGATCTTCGCGTCGCACGACCAGCCCGCCGCCATAGGAGAAGACCGGCGCGCTGAAATCGACGATTTTTTCGCGGTCGGGAGTCCGCTGCATCGCCGCCGCGATCATGTCGATCCGCCCAGTTGTCAGCGAAGGGATCAGGGCGGCAAAGGGCGCGGCGCGATAGTCCCCCGTCAACCCAATCTCGCGCAGCACGCGTCGCGCGATGTCGATCATCGCGCCGGTCAGTTCGTTGGTTGCGGGGTCGACATAGCTGAACGGAACGCCCGTCGGTGACGATCCGACCCATAGTTCGCCCGGCGCACGCGATTGGCGCGCGCAGGCGGTGATCGGCATCAGGCCGAGCATAGCCAGCATCGTCCGCCGTTCCATCATCGCCGACCGCCGCGCGCTAACGGGCTTTTGGCCGATATTCGATCGTCGTCGCGGCACGCGCCGTCTTGCGTATTCGGTCTGGCGACAGCTCGATCTTCTTCAGCTCGTTCGTTTCGTGCATTATCGTCTGGTCGGTGAGGTGCGGGTTGCCCTTGCCGTCGGGGCCGATGAAGAGATTCTGCCCGCCCGCATCGACGACCGAATAGAGCGCACGCCGGTCAGCGCCGATCTCCATCAGCCCGACCCAGCTTTCGCCGCCATTGTGCGGCGCCATCGTCGGGCCGAGGCGCAGCACCGCAGACAGGCGCTTTTCGGGTGCGTCCTCTGCCATCTGGGGACGCGCGGGGGTTTCGAGCGACGCATCGAAATATTTCCAGAAGATCGGCTGCTTCCACTCGGCCATATCCTTGCCGGCGAAACGGGGTTTGACCTCGGCAAGTGTCGCCTTGATCGTGTCGATCATCACCGCGGTGCGGTCGCGCCCGTTGAAATAGTCGACGGCGAGCGGCGCCCCCGCGGCATCGCCCTGAAACGCGCGCAGCAACAGGCTCGACTGATAGGTGAGGTAGCGCCCATCGTCGATCGCCTTCCACCAATTGCCCATATCGTCGCCGAAAACGACGCGCGGCGCGACCTGAAGCCAGGCGCGATAGAGGGTCAGGCCGGGGTCGTCATAGCGATGGTCGCCGTCGCGATCCTGATAAAGCCCGTTGAAGCCGAGCATATATTCGCCCGCGCGCTTCACGTCGGGATCGTCGCTCGCCTCGATCGCCTTGCGCAGATAGGGCGCGAAAAAGTCGGGCGCCGCCTGATTGCGGTCGACCGCGCCGAGCGCGTTGAAAATCCGGCCGTTGAACTCGCGCATGTCGAGCAGGGTTAGCGCCTCCCCATTCTTCGCCAGCCGATCGCCGAGCCATGTTCGGAACGTCGCGCCGATGCGGGCATTGTCGCCCTCTTGCGACCAGCCCGTCGCCTTGCTGTTCCATGAAAAGAGATAGCCCTGCCGCGGGTTGATCATGTGCGGCTTTTCATCGCGCGTCAGAAAGCCGGTCCATTCATATTCGCCGGTGCCGGGTGTCGGCAGGCGTGGATCGACCCCGGCGGCTTTCTTTGGCAGCGCGCCCGCCTCGAAATAGGCGATCGTGCCATCCTCGCCGCCATAACAGGCGCCCAGATTCCAGCCGAGCCGGTCGACGCCCTTTTCGCGAAACTCGGCGAGGCTTTTGGCGCGGCCCATTTCGGCGAAGGCGATCCATGTGTCGAGTTCGCGGCCGTGGACCCCCATCTGCTGTGCATAGGCGGTCCCGTTTTCGGCATCCCATGCGATCACGGGCCCGTGGATCGTCCACGCCACTTCGTGCGTCACAGCCGCGCCGTCCTTGACCTTGAAGGTCTCGGTCCGATGCTCCATTTTTTTCCATGCGCCCTTGTACCAATATTCGTAACGGTTCTTCGGGTTGAGTTTTTCGGCAAAGACGGTTCCCGCTTCGCTGCTGCCCGACACAAGCAGCCAGCCGTGCTGGGCGCCGCGCCCCATCGTTGGCACGCCCCAGCCGGTCGAGCCAAAGCCCGCATTGTCGAAACCGCCGCCGTGCAGGTGGATTTCGGGGCCATCGGCGGTCGCTTCCATCATCAGCACCTTGCCGCTGGCCGATTTTTGGGGGCCAATCACCATGCAGCGGCTCGCGCCTTTCACCGGCTTGCGTGGCGCCACCTGCGCTGCCGCCGACGCGACGCCGCCCGGCGGTAGCTGGACCGGCGCGAGCACGGGGGTCGGCACCGGCCGGGCAGGGGCAAGATCGTCGCCAGCGGGGATGGTCGTGGGGGAATCGGGATCGGAAATGGGCACGACATCGTTGAAGATCGCCCAGGCTTTTTCCGGGCCGTAACGCGCCGTCATCTCGGTCAGGAATTTGAGGTTCTGGATCTCATAGCTATCGCGGCCGAGCGGCGCGGCGGTGATCAGCGCAAGATATTCGGTCAGGCTCCAGCGCGTCGGCTTGATTCCCCAGCGGATGAATTCGAGCGGGGTCAATCGGGCGGGATCGGCATTCACTTCGTCGATGCGCTTGTTGATGCCGTCGACCATCGCCTGGATCATTTCGCGATGCTCGGGCGCCAGAGCCCTGTAACGCTGCATCAGCACGGCGTCGGGCAGCTTGCGGCCGCGCATCATCTTGTCGCTTTCGAGCGCCGAGGCACCCACCAGCTCGGCGCGGCGGCCCTGCGTGTTGTGGCGCGCCAGTTCCATCGCGGCGAGGCGGTCGTGCGCGATCGCATAGCCCGCGCCGAACATCACCGCGCCCGACGTGTCCGCCTGGACATGCGGCACGCCGAAATCGTCGCGGTAGATGCTGACCTTTTCCTGCGCCTGTACGGGCGGAATCGCCGCCAGCAGCAATGCGGCGGAACCATGAAGCAGGGCGGCAATCGAACGGCGCATCCAGGCGTCTCCCTAAGGCATGTGTTTCGGCAGGAATGTTTCGGTCAGCGCGACCCACAGCGCCGCCCCCGTCGGCGAAATGCTGTCGTCATAGGCATAGTGCGAATTGTGCAGCATCACCGACCCCGGCCCCTCGTCGCCATTGCCGAGGAGGAGGAAGCAGCCGGGAACGACGTCGAGGTAGCGTGCGAAATCCTCGCCCCCCATGCCCGGCGCGTCGAGGTCGACGAAGCGGTCGGGACCGACGATGCCGATCGCAATGTCGCGGACGCTTGCGTAAAGATCGGCCGGATTGTGCAGGGCGGGATAGCCGCGCTCATAATGCAGGTCCGCCGTCGCGCCGAACGAGGCCGCGATGCCGGTGACGATTTCGCGCAGGCGCCGTTCGGTTGCGTCCTGGCTGGCGCGTGACAGGGTGCGCACCGTACCGCCCAGGCGGGCCTCGTCGGCGATGATGTTGAACGCGGTGCCCGCCTCGACCTTACAGATCGAGACCACTGCGGCGTCCATCGGGTCGGTATTACGTGCGACGATGCTCTGTACCGCGACGATGATGTGCGCCGCGACGAGCACGGGATCGACCGTCAGGTGCGGGCGCGCGGCATGGCCGCCCTTGCCCGACACGACAATTTCGAACTTGTCGGCGGCGGCGTAAAGCGCGCCCGCGCGTCCGGCGAGCTTGCCTGCGGCGATGCCCGGCCGGTTATGGATGCCGAAAATCGCGTCCATCGGGAAGCGATCGAACAGCCCGTCGCGGATCATCGCGCTGGCGCCGCCGTCGGGATCGCCGCCCGGCCCCTGATAGCCCAGTGATTCCTCTGCGGGCTGAAAGATCAGGTGGACCGCGCCGTCGAAGTTGCGCGTCGCGGCGAGATGCTTTGCGGCGCCAAGCAGCATCGTCGTGTGCCCGTCGTGGCCGCACGCGTGCATCACGCCGGGGGTGCAGGATTTATGATCGGACTCGGCGAGTTCGGTCATCGGCAGCGCGTCGATGTCGGCGCGGATGCCGATCGCGCGGCTTGACGTTCCGGCGCGGATCGTCGCGACGATGCCCGTGCCGCCGATGCCGGTCGCGACCTCGTCGACCCCGAAGCTTTCGAGCAGGTCGAGGATGAAGCGGACCGTATCCTGTTCGTGAAAACCGAGTTCGGGATGCTGATGGATATGCCGGCGCCAGGCGGTCATGTCGGCTTCGAGTGGTGTCAGGTCAACGGACATGGGGACGCACCTCCTGGCGCAGCGGCAAGATCAGGCTAGGGGCGGCAAGCATCCGACCCCAATGCTTATTGAACATCGTTACATGTTCGGCGGCGGATTTCATTGTCGGCTCCCTCAAGGTGCGCCGTGCGATGCAACCGGATAAAAGACCTGTGCATGCGGGCCGAGCGGCAGGTCGAGTGCGACCCAGGCAACGACCATCATGATCCCGGTTGCCATGAAGCAGAGCGCATAGGGCAGCATCAGTGCGAGCAACGATCCGACCCCCATCGATTTGTCCCACCGCTGGCAAAAGACGAGGACGAGCGGGAAATAGCTCATCAGCGGCGTCATGATGTTGGTATAGCTGTCGCCCATCCGATAGGCGGCGGTCGTCATTTCGGGACTGATGCCCAGCAGCATGAACATGGGCACCACGACCGATGACAGAACGCTCCATTTCGCCGTCGCGGACCCGATGAACAGGTCCATGATCGACGACAGCAGCAGCACGCAGACGAGGAGCACGGGGGCGGGCAGGTTCATGCCGCGCAGATTTTCGGCGCCGCTGATTGCGATGATCGGCCCGATGCCCGACCAGTTGAACATCGCGACGAAATGGGCCGCGAAGAATACGAAGACGAGATAGGGCGCAATGGTTTTCACCCCCTCGCGCATCATCGCGATGACGTCGGCCGAATTTTTGACCGTGCCGACAGCGCGGCCGAAGACGACCCCCGTAAAAAGGAACAGCAGGAACAGGGCCGCGATCATCGAGCCATAGAGCGGTTGGAGGCGGATCGGGCCGGTGGCATCCTGGTCGATGAACGGCGTATATCCGGGCCACAGGCACAACGCCGCGAAGAGTGAAACCACCAGCAAGGCGGCAATCCCCGCGCGGCGAAGCCCCCGCCGTTCATCGTCGCTGAGATCGCCTTTTTCCAGGTCGGCGCGCAGTTCGTCGTCGACCTCCTCATTCCATGCGCCAAGGCGCGGTTCGACCACCCGGTCGGTGATGAACCAGATGATCGGTGTGAAAAAGACAACGATGCCAAGGATGAAATACCAGTTGCCGAGCGGGTTCATCGTCCATCCGGGCTCGACGATGCGCGCGGCTTCCTGTGTAAAGCTGAACAGCAGGACGTCGAGCTGGCCGGGCATGATATTGCCGGCATAGCCCCCCGAAACGGCGGCAAGCGCAGCGGCAATTCCGGCGAGCGGATGCCGCCCGACCGACGCGAACAGCACCGCCGCCATCGGGATGAGGACGACATAGGCGGCGTCGGCGGCGTGGTGCGACACCATGCCGACCACCGCGATGATCGGCGTCATGTAGCGGCGCGGCGTGTTGCGGAGCGATCCCCGGATCAGCGCGAAGAACAGCCCAGATCGCTCGGCCACCGCTGCGCCCATCATGATTGTCAGGATGATCCCGAGCGGCGTGAAACTGGCGTAGGTGCGCGGCATTTCAGTAAAAAGGCGCGCGATATTGTCGGCTGAAAACAGGTTCGACGCGCGATAGGTCAGGACGCCGTCCGCGAGTTCGGCGCCCGCGGGCGCGGTCTTGCCCGAATAGGGTAAAGACGCGCTCCACCCCAGCGCCGCGCCGATCGCCGACACGATCATCAGCACGATGATCAGATAGAGGAAGATGATCGTCGGGTCGGGGAGCAGGTTCCCGACCCGCTCGACAAAGCCCAGGAAGCCCCTCTGACGCGCGGGGCGGACGGCTTCGGTATTCAAGATCGCGCCTTCCTGACCGGGCAAGGTGGATTCTCCTTCTAGAACGACATGAGGCCCGCGTGCGCGAATGTCACGCGGGCCTCATGCGGCAGGGTCGGGATCAGAAGTTCACTTCGAGCCCGACGCGGACGACCGGACCGAATTGCTCGAAACCGCCCCCCGACGGATCGATGACCTGAACCGATTCCATCACCGGCAGCTTTTCGTTGAAGAGGTTGGTGACGCCGAACGAAAATTTCGCTTCCTGCGGACCGTTCATCGAGAGCGTGTAGGAGGCCGAGATGTCGTTGTAGAAGCGCGACCCGGTGCGGTCCGGCGACAGAAGTTCGCGGCTGATCCCCGGCGAGATGTCGGTCAGCGCCTGGCTGGACTGGTAACGCCCTTGCCAGCCAAGCGTCAGCGGGCCGCTCGAATAGGTCAGGCCGACGACACCCTTATATTTGGGATAGCCGTAGAAACCTTCGAGCACCGTGAAGAGGTCGGGCCGCGACTGGAAGGTGTAGGTCCGCAGGCGGTGCAGGTAAGTGAACGCCAGATTGGCCGAAATGCGGCCGCTACCGAGCGGCCGGGCATAAAAGACCTGCGTGTCGAGCCCCGACGTTTCCAGCTTCGACGTGTTCACATAAGTGCTGTTGCCCGTCGTGATGCCAAAGAAGTTGGGGCTGGCGGTGTTTGTTTCGCGCGTGATCAGCGAACAGAGGTCGAGATCGGGTCCGCCCGCGCGGTCGACGCAGTTCTCGGCGATCTGCTGCGGGCTGAGGAAGCTGATCGCGTCGTCGATCTCGATGTTGAACCAGTCGGCCGAAATCTGGAGTCCCGGCGCGAAGTTCGGGGTGAGCACGATGCCCGCCGTCCAGCTGTCCGACACTTCGGGGCTGAGATTCTGGTTGCCCGATACGATGAAGGGCACCCCGACACCGCCGTTGAGCGGGGTAAATCCCGCGGGACGGCCGAGCGCGGCGCAGTTGGCGGCGCGGTTCGGGTTGAGCCCGAGGTTGGTCTGGGCGCAGGGGTCGTTGACGTTGGTCGTCTGCCCTTCGCTCGGGCGGAATGCCTCGAAAATATTCGGGGCACGGATGGCGCGGCTGATCGTCGCGCGCAGGCGCAGACCGTCGGTAGGCTCCCAGATCGCGCCGGCCTTCCAAGAGGTTGCCTGTCCAGCGTGGCTGTAATCGGCGTGGCGGACGGCGCCCTCGACCGACAGCAGTTTGAAGAAGGCCATGTCGGTCAGGATCGGGATGCTGAGTTCCCCGAAAAATTCGGTGACGTGATAGCCGCCCTCATAATCCTGCGTCGCCGCCTGGTTGGTGAGCCCGGCCTTGACCAGCGGGTCGGTCGTGCGGCCGTTGCGTTCCTTGCGATATTCGGCGCCCAGCGCGAAACCGACCGTGCCGCCACCGGGCATCGTCAGGAATTTCTCGGTATCGCCTGCGAGCGAGAAGCCCGCGGTCGTCTGGCGGATAAACGCTTCGGAGACCGTCGTCGCCTTGACGAAATTGCGCGCATCATCCGAGCTCGCGGTCGAACCGAAGGGGTTGAACGGCGAGCAAGGGGCGCTGCCCTGAATATTGGGGCGCACATAGCCGACCGGCTGAAGCGCGGGCACGTCCATCCGGCAGCGGATCTGTCCGCTCGACGGATCGACCACGGCATCAAGCGCGGCGAGCAGGTTGGGGACGACGAGGCGGTTATAGCCGATGAACTTCGCCTTGGTCCGGCCATAGGTGCCGTAGACATCATAACGAAGGTCGGCAAAGCCGGTCTCGAACTCGCCCTTGAAGCCGCCGACGAAGGACAGGCTGTTGCGGTCGACCTGGCTGAAGCGGAGGCCGACGTCGGTATAAAGCCGATCGAGGCGCAAGGTCGTCGCACCCGCTGCGAGCAGGTCCTGGCGGAAATCTTCGTTCAGGAAGGCGTTTTGCGCAATGTTGATCACGGCGCCCGACCGGATCACCGGCTGGCCGCGGCCATAGCTCGACGTATTGTTATAATCGACGCCGAAATAGCCGCGCACGCTGTCGCTGAAGTCATAATGCGCGCTGAGGTTGAGGTTGTAGCGTTCGATATCGGGAACGATCGAGATCGAATCGTCGAAGCGGAAACAGGCGACGCCGCAATCGTCGAAAATCCCAAACAGGCTGCCGTCGGTCAGGCTGGGGGTGGGGAAGGGGCGCACGGTTCCGTCGTCGTTGAAGACGAAACGGCCGAGGCCGCCGGTGTCGCCGCCGAAACCGACGACGCCATAGCCCGAAAAACGCAAAGCTTCGCCGCCGGGGGTGACGATATAGTCGGGAATGCCGTCGTCGGGGCCGGTGTCCGCGGGATTGATCATGGCGACATAATTTTTCATGTCGGCCTGGCGCGGCGTGATTTCCTGCACCTTCGTATAGTCGGCGGCGACCGTGATGTTGCCTCGGCCTTCGCTGAAATTCTGGCCAGCGACCAGGCTGGCACCATAGGTCAGGCCTTCGCCACCGCGCGTGGGCTGCGAGCCGTTGAACGACAGGCGAAATCCGTCGAAATTATCCTTGAGGATGATGTTGACCACGCCCGATACGGCGTCGGAGCCGTAAATTGCCGATGCGCCGCCGGTGATGACCTCGATGCGTTCGATCAGATTGGGGTTGATCGAATTGAGGTCGATCGCGGTGCTGTCGGTGGCGCCCGCGACGCGGCGTTTGCCGTTGACGAGCACAAGGGTGCGGTTCGATCCGAGGCTGCGCAAATCGACGAGCGCCAGACCGCCGCTGTTTTCGCCGCGCGAGCCCGAGGCGCCCGTCTGCTGGCTTTGCTGCATGCTCCCGGAAAAGCCGATCGACGGTTGCTGCGCGAGCGCGCGGCCGATGTCGAATTGCGCATTATTATTGTCGAGCGCTTCGGACGTGACGACGCCGACAGGTGTCGGCAGGTCGAGAACGGGACGGCCGATGCGCGACCCCGTCACGACAATGTCATCGCCTCCCTCTATCGCCTGCTCGTCAGCCGGTGCGGTGGTGTCCTGGGCTTGCGCGGTGCTCGCGAAGCTCATCAGACCCGCGTAAAGCGAGATCGCGATAAGCGATGTGGAAATGTTGAGCTTGCCGCTCGCGGCCGCAGTTGCCGGTCCCTCGATCATGTTTTTTCTCCGCCCTGAACCCTGCCAAGGCCGCCTATTCGGCGGTTAGTGCTAGGGTTCAGCCTGTCTATGGACATGCGGTCATCGTTCCCAATGCCGGTTCGACATAGAATCATTCGTGCGGCGTGGGCGTTGTTTGCGTAGCATTATTTCGCGGGATTGCCCCGGCTCTCGACCGGGCGCTCAGGCGGTTTCGGTCTTCAGCCGGTTCTTCAGCATCGACCAGAAGGCCTCGACGCTCGGGCTCCGCCGCGCGATAGGCTTATAGATGCGAATCTCGATCGGGACATGCCAGCGTGCATCGCCGGCGGCGACGAGGCGGCCGCTTTCAAGGTCGGCCGCCGCGACGCTCAGCGGCGCCCAGCACACGCCGCGTCCATCGCGCGCCATCGACAGCAGCGCGGTCGCCATATGCGAACGGAATACGGTGCGAAGTGAGGCCGAGCCGGCCGATATGACCTGCGCGGCCTGCAAGATGCGGCCCATTCCCGACTTTTCCTCAAACTCCAGATAGGGAAGCGGGCGGTTCCCATCGCCGGGCAGCAGGTGCGTCGGCGACCCGTCGCCCAGCGGGGCGGTCACCGGCATCAACAGGTCCTCGCCCAGCGCGAGGGAGGTAAAGCCCGCGGGGTCGAGCCGATGCTGCGCCGCCGTGTGGTGGTGGCACAGTAAAAAGTCGGCCTTGCCCTCCAGCATGAAGCGTTCGCACGCCACCATATGGTCGGCGATCAGCGTGATCGTGCCCGCTTCATGGCCGTCGTGCAGGCCGCGGAGCCACGGCGGGAAAAAGGTCGTCGATAGCGCATGGGTCGAGGCGAAACGGATTTCGTTGCTGAGCGTGCCGCCGATTTCGCGGACATGGTCGCGGCCCAGCGTCAGGCGCCGCATGATCTCTTCGGCAAGGACACGGAACGCCTGGCCCGCTTCGGTCAGCGCGATGCGGTGCGTGTCGCGGTCGACCAGCGTTGCGCCGACCCAATCCTCCAGCGCGCGGATGCGGCGGCTGAACGCCGGTTGCGTCAGGTTGCGCGCTTCGGCTGCGCGGGAAAAATTGCCTTCATCAGCGAGCTTGATGAAGTCTTCGAGCCACATGATATCCATCTGAATCCACTCATCGCATCAATTGATACTGTCCCGGCATTGGCTTCGTCTGAACCGCTGACGGTAATCCCTGCCCGCGAAACCGCAGAAAGGGATAGGAATGTCGGCGCCAAAAACGCTCTATGACAAGATCGTCGACGAACACCGCATATTATCATTCGACGAATCCGGCGCGGCTGGCGAACGATTATTGCTCTATATCGATAGAACGGTGCTGAACGAATATACAAGCCCCCAGGCATTCAGCGGCCTCCGCGCTGCCGGTCGGACGCCTTGGCGGCCCGCGGCGTCGCTGGGCGTGGTCGATCATGTCAATTCGACGAACCCCGACCGGGCGGCCGGCGAGCTTGACCCCGGTGCACGGCGGCAGATCGAATATCTCGGCGAAAATGGCCGCGATTTCGGGATCGAAATCTTCGACCTCTTCGATCCGCGGCAAGGGATCGAGCATGTCGTGATGCCCGAACTCGGCCTCGTGCTGCCAGGTATGGTGATCGCCGCGGGGGACAGCCATTCGACGACCTATGGCGCGTTCGGTGTGGTGGGTTTTGGTATCGGCACATCGGATATCGAACATCTGTTGGCGACGCAGACGCTTGTCTATCGACGCCTTCGGACGATGCGGATCACGATCGACGGCGCGCTGGCGCCGGGCGTGACCGCGAAGGACATGATCATGGAAGTGATCCGGCGGATCGGCGCCGACGGCGCGGCCGGACATGCGGTGGAATTTGCCGGTTCTGCGATCGACGCGCTGGGCGTCGAGGCGCGCATGACGATCTGCAACATGGCGGTCGAATGTGGAGCGCGCGTTGCGCTGATGGCGCCCGACGACAAGGTTATCGCCTATATTGCCGGTTGCCCGCGCGCGCCGTCGCCCGCCATGCTCGCAGCCGCGCGCGCCGAATGGTGGGCACTCCGCAGCGATCCGGGCGCGCGCTTCGACAGGGAGATTGCGCTCGGCGCCCACGATATCCCACCGATGGTCAGTTGGGGCACCAGCCCCGATCAGTCGCTGGCGATCACCGGGGTCGTTCCCAATCCCGAAGACATCCCCGCCGAGCGGCGCGCCGACGCGGTGCGAGCGATGGCCTATATGGATTTGGCGCCCCAGACGCGGCTTCAGGACATCGCGATCGATCGCGCCTTTATCGGGTCTTGCACCAACGCGCGCCTGACCGATCTTCGCGATGCGGCGCGGATATTGAAGGGGCGGAAAGTGGCGCCGGGCGTTCGTGCGATGATTTCGCCGGGCAGCAGCGAGGTTCGCCGCGCTGCCGAGGCCGAGGGCATCGACCGCATCTTCATCGAAGCCGGGTTTGAATGGCGCCGGTCGGGCTGCTCGCTCTGCCTCGCGATGAACGACGACAGCCTTGCGCCGGGCGAACGCTGTGCATCGAGTACCAACCGAAATTTCGAGGGCCGACAGGGGATCGGCGGGCGGACCCATTTGATGAGCCCGGCAATGGTCGCGGCGGCGGCCGTGACCGGAAAGCTCGCCGACGTGCGAACGCTCGCCGCGGAGGACCGTATCTGATGGACGGCTTCCTTTGCGTGTCGGGCCGCGTCGCAGCAATGCCCGCCGCCAACATCGACACCGACGTCATCATGCCCAAGGCGTTCCTGAAAGGAATCGATCGGTCGGGGCTGGCGGCCGGTCTTTTCCACGACCTCCGCTTCGACGAAAGTGGCGCGGTGCGGGGCGGCTTCATCCTCAATCGCCCGGACATGGCGGAAACGCGATTCCTGCTCGTCGGACCCAATTTTGGCTGCGGCTCGTCGCGCGAACATGCGGTGTGGGGGATGCTCCAATATGGTATTCGCGGAATCATCGGTTCTTCCTATGGCGCGATCTTCGCGGACAATGCGGCGAACAACGGCCTGCTGCTGCTGTCCTTGCCGACAGCGGAGGTCGCCGCGATCATGGCGGAGCTCAGCGACGATGCTGGTGAGATGACCGTCGACCTTGAAGCACAGCGGATCGTGACCGGGCGCTACGACGCCGGTTTCGATATTGATCCGGCGAACCGGCGGGCGCTGATGCTCGGGCTGGACCGGATCGGCGAGACGATGGCCCACGCCGAAGAAATCCGGTCGTTCGAGAAGGCCTATCTCGACCGCAAGCCCTGGCTTATGGGTGGCGGTGATGAGCGTTAATGCCGCATATCCCGAACTCATGCCGGGCTTCCGCTGGCAGGACGTCGATGCCGATGGCGTGCGCATTCGCGCCGCGGTTGGCGGATCGGGGCCGCCGCTGCTCCTCCTTCACGGCCATCCGCAGACGCACCTGACGTGGCACAAGGTCGCCCCCGACCTCGCGAGACGATTCACCGTCGTGGCAACCGACCTGCGCGGTTACGGCGACAGCGAAAAGCTTCCGGGCGATCCGGCGCACGCGAATTATTCCAAGCGTGCGATGGCCGCCGACCAGGTGGCAGCGATGGCGGCGCTCGGCTTCGATCGTTTCGACGTCGTCGCGCATGACCGCGGCGCACGCGTTGCGCACCGCATGGCGCTCGACCATCCGCAGTGCGTCGCGCGGCTCGCCTTGCTCGACATCGCGCCGACCGCGACGATGTATGCCCAGACGAACCGCGAATTCGCCACCCGATATTTCTGGTGGTTCTTCCTGATCCAGCCGTTCGACCTGCCCGAACGGATGATCGCGGCCGATCCCGACCATTTTCTCGACCGCCACCTTGCGGGACAGATCAAGATCGGCGGTTCGCTCGATCCGCGCGTCGTCGCCGAATATCGCCGCTGTTATCGCGACCCCGCGACGCGCCACGCGATCTGCGAGGATTATCGCGCGGCGGCGAGCATCGACCTCGACCATGATGCTGCTGATGAAGCGCGCCGGATCGAAGCGCCGCTGCTGCTGCTCTGGGGGGATTATGGCACGGTCGGCGAACTGTTCGACGTCATGGACAGCTGGCGGCCGAAAGCCTGTGACGTGCGCGGCCATGCGCTGCCGTGCGGGCACAGCCCGCAGGAAGAGGTGCCGGACCTCTTGCTGAGCGAACTCGACGCGTTTCTGACCTGACCCCCGTCAAGCGGGGCAGCGCGCAGGCAGGATGACGGCGCGGCATTCGCCAAAACCGATCGGCACGAAACCGTCGGCCTTCGCGACCGCGCGCATGACAATCTCGTCCCCATCGGCTAGGAAAGCGCGGCGTTCGCCACCGGGCAACAGAAGGGGTTCGGTCCCGCCCGCCGTGAGTTCGAGCAGGCTGCCGAAGCCTTCGCGATCGGGGGCTGAAATTGTCCCCGTGCCAAGCAGGTCGCCGGGATTCAGGTTGCAGCCGTTCGATGCATGGTGCGTCACGATCTGCGCGATCGTCCAATACATATTCGTCGCGGGACCGCGGCTCAGGCGAAAAGCGTCGATTCCCTTCGCGCGCATCGCGGCGGTGGACAGAAACACTTCGAGCGTCACGTCGAACGCGCCAAGAGCCTGATCGTCGGCATCCCAGAGATAAGGTAGCGGCGGGGGGTCGCCGTCGGGGCGCGTCGGCTGCGCAATGCGAAAGGGGGAAAGCGCCTCGGCCGTGATCACCCAGGGGGCAATGGTCGAATGGAAATTCTTGGCGAGGAACGGCCCGAGCGGTTGATATTCCCATGCCTGGAAATCGCGCGCCGACCAGTCGTTGAACAGCGACAGGCCAACGATGTGACGCGCCGCATCGCCAATCGGGATCGGCGCGCCGAGTGCATTGCCTTCGCCAATCCAGACGCCGAGCTCGAGTTCATAGTCCAGCCGCTGCGTCGGCTCGAAAATCGGCGCGGCGGATTCGGGCGGCTTGCGCTGACCGTACGGGCGGACGACCGGCTCTCCGGCCGGCCGCACCGACGACGCGCGCCCATGATATCCGATAGGCACATATTTATAATTGGGCAGCAGCGGATTGTCGGGCCGGAACTGCCGCCCGACATTGCTGGCATGATGGATGCCGACGTAAAAGTCGGTGTAGTCGCCGATCCGCGTCGGAAGCTGCATCACGCTGTCGGCCGCAGCATAGAGCATCGGCGTCAGCGCCGCTTCATACGCGGCATCCGACAGCAACACGCTCAACCTGTTCCGCAGCGCGCGGCGGTGTTCGGGGGTGAGCGCCATCAGCGCGTTGAGCGCATCGCCGTTGCACGCAGACGCCGCCCTTTCGGGCAACAGTCCCGCTGCCGCCGCAGCGCGAAGATCGAGTATCGCGTCGCCGATCGCCACGCCGGGGCGGGCGGTGCCATCCGGGGGCGCAAAGACCCCATAGGGCAGGTTCTGGACCGGGAAGTCGCGATGTCCGTTTGCCGATTCCACCCAGCTGGTCCGCGCCGGGTCGTGCGTGGTGTCGATGGGTGGGCGCGTCATGGGGTGGTCGATTCGGCGTCGAGGTGCGGCCGAAGCGCGTGCGCGAAAAACGGCACTGTTTCGGCACGCAGGCCCGCGATGTTGATGCGTCCGTTCGCCGCCATATAGATGCCATGCTCTTCGCGCAGCGTCGCGACGGATGCGGGTGTCAGCGGCAGCATCGCGAACATGCCGCGCTGGTCCGCGATCGCCGACAGCCGGGGATGGGTGGCCGCAAGGGCTGTGCGAAGACCGTTCAGGCGGACGCGCATGGCCTCTAGCTCATGCTGCCAGTCGCGTCGCAACGCCGCATTTTCCAGAATCGTGCGGACGATCGCGGCGCCATGGTCGGGGGGCATCGACCAAAGGCTGCGCGCCAGCGACAATATGTTGGTGCGAACGCGTTCGGCGATGGCGCCGTTCGCCGACAAGGCCCAGAATGCGCCGACGCGCTCGCGATACAGGCCGAAATTCTTGTCGCAGCTATACGCCACCAGCGCGGTCGGCAGCGCGGCGAACATCATCCGCGTCGCCGCGGCGTCCTGCGCCAGCCCATCGCCCAGACCCTGATAGGCCAAATCGATGAAAGGAATCAGGCCGCGACTTGCGCACAGTTCGGCGATCGCGCTCCACTGTGCGGGCGTCAGTTCTGCTCCGGTCGGGTTGTGACAGCAGCCATGCAGTAACAGGATATCGCCCGCGCGCGCCTCGGTCAGATCGGCAAGCATCGCATCGAAGTCGATGCCGCCCGTCGCCGCATCGTAAAATCGGTGGCTGCGTGTCGCCAGCCCGGCTTCGGCAAAGATCGGCGCGTGATTGGGCCATGTCGGGGCGCCGATCCACACCCGCGCGGCGCGATCGGCGCGCGCGACAAGTTCTGCGCCAAGGCGGAGTGCGCCGGTGCCGCCCGGCGTCTGGACGCCGTGCAGACGTTCATCCGCGGGCCGGTCCCCGAACAGGACGCCACCGAGCAGCGCGGCATAGGTCGCGTCGCCCTCCGCACCGAGATAGGCCTTCGTCATTTGCGTTTCCAGCAAAGCCGCTTCGGCCGCTTTCACGGCGCGCAGGACTGGCGTGGTTCCCGCGTCGTCGCGAAACACACCGACGCCGAGGTCGATTTTTTGGGGTCGTTCATCCGCCCGGTGAAGCGCGATGAGACCGAGCAAGGCGTCGGCGGGCTGCGTTGCCAATGCGCCGAAAGGCAGTCCGGGCGAAGTGGCGGGGGCGGGGAGCGTGTCGGATATCATTCGCGAAATATCGCAAGATAACGGCAAAAAATCTTTTCAAACAACGTAGATTTTGGAGTTTGATGGAGAAGATATTTCGGATAATTGTCAAAATATGAATGAAATAGTCAAACTCGATCCGCTCGATCGTCGCATCATCGACGAATTGCAACGCGATGGTGGGCAGAGCAATGCCGACTTGGCCGACCGGGTGGGCAGTACCGGGCCTTCCTGTTGGCGTCGCATCAAGTCGCTGGAGGCGGCGGGCGTTCTGGCAAAGAATGTGTGGCTTGTTGATGCGGCGCGGGTCGGACAGGGCGTCAACGTCCTTTGCAACGTCCGACTGAAAAGTCATTCGGCCGAACATACCGAATTGTTTGAAAATTTCGTCCTGGCCCAGGACCGGATCATGGAATGCCTGTCGATGTCGGGCGAATGGGATTATCAATTGCGCGTCATCGCCACCGGCGTCGGCGATTATGAAGCGTTTTTGATGCATAGCCTGCTCAGGAACGACGCGGTCGCCGGGGCTTCGTCGCACTTCGCGCTCCGGGTCGTCAAATATCAGACGGCCGTTCCGCTTCCGGGCGGCTGAACCCGGCACGACCCTTTTGGAGTCTTGAGCTTGGGCCCCATCGCCAACCCAATTGGATCTCCTTGGCCGCGCTCGGTCGATGGCGATCAACCGGGCCGAATGTGCATATCGCTGGCGCCGGCTACGCGGCGCCTCTCTCGTTTTCGCGGCCTTGCCGGTTCGGCGCGAAGGGGTCGTCGCGAAGGGATCGCCCCGCAGTTTCCGGCATGAAGCGCAGGGCGACCAAGCCAATCAGGCACGCAAGCATCATATAATAAGCGGGCATGAGCGGGTCGCCGGTCAGTGTGATCAGGCCGCTGCCGATCATCGGCGCGGTGCCGCCGAAGATCGAGGTGGAGATATTATAGGCGATGGCGAAACCCGCGAAGCGGACCGCGGTCGGGAACATCGCCGGAAAGGTCGCCGAGATCGTCGCCAGTTGCGGCACATAGAGCAGGCCGAGCAGCAAGAAGCCGGCGACGGCTCCCGCAAAGCCGGTGCCGATCAGCATGTACAGCGGGACAACGCCGATCAGCAGGCCAGTGAGCGACCAGCGCCACATCGGCCTGCGTCCCACATGATCGGACAAGGCGCCAGCGAATGGCACGACGACCATCATGAAGACCATGCCGATGATGGGCACGATCAAGGCCTCCTGGTTCGACAGGCCGATCCGTCGCTGAAGGTAAGTGGGCATGTAGCTGAGCAGCGAATAGTTGACGACATTGAGTGCGACGACCAGCCCGCCGACGACAAGCAACGGGCGCCAGTGACCGCGCAACATCGCGACCAGACCGGGGGGTTTTCGGCGTTCTGCCGCCGCCATCTCTTCGCGAAAGATGGGCGTATCCTCCATTTTCGAGCGGAGATACATGCCGATAAGCCCGATCGGCCCGGCAATCAGAAAGGGGATGCGCCAACCCCATTCGTGCATCGCCTGATCGCCAAGGTGCAGAGAATAGCCCAGCATAAGCGCGGCGCCGAAGGAGAAGCCCGCCAGCGTCCCGAATTCGAGGAAGCTGCCATAAAAGCCGCGGCGGTCGTCGGGGGCATATTCGGCCATGAACGTCGCCGCGCCGCCATATTCTCCGCCGGTCGAAAAGCCTTGCAGCATGCGCAGGAGGATGAGCGCGGTGGGTGCCCAGAATCCGATCTGGTCATAAGAGGGGATCAGGCCGACAGCGAAGGTCGCGCCCGCCATCAGCAGGATCGTCATCGCGAGCACCGACTTGCGGCCGATCCGGTCGCCGAGCGGTCCCCAGAACAGCCCGCCGAGCGGCCGGACGAGGAAGGAGATTGCGAAGGTTGCCAGCGCGAACAGCACCGCGTCCTCGGTATCGCCGGGGAACAGCGCGGCCGAGATATAGGTCACGCCATAGGCATAGATGCCATAGTCGAACCATTCGACCGCATTGCCGAGCGCCGAGGCGCCGACCGCCCGGTGCAGCTCCGAGGGCGCTGGAAAGGGCGGCGGGTGGCCCGGAGCGTGAACGATGTCTGGTTTTTCCATATGTTACCTGCTTGTCGGGTCGGCCGATTGGATGGATGAAGGGGAAGGGCCTGCCGGATCGAGCAGCGCGGCGACGGGCGTCGTTCGCGGAAGGATCTGGAAGTCCTGCTGCTCGTCGTCGGGCACTGAGTTGGTGGTCGCGAGGCGCCAAAGCCCAAAGCCGAGCATTGCCGCCGCCGCGGCCGCAATGAACAGGAACAGCCCGCCCGCGCCGGTCAACGACATCACGGCTGCGGCGCCGATCGGGCCGAGCGCCGCGCCGACCGAATAGAGGAGGACGAGTTGGCCGCTAGCGGCAACGCGTTCTGACGGAAGCAGGCGGTCGTTCACGAACGCGACGCACAGCGGATAGAGCGCGAAGCTGAGGCCACCGAACCCGGCGCCCAGAACCAGGAGCAGGCTGCCCGACGGTGCCGTGCCGAGCGCAAGGCTGACCGCGAGTGTCGCCGCGACACAGGCGATGATGATGCGCCGTCGGTCATAGCGGTCGGACAGGCGTCCAAGCGGCCATTGCAGCGCGACACCGCCGAGGATCACGATCATCATGAAGGTGGCTGTATCGGCGAGACCAAGGCCGATCCGCCGGGCGTATATGGCGGCGAGGCCGTAAAAGGCGCCGAGGATCAATCCCGTCATACCCGCGCCTGAAACCCCCAGCGGCGATGCCGCGAACAGGCGCCTGAGGGGCAGCGAAGCCGCACCCTCCAGCGTCGGCGCGGCGCTGCGCGTCAGGCAGACCGGGATGATCGCAAGGGTGATCAGGATCGATGCCAGCTCAAACGGGATATGGGGCGCGGTGTTGCTTGTACGGAGCAGCAATTGACCGAGCGCCTGCCCGGAATAGAGGGCGACCATATACCAGGCGAGTATGGTTCCGCGCGCGCGCGAGGCGGCGCGATCGTTCAGCCAGCTTTCCACACAGATGAAGACGCCCGCCACGCATAGCCCGTCGATCAGGCGCAGCATTCCCCAAAGCAGCGGGTGCTGGAACAAGGCATAGGTGAGTGTGCTGGCCGAGAGCAGCGCGACGAAGGCGGCGAAGGCGCGAATATGTCCGACGCGCCGCAAAACCTCGCCTGCGCGCATCGCGCCGATCACCAGTCCGGCGAAATAGGCGGTTGCGACCAGGCCTATGACCATCGTCCCGCTGCCCGCGCGCTCGAGCCGCAGCCCGATCAGCGTCGACAGAAAACCGCTGCCCGCCATCATCACGAAAATCGCGACGAGCAGGCTCCGAACAGGCAGAATCATTGCAAACATCGGCTGGTTTCGGTCGCCGCATCATGCGGCGCGCCGATCCTCCCCAGTTTTCACATCGCCTTCGACGAGCGCCTTGTGCAGCACGCGCACCGCGGCATCGAAATCCCCGCTCTCGATGATGAACTGGACATCGACGTTGCGGATCTGGTGTTGCAGCGCGATCATGCCGATACCGGCATCGTCGAGCGCGCGCAGCGCGTCGGGTACCATGCCGGGGCGCGCGATGTCGCTTCCGATCGCCGACACCATCGCCACCGGCTGGGCTGAAATGGCTGCTTCCGGATATGCCTTTTGCAGGTCGGCGATGACATTCTTCACCACCTCGGCGCTCGCCGACAGATAATGGGTGATCGTGTTGGCGTTCGATGACTTGCTGACGATCCAAACGCGATGGCGCGTCAGCGCATCGAGGATCGCGGCGTCATAGCCCTTCATTCCGACCATATCCTGTTCAAAAAAGGTCAGCGCCTGCATCTGGCGGATGCCGGTAACGATCTCGACCCGCGGGACGTCGGAGACATAGCCACCCGTCACCAGCGTGCCTTCATCCTCGCGGTCGAAGGTGTTGCGAACGCGCAGCGGAATGTCGGCCTGGCGCAGGCCGCGCCCGGCGCCGGGATGGATCGCCTCCATCCCCAGGTTTGCAAGCTGGTCGGCGACATCGTAATTGGTGCGGCCGATCTTGCGCGCCTTGTCCTCGCCGACCAGCTTGGGGTCGGCGCTCGACAGGTGGAATTCCTTGTGGATGATCGCCTCGCGCGCGCCGGTCAGTACGGCGAGGCGCGAAAAGGTCATTTCGGTATAGCCGCGCGCATAACGCCGCACCATGCCGCCTTCGCACCCGGCATAGCCGGTGACGATCGGCATCGTCGTTGCGAGGTCGATGGCGGCGAAGGCGTCGCCGATCCGTTCGTCGAGACTGCTAAGGTCTTCCTGGTCCCACAAGGTCAGGTCGACGAAGCGCGCGTTCACATCGCGGTCGCGCAGCAGTAGCGCGGTGCTGTGCGCGCTATGTGCCTCGCCGATCCCGGCGAGCAGCTCGCGCACCGTCATCAGTTGCTCCTTGACGCAGAAGCGGCCGTGCGCGCGCAGGCGAGCCAGGTCGTCGAGGCATGCCGCGACCGTCGCGATGCGCGTATCGACGAAGGCATCGGCCTCGGCACGGCTTTCGGGCCGCGCGAACATCGCCGCGTTGCGTGCCTGCATCGCGCGGCGGACGGCTTCCATCGCCTCGCGCCAGCCGCCCGCATCCTCGTCGGCGACGAAGCGGCCATAGACGCCTGGCGCGCCGCTCTTCTTGTTCTCGAGCAGCAGGTCGGTCATCCCGGCATAAGCCGAAACGACAAAGATGCGGTTATACAGGTCGGCGCCCGCGCGCCCCGCGATCAGCACATTGTCGAACAGGGTTGCGGTGGCGGCCATCGACGTGCCGCCGATTTTCTCGACGCTGTGCCCGGTCATGCCGGCACCGTATCGGCGATCGGGCCGTGCGCGATCGCCAGCGGCTCGGGTTCGCCGCGCCGCGCAAGGAACCAGGGGCGCGGCTTGAGGGCGCCGAACGGATTTTCGAGCCGGTTGCTGACCGCATTATAGACAAGGAAGGCATTGGCGCGCGGGAAGGGCGTGATGTTGCCATTCGACCCGTGCATCAGGTTGCAGTCGAACAGGATCACCGTTCCGGGCTTGCCGGTTGGCGCAACGATGCCGTGCTTGTGCGCGAGTTCGGCGAGGCTCTCCTCGTCGGGCACGCCATATTCCTGTTTTTTGAGCGAGCTCAGATAATGGTCGTCGGGGGTTTCGCCGACGCAGGTGAGGTAGGTGCGGTGCGACCCCGGGATCACCATCAGCGGCCCATTGTGCGGGGTGTTCTCGGCCAGCAGCACCGACATCGACAGAGCGCGCATCCGCGGCATGCCGTCCTCGACGTGCCAGGTCTCGAAATCGCTGTGCCAATAAAACTCCTTGCCCGTGAAGCCGGGTTTGTAGTTGAGGCGCGACTGGTGGATATAAACCTCGTCGCCAAGCAGGAATCGCGCGACGTCGGCAAGCCGCGCATCGGCGGCGAGCCGCCCCATCACCGGGCTTTGCGCATGGATCTCGAAGATCGAGCGGATCTCCTTGCTTTGCGGCTCGGTGACGATCGTGTCGTCGTCGAGCGCCGCCGGATCGGCGAGCAGCTTGCCCGCTGCCTTTTGCAGGAAGGCGACTTCGTCGGCCGAGAAAATATCCTCGAGCACGATATAGCCGTCGCGGTCGAACTGCGCGGCCTGGCGCGCGCTGATCGGCGCGTCATTGCTCCATTCACTATGGACGACGGGGTCCTGCCGCGGCCGCATTTCGGCCTCGGCGGCGTGGCGTGAGGGGTAGAGGTCTTGCATCGGACGCCTCCCTTTCTGTTTATGGCTGTCAGTCGGCGGCGACGAGGTCGGCGTCGGCCGGATAGGCCCCGCTTTCGTCGTGCACTTCCTTGCCGGTGACCGGCGGGTTGAACGCGCAGGCGGTCAGAATATCGGTTTCCGGGCGCACGATATGCCGGTCATGCTCGTTGAGCGCATACATCACTCCGGGTTCCAGCCGATGGACCTCGCCCGTTCCCAGGTCTTCGATGGTCCCGGTGCCCTTGAGCACGAAGACGGACTCCAGATGGTTCTGATAGTGCATCTTGAGCTCGGTGCCCGCGAACATGGTGGTGACGTGGAAGGAAAAGCCCATGCCATCGTCTTTCAGCAGCATGCGGGCGCTTGCCCAGCCGTCCGAACGGACGTTGCGGTCGGATTTGCGGATATCGCCTAGGTTGCGAACGATCATATATCTATCTCCTGTGTCATTCGGCGGCGACGGCGTAGTCGGCAGCCATCGCCTCGCGGATCTTGGTTTCGAGAATGTCGAGCCCGGCGGCGAGCACCGCGTCGTCGATGACGAGCGGCGCCAGCACCTTGATCACCTCGTCATGCGCGCCGCTGGTCTCGATAATCAGGCCGGCGTCGAAGCAGGCGGCGGTCACGGCAGAGGCAAATTCGCCCGAGGCGACGTTGACCCCGCGCATCATGCCGCGGCCGCGCACCTCGAAACCATGCTCGGCAGCGATACGGCCCAGCCGCATCGCAAGCAGCTCGCCGCGCCGTTCGACGTCGCGCTGGAAATCGGCGGAGCCCCAGAAATGACGGAGCGCGGCGGTGGCGGTGACGAAGGCGTGATTGTTGCCGCGGAAGGTGCCATTATGCTCGCCCGGCGACCATTGATCGAGTTCGGGGCGCAGCAGCGTCAGCGCAAAGGGCAGCCCCATGCCTGACAGCGATTTCGCCAGCGTCACGATATCGGGGGTAAATCCCATATCCTCGAAGCTGAAGAAACCGCCGGTGCGGCCGCAGCCCGCCTGGATGTCGTCGACGATCAGCAGCGCGCCGTGCGCCTTCGCGATCTCGGCAATCCGGCGCAGCCATTCGGGCGACGCGGCGTTCAGCCCGCCTTCGCCCTGCACCGTCTCGATCAGGATTGCCGCGGGCGCGTCGAGGCCGCTCGAAGGGTCGGCGAGGCGCTGTTCGAGCAGGTCGGCGGTATCCACCTCGGGGCCGTAATAATCAAAATAGGGTTCGTGCGCGACGTGGCTGAGCGGCACGCCCGCGCCGCCGCGTTTGGTGGCGTTGCCGGTGCAGGCGAGGGCCCCCAGGGTCATCCCGTGGAAGCCGTTGGTGAAGGCGATAACCATTTCGCGGCCCGTCACCTTGCGCGCAAGCTTGATCGCGGCTTCGACGGCGTTGGTGCCGGTGGGGCCGGTGAACATCACGCGATGGTCGAGCCCGCGCGGTTTCAGGATCAGTTGCTCGAAGGTGGCGAGGAAATCGCGCTTCGCATGGGTGTGCAGGTCGAGCCCGTGCGCGATGCCGTCGGCGGCGATATAGTCGAGCAAGGCCTGCTTCAGAATCGGGTGGTTGTGCCCATAGTTGAGCGTCGAGCAGCCCGACAGGAAATCGAGATAGCGCCCGCCCTGGTCGTCGTGCATCCACACGCCTTCGGCCTTGCCGAACTGGCGCGGCATCGAGCGGGCATAGCTGCGCACCGCCGATTCGCGGCGCTCATAGATAGTCCTGTCCGGAATCGCGCCGGACGGCTGGGGTGTCGTAATCATCATCTTATCCCTGTTCTGCGTGGATATGTTTTCGATCGATCGGCCCGATGCGGGCCAGATATTCGGTTTCGTGTGCGCCGGCGAAGTGCGTCTCGCGCTCGAACAGCGCATCGCGTTCGAGCGCCACGCCCCAGTCGCGGGCCAGGCCGCGGAACAAGGCCCATGACGCTTCATTGTCGCCGGTCACGGTCGTGATCATGTGCGTCGCGCTTTGCTGCGCGGACCGAGCCATCAGCGCCGTGATCATCCGGCGCGCCAGTCCTCGCCCGCGCCCTTCGACCGCCACGGCGACCTGCCAGACGAAAAAGGCATCGGGGTCGGATGGGGGGCGATAGCCCGATACCCAGCCGACGATCCGACCCGATTTTTCGGCGATGATGCAATGATCCGCAAAATGCTCGCACTGAAGCAGGTTGCAATATCGCGAGTTGCGATCGAGCGGAGGGCAAGCCGCGATCAGCGCCGTGACCGCCGGACCGTCCGCAGCGACCGGCGCGCGAAACTCCATGTCGTCCTTCGTGCGGGATATCGGGTCCAATTCTGTCGGGGGAGGCAATGACTCTTCGTCTTTTTGCCGATCTAGTATCTTTCGTCTCCTGAAATAATATGCAGCGGAATCGCATCGCCACAGAATGGATAGGTCGCAAATATAGGCGCATCTGATGTTCAGGCAACCCCGCGGCGCCAATTATATTTCCGTTATCGAAATAAATCATGGCTGCGGAGCCGATGAAATTGATTGCGTCCATGTCTCCAGCGGCTACCAGTCCTCGATGGAGTCAGAGATTGCCAATGCGACGCTAAGGGCCCTGCGGCGTGTGCTTCGGGCGACCGAGGGCGGAACCCGCAGGCTCGCAACGGCGACGGGCCTCACGCCATCGCAGCTGTTGGTTCTGCGCGAGATCGATGCGGGCGACGACGTTACGCCGGGGCTGGTTGCCCAGCGATTGCAGTTCAGCCACGCCACCATCACGGCGATTGTCGACCGCCTAGTTGCGCTCGACCTCGTGAGCCGGACGCGCAGCGAGCAGGATAAGCGACGGATGCTGATGAAGGCGACCGACGCAGGCCGCCGCCGCCTCTTGGAGGCCCCGGACATGCTTCAGGTGAAATTCGAGACCGCGTTTGCCGTGCTGCCCGGCTGGGAACAGGCGATGATATTGGCGGGCACCGAGCGGTTGGCTGACCTTCTTGGCGCGGGCGACGCGGACGCCGCGCCTCTGCTCGACGCCGGAGAGATCGACCGCGAATGAGCCGGGGATGACCTTCAGCAATCGGCTTGCGTCTGACCGCTTCCGGGGGACGTCAGCCGTTCAGGCGTAGCGCGAGGTCGCTCTGGAACCGGACGTCGTCGCCGTCGACCAGCCACTTGGCTTCGGCCGCGATTGCACCGAGCAAGTCGATCAGCGGCTCCATCTCGCTCTTGTGATAATTGCCGAGCACATGGCCGGTGACGCGGTCCTTGTGCCCCGGATGGCCGATGCCGATGCGGACGCGGCGAAAATCTTCGCCTATATGCTGGATCATCGACCTTATGCCATTATGGCCGGCCGCACCGCCGCCTTGCTTCACCTTGACCTTCATCGGCGCCAGGTCGAGCTCGTCGTAAAAGGCGGTGACGTCCTGCGGCGCCAGCTTGTAGAAATCGAGCGCGGCGCGCACGCTGCGTCCGCTTTCGTTCATATAAGTGCCGGGTTTGAGCAGCAGGATGCGCTGCGATCCGATGCGACCTTCCTGGACCCAGCCCTGGAACTTCTTGGCAGGGGCGGTGAAACCATAGAGGTCGGCGATGACGTCGGCCGCCATGAAGCCGACATTGTGACGGTGCATCGCATATTGTGGCCCGGGATTTCCAAGGCCGACCCAGAGCTGCATGAACCTGCCTTTCCCGGGTCCGGTGGAAACGCCCCTCCCGCTTTGGGGAGGGGCGATCCAAAATGCTTAGGCTTCTTCGCCGCCTTCGGCAGCTTCGCCTTCGTCCTTCGTCGTGTCGCCGTCGCTCGACTTGAGCGCCGACGGGGCAACGATGGTCGCGATGGTGAAGTCGCGGTCGGTGATCGCGCTTTCGACGCCCTTGGGCAGGGTGACGTTGCTGATGTGGATCGAATCGCCGACGTCAAAGCCGGTGACGTCGATCGCGATCTCGTCGGGGATCTTGTCCGCGTCGCAGACGAGTTCCAGTTCGTGGCGAACGATGTTCAGCACGCCGCCGCGCTTCAGGCCCGGCGAGGCTTCCTCGTTCTGGAACGAGACCGGCACGGCGACCTGCACCGTGGCATCCTTGGCGATGCGCAGGAAGTCGGCGTGGATCGGACGATCCTTGACCGGGTGGAACGCGACGTCCTTCGGCAGGGTGCGGATGGTCTTGCCCCCCACTTCGATCATCACGACCGAGTTCATGAAGTGACCCGTCATCAGCTGCTTCATCAGCAGCTTTTCTTCGACGTGGATCATCAGGGGTTCTTCCTTGCCGCCATAGACAACGGCGGGGACACGACCTTCACGACGCAGGTCACGCGAGGCTCCCTTGCCTCCGCGTTCGCGCGTCTCGGCCGTCAGCGTCAGCTGATCGCTCATGTTCATTCTCCGAGAAACAGTTACACAGTTCCGCCACGCCTCCAGGGATGACCATGACGGAAGCGGCGGCGCTTAGCGGGGAACCGACGGAAATGCAAGCGCTTCGGCGCCTATTGCACCCGGATGACCCTCATACCTCCGGCCTCCAGCATCGCGGGCACGCCGTCCGTGCCGACCAGGTGCCCCGCGCCAACCGCCATCAACACCGTCCCCGGCTGCGCCATGCGCTTTTGAACCCACGCGCTCCAGCGTCGGTTTCGATCGGTCAGGATTGCCTTGCGCGCCGCGGGGACGGCGTCGATGTCCTCGTTGATCACCTTCTCCAGCGCCGCAACATCGCCGCGACCCCAGGACGCGGTCAACGCCCCGACGTCCTTCACCGCGCCGTCGGCCTCTTCTGCCGCGCGCACGAGCAGCGCGCGCTGTGTCGCCGGGTCCAGCGTTTCAAACAGCATCAGCTGCTCCCGCGCGGTTTCAAGGCCGCCGATCGCCTTGTTCGCGTCTTCAAAAATGTCGGTCAGCCGCGTTTCGACGCCCTCGGCGGGCGACAAGTCGGCGTTCTGCGCGACGCGCTGCCCCATCAACACCATCACCGCCCAATCGTCGAAGCCATCGGCGCTGAAGCCGCGTCCGCTCGCTTCGAGCGCGCGATAACCCGTCAACGCCTTGCCGGAAAGCCGCGATTCGATGGCGAGCGGAGGCTCGCGCGGGGCGAGCTCATGAAAGACCTCGCCCGCCCGCGCCAATTCGGCGGGCGGCAGTTCGAGGACCAGCTCGTCCGCCGCGTCGATCGCGCCGGCGACCTGTCCCCCGGTCCAATCGGTGCCGCGAGGCAGCGCGTGCATCGTGCCCAAAAGAAAGATGCGCGTGTCGGCGTCCGCGACCAGCCACATCGCGGGCCGCGCCTGGGTGTCGGTTTCGGCAGCGGAGCACGCCGCCAGCAGCAACGGCAAAAGGGCCGCCGCGATGCGGCGACCCCCTAGTCGGGATCGGGCGGCGTCGCCGATCAATATTTGACCCGTTTCGCCGTCAGTCCGCGGTCTTTCAGATAATCCTGAACGCTTTTTTCGCCGGCCAGATGGCCTGCCCCGACAGCAACAAAGACGGTGCCGGGCTGGTCCATTCGCGTCTTGATCTGGTCGGCCCAGCGAGCGTTACGATCCCACAGCAATGTTTTTGCCAGTTCGGGCGTCGCGGCCAGGCTTTCGTTCATCGCCGTCGCCAGGCCATCGGGATCGCCCTTGGCCCACAGCAGAACCATCTTGTCGAGCTGCGGCCCCAGCTTGTCGAGATCCTTGACCACCGAGTTCAGGAAGGCGACCTGCTGCGTTTCGGGCAGCGTGTCGAAGAAGCCCAGCTGTTCGGTAAAGGTTTCAAAACCGGCGATCGGCTTGCTCTTCGTTTTAGCAAGGCGCGTGAGCTGTTTTTCTGCGCCCTGTTCGGGGTCGTAACCCAGCTTGGTCAGCGGCAGCATCGACAGGGTGATGGCGGGAAACCACGGCTCGAACATGTCGAACTGCGCCGCGGGCAGGCCGACGCTCGCCATCGCGGCCTGATAGGCGGCGAGTTGTTCGGGGTCGAGGCGCGACGACAGCGTCTTCCCGGTCTGGTCGATCGCGAGCGGCATCATGTCCTTCGCGACCTGGGCCTGATCCTCGGGCAGCACCATCTCCAGCATCAGCTGGTCGGATTTGTCGAACGCCGTCTTCACCGCTTCGTCGAACCAGCTGAGGCCGGGTTTCAGCACATGCACGGTGCCGAAAAGATAGATGGTCGTGTCCTTGTCCTTCACCACCCACAATGCCGGGTCGGCGTCGGTGGTGGCGGCAGGCGTTGCCGGCTCGGCCGTCGCGGCGACGGGTTCGGCGGCCTGCGCCGCATTGCTGCCGGGGATCATCGCGCATTGTGCAAAGGGGATGACCGCGCAGGTGGCGGTGAGCATCTTGAAGAATTTTTTCATGGGAAAGCCTTTCAACATAGGCCCTTGTGGCCGGTCGAAGAAAAAAAGGGGAGGGGGAATCGGCGGAACGCTCAGCGAAATTTGAACCAGAGATAGACGAGCGCATTGACGGTGAGCGATAGCGCGAAGAGCGGCATGACCTCTACCGGCGGCGCGACGTTGGCCCGCCACAGGACCCACCATACGGGGCACGGAAATACAAAGGCGTAGAAACCCGCAAGGCCGCCGATATGATGGGCCATCCGCTCATGATCGTCGACCGAGCGCTGGTAGATGATCAAAGCGACCAGCAGGCCGAATACCCAAAGAGCCGACAGTGCGATCGCCAGCGCGGGGGTTAATGCGCTGTCCGACATCAGGTCGGCGTTGCCATGGGACTGAAGCAGGATCGCGGACACGAGGCCCAGGGCGCCCGCCAGCACCAGGCTGATCCAATATAGCCGTTTGCGCGGCGACCATTGCCGGAACCAGGCCGCATGGCGGCGCACGTAGAAGGCAAAGGCAATGGCGCCCAGCGCAATGGCGATCATCGCACTGGCCCATGGCGCCAGCGCCGAATGGCCCTGGTCGGCGCGCGCTTCGCTATAGCCGGCAAAAATGCCCGCCAGCAGCGCGGTGCCAACAAAGATCGCAATCGGCCAGCCTATTCCGGGTTTGCCGCGATGCTGCGGATCTTTGGTCATCATCTTATCCTTCATGGCCGTCATCGAAAATCTCCTCGATCGGCATCTCGAACAGCCGCGCCAGCTTGAACGCCAGCGGCAGCGACGGGTCATATTTTCCCGTTTCGATCGCATTGACCGCCTGCCGCGACACATCGAGCCGGTCGGCAAGCTCGGCCTGGCTCCAGTTCCGCATCGCGCGCAGCACTTTCAATTTATTGTTCATCGGCGCCTCGCCAGCATGTCGGTCGGGGTGGTCATACACATCCCATAGAGCATCGAAATGGCGGGGAAGCGAAAATCTTGTCCGCCCTTCGGAAGTGCGAAGGGTGCCCGCTGCCAAGCGGCTGGAGCGCTCCCGCCAAAGGGGAGGGAACGCTCCAGCCTGGATCGCCGGCCGTCACCGGGGAGGAGGCGGCCGGAACCCAAGGGCTCAACCCCACGGATCAGCGTGCGGTCTCGACCATCAGCAGCGCCAGCTGCGTGCCGCTTTGCGCCTGTGCGATGGCGCGTTCGGCCTGCGGTGCGGCGTTCGCCAGCGCGGCCGCGATGCACGCCGGTTCGCGGGCGTTTTCGGCGGTGCTGCGAAGGCCTGACCGGCACAGGCGGCGCGCGGCGCTTTTCAGGCGGGTGTCGAGGCGTTCGCGGTCGGCGGCGCGCGTCAGGTCCAGGTCGCTGGTCGACACGGCAGCAGTCGGCACATCGGTCTGCGCAGCGGCGGGAACCGCGGCAACGCTGAGCGAAAGGGCGAGGATCAGGGTGCGGTTCATCATGTCTATATCTCCTTGGTTGATCGGCGTCGTGGTCATGTTGACCTGTCTGTATGTCAGGTATGCATGACTATATGTCGTGATTCGCTGACTATGTCAACAACGCCTTACAAAAAGTTCTGGATACCTGACTGCCGTCGGCGTTTTCGTAAGCGGCTGCACGGCGCGGAGCCTTGACCCTGCGCCGCCGCTGGGCCAATGCGGCGGCGATTTTTGCACCTGCGAAGGAATACCGGCAGTGGCCGACGGGGCGGACAAGACACCACTCAGCTTTCAGGACATGATCCTGACGCTGCATAATTATTGGAGCGCGCGCGGCTGCGCGATTTTGCAGCCCTATGACATGCGCGTGGGGGCAGGGACCTTTCACCCTGCGACGACGCTGCGCAGCCTCGGCCCCGAACCGTGGAATGTCGCCTATGTCCAGCCCAGCCGCCGCCCCACCGACGGCCGCTATGGCGAGAACCCGAACCGGCTTCAGCATTATTACCAATATCAGGTGATATTGAAGCCGTCGCCCGCCGACCTGCAGGAACAATATCTAGGGTCGCTGGCCGCGATCGGCATCGACCCGCTGCTCCACGACATCCGTTTCGTCGAGGATGATTGGGAATCGCCCACATTGGGCGCATGGGGACTGGGTTGGGAAGTCTGGTGTGACGGGATGGAAGTCACCCAGTTCACCTATTTCCAGCAAATGGGCGGCTTTGACTGCAAGCCCGTCGCGGGTGAGCTGACCTACGGGCTCGAACGCCTCGCCATGTATATCCAGAATGTCGACAATGTGTACGACCTGCGCTTTTCCGACCCCGTCGGCGACGTGCCGGGGGTCAGCTATGGCGATGTGTTCCTCGAGAACGAAAAGCAGTTTTCGAAATGGAATTTCGAGGTCGCCGACACCGACACCTTGTTCGCGGGCTTCAAGGCGGCCGAAGAAGAGTGCAAACGCGCGATCGAAGCGAATGTGCCCTTGGCTGCTTATGACCAGGCGATCGAGGCGAGCCACCTCTTCAACCTGCTCCAGGCGCGCGGCGTGATCAGCGTCCAGGAACGCGCCAATTACATGGCGCGCGTCCGCGATCTCGCCAAGGGCAGCTGCAAGGCATGGATCGACAGCCAGTCGGCCGCGTGGACCGCGAAATATCCGGGGTGGACGCTGTGACCGACTTTCTTCTCGAACTGCGCAGCGAGGAAATTCCGGCGCGGATGCAGGCCGGCGCGCGCGCCGAACTGGAAAAGCTGTTTCGCGCTCAGATGTCCTCCGCGGGCATCGAGGCGGGCGATCTCACCATCTGGTCGACCCCGCGCCGCCTCGCGCTGATCGCGAAGGGCCTTCCGCAAGCGACCGCCGCGGTCAGCGAAGAACTCAAAGGCCCGCGCAGCAGTGCGCCGCCGCAGGCGCTCGAAGGCTTCCTCCGCAAGACCGGCCTGACGCAGGATCAGCTCGAAGACCGCGACGGTGTGTATTTCGCCGTGATCGACAAGCCCGGCCGCGCGACCGCCGAGGTGCTGGCCGAGGCGATCCCCGCGATCATCCGCGCCTTCGCCTGGCCCAAGTCGATGCGCTGGGGCAAGGCGAGCGCGAGCAGCGAAAGCCTGCGCTGGGTGCGCCCGCTGTCGGGCATCGTCGCGATCTTTGGCGAAGAGCTGATCCCGTGTGAAGTGAACGGAATTTCGGCCGGTTTCGCAACGCGCGGCCACCGCTTCCACTGCCCGGGCGAGATCACGATCGGTTCGGCATCGGACTATGCCGAGAAGCTCCGCGCATGCCACGTCATCGTCGACCACGAAGAACGCCAGAACATCGTCCGCGACGGCGCCGCCAAGGCCGCGGCCGACGCCGGGCTGAGCCTCGTCGCGGACGAGGGGCTGGTGATCGAGAATGCCGGGCTCACCGAATGGCCGGTGCCCTTGCTCGGCCGCTTCGACGAGGCCTTCCTCGAAGTCCCGCCCGAGGTCATCCAGCTCACCGCGCGCGTAAACCAGAAATATTTCGTCGTGAACGATGCGGGCGGCAAGCTCGCCAACGGTTTCGTCTGCACCGCGAACATCGACGCGGTCGATGGAGGGGCGGAAATCGTCGCAGGCAACCGCAAGGTGCTCGCCGCGCGGCTATCGGATGCGCGCTTCTTCTGGGAACAGGATCGCAAGACCAAGCTGGAAGATCACGCCAAAAAGCTCGACCGCATCACCTTCCACGAAAAGCTGGGCACGGTTGCCGACAAGGTCGAGCGGGTGGCGAAGCTGGCGCGGTGGCTGGTCGAGGAAGGGATTGTCACCTCCGGTTCCCCGGCGAAGGCCGGGGCCCAGAGCGGCACAGAACAAATGGCAGCGTCAGCCAGCCCTGGACCCCGGCCTTCGCCGGGGAACACGAAAGAGCTGGCGGACCAGGCCGAACTTGCGGCCCGTCTGGCAAAGGCCGACCTCGTCACCGAAATGGTCGGGGAATTCCCCGAATTGCAGGGCCTGATGGGCGGCTATTACGCCCGCGCCGAAGGTCTGCCCGATGCCGTCGCCGACGCGATCCGCGACCATTACAAGCCGGTGGGGCAAGGCGATGATGTGCCGACGGCGCCGGTGACGGTGGCTGTGGGACTGGCGGACAAGCTGGATACGCTGGCCGGGTTCTTTGCGATAAACGAAAAGCCAACGGGTTCGCGGGACCCCTTCGCGCTCCGCCGTGCAGCGCTTGGCGTAATTTCAATCATTCAAGCCAACGAATTGCGTTTGTCCGTTTCGATGCCCTTAGCAGCCGCTCTGGCGACACTAGTTGGGAAATCGACTGCGTCCGCAGACCGGTTCTCCCTTGAAATTGGCGTGCAGCAACTCGAAGCGGCCGGCGTTCAATTTTCCGACGAATCTAGAGAAAATCTCCGTCAAGTTGTGATGAAGAATGCTTTGGATCGTGCTTCGCCCATCTACGATCAGATAATTCAACCTACGATTGTTGGCATCATCGTGTTCCTCGCCGACCGCCTCAAGGTCCAGCAGCGCGAAGCTGGCGTGCGCCACGACCTGATCGACGCAGTGTTCGCGCTCGGCGGCGAAGATGATCTCGTTCGCCTGCTCGCCCGCGTGAAGGCGTTGCAGGCGTTTATGGCGAGCGATGACGGGGCGAATTTGCTGGCGGGGTATAAGCGCGCCGCGAATATCCTGAAGCAGGCGGGACAAGGCAATTCCCCGGCGAAGGCTGGGGCCCAGAGCGGAGAAGCGCTGACGTCTGTGGATGGCAGCACTGGACCCCGGCCTTCGCCGGGGAACATGACAGGGCATGACGCCGCGTTGCTCGCCGCTCTCGATACCGCTGAGCCCGCGGCCTCCGCCGCGGTCACCGAGGAACGCTTCACCGACGCCATGGCCGCGCTCGCGAGCCTCCGCGCGCCGATCGACGCCTTTTTCGATGGTGTGATGGTCAACGATCCCGACGAGGATGTCCGCGCCTATCGCCTCAACCTGCTGTCGCGATTTACCGGCGCGGTGCATGGCGTGGCCGATTTCTCGAAGATCGAGGGGTAAACCGACCTTCCATTCCCGTTCGTGTCGAGCGAAGTCGAGACACGGGGCAGGCGAGCACGAACGATGGGCATCTCGACTTCGCTCGATGCGAACGGAGTAGGGGAGTCTGGAATGAACGAAGTAAAACTGAATCGACGATAAGCCTTCTCAACCCTATCCAGCCGCAACCTCCTCCCCGGGGCAGCAGGAGCTACATATGACGACGATGGTGCATTTGTTCGGCGGCGACGCGACCACGGCCGAGCGTTCCAAGGAATTGCTGGGCGGCAAGGGGTCGAACCTCGCCGAAATGGCCTCGATCGGCCTGCCGGTGCCCCCGGGCTTTACGATCACCACCGATGTCTGCACCGCTTATTATGCCAATGGCGAGCAGTTCCCCGCCGGCCTGATCGAAGAGGTCACAGCGGGCATCGCGCATATCGAAGGAATCACCGGCAAAAAATTCGGCGACGCAGCCGATCCGTTGCTCGTCTCGGTTCGTTCGGGCGCGCGCGTGTCGATGCCGGGGATGATGGACACCGTCCTCAACCTCGGGCTCAACGACCGCACCGTCGTCGGCCTGTCCGATGCTTCGGGCGACCCGCGCTTCGCGTGGGACAGCTATCGCCGCTTTGTCCAGATGTACGCCGACGTCGTCATGGGTCTCGACCATGCCGAATTTGAAGAAGCGCTGGAAATCGCCAAGGAAGACAGGGGCTTCTACCTCGATACCGAGATGTCGGCTGAAGACTGGCAGGCGCTGGTCAAGGAATATCAGGCGATCGTCGCACGCGAGACCGGCGCGCCCTTCCCGCAGGAGCCGAACGACCAGCTGTGGGGCGCGGTCGGTGCTGTGTTCGCAAGCTGGGAAAGCGACCGCGCCAAAGTCTATCGCCGCCTGAACTCGATCCCCGCCGAATGGGGCACCGCGGTCAATGTGCAGGCGATGGTGTTCGGCAATATGGGCGATACGTCGGCCACCGGCGTGGCCTTCACGCGCGACCCCGCGACCGGCGAGCGCGCCTGGTACGGCGAATGGCTGATCAACGCGCAGGGCGAGGACGTCGTCGCGGGCATCCGCACGCCGCAATATCTGACCAAGGTCGCACGCGAAAAGGCGGGCGCCAAGCCGGCGTCGATGGAAGAGGCGATGCCCGAGACGTTCGAGGAACTGGGCCGCGTCTTCGACACGCTCGAAACGCATTATCGCGACATGCAGGACATCGAGTTCACCGTCGAACGCGGGACGCTCTGGATGCTGCAAACCCGTTCGGGCAAGCGCACCGCGAAGGCGGCGCTGAAGATCGCCGTCGACATGGCGGCGGAAGGGCTGATCAGCGAAGAGGAAGCAGTCGGCCGCGTCGATCCCGGCGCGCTCGATCAGTTGCTTCACCCGACGCTCGACCCCGACGCGCCGCGCGACGTGCTGACCAAGGGGCTGCCCGCCAGCCCCGGCGCGGCATCGGGCAAGATCATGTTCACCGCCGATGGCGCCGAAAAGGCCGCGGAAATGGGGGAAGCGGTGATCCTCGTCCGCGTCGAGACGAGCCCTGAGGATATTCACGGGATGCACGCCGCCAAGGGCATTTTGACCGCGCGGGGCGGAATGACCAGCCACGCGGCGGTCGTCGCGCGCGGCATGGGCCGCCCGTGCGTTTCGGGTGCAGGCGGGCTGTCGATCGACGGCGCCGCGCGCGTGCTGCGCGTCGGCGGGCGTGAATTGCGCGAAGGCGATATCCTGACCCTCGACGGTTCGACCGGCGAAGTGATGGCGGGCGAGGTCAAGACCCTGCTCCCCGAACTCGTCGGCGATTTCGGGACGCTGATGACCTGGGCCGACAAGGTCCGCCGGATGAAGGTGCGCGCCAACGCCGAAACGCCGCAGGATGCGCAGGTCGCGCGCGATTTCGGGGCCGAGGGCATCGGGCTCTGCCGTACCGAACATATGTTCTTCGACGCCGCGCGGATCACCGCGGTGCGCGAGATGATCCTCGCCGACAGCGAAGCCGGACGCCGCGCGGCGCTCGCGAAACTTCTACCCGAACAGCGCGGCGACTTTGCCGCGATTTTCGGCGTGATGGCGGGACTGCCGGTTACGATCCGGCTGCTCGACCCTCCCTTGCACGAATTTCTGCCGACGCGCGAAGAGGATTTCGCTGACGTTGCGGAAGCCGCGGGGGTGGGCATCGAGGCATTGAAGGCGCGGGCGAACGAGTTGCACGAGTTCAACCCGATGCTCGGCCATCGCGGCTGCCGCCTGGGCGTCACTTATCCCGAAATCTATGAGATGCAGGCGCGCGCGATCTTTGAGGCGGCGTGCGACGTCGCCGAGACAACCGGCGCGGCACCGATCCCCGAGGTGATGATTCCGCTGGTGGCGACGCGCCGCGAATTCGATTTGATGAAGGCTGTCGTCGACGCGCAGGCCAAGGCTGTGTTCGCCGAAAAGGGCCGCGAGATCGCCTACCTCGTCGGCACGATGATCGAACTGCCGCGCGCCGCGCTGATGGCGGGCGAGATTGCCGAAACCGCCGAATTTTTCTCGTTCGGCACCAACGACCTGACCCAGACGACGATCGGCATCAGCCGTGACGATGCGGGACGCTTCCTGACGCAATATGTGGACAAGGGCATCTTCCTGACCGACCCGTTCGTCAGCCTTGACGTCGAAGGCGTCGGCCAGTTGATCGAGATCGCTGCTGACCGCGGCCGCAAGACGCGTCCCGACGTCAAACTCGGCATTTGCGGCGAACATGGCGGCGACGCACCGAGCATCCATTTCTGCGAACGAACCGGCCTCGACTATGTCAGCGCCTCGCCCTACCGTGTGCCGATCGCACGTCTGGCGGCAGCACAGGCGGCGTTGAAGGCGAAATAGCCGGGGAGGGCGCGTCATGAAGAGCTGGCACCGCTATACGATCACTTTGGTGGGCGGATTGGCGGTGGGGCTCGGCGCGGCGTGGGCGCTGACCGGCGGCGGCCTCGGCGACGGCGCGATCCGCAACGGTGCGTGGACGACCTCGCTCGGTTACGGCACCAAGGCGACCGATCCGCTGACGCGCGCGATGGTCGCGCGTTCGGGGCTGCTCGCACTGCCCGCCAAGGAAACCCTCTACTGGATGGCAACGACCGATGAGGCGGGGGCGCCGCTCGACGGCGATTGCCGTTACAGCCTGTCGGGAACGGCGCTCGACGCGCGCTGGTGGAGCGTGACCGTCTATGACGAACAGGGCTATCTGGTCGATAATGCGGCCCGCAACTGGTCGGTCAACGGCGCCAATGTGGCGCTCGATGCAAATGGCGAATGGCGCGTTACCATTTCGCCCGCCAAGCCCGCGGCCGGCGCCTGGTTGCCGGGAGGCAAAGGCGGGCCCTTCCAGCTGACGCTGCGCATGTATAATCCGGGGAAGGCCTTCCGCGCGGCGCCGGCGCGTGCGGCGCTGCCGCGGTTGGTGAAGGAGGGCTGCTGAGATGCGCGCTTGGCTCGGTCCGCTCGCCTTTGGTCTGATCGTCGCAGCGGCGACCGCGGGTGCGGCGATCCTGGCGATCCCCTATGGCCTGATGAATGTCGCGATGGAACGGCTGGGGCAGGGCGGGATCAACCACATGTCTCACGGCAATCTGGCAACGCCGGAACGCCAGCCGGTCGTCCGTCCGAGCCCCGATCTCGCATATTCGACCTGCCCCTACGACCTGTCGAAAGGACCGATCGCAATCGACATGACCCCGGTGCCGGGACGCTATAGCTCGCTCAGCATCTTCGACGCCGCGACCGATGTGATTTTCGTGCGCAACGATGTCGAGGCAGGGGGCAAGCCATTCCGAATCATCGTCGCGCGGGCGGGGCAGGAGGTGCCGAAAGGCGCCGAAGTCGTGCGCACGCAACATGATCGAGGAATCGCGCTGGTGCGTCTTCTGCTGAAAGACCCCTCGGAAATCGGCGCGCTGACGGCGATCCGTGGTCAATCGTCGTGCCGAACGGTCACAAAGCTGAAATAGGGGGTTGCGCCCCCGCGCCGCGAGTCTTAAAGGCGCCTCTCCACGCACCCGTAGCTCAGCTGGATAGAGCATCAGACTACGAATCTGAGGGTCGGACGTTCGAATCGTTCCGGGTGCGCCATTTTTTCAATAACTTAGCTGGATGGACCTTCCGCAATTTGCGGACTGGCAATCATATGGCAATCTCGCGGAGCGGTTTCGCGCTTCAATCTTGGCGATCCCTATCAAGGCGTCAAGGGCGGCAGGGGAAGGTGTAAAGGTAGGCGGCCCAAACGACGAGGCCCGCTGGCAACTCCTTAAGCTCAGGCTGTGCTTTGACGGCTTCTCGCACCATACTCAGAACTTGGTCGGCGGTGATGGAAAGAGTGTCGGGCACGCAATATGCTGGCGCTGCGCCATCGTTTGTCATCGCTGAATGCGCCCATCCAATCCCGGTGCTGTAAGCGAAAAGTGCCAGTTTATAGACTTCAGCGCTTTCGCCTCCTTTGTCGATGTTTTGCAGAAACTCCCGGCCCGTTGCCTCGGCATGGGCGCTGGATGGCAAAACGAGAAGTGCTGCGGCCAACATGGTAGCGCGCGTTAAAATCGACATTGGCGTGATCTCCCCTAGTAGCACGCCTAGCGATATAGAGCTTTCCTCATCTGTCCATGACGAAACCTTCCGGCAGTTCGTCGAGCGCGAACCCGTCAGGCAGGCCCGACGCATTCGACGACCCGCGGGGCTTCTTGACCGGGCGAACATCGTTCAACGGCTCCCCGCCAAGGACATGGGCTTTGCCCTCTTTGCGCGCGGCCTCCATCACATCACCGATTTCATCAGCCTGAGTTTCGCGATCCATCGCCTTGTAGTCGGGAGAGGCCATGAGCTGCCCGATCCACTTGCGAGCGAGATCGCCAACGACAGGCTGTAGCTTGTCATATTGTTCGGGCGTCAGGTCACCCTTGCTCGGGGGCGACACCTTGGCACCGACGCGCAGCGCCTCCCGTGTGATGGGGTCTTTGCGGTCGGTGGTGGTCCAGATCGGCGAGAGGATATCAGGCCCGACGCCGCCCTCTGCGACGATTGGCTGACCCCATACGTCCCGTTTGGGCAGGAGGTTGTCAGACTGCCCCGGCATCCGCGACGACATGTAGGTGGGGATATCTGGAGTCTCCCGCATCGTCGGGTCCATTGTGCGGGCAATCTGCGCCGATCCGGTGGGAACCGTGGCAGCGCCGACCAGCCGCTTGATGAAGTTGCCCGAGTAGCGTTCCGGGTCTTGCAAGGCTTCCAGTGCGTCGGTCACGCCCGAGAGCCATGTGCGGCTCGCGAGGTTGGCGACGACCGAGGCAGTCCACAGCGCGGCGCCCTTGTCGCGTTGCTTCTCGGTCATCCCGTCGCCCATCGTAGCGAGATCGGCAGCGGTGCCGAACGTCATCGCGAAAGGATCGAGGCGGCGATAGCTATAATATTGATCGCCGATCTTGATGCTGTAGGGCTGCCAGCCGTTCGCCATCATCAGGCGGCGCTGGTTCTCGTCGCTCGGCGGTGAGCCGGTGATAACTCCCTGATTTGCCAGTTCGGCAATCGTCGCACCCATCCCTGACCCGACCATCACCTTGGCAATCGCGAGGTCGCGGCGAGCGCCACCGGCTGCGAAGTCGCGGCGCCATTCCTTGACCATCGGAGCAAGGGGCGAGCGTTCCGCCGTGAATTTGATCAGGTTAGTCGGGGTGCGGACAAAGGGGAGGATCGCTTTGAACATCGGCTGGTTTTGCGTGATGCGAGACAGGCCGCCAGCCAAGCCATCGCCGAGCGGACGCTGAAAAGTGAGATAACGTCCATAGTCTAGGGCCTTCTCCATCATTGCATCAGTGGGGTTGGCGAGCAGTTCGGCGGCACGGTCTTTCGCTTCCTGCCCCCTGAGACCCTCTTTTGCGGCTTGGCGCACCGCGAGCCCCGAAAGCTCCATGCGTCGGGCCATCGCCTTGAACAGTTCGTCCTCTGCCGTCAGCAAGCGGGTAGGGATGCGGAGGATATCGCCCTTGATCCCCGACACCGCCTTTTGCGTCTGCTGCTCCATCTTGGTCACGAAGTCTGCCGACTCGCCCGTGCGAAAAGCGCGAGCGAATTGACGAATGCCTTCCTTGGTTCCCTGCAAAAGCCCGAGCGAGCGGGCGCCAAGTTCGGAAAACAGAACCCGGTCGGTCGCGTCCCGGCTGATTGCGCGGCGGGCGGCGCCAACGCCTGCGGCGATGGCATGTTCGGGAATCTGCCCCAGCGCCGTCATCGTGTTGGAGAGCGTGTTGACCATGTGCGTAGTCGGACCGGACAGAAGATAGTTGTACCAAATCTCTTGCGCGCGATCGGAGAACTTCGGCTTGCTGGCCTTCTCGATAAATCGGTTCAGGTTGGTGGGGTCAGCCTCAAGATCGATGATAGCATCTGCGGCTTCTTTCAGACGGCGCGAGCTGCCACCGCTGTTCGCCAGCCCTTCGAGGATGCGCCCCGGAACGTCACGGCTATCAGCCGCTATGCGGAAGGCGGAGAGCGCGCGGCCCGCTTCGGCCGTCATGCCCGATACCTGCTCCTGAATTGCAGCGTGACGGACCATCGCCTTACGGAAGGTGGACAGCGCCTCAGAGCCGGGATCTTCGCCGATCGCTCGAAGGCGCTTTGCCATCGTGACCAACTCGTTGCCAGACTTCGCGAGGATCGCTCGCGCGGCATAGGCTTCCTCTGCACTGAACGCCTGCCCCTTGCGACGGGCAAGCAGATCGTCGGCCGTCATCCCGAGGTCTTGGGCCAGTTGCTGCGTCTCGGCGAAGCTGATCTTGCCGCGCTTGGCAGCATCGAATCCGCCGGCCACGTTCTCGGCGATCTTGAGCGCCTGTCCGATATCCTGCGGGCTTTCCAACTTGTCGACACGGATATTCCCGACCTTCGACACAACCGCATTCGTCCAGTCGTCATAGCCGTGGGCGGGCGGGCTGTTCGCGATGATGTCGTCATAGGTGGCAGGCTGGCCCATGTCGTCGGCAAGCGGGGCGCCTTCCTGCTTGGCACGCTCCACAGCAAATCGCTGATCGCGAGCGGCGCCGTACGCATCAAGCTCGGCATAGTCATCGGGGCGGAACGTCCGATTGACGCCGCGGTAGGTATCGCCGAGCGCCGTGACAAACTCGTCAACGGTCGGGCGCTCGGCATGGTCGGGAAAATAGCCCGCTTCCCATGCACGCTGCGCCATGTCGTCGAGCGTGTGGGCGTGGAAAAGCGCCCACGCGGTTTCAGAGATGTTCAAGGGACAGCTCCCATTTCAGGCGAACATCGAGATCGTTGAGATACCGGCGCTGTTTGTCGGTGATGACGACCTGTTCGCGGATGCGGTGGAGAAACGAGGATTCGGCACGGCTCAACAGGCCCTTGCCGGTCTCGATTGCGTTGCAGGCTTGCCGTTGGTGTTCGGCCAGAAACTTGATGCGCACGACGGCAGTTGTCGGGTTGTCGGTCATGGCCGCACCCCCTCGCGGCGGCGAGCCTCGCGGTGCCGCCATTGCTTTATGTCGTCGATGATCCGCTGGCCCCACACTTGAAGCCGTCGCGCCTCTGCGCTATCTAATTCGAGCCAGCCCGCCAGCTTAGGCAATTCGGGGACCGCACGCGGCTTTACGTCGGTGCGGTCTTTCGCGTTACGGTGCGAACGACCGTTGATGACCCCGCCCATAGGTCACGCAGCAACCTGCTCGCTGGTCGAGCGAACGATACGGCTTGCGACGAATGCCGCCAGATCGGACGGACGGTAGCGGACACGCTGACCAACTTTGGCATAGGGCGGGCCATCGCCGCGCATCCGCATTTTTTGAAGGGATGAAACTGAAACGCCAATCAGCTTCGAGGCTTCATCCTCGTTTACCGCCAGAATATCGATAGTTTGCATGTCGGTTCTCCTGCCCAATGGTTCGGGCAGGAAAGGACTGGCAAACGCTGGAAGCGATAAATACTGGCGATAAATTGCTCTGATTTTATAGTTTATCGCCCGCTATTTTGGGCTGCCGCTTTGGCCGCGTTGTATTGGTCGCGCAGCCAACCCTCTACCGTTTTGGGCTTCTCAGGTCGGGCCAGACCCTGCACACCGTCCAATGCATCGAAATCGGCGAGACACGCCGCGGCCTCTTCCCTAAGAGTAGGAGAGAGCGGTAGTTTTCGACTTCTGCGGCTGTCCCATATCTCGCCAGCCACAATATGCTTTACCGATTTACGGCCGGGGCCACCTGAACTGTCAGAGTATCTCGTGAGATCGGAGCACGACTGCGGCCAATGGAAGATCACGTCATTAGCCGACGCCCGCACGTCGAACAGCTCGCGTGTGACATAAGTCCCGCTGGTCTCATAAGAAATCGACCAGTCAGAAAATTCGTAAGCAGCACGCATCGCTCTTGTCCCATCGGGGCCAAGTGCGCTGGCGCAAAATGCGTTATCCTGTAGGGCCACTCGCAGCTCATCGATCGCGTTGCCGTAGCCAACGACGGCACCGTCCAAAAGGGAGTGAATTAAGAACATTTCGCCACCGGAAGGAGGGCGATAGTTGTTATACTGGCGCCCATCCCGCAAAGATTGGAAATCCGCGATCAATTGTGGCGACCGAGAACCAATCCACAGAACGATCTCGTAGAAATCCCATTGCCCTTTTTTCATCGGCGTCCCGCGATCTGCACCACATTATCCTTGGTAACCATGAGCGAAGCGACGTGCCCGCCCCACGTCTGCAACGCCTCCAGCTTTTCGTCGGCAAAGGCATACCGCTGATAGGTGCCAGCAATTCCCGCCTTGCGACGGTTCTGGACAGCCTCGATCCAGTCAGACGGGATGCGAAGGCGTTGAAGGCCCGTCGCGACCGAGCGCCGCAGATCGTGGAAGCGCCACGGCTGCACCGGCGGCGCGTCGTCCTCGATCAGGTCCGCAATCTCACCGTCTAGCTTACGCTTGGCTTTTGAGAAGCCAGAGACGCGCGATTTGCCCGCGTCGGTTGTTAGGACATAGCCTTTGCGCGGCCACGTCTCGCCGCCTGCGAGCGCGTCAAATTCGGCTACGGCTTGCAGTGACAGCGGCACAAGATGCTCCCTGCCATTTTTTGCCCTGGCACCGGGCAAAATCCACTCGGCGCGGGCGCGGTCAAGCTCCCGCCATTCCAGACCGGCGACTTCATCGCGGCGTTGCCCGGTCAGCAGCAACAGGCGAACCAGCGCGCCGAACGTCGCACCCAATTCCTCGCTCGCGATCCACACAAGGCGCAGTTCCTCATCGGACAGAACGCGATCGCGGCTCGCCACCGGCTTAGGCGCCTCGACACCCTCTAGCGGGTTGCGGTCGATCTCACCGCGGCCCTGTGCCCAACGAAAGATGCGATGCGCGACGGCATAGACGTTGCGGCGCATGGCCTGCCCGCCCTGTAAGTCATCAAGCAGCGCGACAATCTCTTGTCCCGTGATCGACGGGAGCGGCCGCTTGCCCAGCTTGGGGCGGAGGTGAAGGCGCAAGGCGTCTTTGACGAAGCCGCCCGACTTCGCCCACCGCTTGGGCAATTCCAGTTGCTCGAATCGATCGGCGACCGCGCTAAAGGTCAGGTCGGTGGCTTCGCGGACCCGCTGGCGCTTATCGTCGGCGGGGTCTTTCCCCTGATCGACCAGCGCGAGCAGCCGCTTTGCCTCTTTTTCGGCAGCGTCAGGCGTCCATGGGCCGTGCGCGCCGATGGTGTAGCGCTTCGTCGCCGTCCCAGCGCCGCCAAGGCGGTATTGCAGGATATAGACCCGCTTGCCCGCCGGGGTGATCTTTACCCCGAAGCCTTTAACCTCAGTGTCCCACAGGAAGTCATTGCTAGGCCCGGCCCGCATCGCGTCCACCGCGCGTTTTGTGATTTTGCCCGTCGCCATTTCTCTTGCCCGCTCCGTTGGCAATCATCTGGCAATCATCCTAGCGGCAAGCGACGGAAAGGCAAGGCGAGAACAGGAAAGGAACAGCGTTAGAAATGCGTCGAGTCTGGAAAATCGGGGAGGCGCACCGGAAACCAGAGGAAAGGCGGACCACAAAACTACGAATCTGAGGGTCGGACGTTCGAATCGTTCCGGGTGCGCCATTTCCCTTCCAGCCGGTTTTCGCGAGCGCGAGCCGTCGGATTTTCCATCACTCAGGCGGTATGAAGCGCGTCGGTCGATACCGGAGCGTCGGCGTTTGTCGGCGCACCATGTCGCGCGGCGATCGCGTGATATTCCTGCGCGATCTGCGCCAGCGCCGACAGGGCCAGCATCGACGGGTCGCGCGTCGCCGGGATCAGTCCGACCGACGAGCTGAGCCTGTCGCCAACCGACCGAGGCACACCCGCCGCGTCGAGTGCATCGCGCCGGTCCCTTTGCGTGCGCGGGCTCCCGATTGCACCGACATAGAAGCCCGGGAGGCGCAGCGCATCGGGCAGCAGCGCCTCTTCCCAATCGCGGTCGTGAAAGACCGAGAGGATGGCGGTCCAGTCATCGCTGACGACCGGCGGAAGCATGGTGCGCGTGGCAAGTTCGGCGGTCTCGATGCCCTCAATGGCAAGCTGGGCCAACGCGGGCCGGTCGGGCGACATGGCGCAGATGTCGGCGCCGAACGCATGGGCAAGCCGCGCGAGCGCCGTGAGTTCCTCGCCTTGGCCCATCACCAAGATACGCAGCGTGGGCGCGAAGCGGAGCAGAAACTGGTCGTCCCGCCAGCCGGTCGCCGCATCATTGTCGATCGGAGATGCACAGCGGACCCCCTCTTGCGAGAGGAGCAGGACGGCGGGTTCCCTCCGCTCGAGGCAGGAGAGGATTTGGTTGATCGCGTCGGGGGAAGGGCGCGGGGTGAACAGCAGGTCGATACCGCTGCCGCAGGGCAGGCGAATATCCAGATAGGGTGAACCCGCGCCGAAGCGCACGCGCCGGGCGTTTCCGTCGGCCAGCGTCTCGATCGCTTCGGCGACCACGGCGGCCTCGACGCAGCCTCCCGAAAAGGAACCGAGATATCGCCCATCCTCCGCGACGGCCATCTGGGCTCCGATCGCGCGTGGCGACGATCCTTCGATTCCGGTGAGCGTCACAAGGGTGGCCGCGATGCCCTCGTCGTTCCGGGTGGCAATGAAGCGCAATATATCGGCGGGCGAGGTTGCTATCATGCCAATTCTGCGGTCAGGATGCACGCTGCGCGCACGGCACGGGAAGGACGCTGATCGGCCATGATCGATGCAGACGAGATTGTCGCCATCCTGCTTGCCGCCGGGAGGTCCGAGCGTTTCGGCCGCGATGACAAGTTGCTTGCGCCGTTGGCGGGCGAAGCACTCGCGTTGCATGCGGCGCGGCGGATCGCCGAATTGGCGCCGGCGCGACGTATCGCCGTGTGCCGCGATGCGGATGGACCGCTGGCGCGGCAATTGGGGGCGCTTGGTTTCGACATTGCGGTCAATCCGCATAGCGAGCGCGGCCTGTCGCAGTCACTGGCATCCGGCATCGCGTCGGCGGCGCGGGGCACCGAAAGGGCGGCGCTCGTCTGCCTCGCCGATATGCCCTTCGTCGGTGCGGTCCATTTGCGAAGGCTGCTCGCGCGTTTCGATCCAGTCGGCGCGCCCGTAGTCGCATCGACCGACGGCGATGCGGCCATGCCGCCGGCGCTGTTCGACCGTTCGCTTTTCGATGCGCTGTGCGCCGGGGAAGGCGACCGCGGCGGCAAGGGGCTGCTCGCAGGCGCGGCGCTTGTCCGCACCAGCGCCGACGAACTCGCCGATATCGACCGACCCCAGGATCTGCGCGGAACCTGACGGCAGGCGCGCGGGGACGGGGTCATGCGATATCCGGCAGCTTGTCGAGCAGTTTGTCGAGCGTGATCGGATAGTTGCGGACGCGCACGCCGGTGGCGTTGTAGACGGCATTGGCAATGGCCGCAGCGACCCCGCAAATCCCAAGTTCGCCGACACCCTTTGCCTTCATCGGCGATGTGGTGGGATCGGTTTCGTCGAGAAAAATGACGTCCTGGTGCGGGATGTCGGCGTGGACGGGCACTTCATAACCCGCAAGATCGTGGTTGACGAAAAAGCCGAAACGCTTGTCGACGGCCAATTCCTCCATCAGCGCCGATCCGGCGCCCATCGTCATCGCACCGATCACCTGGCTGCGCGCGGCCTTCGGATTGAGGATGCGGCCCGCCGCACACACGGCAAGCATCCGCCGGACGCGGATCTCGCCGGTCATGGCGTCGACGCCGACTTCCGCAAAATGGGCACCAAAGGTCGATTGCTGATATTTTTCGGCCAGATCGCCATATTCCATCTTGTCCTCGGCGACGAGTTCGCTGTCGTCGGCCGCCTTTTCCAGGGCGGCGCTCCGGCGACCCACCGACACTTTGCCATCGGCAAATATTGCCGTGGCGGCATCGAACCCCAGCTTTTCTGTGACCATTTCGCGCAGCTTGACGCAGGCGGCATAGACACCGGCGGTCGAGCTGTTTGCGCCCCATTGACCGCCCGAACCTGCCGATACGGGAAAAGCCGAATCTCCCAGTTTGACGACGATCCGGTCGAGCGGCAGGCCCATCATCTCGGCCGCGGTTTGCGCGATGATCGTGTAGGTTCCGGTGCCGATGTCGGTCATGTCGGTCTCGACCGTTACGATCCCCGATCGATCGAGCCGCACCCGCGCCGCGGAAGGACCATTCAGATTGTTGCGAAACGCCGCCGCGACCCCCATCCCGACCAGCCAGCGTCCGTCGCGCGCGCTGCCCGGCTTTGCGTTGCGGCGAGCCCAGCCGAACTTGTCGGCGCCGGTCTGCATACATTCGTTCAGTCGGCGCTGCGAAAAGGGACGGCTTGGCTTTTCGGGATCGACCTGCGTGTCGTTGAGGACGCGAAAGGCGATCGGGTCCATGCCCAGCTTCTCCGCCATTTCGTCGACCGCGATTTCCAGCGCCATCAGGCCCGGCGCTTCGCCGGGCGCGCGCATCGCATTGCCTTCGGGCAAGTCGAGCACTGCCAGGCGCATCGCGGTCATCCGGTTCGCACCGGCGTATAGCAGCCGCGTCTGGGCGACTGCGGTTTCGGGACCACCGCCGGGCAGGTCGCCCGACCAGCTTTCGTGCCCGATGGCAGTAATCTTGCCGTCCGCGGTCGCACCGATCCGCACGCGCTGGATCGTCGCCGGGCGATGGGTCGTGTTGTTGGTCACGAACGGGCGTGGCAGCGCGACCTTGACCGGGCGCTTCGCCGCTTTGGCGCCGAGCGCGGCGAGCAGCGCATCGGCGCGGATGAACAATTTGCCGCCGAAACCGCCACCGATATAGGGCGAATCAAGGCGGATATTCTCCTTTGGTATACCCAGCGTTTTCGCCATGTCGCCGACGGACCAGGCGATCATCTGGTTCGATGTCCACAGCGTCAACTTGTCATCTTGCCAAGCAGCGATCGACGCGTGCGGTTCCATCATCGCATGGGTGTGGTCGGGTGTGGCATAGCGGGCATCGATCGTCACCGGCGCCGACGCAAAGGCCGATGCGAAGTCGCCGACACTGGTATCGGCCTCGACGCCGAACGACGCCTTTGGCTTGGTCGCGGTGTCCATCGCGGCGGCAAGGTCATAGGCACCCTTGGCGCGCACATATTCCACCCGAACAAGTGACGCCGCGGCCCGCGCCTGTTCAAAACTGTCGGCGACGACCAGCGCAATCGCCTGATGATAATGCTCGATTTCGGGGCCGCCGAGCAGCTTGGCGGTGTTGAAATTGCCTTTGCCGAGCGTGCCGGCATCCGCCGCGGTGACAATGGCGACGACACCTGGGGCCGCCTTTGCGTCGTCGAGATTGATCGACGCAATGCGTCCCTTGGCGATCGCCGATCCCACCACATAGCCATAGGCCTGGTTGGCTGCGACGTCGTGCCGTTCATAGGCGTAGGGTGCGGTGCCGGTCGTCTTGAGCGGGCCGTCGATGCGATTGGTGGGTTTGCCGACGACCTTCAGCCGATCGATCGGGTTCGTCGTTGCGGGCGTATCGAACTTCATCGTTCAGCCTTTCGCTTGTGCCAGCACCCCGGCGAGTGTCCGCTCGACCAGGGGCAGTTTATAGGCATTTTCGTGGCCCGGCTTCGCGCCGTCGAGCAGGGCGGCGGTCACCGCCTTCGCCCCCCGCGGCAACTCGGCATCCGCCGCGGAGACGCGCCAGGGCTTGTAGCCGACGCCGCCAAGCGCGACGCGCCCGGTCCCGTCCTTCTGCACCACGACGCCGACCGAAATCAAAGCGAAGGCATAGGAAGCGCGGTCGCGGACCTTGTGATAGATGTGCGTGCCGCCCACCGGCTTTGGCAGTGTCACCGCGGTGATGAGCTCGCCCGGCGCGAGCACGGTTTCGAGGTGCGGTGTGGTGCCCGGCGCGCGATAAAAATCGGCAATCGGGATCACGCGGGCCTTTCCGGCCGCATCGACCGTTTCGACGCTGGCGTCCAGCGCACGCATCGCCACCGCCATATCGCTGGGGTGCGTCGCGATGCACGCGTCGCTCGCACCGATGACGGCGTGCAGGCGATGGAAACCGCCGATCGCAGCGCAGCCGGTGCCCGGCTTGCGCTTGTTGCATGGCTGGTTCGTATCGTAAAAATAGGGACAGCGCGTGCGCTGGAGCAGATTGCCCGCGGTCGTCGCCTTGTTGCGAAGCTGGCCCGATGCTCCGGCCACCAGCGCGCGCGATAACAGGCCATAGTCCCGCCGAACGCGCGTATCGCTGGCAAGGTCGGTGTTGCGAACCATCGCGCCGATGCGCAGCCCACCCTCAGGCGTGGCATCGATCCGATCGAGCGCAAGGCGGCTGACGTCGATCAGATGCGCAGGCGTTTCGATCTCCAGCTTCATCAGGTCGAGGAGGTTCGTGCCGCCTGCGATAAACCGGGCGTCTTTTGCGCGGGCAAAGGCTGCCGTTGCGGCTGCGACCGTATCGGCGCGTTCATAGGTGAAGCTTTTCATGCTTTCACTCCCGCGACGTCGCTGATCGCGTCGATGATATTGGAATAGGCGCCGCAGCGGCAGATGTTTCCGCTCATTCGTTCGCGAAGCTCTGTCGCGGTCACTTTCGGTGCCGCGTTGAGGTCGGCGGTGACATGGCTGGGGATGCCGGCCTTGATCTCGTCGAGCACCGCGACCGCGGAGCATATCTGGCCCGGTGTGCAATATCCGCATTGATAGCCGTCGTGCACGACGAAGGCATCCTGCATCGGGTGCATCTTGTCGGGCGTGCCCAATCCCTCGATCGTCACAATCTTGTCGCCCTCGTGCATGACCGCCAGGGTCAAACAGCTATTGATACGGCGGCCGTCGACGATGACGGTGCAGGCGCCGCACTGGCCGTGGTCGCAACCCTTTTTGGTGCCGGTCAGGTGCAACTGCTCGCGCAGCGCATCGAGCAGCGAGGTCCGCGTATCGACTTCCAGCTCGCGCGCCGTGCCATTGACTTCAAAGGCAACCTTGGCCGTCGCTGGCGGCGGCGTCGCCGGCCGGGTCGGGGCGGCGGTCACCGGCGGGATCGTTACCGCCGCGACCGACGCAGCACCGCCGACAAGCATGCCGCGGCGCGACAGTTCAAACTCTGCTGGGGTCTGCATAGCCATCTTCCGTTTCTCTCTGTTTGCCAGTGCGCGCGAAGGCTCACGGGAAAGTCAGGCAGTCGATACCGCGCGGCTGTTCATACCTGCCGCTTCGGCGAGAAAATTTCCGGATTCGTCCGCTCTTGCTATCATATCGATCGTGGGCCGAACAGGTTCCCGCCCAGATTATCGTGCACGTCCGCAACAGGCGCCTGCATCGGCGCCGTGCTATCGCCGCTTGACGCCGTAATCGATCCTGATCCGGACCCAGGCGCCGACCAGCGGCTGCCCGCCGCGCCGCGGGGGGCGCACCTGAAACGCCCAGGCGGCGGCGAGCACCGCGCGGGTGATCTGCGATCCATTCGGATATTCGTCCAGCCCGACACAATCTTCGACGCGGTAGTCTGGTGCCGTGCGGCACGCGATCAGCCCCCAGCCTGGGCCGCTGGCGGTCGACAAATATCCGCGCAGTTCATCATCCCTCGGCTCGCGATACCAGCGCGCGGCATAGAGCGGCTCGCCATTTGGCGCCGTTCCCACGCGCTCTGAATCGCCAGATGACGAGGATGAACGTCGCGTATCGGGCGGGCCATAAACTGCGCCGCCGCTTGGACGAACGACGCTTTGCGGGGGCGCGGGCGCGGCGCTGGGCGTCGGCAGGGTCGGCGCGGTCTTCGGTTCGGGGGTCCGTGGCGGCGGAGGTGCTGGTTGCGGTTCGTCGGGTGCGGGTTGCGGCGACGTCGGTGGCTCGGCGGTGCGTTCCGGCTGCGCGTTGCTTGGTTCGGGCGCCTCTTGCGAAATCTCGCTTGCCTCCAGGTTCACGACGCTGATGGTTTCTTCTTTGACGTCCGGCCGGGTGGTCAGATTGAAAGCCAGCAGCATGAACAGCAGGACGGCCGGGATCAGAACGGCAAGCAGGATCGCAAGCGCGCGGCGACCCGCCCCGATGCTGAGCGGTTCGACATAGGGAGTGGGGGAATCAGGGCTCAGCTGAAGAAATCTTTTTGAGGCGGCGTCCGCTGGTCGTGGCGCCCGGAGGTGCGTCCGCGTGGGGTAGTGGGGTGCCAGGCCTTTGACAAGCATATGCCGGACAAACGTCTGGGGAGGGGCAGTTGGCGGAGCGGGAGGGATTCGAACCCTCGATACGCTTTTGACGTATACTCACTTTCCAGGCGAGCGCCTTCGACCACTCGGCCACCGCTCCGCATGCTTGGAACGCGCGCCCTAATCGCTTGGCGGGGCTTTCGCAAGCCGATTGGGCGTGGCAGACATCGGCCATGAAACATCTGCTTCTGGCCGCCGCTGCCGCTTCGCTCGCCCTTCCGGTCACTGCGCAGGAACCAACGCCGATTCCGTCACCCGGCGAGATTGCGGCGGCGGCGCCCGCGAGCGACTGGATCGCGATCGCACCATCCGACCTTCTGGTGATGGACCTGGCGCCCGGCGCCACGGGCAAGGCGCGCCGCGTGGTCATTCAACTGATGCCCGCGCCCTTCAGCCAAGGATGGGTTGGCAACATCCGCAAACTCGCCGCCGCACATTGGTGGGACGGGACGAGCGTGAACCGGGTGCAGGACAATTATGTTGTGCAATGGGGCGACGCGACCGAGAAAAAACCGTTGCCCGACGGGTTGGCGATGGTGCCGGAGAGTGACTATTCGGTCGGCGTCAATATGGAGGCGATAACCGGCCCCAAGGGCGTGGGCCATCGTTACGCCCCGGTCCCGGCAGGCGGGCTGGTCGATAGTTATGCCCGTTTCGCGGGTGTTTTTGAGGGGTGGCTGATCGCCGGGAGCCATGATCCAGACGATCCTGCCTTCACCAACAAAGCCTTACTG
>NZ_MIAM01000040.1 GCF_001830555.1 Sphingopyxis sp. RIFCSPHIGHO2_12_FULL_65_19 | reverse complement strand
CTGGGCAAGCTGGGGCGCGATCTGAGCCTGCTGATGCAAACCGATGTGGCGGAAGTCTTCGAGCCGTCGGCGGCGGGCAAGGGCGGTTCCTCGACCATGCCGCACAAGCGCAACCCGGTCGGCGCGGCGGTGCTGATCGCCGCCGCCACCCGCGCCCCAGGGCTGGTCGCGACCCTGTTCGCTGCCATGCCCCAGGAACACGAGCGCAGCCTGGGCCTGTGGCATGCCGAGTGGCAGACCCTGCCCGAGCTGTGCGGCCTGGTTTCCGGTGCGCTGCAGCAGGCGCTGCTCGCCGTGTCCGGCCTGGAGGTGGACAACGCGCGGATGCGCAGCAACCTTGAGCTGACCCGAGGCCTGCTGCTGGCCGAGGCAGTGAGCATCGCCCTGGCCCAGCGCATTGGCCGCGATAAGGCCCATCACCTGATCGAACAGTGCTGCCGCCAGGCCATCGCCGAGCAGCGTCATCTGCGCGAGGTGCTGGGCGAGCATGCCGAGGTCTGCGCCCAGCTGAGCGCTGCCGAGCTGGATCGCCTGCTCGATCCCGGTCATTACCTGGGCCAGGCGCACCGCTGGGTGGCGCGTGCCTTGGCCGAGCACCGCGCTTTGAATAGTTAAAGACCACCTATTCGCCAGGAGTGGATAGCCTGTTAACCGTGATTATTCTGGTGCGCACAGCGCACCCTACCCGGGCCGCGATTCGCCCCTCGCACCACCTCTTACCCGGAGCCCGAAATGGACGAGAAACAACGTTACCAAGCCGGCATGCAGGTCCGCCGTGCAGTACTGGGCGATGCCCATGTCGAGCGCAGCCTGCAGCACATCACGCCGTTCAACGAAGAGTTCCAGGACATGATCACCCGCCATGCCTGGGGTGATATCTGGACCCGTCCCGGCCTCCCGCGGCACACCCGCAGCCTGATCACCATCGCCATGCTGATCGGCATGAACCGCGAGGGCGAACTCAGGCTGCACCTACGCGCGGCGAAGAACAACGGCGTGACCCGCGACGAGATCAAGGAGGTGCTGATGCAGAGCGCCATCTACTGCGGCATCCCGGCGGCCAACGCCAGTTTTCACCTGGCCGAAGAGGTGTGGGACGAACTGGGGGTGGAGTCGCTGCAGGACTGAGGCGCCACCGCTTCCCCTCGAACCGCCGGCAGCCTTTGCGCTGTTTCGGCGGTTTTTCTGTTTCGGCTGGCTGCGCCCTAGGTTGGTCGGGCCACGTTGGCTGAGCTACGCGAAGCCCAACAAAGCCACGAGCCGATAACGGTTGTCGCTGTCACACCGCTGTTGGGCTTCGTCGATGCGCTCCTTAACCCAACCTTTGGTCTGCCTGCGCCGGGTCGAGGTCAAGTTGGTGCCGGCAGACGGTAAATTTGAGGGGCGCTTGCGCGGCTCGCATGTGATGCCCGGCTACTGGCGTTCGCCCGAGCAAAGCGCTGAGGTCTTGGAGGCAAGGAGGGCTTTTACTGCTCCGGCGACGTATTGAAACTGGGGATCTCAAGCACCCGGAGGTGGGCCTGATATTCGACGGCCGCATGGGCGAGGACTTCCAGCACAATACCGGGGTGTCCGCGAACTTCGGCAACCGTAGCCGCGAACAGACCTTGCTGTTCAATATCGCCGGTTCGCTGACCAGCCTCAAGCTTTGGTGAGCAAAAGCGGAAATGGGTTGCTGCGGACGAGCGCTCAAAACCTGGGGTTGCTTGCTCCAGATAGGGCTGGGGACTTAAGTTGATGACATTGGGCTGAACGTAGTTCCTGCCAGCGCCTTGTCTTTGCCCGCAACTCACGCTTCAGCTCGACGATACGTTTTTTGTCGACATGTGCTTGTTCCCGATCGCCTTGGCGGGTAGCTCACCACCGCCGTACTGCGCTCAGGCAAGCGGCCCACGGGCAGAGAGAAAGCCACCATGGTCGGGCGTGTGCTGCGTCTGACTCGCCAGACTTGGGCGTACATCAACATCGTGCTGCGCGGTGATGCTAGGTCTTGCCCCAAGGTCGAGCCTCTGCTCGACAAGGCGCGCTTGCCTACGTCAGAGCCGACTCGACAGCGCCTGGCACACTGGCGAAGCGGCCCTACAGATCTATGCTGGTGTCGACTATAACGGCCCAGGGAGGGGGTATTTCCCGGCTCATTTGGTTGCAATCGCGGATAGCTCTCACAAAAGCACACGACCATGCCGCCGGACTCAATTGGTGGTGATGAAATTCTAAGTAGGCCGTTTTTGTCTTGTCCCGCCTGCTTCGCCTACGTTCTTCAACGGCCTGCTAGTCAACGGACGGGGCGCCGAGTTCGCGCGAGATGTCCCGCGCGCATTGCTGCAGCGCCTCGCGATAGCTGTCTCGCGCCCCGCTGTTGTCCATTACCGCTTCCGGCCCGGACAGGTTGATGGCGGCCACCACGGCGCCGAGGTGGTTGCGGATGACGCAGGCGATGGCGGTCGAGTAGTCCGAGCGATGTAGCACCCAGCCACGCTCGCGGTCGCCTGCGATAAGCTGGCGCAGTTCGGGCAGGGTCTTGGGGGCGGGTGGTGGATAGTCGTCGAGGCGCACATGTTGGTAGAGACTATCCAGTTCCGCCTCGCTCAGGCCGGTGAGCAGCATCCGGCCCATGGCCGTGCAGTGGCAGGGAATGCGCGTGCCGATGGGGATATTCACCGATAGCCGCTGGGCGGCGAAGGCACGGTATAAATAGAGGCTGTCAGTCTGTTCGCGGATCGACAGGTGGCACGACAGCGAGGTGCGGTCGCGCAGGGCATTCAGGTGGGGCAAGCCGATGTCGACCAAGTCGCGACTGGTCAGATAGCTGAAGCCGTCGCTGACGACCTGCGGCCCCAGCTCGTAGTTGTTCTTGCCAAATTTACGCAGGTAGCCCATCTCGCACAGGGTGTGGACGATGCGATAGAGGGCCGACACGCTGACGCCGAGTCGTTCTGCGATCTCTGTCATGCCCAGGCTGCGTTGCCGCGCGCCGAACATCTGCAGGATGCTCAGGCCACGCTGCAGGGCGGGGACCATGTAGTCGGTGTCACGCTCGAGGGGTTCGCCGGTGGTCATGCTCGGGCTCCGGGCCGGGTGGTAACGTCTAGGGTGCGCCACGCACGGCGCACCCTGAGTTTTGGTCGGCGAGCTGGCTTCTGCGGAGCCGCGACCGATGTTGACTCATAGCAGCCCATCGACACCCGCCACTGCGCCGCCGAACTCGGCCATGGCGTCGAGCAGGGCGTCCCAGAAGTAGTTGGCCGATGCGCGGTCGCAGAGGACCTGCAAGCACGGCAGCTCGCCTTCGGCCAGGTTGATGAGAATGACGTTGATCCGCGCTGCCGAGGTCTGCGCCACCGCACCGGGCGGGAAGGCTTCTGCGCGCAGGTCGACACCGCACAGCTTGGCCATCACTTCGGCGATGTGCGCGCCGGTCAGCAGCAACCAGGCATGGCTGTCCTGGCGTGGCAGCAGGTAGTTGGCCGTTTCGCCGAACTGCCAATCGCGCTCTTCCTGGGCGATGCGGCTGCCGCTGTCGTGCAGGCTGCCGAGCAGCAGGTATTCGGTTTGCGACAGACGGGCCACCAGGCAGCCGTCGGCCTGGGTCAGCGCCTGGTTGGGTGCCCCCGGCAACTGGTAGCCGCGCTGGCGCAGGTAGTCGGCGCTCTGGGCGCCGCGAAAGCCAACCCGCGGCAGGTTGGTCAGGTCGATCAGGGCGCAACGTTGCAGCTGCGCGTGTTCTTCCTGGTTGCCGTAGCGCGCCACTACGGCGCTGTTGCCCAGCACGGCCAGGCGGGCGCCGGCGTGCAGGGGATAGAGCGGGCTGCGCTCGATGAAGTCTTCTGCGGTGAGGCTGGTCATGGCTTAACGCTCCTGGCGAAGGTTTTGCGGGTCGTAGAAGGGCAGTTGCACCACGGTGGCCTGGACCACCTGGCCGCCTTCCACGCGAATGGGTATCTGTGCGCCCGGTTCGCTTTGGTCGACAGCGGCGTAGGCCAGGCCGATGATCTGGCCGAGGGTCTGCGAGTACTCGCAGGAGGTGACGTTGCCGCTGATGTCCGGCCCCTTGAGCACCAGGTGACCCTCGAGTGGTTGCGGGCTGCCCTTGGGCAGGCTGAAACCGACCAGCTTGCGCTTGAGTGGTTGGGCTTCGAGGATCTCGATGGAGCGCTTGCCGACGAAGAACGGCTTCTTGCGGCCGATCGCCCACTGCATGTCGAGTTCGCCGGGATGGGTCATGCCGTCGGTGTCCTGGCTGATGATCACATGGCCCTTTTCCAGGCGCAGCAGACGTTGGGTCTCGACACCGAACGGACGGATGCGGAACTCGGCGCCGGCGTCCATCAGCACGTCCCACAGGCGTTCGGCATAGCGGGCCGGCACGTGGATTTCATAGCCCAGTTCGCCGACGAAACCGACGCGCAGCAGGCGTGCCGGGATATCCGCCACGTGGCCGGTGCGTACCCCCATGTAGGGAAAGGCCTCGGGGCTGAGATCGACATCCTGGCAGATCTTCTCCAGAACCTGGCGCGACAGCGGCCCAGCCAGGTTGACCGCGGAGATGGCGGCGGTGACGTTGGCGACGTCGACGTTCAGGCGCCACTGGGCGTTCCACTTGAGCATCTGCTGGTAGATGCGGTCGACGCCGCTGGTGGTGGCGGTGACGTAGAAGTGCTGGTCAGCCATGCGTGCGCACACGCCGTCGTCGATCACCACGCCGTGCTCATTGGTCATCAGCGCATAGCGGGTCCGCGCCACCGGCTGCTTCTTGAACGGCAGGGTGTAGATCCGTTCCAGCAGCTCGGCGGCATCCGGGCCGCGCACGTCGAGGCCGCCCAGGGTCGACACGTCGATCAGGCCGACCCGCTCGCGCACGTGGCGGGCTTCGTCCTGCATGCAGCGTTCACGCTCTTCCGGCTTGCCATAGAAGGCCGGGCGCAGCCAGATGCCGGCGGGCATCATCTTCGCCCCGGCCTGAACGTGGCGGCGGTGCATCGGGGTTTGCCGGTAGGGGTCGAAGGCGCGGCCGGCGACATGGGCGAGCTTCTCTGCCTCGAACGGCGGGCGCGCAGTAGTCACTCCGGTTTCGCCGATGCTGCGCTGGGTTGCCTTGGCCACCAGGCGGGCCGTGGGCAGCGCCGAGTGGCGACCCTGGGACGGACCCATGCCGACGGTGGAGAAGCGCTTGACCAGTTGCACGTCGCGGTAGCCGATACGGGTGGCGTTGACGATGTCACGCACCTGCAGGTCTTCGTCGAAGTCGACAAAGTCCTTGCCCTTGGGGTGAGGGAAGAT
>NZ_MIAM01000039.1:25866-58618 GCF_001830555.1 Sphingopyxis sp. RIFCSPHIGHO2_12_FULL_65_19 | reverse complement strand
ACGCGCTGCGCCTCGCCCCCCGACAGCGTCGTCGCCTGTTGCCCGACCTTGATATAGCCGAGGCCCACGCGCACCAGCATCGCCATCTTCTCGCGGATCGACGGCACCGCCTTGAAGAATTCCGCCGCATCCTCGACCGTCATGTCGAGCACGTCGGCGATGCTGTGGCCCTTGAACTTCACCTCGAGCGTTTCGCGGTTGTAGCGTTTGCCGTGGCACGTCTCGCACGTCACATAGACGTCGGGCAGGAAGTGCATCTCGATCTTGATCAGCCCGTCGCCGGTGCAGGTTTCGCACCGCCCGCCCTTGACGTTGAAGCTGAAGCGCCCGGGCTTGTACCCGCGCGCCTGGCTTTCGGGCAGCCCCGCGAACCAGTCGCGGATGATCGTGAAGGCGCCCGTGTAGGTCGCGGGGTTGCTGCGCGGGGTGCGGCCGATCGGCGACTGGTCGATGTCGATCACCTTGTCGCAATGCTCCAGCCCGCTCAGCGAGTCGTGCGGCCCCGCGATCATCCGCGCGCCGTTGAGCACGCGCGCCGCGCTGGCATAGAGCGTGTCGATGATCAGGCTCGACTTGCCGCTGCCCGACAGGCCGGTGACGCAGGTGAAGGTGCCGAGCGGGATTTTCGCGGTGACATTGTTGAGGTTGTTCGCGCGCGCGCCCTTGAGCACAAGGTCGAAGCCATTGCCCTTGCGGCGATGCGTCGGCACCTCGATCTTCTTCGCGCCGGTCAGATAGGCTGCGGTCAGGCTGTTCTTGTTCGCGAGCACCTGTTCGAGCGTGCCCTCGGCGACGATCTCGCCGCCGTGGAGGCCCGCGCCGGGGCCCATGTCGACGACATAATCGGCGTGGCGGATCGCATCCTCGTCATGCTCGACGACGATCACCGTGTTGCCGAGGTCGCGGAGGCGTTTCAGCGTCGCGAGCAGCCGGTCGTTGTCGCGCTGGTGCAGGCCGATGCTCGGTTCGTCCAGGACGTAGAGCACGCCCGACAGGCCGCTGCCGATCTGGCTGGCAAGCCGGATGCGCTGGCTCTCGCCGCCGCTGAGTGTGCCGCTGGTGCGGTTGAGGTTGAGGTAATCGAGCCCGACATTGTTGAGGAAGCCGAGCCGCTCATTGATCTCTTTCAATATCGCCTTGGCGATCTGGCGCTGCGTATTGTTGAGCTTGTCTTCGAGCGTGCTGAACCAACTAAGGGCGTCCGCGACCGATCGCTGCGCCGACATGCTGATATCCTCGCCCGCGATCTTCACCGCGAGCGGTTCGGGGCGCAGCCGCGCGCCGTGGCACGTCTCGCACGGATGCGGCGCCTGATATTTGCTCAGCTCCTCGCGCATCCACGCGCTTTCGGTCTGGAGCAGGCGGCGGTTAAGGTTGCCGATCACGCCCTCGAACGCCTTGTGCGTCGTGTAACTGCGGCGCCCGTCCTTGAAGGTCAGCTCGACCGGCTTGCCGCCGCTGCCATACAGGATGATCAGCTGCACCTCGCCGGGCAAATCCTGCCACGGCGTCGTCAGGTCGAAACCATAGGCTTTGCCCAGGCTTTCGAGCACCTGCATATAATAAGGCGAGGGCGGGTTCGATTTCGCCCACGGCACGATCGCGCCCTTTTTCAGGCTCAGCGCATGGTTGGGGACGACCAGGTCGGGGTCGAACTCCTGCCGCTCGCCCAGCCCGTCGCACGCGGGACAGGCGCCCTGCGGCGCATTGAAGCTGAACAATCGCGGCTCGATCTCCGCGATCGTGAAGCCCGAGACTGGGCATGAGAACTTCTCGGAAAAAATCAGCCGGTTCGCTGGTATGCCCGCGCCCTTCATTGCGCCGCCGGTGTCTTCTTCTTCGCGCCCCGGCACCGGGCCGTCGGCAAGATCGACGTAGGCAAGCCCGTCAGCTAGTTTCAGCGCGGTCTCGAAGCTGTCTGCGAGGCGCGTGCCCAGGCCTTCGCGCACCGCGATGCGATCGACGACGACTTCGATGTCATGCTTGTATTTCTTGTCGAGCGCCGGCGCCTCGCCAATCTCGTAAAATTCGCCGTCGATGCGGACGCGCGTGAAGCCGTCCTTCTGCCACTGCGCGAGTTCCTTCTTATACTCGCCCTTGCGGCCGCGCACGACGGGCGCGAGCAGATAGGCGCGCGTGCCCTCGGGCAGCGCCATCACGCGGTCGACCATGTCGGTGACCGTCTGTGCGCTGATTGGCTCGCCGGTCGTCGGCGAATAGGGAATGCCGACGCGCGCCCACAAAAGGCGCATATAGTCGTATATTTCGGTGACGGTGGCGACGGTCGAGCGCGGATTGCGGCTCGTCGTCTTCTGCTCGATGCTGATCGCGGGGGAGAGGCCGTCGATATGCTCGACGTCGGGCTTTTGCATCATTTCCAGGAACTGGCGCGCATAGGCCGACAGGCTCTCGACATAGCGCCGCTGGCCCTCGGCATAGATGGTGTCGAACGCCAGGCTGGATTTGCCGCTGCCCGACAGGCCGGTGATGACGATCAGCGCGTCGCGCGGCAGGTCGACGTCAATGCCCTTGAGATTATGCTCGCGCGCACCGCGCACGGAAATATGGGTGAGACTCATGGGAGGGTTTGTTCCAGATTTGTTCTAGGTGCGCAAGCCCGGGTTTGCGCGCGTTACGCATTAGATAGGACGGCTTGCGCCGCATCGCAATGCAGGCGCTGCGGGCATCCTTTCCACCAACATCCCAAAGGCTTCGACCAAGCGTCGTCGCCTCGCTTGACCGCATGGCGTCATCGGCGGACAAAGCGGGTCATGCTCGCCGGCCTATGGGGCCGACGCGGGGAACAGGAGACGGGGAATGAAGACATTATTTTTGAGCGTGGCGTCGCTCGCGACGGCAGCGGCTCTGGCCGCGCCCGCACTGGCTCGGGATATGGCCCCGATCGCATCGCTGGCCGCGAGCGCGGAAGAGGGGACAGCCGCCGACGGCGGGTCGCTCGACGCCTTGACTTTCGGCAAATGGGGCGTCGATCTTGGCGCGCGCGACACATCGGTGAAGCCGGGCGATGATTTCGACAAATATGCCAATGGCGGCTGGTTCGCACGAACCGAAATCCCGTCGGATCAGGGATCGGCGGGCGTCGGATATGACGTATATAACCTGACCCAGCGCCAGCTTCGCGCCGTCGTGTCGGGCGCGCCGGCGACCAGCCAGGTTGGTGGATTGTACCAGAGCTTCATGGACGAACCGCGCGTCGAGGCGCTGGGCGCCAAACCATTGGCGGCCGACATTGCCGCCGTCGCGGCGATCAAGGACAAGGTCGAAATGGCGCGCTTCATGGGCGGCACGCAGGGCACCTTCGGTTCGACGATCGTCAGTGGCGGGCCCTATGCCGACACCGCCAACCCGACGGTCAACGTTCTGTGGCTGGGACAGGCAGGGATCGGCCTGCCCGAACGCGACTATTATCTGAGCGATAGCTTCAAGCCGCAACGCGACGCGTATCGCGCCTATATCGCGCGGACGATGAAGATGGTCGGCAACGCCGATCCCGAAAAGGCGGCCGCCGCGATCATGGCGTTCGAGACCGAGATCGCGAAAGTCAGTTGGGCGGTCGCCGATCGCCGCGATATCGGCAAGATCAACAATCCGATGTCGTCCGACGAACTGGCCGCTTATGCGCCCGGGCTGGACTGGGCGGCGTGGTTTGCGGGCGCCGGCATCGCGCCCCAGAAACGGATCATCGTCAACGAAAAGACGGCGATCCGCGACATTGCGGCGCTCTATGCCAAGACCCCGCTCGACACGATCAAGCTGTGGCAACAATTTCATGTTGCCGACAATGCCGCGCCTTATTTGTCGAAGGCATTTGTCGACAGCCGATTTGAATATTCCAAGGCGCTGAGCGGCGTGTCCGAACTGCGGCCGCGGTGGAAGCGCGGGCTGACGCTGGTTGACGGCAGCCTGGGCGAGTTGGTCGGCGAGACCTATTCCAAGCAATATTTCCCCGCGAGCGCGAAAGCGAAGATGGAGGTGCTGGTCACCAACCTGAAGCTTGCGATGGGCGACCGCATCCGCAACAATAGCTGGATGGCACCCGCGACAAAGGATGCCGCGCTGGCAAAGCTGGCGAAGATGGACGTCATGGTCGGCTATCCCGACAAATGGCGCGATTATTCGGGGCTGAAGATCGATCCGACCGATCTTTACGGCAATGTGAAGCGCAGCTCAGCCTTTGAATATGCTTATGCTCTCGGCGACCTGAACAAGCCGGTCGATCGCAAGAAATGGGCGATGAATCCGCAGGAAGTGAACGCATATAACGGCGGCCTGGAAAACAAGATCGTGTTCCCCGCGGGCATTTTGCAGGCGCCCTATTTCAGCGAAAATGTGGATGATGCGGTCAATTATGGCGCGATTGGCGCGGTGATCGGGCATGAAATCACCCACGGTTTCGACGATCAGGGACGCAAGATCGACGCGGAGGGCGCGGTGCGCGATTGGTGGACGCCCGAGGATGCAGCGCGTTTCGATGCGCAGGCCAAGGCGTTCGGCGCGCAATATGCGACTTATGAGGCGGCGCCGGGGGCGTTCATCAACCCCGACCTGACGATGGGGGAAAATATCGCCGATCTTGCGGGGCTGGAGGTCGCCTATGACGCCTATCATCGGTCGCTGGGCGGCAAGCCCGCGCCGGTGATCGACGGGCTGACCGGCGATCAGCGCTTTTTCCTGGCTTTCGCGCAGGCGTGGCGAGCGAAGCAACGCGAGGATGCGATCAAGCAGCAGGTAGCGAGCGATCCGCACAGCCCGGCGCGCTGGCGCATCATCGGCCCGGTGCGCAACGTCGACGCATGGTACAAGGCGTTCGGCGTCGCCGCGGGCGACACATATTATCTGAAGCCCGAGGCGCGCACCAAGATCTGGTAATCCTGAGACCCCTTTCTCAGGATCGGTCGGGGACGGCATCTTGCCGTCCCCGCATTGCCATGATCATCAGCGACAGCGCCGCACCGATGATGACGAACAGCGCCGGAAAGCCGCCGAGCACCGACATCATCCGAATGCCGTCGATGCCGCCGCCCGCGACCAGCACCAGCGCAACCAGCCCGACCGTGACGCCCCACACCGCCTGGACCCACAAGGGCGCTTCGGGCGCGTCCGGCGATATGCCGCGCGTCGACAGCGCGCTCATCGCAGACACATTGGCGTCTGCCCCGGCGACGTAGGACAGGAAGATCGCGAACAGCACGATCGCGGCGACAACGGGCCCACCGCCGAGCGCGCTGAACAGCCGGAACAGCACCGGGTCGGGCCCTTGCGCGGTCAGGATGGCATAGAGGCCGGCGCCGCTTTGCTGGTCGAGCGCGATCGTCGCGCCCGCGATCGCCGTCATCCATACGGCGCCGAACAGCGACGGCAGGATTAGGTTGTAGAGGATGAAGGCGCGCACGCTGTAACCCACCGCGAGGCGGCCCAGGAACAGGGCGGTCACCGGCGCCCAGGCAAACCAGTTGGCCCAGTTGAAGATCGTCCATTGCCGGTGCCAGCCGGTGTCGACGTCGAGGCCAAGGTTGCGCGGGATGAAGGTCTGGAAATAATCCACTGTCCCGCGCAGCGATAGGCCAAGCATCTCGGCGGTCGGCCCCGCGACGAGGACGAAGGCGATGATGGCAAAGAAGATCCAGGTGTTCAGCACCGACAAGCCCGCGATACCTTTTTGCAGGCCAGCCGCCGCCGATATCAGGAAGCTGCCAACGATCGCCACGGCGATCGCCCAGCGCAATGCGGTGCCGCCTGCAAAACCCCCGATTCCTTCGATCCCGCCCGCGAGTGCGAGAAGGCCGGCGCCCAGCGAGGCGGCCATGCCCGCAACGAGGGCGTAGAGACAGACGATGTCGATCCCCGTCCCGACCGGGCCGTGCGCCCGCTGTCCCAACAGGGGGACAAACAGCGACGACAGGCTGAACGGTTCGCGGCGATTATAATAGACGAGCGCAAAGGCCAGCCCGGCGACGGTGTAAATTGCATAGGGCGTCAGTGTCCAATGCAGGAACATCGTCGACATGGCGAAGGTCGCAGCAGCGTCGCTTCCCGGTTCGAGTCCCAGCATCGCGGGCGGGTCGTTGAGGTGGAACAGGGGTTCCGCCGCGCCCCAGAACAGGATGCCGGTGGCGATGGTGGTGCAGAGCGTCACCGCAAACCAGCGCCAGCGCGTCAAGATGGGCTTTGCATCCGCCCCGCCGATGATCCGGCCGCCGAACGGGGACAGCGCGATCGCTGCGAGCAGCGCGAGGAACCCGATCCCCGCCCAGGCAAAGAGCGGAGAGAAATGGCGCAAGATCCAGTCGTTGATCGCCGTTTCGGCGGCCATCACCGCTGCGCCCTGCCACAGGCTGAGGATCACCGCGGCTAGAAGGACGGCGAGCGGCGTGAAAAACACCGGACGATTCAAGGGATGCGTCGGCAAGGCTGGCAAATGATCGGCCAATCGGACATGGTCGGGACGACCAGCATGGCGGTTGCCCGGAGCGAGGTCAATTCGCGGCCGGGAACGGGCCACCGGGCAAAGCGTTGGACCGGGATGATGGAGTGAAGGAGATGCTTCGATGACCAGGATGATTTGGGCCGCTGCCGCGCTTGCGCTGGTCGCTTCGGGGCAGGCCATGGCGTTTCAGGCGCCGACCGAAACGGCGACGGCGCCCAAACCCGCCAAGGACGGAACCACCGCCGAAGAACGCGCGAACACCGCGCGGCTGAACGCCGAACAGGCGGCGCGCGCACGGGCGGACAACACGACCTATCAGCAGGAAGTGTCCGCTGCGCAGCAGCAGGTGGCCCACGACCAGCGGCAGTTTGCCGAGGAAACCGCGGCTTATGAAGCCGAAAAGGCGCGGGTGGCCGCGATGTCCGCCGAAGAACGGATCAAGTGGGAAGCCGATGTCGCCGCGTGCAAGGCCGGCGACACGACCCGTTGCGCGCCGACAGCGCCGCCGTCCCCACAGTAAAGCGTCAATCCGGCGGGACGGGCTGCACCGGCCCGCCGGGCGTGCGTTCGCCCGCCGCCACAATGACGTCGGGCGCGCCGATCGTCGGTGCCATTTGCGGTTCGCGATCGGGAAAACGGCCGCCATATCGATAATCGTCCTGCGGATCGGCCGGTGTAGGCTCGTCGGTCTTTATCTCGCCTAGGGCGCGAAACTCGTCGCTCATCCGGTCGTCGCTATTCGCGCGCAGCCGCATGGCAACGCCGTAACTGTCGGCGCAATCGAGGCACGGATCGGTCCCGTCGCTCTCTGCCACCAGCGCGTCGGGGTTGGCGCTGAGACGGGAAAAGGAGGCGACATCGCTCGACCCGCCCCGCGGTCGCGATCCCGCCGCCATCTCGCCGAGCCATATCCCGCCGATGATGCCAACGAACGCCAGCAGCGACCAGCGGAGCAGCCACGCTCGCTCCCGCCGATTCGCAGCGAAAGATAATTTCTTTGCCATTGGCGTATTGCGCCATGACCGCGCGTCCGATGCAAGTCCGGCATCACGATATTGCTCATCGGTCGGCCATTGGTCGATGGATGGACGCCTTTCGTCCGTCAATCGACCGGCCGTTCGCGCCCATCGATCCAAAGGCGAATCTCGTGACGTCTAGGGGGTATTACCCCTTTGCGGGATATCGGACGACGGTCTCCCCGGTCCGCCAGCCGGTATCCCGCATCCTTGTGAAGAGAGGACTCCCCCATGGCGAAATTTTCCCTTTTGCTGGCCGCGCCCGTCGCGCTTGCCGGCTTTTCCGTCCCGGCCGCGGCCGAAGACGATGGCGAACGGCGAAGCGTGGTCGTGCGCTACGATGACCTGAACCTGTCGAGCGCAGAAGGCCGCGAACGCTTGAACACGCGGGTCAAATATGCGGTGCAGACGGTGTGCGGCAGTCGGCCGCTTTATCGCCAGAGCCTGCGCGAGCGGGCGGTGACGCTCCGCTGCGAAGACACGGCAATGGCCGACGCCGACACGAAGCTGGCCGGGCTGTTCAACGGCAGCGGCACACGCCGCGCCGACCGCGGCAGGATCATGATCAACGCCGCGCCCTGACGGTCCGGCAATCCGGCGACACAGGCGGCCATGTCCCGATGGGCATGGCCGCTTTTGCATGTCAGCCCTGCATGATCGCCTTGACGTCGTGCAGATAGGTGCGGCCAATACGGTGGACGCCGCCTTCGCCCAGGTCGACACTCCACGCGCCATCGCCATGATGTTTCAACCCGACAATGCCTTCGCGGCGGATCATCTTCGACCGATGGATGCGCATGAACTGGTCGGGGTTCATGCGCGCTTCCAGCGACTTGATCGTCTGGTGGATCAGCCAGCTGCGGCCGCCGACATGCAGGCGCATATAATCGCGCTCGGCCTCGATCAGGTCGACCTGGCCGGCGTCGATGCGCAGCATTTCACCGCGGTTCTGGACCCAGAATTCGTTGATCCACTTGCTTTTTTGGGCCGGTGACCGCTCGGTTGCGCGCCATTCGCGCACGCGCGACAGCGCGCGGGCAAGGCGTTCCGGTGAGACGGGTTTCAGCAGGTAATCGACCGCCGCGACATCGAATGCGGCGACGGCATAGCGGTCGAACGCGGTGACGAAGACCACGGCGGGCGGATTGTCGAGCCCCTCGATCGCGGCCGCGACCTCCAACCCGTTGAGGTCGGGCATGGCGATGTCACAGAGCAAAAGATCGGGCGCGAGCGCGTCGACCATGCGCAGCGCCGAGGCGCCGTCGCTGGCGGTGCCGACGAGCGAAACGCCGTCCTGCTGCCCGGTCAGGATCTGCAACCGTTCGATCGCGAGCGGTTCGTCGTCGACGATCAGGGTGCGCAGCGTATGGATCATAAGCAAGCCTCCCGTGCCAGCGGCAGCCAGAGCGATACGACAAATCCGCCATCGTCGGACGGCCCCCATTCGCATCCGGCCGTTGGGCCATAGCGCGTCAGCAGGCGTTCGCGGACGTTGCCGAGCCCCAGCCCCGTGCCCGACGCCGGAACCGGCGCCTTGGGGTCGATGTCATTTTCGATGCGCAGAATGAGCAGGCCATATTCGGCGCTGGCAGAAAGGCGGATCGCGATCTTTCCCTTGGTGGGGGCGACCCCGTATTTGATCGCATTTTCGATGATCGGTTGCAGGATCAGCACCGGCACACATGCGTTTTTCAGCTCGTCGGGCATCGTCACCGCGACCTGCAAACGGTCGGGGAAGCGCGTTTGCTCGATGTCGAGATACAGGCGCTGGAGCGCGATTTCCTCGTCAAGGCTGACGAGCTGTTCGGGATCGACCGCGAGGCTGGACCGAAGGAAGGACGAGAGGTTCATGATCATCGTCTCAGCCTCGCTTTTCGACCCTTTGAGGACCAGCGTCGACAGCGAATTGAGTGTGTTGAACAGGAAGTGCGGATTGACCTGATAATGCAGCGCGCGAAGCTGGGCATTCTTGGCTTCCATCCGGAAATGATTGGCGCGGCGTTCGACCGCGCGCATCTCGTTGGCGTAGCCGAAGGCGACATAGAGTGCCGCCCACACCGCGAAGAAGAAATACCAGCGGATCGAACTGTCGAGGATCAGCACCGTTTCCCACGCGCCGGGATATTTGGACTGCATTTCCTCGATGATCTTGGCGCCGTCGGACACCGGGAACCAGTAATAGAAGACCAGCAGGTTGACCGTCGCATAGACGATGACCAGCGGCACCGCCGCGCCAAGCGCCGCCGCCAGGCGCGCGCCGAAGCTTTGCGGCTGGGCGCGGCGAAGCAGCTGATAAAGGACGAAAGTGCAGAGGATGCCCGCGATCACCACCACGCCGCGGCGGCCGACCGAAGCCCATTGTTCGGGCGCGCCGGTCAGCATCGCGAGGCCCGTGGTGATCAGGAAATAGATCAGCCACATGGCGATGATCGACCCGATCGCGACGCGCGGATTGACGCGGGCGTCGGAGGCGCGCCAGTCGGGCGCCGCCGCGAGCATTTTGGCGCGCTGGTCGCGCAGCGCATCTTTGCGGTTTGTCATGTTCATTACGCCTGCTGTAGCGTCAAAACCCGCGTAAAGGCTAGCAGCCACCGGGTCGCCAGTCGAAGCTGTGCGCGCCTTGGTCGAAAGCCGGGTGCCGGTCAGCGGCCCGGCTGCGGCAGCGTACGACGCCAGTTACCGCGTTTGTAGATGACCCACGCCATCGCCAGCGAGGCGAGCGAGGACAGCGGGAAGCTCCACCAGATGATGTCGCTGCCGATGGCCGGGTATCCGAAATAATAGATGCCGAAGCGGATCGGAAACATCGACAGGAACAGGATGACCAGCGGCGGCACGACCGAACCGTTGGCGCGCAGCGTGCTGATGAGGACGATGGTGGTGCCAAAGGGCAGGAAGGTCCAGGTCGCGATGAGCTGGATATTGCGCGCGACGTCGATCGCTTCGCTGCCGCTGCCGAGGAAGAGCGCGAGCGCGGCGCGGTCGAAGATCAGGAGCAGGACGATCAGCACCCCGGTCATCGCCAGGTTGATCGCGATGCCGCTGTTCGTGACCGTCGCGACCCGATCCCAGCGCCCGGCGCCGATATTCTGCGCCGCCATCGAGCTGACCGCGGCACCGACCGCAAGCGCCGGCATCTGGATATAGTTCCACAGCTGCAACGTCGCGCCATAAGCCGCGGCGGCCACCAGCCCTTCGCGGTTGACGAGGCCGATCATCACAAGCCCGGCGCCGGAAATGACGAGCATCTGCGCGCCCATCGGCAATCCGCGCCCGACGATAAAGCGCAGTTCGCTCCATTTGGGAAGGAGATAGGCCAGTTCGGGCCCGCGCAGGCGCAGCACATGGTTCTTCGCGTAGAACCAGGCGATCATGCCCGCGAGGCTGATCGTCCCGGCGAGCGCGGTGGCGAGGGCGCTGCCCGCAATGCCAAGGCGGGGGAAGGGGCCAAGGCCAAGGATCAGCACCGGGTTGAAGACGATGTCGAGCACCACCGCAAGGATCATGAAACGGAGCGGCGTCATCGCATCGCCCGCGCCGCGCGAGGCCATCATCAGCGTGACCGACAGCATCGACGCGGGAACGGCGAGGAAGGTGACGCGCAGATAGTCATGCGCCAGCGCAAAGGCCTGGGGCGGGGTTTCGAGCCAGCGCAATATCTGGTCGGACGCAAACCAGCCAAGGATCGCGATCATCACCGAAAAGATCAGCGCGAGGCCGATCACGCCGCCGGTCGCGCGCCGCGCCGCGTCGACGTCGCCGCGGCCGATGGCTTGGCCGATCAGCACGGTCGCAGCCATGCCGAAGCCGAAGAAGGCGCCGAACATCAGGAACATGATGATATTGGCGTTGGCGGTCGCGGCGAGCGCGCCATTGCCCAGAAATTGCCCGACCCAGATCGAGTTCACCGATCCCGAGAGCGTCTGGAGGATGTTGGACGCGAGCGTCGGCAGCGCGAAGAGGATCAGCGTTTTGGCGATCGGCCCCTGCGTCAGGTCCATACGCCCGCCGCCGCGCGCCGTCTGGCGCGGCGGGACGGGGTTGGCGGCCGGGTCCGCGGCCGCCGCAAAGGGTGTCGGCGTGACGGGCGTCTCGCCATCGGTCACGAAAAATCCTCCCCGCTTGCGGGCAGGGTGGTGGAGGGGGTTCGCGGCCCGACGCAGCTTCGCGCAAGGACACTAGCCCCGTCCGTCAGCCGTTCCGGCTGCCACCTCCCCACAAGCGGGGAGGAATGGCGGCGTTCGCTCACCCCAGCCGCGCCAGCGCGGCGGTCAGACGGTCGGCTTCGGCTTCCTTCGCGGCATGATCGGCGCGCGCCTTTTCCACCGCTTCGGGCTTGGCGCGCTCGACGAACGACGGGTTGTTCAGGCGCCCGGCAAGACCGTCGCGTTCCTTCGCCGCGGCGGCGAGCGCCTTGGTCAGGCGGTCGCGTTCGGCGGCGATGTCGATCACACCTTCGAGGGGAACCGTGATCGTCTCGCCCTCGACGACGAGTTGCGCCGAAGCGCCTGCGGGGGCAGGATCGAAACTGATCGATTCGAGGCGCGCGAGGCGGTCGAGCTGCGCGGCGAGCTTATCCGTGCGGCCCTTGAGCGATGCGGGGAAATGAGCAGTCAGACGCGCGCCCGGCGGCAGGCCGAGTTCGGCCTTGGCCGTGCGCAGCTCGCTGACGAGCTTGATCAGCCAGTCGATATCGGCGCTCGCGCCGGCATCGCGCACGGCGTCCGGCGCGGGCCATTTGGCGGTGATCAGCGGATAGTCGGCGCGCTCGCCGAGGCCCGTCCACAGCTCTTCGGTGATGAAGGGCATGAAGGGGTGCAGCATGACCAGGATCTGGTCGAGCACCCATCCGGCGACGGCCTTCGTCTCGTCGTCGATCGCGCCCTTGATCAGCTCCAGATACCAGTCGCAGAAGCGATCCCACGCAAAGCTGTAGATCGCATTCGCGGCCTCGTCGAAGCGATAGGCGGCGAAGGCACTTTCCATCGCGGCGACGGTCGCGGCGACCTCCCCGATGATCCAGCGGTTGACGGGAAGCGTCGCGGCGGGCGCCTCGAAGCTCGTCGAGGCCGAAATGCCATTGGCTTCGCAGAAGCGCGCGGCGTTCCACAGCTTGGTCGCGAAATTGCGATATCCGGCGAGGCGCGCATCATCCATCTTGATGTCGCGGCCCTGGCTTTCCATCGCCGCCATGAAGAAGCGAAGCGCGTCGGCGCCATATTGGTCGATCAGGCCGAGCGGGTCGACCACATTGCCCTTCGACTTCGACATCTTTGCGCCGTCGGGCGCGCGGACGAGGCCGTGGAGATAGAGCGTCTTCCACGGCACATCGCCCATAAACTCCATCCCCTGCATCGCCATGCGGGCGTCCCAGAAGAACAGGATGTCGAAACCCGAGATAAGGACGTCGTTGGGGTAGTGGCGTTTGACGAGGTCAGTATCTTCGGGCCAGCCGAGCGTGGCGAAGGGCCAGAGGGCGGAAGAGAACCAGGTGTCGAGGACGTCGGGGTCACGCCAAAGGCCGAGCTCGCCGTTTGCAAACGCATCTCTGGCTTCGTCAAACCCTTCGACTTCCGCCAGTCGAAACCCGTCTTCCAAAGTGAAGTCTATGCCCACTTCCGAGTAGCGCTTCTCGGCCTGAGCAAGCGCTTCGTCGAAGGTCTCAGCAACAAAGACTTCAGGGTTTGCACGAACACGCCGGATCGGGTCATCCAGGTCAGGAATTTCGTCTAGCCATGCAAAGGTGCCATCAGCCAGCGATTGCTCATCTTGGCCGATCGGCGGCCCATACCAGGCGGGGATCCGGTGGCCCCACCAGAGCTGCCGCGAGACGCACCAGGGCTGGATATTCTCCATCCAGTTGAAGAAGGTCTTTTCCCACGTCTTGGGCACGATGTTGATGCGCCCGTCGCGCACTGCCGCCATCGGCGGCTGCGCGAGCGTTTCGGCGTCGACATACCATTGGTCGGTCAGCCAGGGCTCGATCACCACGCCGCCGCGGTCGCCGAACGGCGTCTGGATCGTGCGCGGCTCGGCGTCATGCTCCGTGACGTCCCCGTCTTTTGACGTCACGACATGCGGGATCAGGAAGCCACCTTCCTTCATCCGCTGGACGACAAGCTCGCGCGCGCCATCGACACCATCGCGTTTGAAGCGGTGGAGGCCGAGATATTCGGCAGGGATCAGCCCATCGGCGGTCTGGATCACATTCGCGTCGCCATCGAGCATGTTGAGCATCTCGCCGGGCTTGAATCCTGCGCGCTTGCCGACCTCGAAATCGTTGAAATCATGACCTGGCGTTATTTTCACCGCGCCCGAACCCAGTTCGGGATCGGCATGTTCGTCGGCGACAATGGGAACGCGGCGGCCGGTGATCGGCAGCGTCACGAACTTGCCGATAACGCTTTGATAGCGCGCGTCATCAGCGTTCACCGCGACCGCCATGTCGGCGAGCATCGTTTCGGGACGCGTCGTCGCGACCTCGATATAATCGCGCCCATCGTCGAGCGTCACGCCGTCGGCGAGTGGATATTTGAAGTGCCAGAACCCCCCCTGAACCTCGTGCGTTTCGACCTCGAGGTCCGAAATCGCGGTCTTGAGCTTCGGATCCCAGTTCACGAGGCGCTTGTCGCGGTAGATCAGCCCCTTTTTGTGAAGGTCGACGAACACCTTGACCACGGCCTTGGTGAAGTGCGGGTCCATCGTGAACTGCTCGCGGCTCCAGTCCATCGAACAGCCGAGACGGCGGAGCTGGCCGGTGATCTGGCCGCCGCTTTCCGCCTTCCATTGCCAAACCTTGTCGATGAAGTCCTCGCGGCTGTAATTGGTGCGCTTGTCCTGCCGCGCTTCCAGCTGGCGTTCGACGACCATCTGCGTCGCGATGCCGGCATGGTCCATGCCGACGACCCACAAAGCATCCTTGCCGCGAAGGCGCTCGTAGCGGACGAGCACGTCCTGCAACGTGTTGTCGAGCGCATGGCCGATATGCAGCGCGCCGGTGACGTTCGGCGGCGGGTTGACGATCGTGAAGGGGGTGGCGTCGGGGCGGTGCGGGCGAAACAGCCCGCGGCTTTCCCACTCAGTGGCCCATTTCGCTTCAATCGCGGCGGGATCGAATGTTTTTTCCATCGGCATAGCCGGGCGCCTTTGCCAGCCGGGGCGCGAGGCGGCAAGGGGGAAGCTGTCCACACGGGCCCTCCGCATCGCGGATAGCTTAATTTGAAAAGCCGTGTGCTCCCGCGAAGGCGGGAGCACACGGTCGCGTGTTAGGTGAGCAGTCCTATTTCTTCAAATGCTCACCCATCCAGTTGAACACCGTCTGATGCCACTGGACGCTGTTCGCGCCTTTCAGCACCCAGTGGTTCTCGTCGGGGAAGACGAGCAGCTGAGACGGGACATTGCGCCGCTGGAGCGCGGTGAAGGCGGCGAGACCCTGACTGTAGGGGATGCGGAAATCCTTTTCGCTGGTGATGACCAGCATCGGGGTTTTCCATTTCGTGACATGGTTCACCGGGTTCCATTTCTCGGGGTCGGTGCGTTCCCACCAGGGGCCGCCATGATCCCATTCGTCGAACCACAGTTCCTCGGTCTCGAACGCCATCGCGCGCAGGTCGAACACTCCGTCGTGCTGGACGAGGCATTTGAAGCCGTCGGTCCACTGGCCCGCGATCCAGTTCATCATATAACCGCCGTATGAGGCGCCCAGCGCACAGGCGTTGTTGAGGTCGAGCTGCGCATCCCGCTGTCCCGCTGCGGCGAGACCGAGCTTCAAATCTTCGAGCGGCTTGCCGCCCCAATCCTTGTTGATGCTGTCGGTGAAGGCCTGACCATAGCCGGTCGATCCGTGGAAATCGATGGTGACGACGCCATAGCCCTGCTCGGCGAAAAGGCGCGGATTCCAGCGCGTCGACCAGCTGTTGCCGAAGCTGCCCTGCGGCCCGCCATGGACGATGAACGCGACCGGCAACTTGCCGGTGCTGTTCGCGGGCTTCAGGGTCATGCCCCACACCTTGTCGCCGTTCGCGCCCGCGAACTGGATCTTCTCCAGCTTGACCGGATCGAATTCGGCGAGACGCGCGGCATTGACCGCGGTGATCTGTTTCACCTTGCCCTTGGCGTCGCGCTCGAACAAATCGGTCGGCAGCAGCGCGCTGTTGCGCGAATAGAGGAGGCCGCCGCCGGGAAGCGGGGTGACGTCGCCGATATTGCCCTCGAACGCTTCGGTCGTCGCCTTGACCTTTTCGACCTTGCCCGTCGCGGCGTCGATGCGGAACACCGGATGTTCCAGCGTATCCTGCGCTGTCACATAAAGCGATTTGCCATCCGCGGCCCAGGCGATCGAGCCGACCGAACGGTCCCACGCGTCGGTGAGTTTCTTCGTCTCGCCGCTTTCGAGGTTGCGGAGCATCAGCACCAGCCGGTCGGCCTCATAACCCGGCCGCGCCATCGCGGCATAGGCGAGCCATTTGCCGTCGGGCGATGGGGTGGGGAGGGTGTCGGTCGCCTGATTATTCTGCGTCAAATTCACCGGCATCATCCGGCTGTCGACCAGCCAGCTGTAGATATCGAGGTTGGTCGACATCGGTTCATTGCGGTCGGCCTTGCGCAGCGTGAAAAAGACGGTGCGGCTGTCGGCGCCCCACGCCAGTTCTTCGCCGCCGCCAAAGGGCTTCGACGGCGTGTCGCCGACCAGCCCGGCGTCGGCCGGACGCGCGGCGGTCGCCTTGCCGCCTTCGAGATTGAAGATGAAGGGGCGGCTGTAGGTGCCGGGCGTTTCCCAATGATCCCAGTGACGGACGAAGCCCACGCCGTCCTTGTAGAGACGGCCGGTGCCGGGACCGGGCAGCGCGCCCTTGTCCTTCGCGTCACAGCCGAAGTCGGTGCATTCCTTGGCAATGTCGCCCCATGCGAGCAGCTTGGTGGCGTCGGGCGAAATTTTGAAGCCCGAAATATCAGCCTTGGTGTCGGTCACCTGCGTCGGGGCACCACCCGTTTTGGGATCGGTCCGCCAGACCTGGCTTTTGCCCGACGCGTTCGAGAGGAAATAGAGCGTGCCGTCCTTGTCGAACGCGGGCGCGGTTTCGTTCATGCCCGCGGTGTCGGCAACCGGCGCAGGCTTTGCGTCCTTTGCATTGCGGTCGACGATCCACAGGCCGGTCGAACGCTTGTAGCTGCCTGCTTCGGTCTCGGTCATCTGGAACACGACCCAGCGGCCGTCGGGCGATGCGGCCGGCGCGGCGACGCGCTTCAAGGTCGCAAGGTCGACCTCGGTCATCGGGCGAGCAAAAGCGGGGGCGGAAAGGGCGGCGGCGAGCGCGATCGCGCTGCAAAGGATATGGTTTCGCATGAAAACGGTTTAGCGATGCGGCGCGCGGGTTCAAGGACGAAGGCGCGCCAAATCGCGCTTCGCCGATGCCAACTAATTTTCGCTGGCAGGGGAAGAGGAAAAACCCCATCGGGCCGATCGAGGAACGAGAAGGAAGCCGATGGTCCGCGCGTTACTGAACACAGGCCGCATCTTCGTGCCGCTGCTGGCCGGCGCGAGTCTGCGCGACCGCGTGATCGCGAGCGTTGGCGCGCTGATCGGGATCGGCTTTATCGGATTGACCTGCACCGCGCTGTTCGCGTCGTCGATGCCGTGGATCGTCGCGCCGATGGGAGCGTCCGCGGTGCTGCTGTTCGCGGTCCCGGCCAGCCCGCTCGCGCAGCCCTGGTCGATCGTCGGCGGCAATGTCGTGTCGGCGCTTGTTGGCGTGGTCGTCGCACAGTTTATCCCTGATCCGGCGATCGCCGCGGCCGTTGCGGTTTCGCTGGCGATCCTCGCCATGTCCCTGCTGCGCTGCCTGCACCCGCCGGGCGGCGCGGCGGCGCTGAGCGCGGTGCTTGGCGGCTATGCGCTGTTTTCGGCGCATGTGATCGATTTCCTGATCGTCGTGGCGGTCAATTCGCTGTTGATGGTGGCGATCGGCTGGCTGTTCCATCGTTTTTCGGGGCACAGCTATCCGCACCGCGCCAAGCCGGTCGAGGGCAAGGCCGTGCCTCCGGTGCCGGTTTCGGGGCTGTCGATGGGGGATATCGACGCCGCGCTCGACGATCTGGGCGAGACGTTCGACATCAGCCGCGAGGATCTGGCGTTGCTGCTCGAGCGCGCCGAGGCGCATGCGGAGGAGCGGAACGGCGCGCGGTAGCTTCCAATAGATCGCGTCATTGCTTCGCTCCGCTCGCAATGACGACTTCCGGTAAGTCTAACGGACCAGAACGCCGCCCTTCATCACATGGTCGATCTTTTCGAGAACCGTGATGTCGGTGAGCGGATCGGTCTTCACCGCAACGAAATCGGCGTAGCGGCCGGCGACGATCGCGCCGACGTCGCTGCGGCCCATTTCCTCCGCAGCGCGGCCGGTGGCGGACCGGATCGCCTGCATCGGCGTCATCCCATATTTGACCATATTGCGGAACTGCCGCGCGTTCAGTCCATGCGGATAGACGCCAGCATCGGTCGCATAACCGATATTGACCCCCAACTCGACCGCGCGGCGAAAGGCGGCGCGCTGCGCATCGGTCGTCTCGCGGTTCTTGCGCAGATATTCTTCGGGCCAGCCCTCTTTGGTGCCGATATCGTCGATATAGGTGCCGTTATAGATATCCATCGCGAGCCAGGTGCCATGCTTTTTCGCAAGTTGCAGCGTCGCCTCGTCGGCGAGGCTGGCATGTTCGATGCTGTCGACCCCGGCCTCGATCGCATTGCGGATGCCGATGGCGCCATGCGCGTGGGCAGTGACCTTTTTGCCGCGGGCATGGGCCACCTTCACGATCGCGCGCAGCTGGTCGGTGGTCAGTTCGGGGGCACCGGGTTCGGTGCCGATGGCAAGCACGGCGCCGGTGGCAATGGCCTTGATGAAGTCGGCCCCCTGATCGAGCAGATATGTCGTCCGCGCGGCGGCTTCGTCGGGCGTCGCTGCGACGCCGAGCCGCATGTCGGGCGGCAATTGTTCGTTCGGGACGACGCCGTTGAGTTCGCCGCCGCCTTTCGGGATCGTCAGATAGGCGCCCGCGACCCACATCCGCGGGCCGGGCACGTCGCCGCGGTCGATCGCGTTGCGCAGCGTCACATCGGTCAGTCCGCGATAGGTTCCGACGTCGCGCACGCTGGTGAAACCGGCATTCAGCGTCGCGCGCGCGTTGCGTGCGCCGACGAGCGCCGTTTCGGCGGGCGAGGCCTTGATCGGGGCGGCAAGGTCGGCGCTCTGGCCCAGGTCGGCGAGGTGGGTGTGGAGGTCGATCAGCCCCGGAAGGACCGTAAAGCCCGACCAGTCGACGATAGTGGCGCCATCGGGCGCCGTGCCGCACGCGCCGACCGCCTTGATCAATTCGCCATCGACGGTGATGCACTGGCCGGTTCGGGCCTCGTCCGACAGGCCGTCGATCAGCCGGCCTGTCTGGATATAAAGCGTTTCGGCAGAGGCGGGCGACGCGACGAGGACCGCCGCGAGCGCCGCCGTCAGATATTGGAAGCGAACGCGTCGCACTGGCGCGGGTCCCCCGATTGCAGGCCGCGCCGCAGCCAGCTCATCCGCTGCTCGCTGGTCCCGTGGGTAAAGCTTTCGGGCACCGGACGCTGCCCTGCTGAGCGCATCAGCGTGTCGTCGCCGATGGCATTGGCGGCGCGCATGGCCTCCTCCATGTCGCCCGCTTCCATCACTGGCCGGCCCGCGGCGGTCTTTGCGCGCGCCGCCCACACTCCGGCGTAACAATCGGCCTGCAACTCCATACGGACTTGCAGCGCATTGCCTTCGGCCTGCGAGGCGCGCTGTTGCGCGCGGCGAACCTGATCCGAAATGCCGCTGATCGTCTGGATATGGTGGCCGACTTCATGCGCGATGACATAGGCCTGCGCCGCATCCCCCGCGGCGCCAAAGCGTTGTTCGAGTTCGCGGAAAAAACTGGTGTCGAGATAAACGCCATTGTCGGCGGGGCAATAAAATGGCCCCATCGCGGCCTGTGCAGCGCCGCAATCCGACTCGTTTCTTTCAGTGAAGAAATTGAGCGTCGGTTTCTGATACCCGTTGATCAGCCCGCCCCAGACGGTGTGGGTCGACCCGAACACATTGCACGCCAATCGCTCGGCCTGGGTATCGCACGCGACGTTCGTGCCGCTCCGGCTGTCGGCGGCCGGGTCGCTTGTGCCGCCGCCCATGCTCAGCATGTTCGCTCCGGGGCCGAGCACGAAAAAGGCCACCGCGCCCAGCAACAGGATCGTGCCGCAGCCCATCTTGCGGCCCAGCAGCATCGGCAGGAAACCGATCAGCAGTCCGCCAAGGCCGCCGCCCCCGCCACCCCCGAAACCGCCGCCGCCGCGGCCAAGGTCGCGGATGTCGTCGCCGGGATCATAATCGTCGAGGCGCATTGGGTTTCTCCACCGTCAATCGTCGTTTCGGTTCGATAGTTACAGCAGCGTCAAGCAATTGAAAGGGCTTTGGTATGGAATCGAGTCATTGCAATGGGCCGTGCTGCGGTGCACAAAACCGCGGCACCAAACAAAGGATTGCCGAGTCCATGCCCCGCCGTGCCGCCCGCGCCGCTTTGCCATTGCCCGACCTGGTCGTGCTCGTCCTGCAAGGCGGGGGCGCGCTCGGCGCATTTCAGGCTGGGGTGTATGAGGCGTTGATCGAACGCGGGCTCGAACTCGACTGGGTTGCCGGGATTTCGATCGGCGCCGTCAACGCTGCGATCATCGCCGGGAACGAACGTGATCAGGCGGTCTCCAAGATGCGCGCCTTCTGGGAAGGCGTCTCGTCGGCGTTGCCGTCGCTGCCGACTCCCGACAATGACTGGGCGCGCGAATGGAGCCATATGACCGCCGCGGGGCAGGTGATGGCGTTCGGCGTTCCCGGCTTTTTCACCCCGCGCTTTCCGCCGCCCGCTTTCGCCGAGCGGCAGACGCCCGAAGCGGTCAGCTTCTACGACACGGCGCCGCTGGTCGCGACGCTCGATCGGCTGGTCGATTGGGACCGGGTGAATGACGGGAACGTGCGCCTTTCGGTCGGTGCTGTCGCGGTCGAAACGGGCAATTTTCGTTATTTCGATACCCGAAGCGACCGGATCGACGCGCGGCATATATTGGCGTCGGGCGCGCTGCCGCCGGGTCTGCCGCCGGTCGAGATCGACGGGACATGGTATTGGGACGGCGGACTGGTTTCCAACACTCCGCTCGAACATGTCGTCGACGCCGCGAAAGAGGATATGCTGGTGTTTCAGGTCGACCTGTTCCCCGCGCGCGGTGTGCGGCCACACGACCTGGAAGAAGCCTGGTCGCGCGAAAAGGATATTCGTTATTCAAGCCGCACGCGACGGATTTCCGACGGGCTGGTGCGGCGGCGCAAGGAGCACCGGCTGATCGACCGGATGCTCGACAAGCTGCCTGCCGAATATTCCGAGCTGCCCGAAGTGAAGGCGGTCCGAAAGATGGTCGACTGCAAGGCGCTCAACGTTGTCCAACTGATCCACGAGCCGCCCGCATGGCAGACCGGCGCGCGCGATTTCGAGTTTTCGCGATCGACGATGGAGGTCAACTGGGCACTCGGCCGCGATGCGGTCGAGGCCGCGATGAAGGACGGCCATCTGCTCACCGACAGCATTGCCGAAGGGCGGTCGGACAGTTTTGCGGTGCAATCGAATGCATTGCGACCAAAGGCCGAACCCGACGTTTCCTGATCCTCTCTCCACCCGAAAGGACTAATTTCATGCGCCTGACTGGAAAGACCGCCCTCGTCACCGGATCGACCTCCGGCATCGGGCTCGGCATCGCCAAGACGTTTGCGGCCGAAGGTGCGAACATCATCATCAACGGCTTCGGCGACGCCGACGCGATCGAGGTCGAGCGCAAGGGATTGGAGGCAATCAGCGGCGGCAAGGCCGCCTATGACGGCGCCGATCTGACGAAGCCGGACCAGATCGAGGCGATGTTCAAACGCGCCGATGCCGATTTCGGCGGCGTCGATATCCTTGTCAACAATGCCGGAATGCAGTTCGTTTCGCCCGTCGAGGATTTCCCGCCCGAAAAATGGGACATGATCATCGCGCTCAACCTGACCGCGGCTTTCCACACGATCCGCCACGCGGTGCCGGGAATGCGGAAGAAGAAATGGGGGCGCATCATCGCCACAGCGTCGGCGCACTCGCTTGTCGCGTCGCCATTCAAGTCGGCCTATGTCACCGCCAAGCACGGCCTTGCCGGCCTGACCAAGACCGTCGCGCTGGAAGTCGCCGATGCCGGGATTACAGTGAATTGCATCAGCCCGGGCTATGTCTGGACGCCGCTGGTCGAAAACCAGATCCCCGATACGATGAAGGCGCGGGGGATGACGCGCGAGCAGGTGATCAACGATGTCCTGCTCGCTGGACAGCCGACCAAGCAATTTGTGACGGTCGAGCAGGTCGCGGCGATCGCATCCTTCCTGACACGAGACGAGGCGGCCAACATCACCGGCGCCAACCTGAGCGTCGATGGCGGGTGGACCGCCGGATAACTAGCTGCGGCCTTGAGCATTCTCCTTTGCGCCCCTAAGGTTAACGCAACCGGACCGGGGAGTGACGGAGAATGAGGGGTCGTAAGAGTTTGATTTTTGCCCTGGCGTTGGGCCTGATGGCTGGCGCCTGTCGAACGGTGCCGCCGATGCCGCCCTCGGCTGCCGATGCACCGGCCGAAACCGGCACGTGGCGCGCCACAGCGACCGCGCAGGACCAGGGACGGATTCGCGGCTGGTATAGCAGCTGGCAGACCGCGCTCGCCGACGCGCGGGCAAAGGGGTTCGGCGCCGACATCGACCGCGAGGGCGTGTTGCTGCAACCGGCGGCAGCCTTGCCCAACCCGCATCTGCCGGCCGGCGACTATCGGTGCCGGACGATAAAGGTCGGTGCGCAGGGGCGGGGCGGGCTGTCCTACGTCGCCTATGGCTGGTTTCGGTGCCGCGTGTCGGCCGAACAGGGACTGTCGAGCCTGACCAAGGTCACGGGGTCACAGCGCCCGGTGGGATTGATCTTTCCCGACAATCTGAAACGCCAGGTGTTTCTTGGCACGCTGGAGCTTGGCGACGAAAAAATGGCGGTCAATTATGGCAGCGACCGGATGCGCGACATGGCGGGGCTGGTCGAGCGGATCGGCGATAATCGCTGGCGGCTGGTGCTGCCTGCACCGGCGTATGAATCCTTGCTCGACGTGATCGAACTGGTCCCGGTGAGCTGACTACGAAAACAGGTGAAAGACGATGCGGATTTTGTGGACGGGCGCCTCCCTCTTGGCTTTCGCGGGGCTGGCTTTGGCGATGCCCGCGGGCGCGCAAACGCTGCGCGGCGAGGTCGACAAGCAGATGCCGTCGCTGATCGCGATCTACAAGGATTTGCACGCCCATCCCGAACTCAGCTTCATGGAGGTGCGTTCGGCGGGCATCCTCGCGGCCGAGGCGCGCAAGCTGGGGTTCGATGTCACCGAAAAGGTCGGCGGGACGGGCATCGTTGCGGTGATGAAGAATGGGCCGGGCCCTGTCGTGATGGTGCGCGCTGACATGGACGGGCTGCCGGTGACCGAACAGACCGGCCTTCCCGGCGCGTCAAAGGTGCGCGTGACCACCACGGAAGGCGTCGAAACCGGCGTCATGCACGCGTGCGGGCACGACACGCATATGGCCGCGTGGATCGGCGTCGCGCGGCTGATGGCCGCGAACAAGGCGAAATGGTCGGGCACGCTGGTGATGATCGGCCAGCCCGCCGAGGAACGCGGCGCCGGCGCGCGCATGATGCTCGAGGATGGACTTTATAAGCGCTTTCCCAAACCCGAATATGTGCTGGCCTTTCACGACGCGGCGCAGTTCCCGGCGGGCAAGATCGGCTATACGCCCGGCTATGCGCTCGCCAATGTGGACAGCGTTGACATTGCCGTGAAGGGGGTTGGCGGCCACGGCGCCTATCCGCAAACGACAAAGGACCCGATCGTGCTCGCCAGCCGGATCGTCGGCGCGCTCCAGACGCTCGTCTCACGCGAGATCAGCCCGCTCGACAGCGCGGTGGTCACCGTCGGCAGCTTTCACGCGGGCGCAAAGCACAATATCATTTCCGACGAGGCAAAGCTGCAACTGACGGTGCGCAGCTACTCCGACGAAGTGCGCGACCACCTGCTGGACGGCATCGCGCGCATCGCAAAGGGGGAGGCGATTGCCGCCGGGATGCCCGAGGACAAGATGCCCGTCGTGACGGTGCAGAGAGATGAATATACGCCGGCGACGTTCAATACGGTCGATTTCACCGAAGAGATGGCGGCGTATCTGACGACCAGCTTCGGCAGCGAGCGCGTCGTCAAGATGCCGCCGGTGATGGGCGGCGAGGATTTCGGCCGCTTCGGGCGAGAGGACAAGAGCATCAAGAGCCTGATCGTCTGGGTCGGCGGGGTGCCGCAGGCCGAATATGACGCGGCAAAGAAGGACGGCCGGACGCTGCCGAGCCTGCACTCGCCCTTCTGGGCGCCCGACGCACCCGCGGTCATCTCGACCGCGACCGAGGCGCTGACGGCGATGACGATGAAGCTGATGTCGAAGGGGTAGGGAGACGGCTTTGGCGACGTCCGGCCTTCGTTTCCGAAAAACGAAGCTTCGACCAAATTCGTTCTTGTACAAGGAGAGGATGAGGGTCGTCATCCTCTTTCCGCTCATGCTCGCCAGCTGCAATTCGGGCGATACCGCCGTGCCCGCAATCGACCGCCGCTGTGTTGTGTTGCCGGGTAACAAGACGGCGATCACGTCTTCAAAAGCGGGAAAGAGATATTTTCCAAAGTCGTTCGGAAAGCCGGCACAGGTCTGCAATTTTAAGGGATATCCCGAGTGCTTCGCGACGATCAGCGAGGTCGAAAGGGATTGGTATCCCAGCCATTGGGATGCGGCGAGGGAGCCGTCGCTGTACGAACGGTCGCGCGTTTCTGCCCCGGCGGGCAAATCAACGCTGCGCTTCACATGGCTGCCGACTTTTCACCATCCCGTGATCGTGCGGATCGAACGGTCCGGGGAGCATGCCACGCTCATCGCCAAGCAACTATCGGGCGAGGGCGGTTATGAGCCGGGCAAAGTGGAGCGGGAGGTCCGACGGCCGCTTTCAGCCGCCGAGATCGGTAAACTCCGCGCGATATTGTTCAGAACAAAGGTCCTCGAACAGCGCGCCACTGAATGCGACAATGGTCTAGACGGCAGCCAGTGGATCGTCGAAGGCGTCAGCCACGAGGGCTATCGTTTCATCAACCGCTGGTCGCCCACTGAGGGCCCAGTTCGCAAGTTCGGCGATTTTGCGCTGGGGCTGACCGGCTGGACGTTTGAAGAAATATATTAGTCGCCGTCTTCCACCGTTTCCCAAATAAATTGGGATGGACCTGGTGTTGAGGCTGTGGTGAGCGAAGGACATGCCTGCCCATCAATCTGACTCCGGCTTGTCCGCGTGCCTCTCCGACCGGGAGATGGAAATTTTGCGCCTGTTGGTCGCGGGACACACGGTCAAGACCATCGCCGCACGTCTGGGCCGTTCGGAAACCTCGATCAACGAGCGCCTGCGCTCCGCCCGCCGCAAGACAGGCGTCGGCAGTAGCCGCGAATTGGCGCGGCTTCTGGACCTCCAAAAAACTTGTGACGAAAATATCGATCTTTCGGGACGGCGCACCGCAGTGACAGATTTGGGCCGCACCGCAACCATCGGGGTTCGCGGTCCGAAAGGAATGATTGTCATGCTTATCGCAATATCCCTGGCCGCCGCCGGACTCATGGTCGCGGCCCCGCCTTCTGCCGAACAGATCGGTACATCGAACGCCGTTCACGGCGCGGCGTCCCAGTCGATGCCGCTGATTGGAAACTGGTCGCTCGACGCTTCGCTCATGCCGGTGGAGGAACGGCCCCGGCGGGTGACGATGAGTTTTCGGCCCTCACACGACGGCAAATGGACAACGCGGGTCGAAATCGTCGCGCCGGACGGCTCCAGCCGGCATGCGGAATCGACCGCCGCGCTTGATGGCGTCCCCGTAGCGATTACCGGCAATATGGGTTTCATCGACAGCGTTGCCTTGCGTCAGCCGGCGCCGGACACGTTAGTGATGACGCTGGGGAAGGGCGGCGCCAAGGTGTCGACGCGCGTCTATACCGTCGCCAAGGATCTGAAATCGATGACCGAAACGATTGTCTGGTCGAATGATAACCGGCAACAACTGGAAACGACGCACTTCAATCGCATCGATTGACAGCCTGCAAGGTTGCAGACGACGTCCGCGCACCGGACACGCCCTCGGCCAATTTTCGGCACCCGGACGTGCGTCTGCGATCGATGATAAGGGCGCGCGCCGTGGCCCCTGGATCAAGGCTGGGATGATGGATTGGGGTTTTTAACCGATGACGAACGCGTGCGAGCGCAACATTTCGTCATTCCTGCGAAAGCGGAAACATGCCGATGAGCCAGCCGAACGGCGCGGTAAGCAGCCGCTTTCGCGGGGATGACGAGCTTTTTCTCCGCTCCCACCCCGCCATTGTCAGTCGCCGTTGAATGCCGCAAAACTGCCGCCGCGTCCCGTCCCTTCGGTAAAGCGCCTGGCGCCCGCCGCAGCCCCTTCGCGCAAGGGAACGACGCCTGCATGGGCTTCATGCGCGAGTGCGCCCTCGATATCGAAGTCCCATTGACGGTATGCGCTCAAACGGTCGCTGTTCATGCAGATTTGCGGGAAAGCAGCGATTTGCTTTGCCAGTGCCAGCGCGGCCGCGAGCGCTTCGCCGTCGGCGACCACGCGGTCGGCAAGGCCGATGCGTTGCGCCTCTTCGGCGGCAACGGGGCGACCAGTGAGGATCATGTCGAGCGCGCGTCCCTGGCCGACGATGCGCGGCAGCCGCACGGTGCCCCCGTCGATGAGCGGCACGCCCCAGCGGCGGCAATAGACCCCGAATATCGCGCTGGCGGCCGCGACGCGCAGGTCGCACCAAAGCGCGAGTTCAAGCCCGCCCGCCACCGCATGGCCCTCGATCGCGGCGATCACTGGCTTTTCAAGCAGCATCCGGGTCGGCCCCATCGGGCCGGGACCCTCCGGGTCATAGTGCGATGTGCCGACGGCATGGAGGTCGAAGCCAGCGCAGAAATGCCGGTCGCTTCCTGTCAGGATCGCAGCGCGCGCGCCGGCGTCAGCGGCAAAGGCCGCGAAGGCATCGCGAAGGGCGACCGCGGTCGCCGGATCAACGGCGTTGCGGCGCGCGGGGCGATTGATGGTGACGATGGTCACCGGCCCATCCTGGTCGACGATCACGGACATGCGAAGCCTCCTGTGCGCCGGGATGCGCACGCTTTGGCTAGCATGATGCGACGGGGGCTTGAAAGAGCGACGCTGCGGCCTTAAATAAAAACCATGCGGGCCGGGCCCCTCTGGCGTCGGCGGGATTTTTCCCGCCACGTGATGTCGGACCGCATCGGGTGACACCGATGCTCTGGCCCATCTCCCCTCTACTCCTGGGACCGGCGTCGGCGTCACCTGCTTGATTTATCAATCAGGAGGCCTTTTATGACGCTCAATCCCAATCTTTACCGCCTGACCGAGCTGCATCGCCAACTCGACGACGCCGAACGCCGCGAGGTGCGGCGGCGCGGCGCCGATCCGTTTCGCCTGCTGCGATTGAAAACGCTGAAGCTGGCGGTCAAAAAGCGACTCGCGGACCTTTCGCGGCGCCCTGTGCTGCGCCCGGCGTTCGCCCGCTAACCCCAATAATCGACAACCGAAAGCGTTGCCTTAACGAAGGCAGCGCTTTCGGCATATCCAGGGACAATCATCATGGAATTTCTGTTTGCCGACTGGCTGGGCACCCCCGCTTGGTTCTGGCTCGCCTTCCTGACGCTCGTCATCGCGCTTACCGCGTTCGACCTTGGCATCCTGAACAAGGAAAACAAGGAGATGGGAATCGGCGAGAGCCTCAAGCTCTCGGCGCTCTACATCGGTATCGCCACGACGTTCGGCGCGTGGGTGTGGGCCGCGAAAGGCGGTGAGGCCGGTCTTCAATATTACACGGGCTTCTTCATCGAGAAGGCGTTGTCGATCGACAATATCTTTGTCATCTCGTTGATCTTCACAACCTTTGCGATCCCGCCGCGCTACCAGTATCGCGCGCTTTTGTGGGGTATCGTCGCGGTCATCGTGCTGCGCGGCATCATGATTGCAGGCGGCGCGGCGCTGGTCACCGAATATGGCTGGGTGCTCTACATCTTCGCGGCGTTCCTGGTGTTCACCGGCGTCAAGATGCTGTTCGCGAGCGAAAAGCCGATGGACGTTGCCGGTAATCCGGTCGTCAAATGGTTGTCGCGCCGGATGCCGATCACCAGCGAACTTCACGGCGAGAAGTTTTTCGTTCGGGTGCCCGATACAAAGACCGGCAAGATCGTGCTGGCGGCAACGCCGCTGTTTCTTGCGCTTGTCGTGATCAACCTTGCCGACCTTGTGTTCGCGGTTGACAGCGTCCCGGCGATCTTTGCGATCACCACGGACACCTTCATCGTCTACACCTCGAACATCATGGCGATCCTTGGCCTGCGCGCGCTCTATTTCGCGCTGTCGGCGATGGTGCATCGTTTCCATTACCTGAAATATGCGCTCGCGCTGGTCCTTGTGTTCATCGGATCGAAGATCTTCGTCGCCGATTTCCTGCTGGACGGCGCCAAATTCCCGCCGCTGATCAGCCTTGGCGTTACGGTCGCGCTGATCGCGGGCGGGGTGATCTGGTCGCTGGTCAAGACGCGCGAGGAGGAAAAAGTGACGCTTTGACGAAAATGTCCGCCGGAGGCCTTTCGGCTTCCGACGGACAGGCTTTCCTCCCCAGGAAAGCTCGGGAGGCGCGGGGCGATTTGTGCAAGGCGCCCCGCGCCAAGAGGGTAGACGCGGGGGCTGCAACGGGTCCCCCGCGCCAATCTCGTTACGCAGCGAACTGGTTCATCGTGTTGTCCTTGCCCGCGGCCTTCAGCGCCGCTTCGCCGGCGAAATATTCCTTGTGGTCGTCGCCGATGTCGCTGCCCGACATATTCTGGTGCTTCACGCAGGCGATGCCTTGGCGGATCTCGGCGCGCTGGACGCCCTTGACGTAACCCAGCATCGCTTCGTCACCGAAATATTCCTTGGCGAGATTGTCCGTCGACAACGCCGCGGTGTGATAGGTCGGCAGCGTGATCAGGTGGTGGAAAATGCCCGCCCGCTTCGCCGAATCGCGCTGGAAGGTACGGATCCGGTTGTCGGCTTCGTCGCCCAGCGGCGTGCCGTCATAATCGACGCTCATCAGCTTGGCGCGGTCATAGGCGCTGACGTCCTTGCCCTCCTGCTCCCACGCATCATAGACCTGCTGGCGGAAGTTCAGCGTCCAGTTGAAGCTCGGCGAATTATTGTACGCAAGCTTCGCGTTGGGCACGACTTCGCGGATGCGGTCGACCATGCCGGCGATCTGTTCGATGTGCGGCTTTTCGGTTTCGATCCACAGCAGGTCGGCGCCGTTCTGCAAAGACGCGATGCAGTCCATGACGCAGCGATCCTCGCCGGTTCCAGGACGGAACTGATAGAGGTTCGAGGGCAGGCGCTTCGGCCGCATCAGCTTGCCGTCGCGGTTGATCAGGACGTCGCCAGGATTGCCTGCGCCGTCGACCTCTTCGCAGTCGAGGAAGCTGTTATAGCGGTCGCCGAGGTCGCCCGGCTCCTTCGAGAAGGCGATCTGCTTGGTCAGGCCCGCGCCAAGGCTGTCGGTGCGGGTCACGATGATGCCGTCCTCGACCCCCAACTCCATGAAGGCGTAGCGGCAGGCGCGGATCTTCGCGATGAAATCCTCGTGCGGCACGGTGACCTTGCCGTCCTGGTGGCCGCACTGTTTTTCGTCCGAGACCTGGTTCTCGATCTGGAGCGCGCAGGCGCCGGCTTCGATCATCTTTTTGGCGAGCAGGTAGGTCGCCTCGGCATTGCCGAAGCCCGCGTCGATGTCGGCGATGATCGGCACGACGTGCGTTTCATGGTTGTCGATCGCGGCCTGGACCTGCTTGGCCTTCAGCTCGTCGCCCTCGGTGCGCGCGGCGTCGAGGTCGCGGAACAGCATGCCCAACTCGCGGGCGTCGGCCTGGCGGAGGAAGGTGTAGATTTCCTCGATCAGCGCCGGAACGCTGGTCTTTTCGTGCATCGACTGGTCGGGAAGGGGGCCGAATTCGCTGCGCAGCGCGGCGATCATCCAGCCCGAGAGGTAGATGTAGCGGCCCTTGACGGTGCCGAAATGCTTCTTGATCGAGATCATCTTCTGCTGCGCGATGAAGCCGTGCCAGCAGCCCAAGGACTGGGTGTAGTTGGCGGGATCGGCGTCATAGGCGGCCATGTCGGCGCGCATGATGCGCGCGGTGTAGCGGGCGACGTCGAGGCCGGTCTTGAACTTGTTCTGGGCGCGCATGCGGGCGATGCTTTCGCCGCTGATGCCGTCCCATGTGCCGTCGTAGTCGCGGATGAGGCGGCCTGCCTGCGCCATGTCTTCCTGATAACCCATCGTCGTATCCTTGTGAGAGGTGATGGGTGGATGTTGGCGAAGGTGTCGCGGAAAGTGAAAAGCTTTGTCAATAATATTTGTGAATACCGGCCGGTTCGTGGTAATTAGCGTGTAACATTGTAAAGAAAGTTACAAATATGAGCGAGCGGCGCGTGTTTGCGGGGCCGGCGGTGCGGCGGGTGCGGCGCGAGGCGGGGATGACCCAGGCCGCGATGGCCGAGGCGCTCGATATTTCGCCCAGCTATCTCAATCTGATCGAGAATGGGCAACGCCCGCTCTCCGCCACCGTGCTGGTCAAGCTGGCCGAACGCTTTGCGTTCGACGCCGCGACGCTGGGCGGCGACGAGGTGCCGGGGGGCGCCGCGGGGCTGCGGCGGCGGCTGGCCGATCCGCGCTTTGCCGACCTGGGGATCGGGGCGGAAGAGGTCGAGGAGTGGCTCCAGACCGCGCCCGCGACCGCGGCGGCGTTCGCGCGATTGTTCGACGCGGCGCCCGAAGCGGCAACCGAAAGTGACGGCGACGCGCCCGAAGTGGCCGCGGTGCGCCGCGCGATCGAGAAATGGCGTAACCATTTTGCCGATCTGGATGCGAAGGCCGAAGAACTGGCCGATGAATTGCGCCTCGCCGGGGGCGATCTTTATGGCACGATTTCGGAGCGGCTGCGCACCCGGCACCAGCTTGGCATCCGCATCCTGCCGTCGGACGTGATGCCCGACCGGCTCCGCTGGCTCGACTGGCACGCACGGCAATTGATGTTGAACGAATTGCTGCGCCCCGCCTCGCGCACCTTCGCCGCCGCGGCGGCGCTGGCGCAAATCGAGGCGAAGGCAGAGATTGACGCGCTGGTCGTCGGCGCCGAATTTGCCGAGAGTGCGGCGGCGCGCCTGTTCGAGCGGCACCTGATCCAATATTTCGCCGCGGCGCTGATGATGCCGTATAGCCGTTTCTTGAGAGCGTGCGATGCGACGGGTTACGATCTGCTGCTGCTCCAGCGGCGCTTTGGCGCGGGATACGAACAGGTCGCGCATCGGCTGACCACGCTCCAGCGTGTCGGCGCGCGCGGGTTGCCCTTCTTTATGTTGCGGATTGATCGCGCGGGGCAGGGCAGCAAACGCTATGCCGGCGCGAGCCAGTCGGCGCTTGTCGATGGCGACGCACGCTGTCCGCTATGGGGCGTCCATGAAGCCTTTGCGCGCCCCGGCGAAGTCGTCGCCGACCTGGTCGAACTGGAGGACGGGTCGCGCTGGTTCACCCAGTCGCGCTCGGTGGCCGCGCCGGGCGCGACGGGCAGCGGCACGCCCGCGCGCTTCGCAGTGTGCGTCGGGGTCGATGCCAAGGTTGCCGCCTCACTGATCGCCGCGCGGGGGATCGACCTGATGCGCAGCCCTGCGACCCCCATCGGACTCGGCTGTCGCCGCTGCACCCGCACCGGATGCGTCCAGCGATCGACCCCGCCGCTTGGCCGTCCGCTGCGTTTCAGGGAGGGCGAGCGCGGGGTGAGTGCGTTCGATTTCGCGGGCGATTGACGCCGGTTTCGCGGCAACTGGCTTAAATTGGCACTGATCGTGCCGTATTTGGGAACGGGCGCGGTGACGGAGCGCGACGGGACCGAAAATGCTTGTTCGAATCAAAGCCGAAGATGTCGAGATCGGAATGTTCATCCACGCCTTTGAAGGGTCGTGGTTCGATCACCCGTTCTGGCGCCGCTATTTCCGTGTCGAAACCCGCGAACAGCTGCTGCGAATCCGCAATTCGGACATTGCGGGCGTGGTGATCGACGCCGATCGCGGGCTGGCGCCGCGCGACGACCACGAGGACGCCGGAGAGCGGCCAAAACCGCACCGCAAGCGGCCGAAGGCGGCCGAACGGCCGTGGGGCGATGCGATGTCGTTTCGTTCCGCCGCGACCTTTGCCGCGCCGGGGCGGGCGCCGCGCGACAAGCCCCGCCGCCGACCCGGCCACGCTGCCGAATGTCGCCGCGCCAAGCGGGTGATCGAACGCACACGCGAGGCCGTCGTCGATATGTTCGAGGCTGCACGGCTGGGGCGTGCGGTGGAAGTGCGGCGCATGGTAACGCTGGCGCGGTCGATCGGGGCCTCGATCGAGCGCGATTCCAAAGCGCTGATCAACCTTGTCCGGCTGAAGGACAAGGACGAATATACCTATCTTCATTCGGTGGCGGTCTGTGCGCTGATGATCAATTTTGCGCGCCATTTGGGCCTGGACGCGCAAGAGGTTGAGGATATGGGCGTTGCGGGCCTGTTGCACGATGTCGGCAAGGTCGCGATTTCGGACGCGATCCTGAACAAGCCCGGCACGCTGTCGATGGGCGAAATGCGCATGGTGCGGTCGCATCCGGTCGCCGGGCATCGCCTGCTGACCAACTCGCCCGGCGCGCCCGAAGCCGCGCTGGAACTTTGCCTGCGGCACCATGAAAAGATCGACGGAACCGGCTATCCCGATTGCCTGGAGGGCGATGCGCTGTCGCTGACCGCGCGCATGGGCGCCATCTGCGACGTATATGACGCCGTGACGTCGAACCGGGCGTATAAGGATGCGTGGAGCCCGTGCGATGCGTTGACCCGGATGCAGCGCTGGACGGGGCATTTCGATGCCGCGCTGCTCGACCGCTTCGCCGACAGCCTTGGCATTTTTCCTGCCGGGACGCTGGTGCGGCTGTCGACCGGGGAATTGGGGGTCGTCATTGGCAGTGCGGCCGACGCACCCGAAAC
>NZ_MIAM01000039.1:22748-25837 GCF_001830555.1 Sphingopyxis sp. RIFCSPHIGHO2_12_FULL_65_19 | reverse complement strand
GCGATGGAGCATCCCCGCATTGTCGGACGCGACAGCCCGACCTTCTGGCGCCTTGGCGACTGGGACGTGCTGCGCCGCCGGATTATGAACGACCCCGACGCCCCCGATATCGGCGCACACGCCGGGCCGATCGGTCCGCGCAGCGCGGAGTCCCAAGGGGGCTGACCCCAGCCGCGGTCGCAGGCCGACCGCTGTTTCGCATCAGGCCATTTCTGCGGCCGTCCAGCGGTCGATCACCGATTCGAGGACCGAGATCGGCATCGCGCCCGCCGCCAGCGCGGTGTCATGAAAACCGCGCAGGTCGAATGCGTCGCCGAGCGCGGCCTTCGCCTTTTCACGAATCGCCACCCAGCGCGTCTGGCCGACCATGTAACTCGTCGCCTGACCCGGCCACACGCAATAACGTTCGATTTCGGTGACGTTCGACCCTTCGGGGGTGCCGAGCGCGTCATTATAATAGGCGATCGCCTTCTCGCGGCTCCAGCGATAATGGTGAAGGCCGGTGTCGACGACGAGGCGCGCGGCGCGGAACATATAGGATTGCAGATAGCCGAGCTGGCCCCAGGGGTCGTTTGCATAGACGCCCATTTCGTCGGCAAGCTGTTCGGCATAAAGGCCCCAGCCCTCGGTATAGACCGAATAGGCGGGCAGGCGGCGAAGGCGCGGAATGCCTGTCGCTTCCTGCGCCAGCGCGATCTGGTGGTGATGCCCCGGGGTCGCTTCGTGATAGGTCAGCGTCGGCAGCGTCCACGACGGGTTTTCGGCGGTATCGCGCAGGTTGATATAATAAGCGCCGGGGCGCGAGCCATCGAGCGCGGGGATCTGGTAATAGCCGCCGGGCGCGCCGGCCTCGATTTCCGGCGGCACGCGGCGAATGTCGCATTTCGCCTTGGGCAACCGGCCAAAGGCTTCGGGCAGGCGGCGCTGCATTTCCTGGATCTGCTCGTTCAATTTGGCGATCAGGTCGGCCTTGCCCTTGTCGGTGTTGGGATAAAGGAAGCGCGGATCTTTGCCCAGTTCGCGCATGCGTTCGGCGACGGTCCCCTTGGTCATGCCCTGCGCCTTGAAGATGGCGTCGGCGCGTGCTGTCAGCGCCGCCATGCGGTCGAGCCCGAGCTTGTGCACCTCCTCGGCCGACATGCCCGTCGTCGTCGCAAAGCGCAGCGCATAGGCATAATATTCGTCGCCCCTGGGCAGGCGCCAGACGCCGGCGTCGTGGGTCGCGCGCGGGCGCACGGCGGCGAGTTCGGCCGCCTGGCGGCGCATCGCCGGATAAATTTTGCCTTCGACCAGCGTGGCGCATCGCTTTGCCCAATCGCCCGGAATATCCGCCGTCTTCGCCTTAAGGTTGGTGACCAGATTATTCGCGTCGGGCGCGGGGGCCCAGATTTTGTCGAACAGCGCGAGCGTACGGTCGACGATGAAATCGGGCGGGATGATCCCCGCGGCATGGTCGGCCTTGATCCGGCCCGTTTCATTGTCGAGCTGGACCGCGAAATCGGCGCAGCGCGCAAGATAGGCTTCGGCGTCGGCGGCGTTCGCGATGCTGTGCTGGTTGACGAGGAAATCGGGGATCGAACGATAAGTGCCGCTCAACTGGGTGACCGGATGCGGTTCAGGCCAGCTGTGAAGTCCGTAAGAGAAACTATCGTAAGCCTTGACATAATCTTCCCACGGCCCGCGAAATGTCTCGTAATTGACAAGGTCCATGCCCGATAGTTTCGCGGGGTCGATGCTTTTCAGTTCCTTGAGCCCGGTGCGGTATAGATCATGCCCCTGCGCGATCCCGGCGGGCGAACGGTCGGCGAGTTTGGCCTTTGACGCAGCGCGATCGCCCTTGTCGGCGCCGAGCGAGGTCGCAAATTCGGGGTCCTGGTCGAGCAGCATGTCATAGATGCGCTCATAGATGGCGGTCAGCCGGGCGCCTTCGCCGTCGGGCGCGCCGGAAAGCGCCGCTCGCGCCGGGGCGCGCACGGCGCCCAGCATCGAAGAGGCGGCCGCGGCGGCGAGCAGGGTGCGACGGTCGAACATGGTGCAATCTCCAAAAATCAATGTCGGCAGGGGACAGGCCCGCGCCCAATGAGTGTATTGTTATAGCAACTCACCGCCAGCGCAAGAGCCGGGTTGGACGATCAATGGGGCCTGTCCCTAGTCGCGCGCCTTGGCCGCCAGGCGAACGTCCTGCGACCGATCGAGCGGCATCACCAGAATATCGTCGCCATCGACGATGACCGCGACACCCTCCATGCCGATGATCGACACGCGTTTGTCGCCCGCGCGGACCAGATTGCCGCGACTGTCGTGGAGGAATACGTCGCCCGCGACCGCGTTGCCCGCCGCGTCCTTGTCACCCAGCGCGTGGAGCGTGTGCCAGCTGCCGACGTCCGACCAGCCCATCGACGCAGGCACGACCGCGACCCGGCCATCCTTTTCCATCACGGCATAATCGATCGAATCGGCGGGGGCGCGGCCAAATTCGATCGCGTCGGCATAGAGCGCGTCGCCATCGCGCATTCCCGCCGCGACGGCGCGGTCGGCCGCCTCGAAAATCGCGCGGCAGTGCGTCAGCATCGCATCGCGCATCCGTGCGGCACGGAACAGGAATATCCCCGCGTTCCAACTATAACCGCCCGCCGCCAGCATCGCTTCGGCATCGGCGAGCGGCGGCTTTTCGATGAAGCGATCGACCGCAAAGCCCCAATGGTCGCCGTCGATGCCGAGCGCGGCGCCGCCGGCGATGTAGCCAAAGCCCGTTTCGGGGCGGTCGGGGGTGATACCAAAGGTGACGAGCCAGTCCTGCTGCGCAAGGTGTGCGCCTTTGGCGATTGCGGCGTGGAATGCCGCGACATCGGCGATCACATGGTCGCTCGGCATCACGAGCAGCAGCGTATCGGCGTCGACCGACGCCACCGCGAGCGCGATGGCCGCGGCGGTGTTGCGCGGTGCGGGTTCAACGAGCAGCGCGGCTTCGCGCACGCCCATCTGGTCGCGGACCGCGGCGACATGGCCGTCGCCGCAAAGGATGATCGGCGGCAGGAAGGCCGCGCCCGCGGGCGTCCGGTCGACGGTCTGGCGGAACAGGCTTTGTG
>NZ_MIAM01000039.1:19557-22740 GCF_001830555.1 Sphingopyxis sp. RIFCSPHIGHO2_12_FULL_65_19 | reverse complement strand
GGGTGCCCGCGCCGCCGCACAGGATTACGGGCTGGATCATCGATGTCATGCACCGGGTCTATCGCTTCGGATGCCGCGGGTCATCCCCCTTGGCGCGATGGGAAGTGTAAAATTAACCGACAGTTGACGCCTCGGCTGTAGTAACGCGGGCGTGAAAGGTTACCATGTTCCGGCTGTTCAAACATTATGTGCCGCACGCCGTCGTCTGGCTGGCGCTGCTCGAATTTCTGGCGCTCCTCGCGTCCGCGGAGGGCGCGTGGCATCTCTATGCGCGTCAGGCGGGCTTTGAAGCCGGGCCGCTCGGCGATCGCTGGTTGCCGCTGGCGACCTTCGGGCTTTCCAATTCGCTCGCGATGATGGCGACCGGAATGTACGGGAACGAGGGGCTGCGTTCGATGCGCTTCGCCACGGCGCGGCTGCTCGCGGCGATCTCGCTCGGGGTAATTTTCCTCTCGGTTCTGGGGTTCCTGCTGCCGACCGCGACCCTTTGGCGTGCCAACAGCCTTTATGCGATGGTCTTTGCGATCGCGTCGCTGTTCCTGATCCGCCTGGCGCTGACCCAATCGGCGGGAACCGAGGCGTTCCGGCGCCGCATCCTGGTGCTCGGCGCCGGGCCGCGCGCTGCCCGGCTCGCCGCGCTGGCCGAGGCGCCGGGGAGCGGGCTGGAGATGGTCGGCTTTGTCGCGATGAGCGGCGGCGAAACGACGGTGCCCGGCGCGATCCCGCGCGAGGCGATCGCCAATCTGTCCGATCATGTCGTGTCGCTGCGCGCCGGCGAAGTCGTGCTGGCGCTGGAGGAACGGCGCAACGCGCTGCCGCTGAACGACCTGCTCCGCGTCAAGACGACGGGGGTGCATGTCAACGATATCGCAAGCTTCATCGAACGCGAGACGGGGCGCGTCGACCTGGCGACGACGAACCCCAGCGGGCTGATCTTCTCGGACGGGTTTTCCGCCGGCCAGCGGATTTCCAAGGTCGGCAAGCGCCTGTTCGACATTCTTGCCAGCCTGATCGTCCTGGTCGTCGGGCTGCCGCTGGTGATCGTCGCCGGGATCGCGGTCATCCTCGATAGCCGCGGGCCGGTCTTTTATCGGCAGCCGCGCGTCGGCCTGTTCGGCGAATCCTATGACATCTTCAAGATCCGTTCGATGCGCACCGATGCCGAAGCCGGGGGCAAGGCGATATGGGCGAGCGAAAACGATCCGCGCGTCACGCGCGTCGGCCGGATCATCCGCAAGCTGCGCATCGATGAACTGCCGCAGACCTGGTGCGTGCTGAAGGGCGACATGAGCTTTGTCGGCCCGCGCCCCGAACGGCCGAGCTTCGTCGAGGAACTCGAAAAGAAGCTGCCCTATTATGCCGAACGCCACATGGTGAAACCCGGCCTGACCGGGTGGGCGCAGATCAACTATCCCTATGGCGCGTCGGTCGAAGATGCGCGCGTGAAGCTCGAATATGATCTTTATTATGCCAAGAATTACTCGCCCTTCCTCGACCTGTTGATCCTGCTTCAGACGGTGCGTGTCGTGCTGTGGCCGGATGGCGCGCGCTGACCATGGTCGTCGGACTGTCGCAGCTGTTGTCGGGCGTTGCGCTGGCGGCGTTCGCCGGTGTCGCGCCGTGGCTGCTGATGCGGCCGCGCGACCGGATGATGGCGTTGATGCCCGCCCCGCGCCTGCTCACCGCGAGCGCCGCGGCAACCGCCCTGTGGCTCGCCGTGGTCGCGGTCTTTGCGCCGGGATCGTCGCAGTCGCTGGTGGTTCAGGGCCTGCGCGACCTTGCGATGCTCGGCTGGCTGGGGGGAACATTCTGGTCGACGCGCGGCCCGATGTCGCGGCCTTTGCGCCTGATACTGCGCATGTTGGCGACGATCTGCGTGCTGACATTGCTGCTTGGCACCGCGGCGCACCTGCGCGCGGGCGCGGCGGCGGAACCGTGGATGGCGCCGACGCTGACCTTCGCTGCGATGATCGTTGCGGTCGGCGGGCTGCTGATCATCGACAGCGGCGTGCGCCACGCGGGGGCGGGGCAGCGGATGCCGGTCATGGCGGTGGCCGGCGGCTTCGCGATGCTATGGGCCTATGAACTGAACGCCCAATTGATCGGCGCGCTGACCGGCGAGACGGCGTCGACGCTGGTCGCGCTGTTGCCCGCGGTGGCGCTGCTGACCCTGCCGACCTATGTCGTCGCCGCGCTCGACGTCGGGCGCGAACGGATGCAATTGTCGCGCACCGCGGCGATGCGGACGCTGATCCTGCTCGGTGCCGCCGCCTATCTGGTGCTGATCGGGCTGACCGGCGCGGTCGCGCGCATGGTCGGCGGCGATTACGCCGAACTGGCGCAGGCAATCTCGCTCGCCGTGGCGCTGGGCGCCGGGGGACTGTTGCTCGCCTCGGCGCGCACCCGCGCCTGGCTGGCGGTGATGATCTCCAAGCATTTCTTCGAGCACCGCTATGACTACCGCGCCGAATGGATGCGCTTCACCGCGACGCTGGCGCAAGGCGTGTCCGGGGTCGGCGGCGCGGACGACCGCAATCTTTACCGCCGCGTCGCCAAGGCGCTCGCGGAACTGACCGGCAGCCCCGGCGCCCTGCTGATGTTGCCCGGCGCGTCGGGGGGCTTCCGTATCGCCGAACACTGGCATTGGCCGGGGGGGATCGACGACAGCGCGGCGGTGTCGCTGCGATCGGCCTTCATGCTCCAGGAGACGCAGCATATCGTCGATCTCGACGCCGAACGCCGCGGGCAGGGCAGCGCCGATCTTGCCATTCCCGACTGGCTGGTCGCCGACAGCCGCGCCTGGGTCGTCGTTCCGGTCCTGCATTTCCAGCGGATGATCGCGATCGTCGTGCTGCACCGCCCGGCGGTGTCGCGCGCGCTCGATTGGGAAGACCTGGACGTGCTGCGCATCGCGGGACAGCAGGCGGCGAGTTATCTCGCCGAATCGCAGAGCCAGCAGGCGCTGTCGGAGGCGCGGCGGTTCGACGAGTTCAACCGCCGCTTTGCCTTCATCATGCACGATATCAAGAATTTGGCGAGCCAGCTGGGACTGCTGGCGCGCAATGCCGAACGCCACGCCGACAACGCCGATTTTCGTGCCGACATGGTCGAAACGCTCAAAATCTCCGCGGGACGGCTCAGCGACCTGCTCGTCCGGCTGTCGCCTCGCGAGCGCGGGCCGAC
>NZ_MIAM01000039.1:13222-19545 GCF_001830555.1 Sphingopyxis sp. RIFCSPHIGHO2_12_FULL_65_19 | reverse complement strand
GCGGACGTTGATCGAGCCCGTGTTGAACGACATCGCCGCCGAGGCGCGGCCCCGGCGTTCGCTTTTTGTCGGCTGCCAGGCCGGGCTGTCGGCATGGGGCGACGCGGCGTCGATCCGCCAGATCGTCCAGCATCTGGTCGCCAACGCGATCGACGCGTCGGCCCCCGACACGCCGGTCCAGGTGGTCGCGGTCGCCGAACAGGGCCGCGTGCGCATCGACGTGATCGACCAGGGCGCCGGGATGACGCGCGACTTCATCCGCGACGAATTGTTCAAACCCTTTGTGTCGACAAAGGAATCGGGTTTCGGACTTGGCGCATTTGAAGCGTTGCAGATCGCGCAGGCGATGGGCGGCGCGATCGAGGTGGCGAGCGAGCCGGGCAAGGGAAGCGACTTCACCCTGTGGCTTCCGCTTGCCGATACGCATGGCGATGCCGAGGTCGCGGCGCGCGTAATGAAAGTGGCATCGAAATGAGTGAGAGTGGGGCGCCTGTCCGCAAATTGCTGGTGGTCGAGGACGACCCCGGACTGCAAGCGCAGCTTAAATGGGCCTATGAGGATTATCAGGTGCTGATCGCGGGCGACCATGACGCCGCGATCGACCTGCTGCGCGCCGAGGAGCCCGATGTGGTGACCCTCGACCTTGGCCTGCCGCCCGACGCCGACGGCACGCGTGAGGGCTTCCGGACGCTCAAGACGATCCTCGAAATCAAACCCGATACCAAGGTCATCGTCGTATCGGGGCATGGCGAACGCGCCAGCGCGCTGACCGCGATCGCAAGCGGGGCATGGGATTTCTACCAGAAGCCGATCGATATCGACGAACTGGGAATGATCGTCCGGCGCGCCTTTCATGTGCGCGAGCTGGAAGTCGAAAATGCGCGACTGGCAAGCGAGGGCAGCGGCGACAACCGCGTGCTTGGCGGCATGATCTCCGGCGCGCCCGAGATGCAGAAGGTCGCGCGCACGATCGAGCGCGTCGCGAACCTCGATGTCAGCGTGATGCTGTTGGGGGCGAGCGGCACCGGCAAGGAATTGCTCGCGCGCGGACTGCACGAAGCGAGCGCGCGGCGCGACGGCGCGTTCGTGGCGATCAACTGCGCCGCCATCCCCGAAAATCTTCTGGAAAGCGAATTGTTCGGGCATGAAAAGGGCGCGTTCACCGGCGCCGTGAAAACGACCGAGGGCAAGATCGAGCTGGCGCACGGCGGCACGCTGTTCCTCGACGAAGTCGGCGACATCCCGCTTCCGTTGCAGGTCAAGCTGCTGCGATTCCTGCAGGAACGCACGATCGAGCGGATCGGCGGGCGCAAGGCGATCGCGGTCGATACGCGGATCGTCTGCGCGACGCACCGCGACCTCGACGCGATGATCGCCGAACAGAGTTTTCGCGACGACCTGTATTACCGGCTCGCCGAGATGGTGATAAAGATCCCTCCGCTCGCCGACCGACCGGGCGACGCCGTGCTTCTCGCACGGCATTTCCTCCACCAATATGCGCCCGAAATGAACCCCGGCGTGCGCGGCTTTGCGCCCGACGCGCTCCAGGCGATCGACGAAGGGCGCTGGCCGGGCAATGTTCGCGAACTGGAAAACCGGATCAAGCGCGCCGTGATCATGGCCGATGGCAAGCTGGTGATGCGCGAGGATCTGGATATGACGGCCGATATTGCGGAGGGCGAAGAGGCGTGGTTGAACCTGCGCAGCGCCCGCGAAGCCGCCGATCGCGTCGCGATCCGCCGCGCGATGACACAAAGCGAGGGCAATATCTCCGCCGCTGCCAAGCTGCTGGGGATCAGCCGCCCGACGCTTTACGACCTGTTGAAGCAATATCGGATGCACGCCTGAATGGGCCGCCGCCGCTTCTGGACCGGGGCGCCGCTGATCGCGGCGCTGCTGCTCGGGGCGTGCGGCGACGGACCCGCGAACACGCCGCGCGACGCGCTCCAACAGCGCCGTGCCGCGTTGCAGGAAGCAATCGCCGACGACCCGCAATCGATCGTGCGGCGTGTCGAACTGGCGCGCGTCGCGATCGCGCTGGGCGACGGCGTCGGCGCCGAAGCGGCGGTTAAAGGCGCCTTGGGCGCGGGCGCGAAGGACGCTGCGCTTCGTCCGCTGCTCGCCCGCGCCTATGCGATGCAGGGGGAGGGCATCCGGGCGCTCCAGACGCTCGATGGCGGGCCGATCATCCCGGAAATGATCGGCGAAGCGGCGTGGGTCGCGGGCGACGTGCATCTGGCGGGCGGCGATCTGGGGGCCGCGCGCGAAGCCTATGACCGCGCGGTCCACGAACTGCCGCGCAACGCCGGGCTGTGGGTCGACGTCGCGCGCTTTCGCGACGCCAATGCCGACACGCTCGGCGCGCGCGACGCGGTCGATTATGCGATCGAACTCGACAAGGCGAACAGTGCCGCGCTGGCGTTCAAGGCCAATCTGGTGCGGACCGCAGACGGGCTGACCGCCTCGCTTACCTGGTATGATCGGGCGCTGGCCGCCGATCCCGACAATGCCGATGCGCTGATCGAACAGGCGGCAACGCTTGGCGACCTCGGCCGCTATCGCGACATGCTGGTCGCTCTGCGCCACGCCGCGACGATCGTGCCGCGCGATCCCCGCATTTATTACCTGCAAGCCGTGCTGGCGGCGCGCGCGGGCAATTACCGGCTCGCGCGCAGCCTGCTGCAACGCACACGCGGCGAGCTTGATGAACAGCCTTCCTTCATGCTGCTCAGCGCGATCGTCGAACTCGAACTGGGCGGCGAGGCGGTGGCGGCCAGCTGGGCCGACCGGCTGATCGCGCAGCAGCCCTATAATTTTACCGCGCGCCGCATTCTGGCCGCCGCGAGCTGGGCGGGCGGCGACACCGATGGCGCGGCCGAGGCGCTGGCGCCCATCGTGTCGCGTCCCGATGCCGACAGCTGGTCGCTGTTGCTGGCGGCGCGGGTGGCGTCCGAACTGGGGCGGCGGATCGAATCGGCGGACTATCTGGGCCGTGCTGCGACGCTGGCGCGCGGCGAAGCGGTGCCGTTTGCTGCCAACAATGATTATGGGCTGCTGACGATGGCGGCCGATGCCGAACCGCTGAACCCCGCGGCAGCGATCCCGGCGATTGCGGCAGACCTGTCCGGCGGCAACAGCGTCCGCGCCGCCGCGCGCGCGGTGCTGCTGCGCGATGCGAACCGCGGGGTCGCCGACGCGCATATCCTGCTCGGCGACGCGGCGCTCGCCGGGGGGCAATTTGATGTTGCGGTCCAGGCCTATCGCGCGGCGCGCGCGCTCGATGCGGGCGAACGGACGACATTGCGGCTTGCCAATGCGCTGTATCGCGCCGGCGATATCGCGGGATCGGGCGCGGCGATCCTTGCGCTGCGCGACAGCCAGCCGTCGAGCATCGCCGCCGACCGGCTGGCCGGACATCTGGCGATGGATATCGAGCATTGGGACGAAGCGATCGCCCATTTCGATCGCGTGCGCGGGCGGATCGGCAATCGCGATGCGGTGGTCCTGCGCGAACTGGCGCGGGCGTGGGCGGCGAAGGGCGACGACGCCCGCGCGCTGCCGCTGATCGATCGCGCTTACCGTCTGCAACCGCTGAATGCGGGGATCATGCTATTCTACGCCGACCTGCTGGAACGGCGCGGCAACGGCCAGGCGGCGGCCGACCTGCGCGACAAGGCGGCGCAGATCGGGCGATAGGCCGGGGATGACGGGTTTCGACCGATTGTGGACCTATCCATCCTCGTCACCCCGGACTTGATCCGGGGTCCACGACTTCAGCGCCGCAGTGGATCCCGGATCAAGTCCGGGATGACGAAGGTCTGAAAACGACCAAGGGCGGACATCCAACGTCAGCGAGGTCGCGCCTATTAGCGGACGGTTGTCGGCACCCAATCAGGCGGCAATTGGTGCCAAGGTTGGTCCGCAGAGCGCGCTGCCATCTCCTCTTTGACGCGACGTTCACGCCATATCGGCCCGCCTACGTGCCATTCGGCTTTCTCCGCTCCAAAATCAGCGGTTAGTCGCGCAGGAATATGTTCCTCAGCATCCCAAACCGCCATCAGTTCCATGTTTTGGATCGCTGGGTCCTCCACTCTCGTATCGTGGTCCGACCTGTCGCCGAGCCAGACGGAGACATCCAGTGTTCCCGTAGGCCACTGGACTGAGGGGCGTGGGGCGACAAGTTCACTCACGACGGTAAACCGTCCTAGCTTCTTCCATCTCCCGCCTCTCAAGGCGCGCGTGATGGATGGATAGCCTACGGTAATCACAGACATGACAGGGGCAGCGAGAGCGTCAGTTGCCTCCGCTAGCTGGCGGTCGCGCCGTCGGAAGAAACCGACGCACTTTTCCGGCGTGACTTGACCGTAGTAAATCCAGCCATCGTTACCCGTGATCGCATAGAGCGTTCCGGCGGTCAGGTCAGCGCGCGCGGTTGGCTTTTCTTCGAACATTCCTTCTTATCGCGGGCGGAAAAAGTTCGGTCAATGTCCGCTATGGCGCCATGGCAACTAAATACGGCCATGCCGCTTCCCACCCCAAAGCTGACGGGCGGTTTTACGCTTCGGTCAAATCCAGCAGCGTCCGGGCGTCCAGTCCGATGCGGCGCATCTGCTGCGCGACGGGCGGCCAGACATTGGCAAGGAAATCGGCGCGCATCAGGTCGCGGAGCCGTTCGGTCGCGCCCGCGGCGACGAACATGCCCACGCCGCGTTTGACCGTGACCAACCCTTCGTCCTGAAAAGTCTGGTACGCCTTGGCGACGGTCAGCGGGTTGGCCCCTTCCTCCGCGGCGAGCGACCGCACCGACGGCAACATGTCGCCATCGCGAAACTGGCCGTCGAGGATGGCATTGGCGATGACGTCGCGCAGGCGCTGATACACGGGTTTGGACTGATCGAGCATGCCGCCTTAATGCCATAAGACAGCAGCACAGTCAAATGCGGATAATTACAAATTCAGTTCGCCAGATGAAACTAAATTTCCCAGGCGCGAACAACCTCGTCATATTCGGGGCGCGGACGTTCGTCGAGGTCGCGCGACGCCGTGCCGAGGAAGAAATAGCCCACAATCTGATCGCCGTCGCGCGCGCCGAACGCGGCGGCGACTTGCGGATTGAACGCCGCCCAGCCGGTCAGCCAGCTGGCGACGAAGCCGTGGGCGTGCGCGGCGTGGAGCAGGTTCATGCCCACCGCGCCCGCCGACATCTGTTGCTCCCACACCGGAATTTTTGCGCCCGCGACGGGGGTGGAAAGGAGCACGACCAGGGTCGGCGCCTGATGCGCGAACTGATCGAGCGCCGACAGGTCCATGCCGGCGGCGCCCGGATTGTCCGCGACCCATGCGCGTTTGAGCAACGCCGCAAAGGCTTCGCGCTGGTCGCCCGCGACGGTGACGATGCGCCACGGCGCCAGCTTGCCATGGTCCGGCGTGCGCAGCGCCAGCGCGATGATGTCGCGAAGCGCGGCGGCGTCGGGGCCGGGGGCGGCCATGTCGCGCGGCTTGCCCGACCGGCGGGTGGCGAGGTGGGCGAGGAGGGAGCTGCTATCGTTGAACATGCGCGCCATGTGGCGGTTCGCGGCGGGTTGCGCAAGTGTTGCGAATGGTTCGCAACAGTTTTTGGCCCGCGCGATGCAGTTTCACGCGCAATTAGATTCTTCCCATACGCAATTTTGACGCTAGTGTTACGGCCATCTGCCTCGTTTCAGGGGCCTATAACCATATCCAGGGAAGGGTCGCCATGACCAAAGCCTATGCCCAGCACGGGGATGCAGCCGGGACGTTTCTCGGCCACCCGAAGGGCCTTTTTGTCCTGTTTTTCGCCGAAATGTGGGAGCGTTTTTCCTATTATGGGATGCGCGCCCTGCTCATTTTCTACCTGACCAAGCATTGGCTGTTTTCGGACGGGGAATCGGGTGTCATCTATGGTGCCTACACCGCGCTCGTTTACATCACGCCGGTGCTCGGCGGCTATCTGGCCGACCGCTGGCTGGGGCAGCGAAAGGCGGTCACTTACGGCGCCATCCTGCTGACATTCGGCCATTTTATCATGGGGTTCGAGGGCGATGGCGGGCAAGACCCGGCCAGCCTCAGCATTTTCTGGCTCGCGCTCGCTTTCATCATCGTCGGTTCGGGCTTCCTGAAGGCGAACATCTCGGTGATCGTCGGCCAGCTTTACCCGCGCACCGACGTGCGCCGCGACGGCGCCTATACCATCTTCTACATGGGGATTAACCTCGGCGCGTTCCTCGGTTCGTTGCTCTGCGGTTATCTCGGTGAGACCTATGGCTGGTCCTATGGCTTCGGTGCCGCGGGCTTCGGCATGC
>NZ_MIAM01000039.1:10752-13178 GCF_001830555.1 Sphingopyxis sp. RIFCSPHIGHO2_12_FULL_65_19 | reverse complement strand
GCCGCGGCGAACCGGAAGATCCGGCGAAGCTGGCCGCCCCCGTGATGGGCATCAAGTTTGAATGGCTGCTCTACCTCGTCGGCCTGCTCGCTGTCGGCGTCTGCTGGTGGATGGTGCAGAACCAGGCGCTGGTCGGCACCTTGCTCGGCGTCGCAGGCGCCGCGCTCGTCGCCTATGTCATCTTCACTGCCGTGGTGAAATTGCCGCCGCAGGACCGCGATCGCATTTTTGCGGCGATGTTCCTGATCCTCGGGTCGATCCTTTTCTGGGCGCTGTTTGAACAGGCGGGGTCGTCGCTCAACCTGTTCGCCGATCGCTATGTCGATCGCGCCGGCGTTCCGGCATCGGTCTTCCAGTCGCTCAACGCCGGCTATATCGTCCTCTTCGCCCCGCTGTTTGCGGCGCTGTGGACGTGGCTCGGCCGTCGCGGATGGGAACCGTCGGCACCCGCCAAGTTCGGTCTGGCAATGCTCCAGCTCGGCCTCGGCTTCTTCGTGCTCAAATGGGGCGCCGAAGCCGCGGGCCTGGAAAATGCGACGCCCGTGCTTTTCATCTTCCTGATCTATCTGCTCCACACGACGGGCGAGCTTTGCCTGTCGCCGGTGGGCCTCAGCGCGATGAACCGCCTGGCGCCCGCGCATATGGCCTCGCTGATCATGGGCACCTGGTTCTTCGCATCGGCGACCGGCAATTTTGCCGCGGGCCTGATCGCGGCGGCGACGGGGTCCGAAAAGGCGAGCGGCGAGGGTGCGGGCAAGGCGCTTGTGCTCGACGTCTATGGCACGATCGGCCTTTGGGCGATCGGCTTTGGCGTGCTGGTGATCGCGGTATCGCCGCTGATCAAGAAGCTGATGCACCTCGACACGCTGCGCGATGCCGAGGATCTCGCGGGCCAGAAGGAACTTGCCGAGCCGCAGGCGGCGGGCGTCCATCCCGAAGCCAAGGGAGCGTAATCCATGATCCGGGGTGTGAAAGGCAGCCTGCTGGCTGCGGTCTCGCTGGCGTTCGCCGGTTGTGCGGCGACGGGTGACACATCGGCGCAGTCGGCGGGCGACAAGCCCGCCGCTGCGGCGGCAAAGCCGGTCAAGTTCGACAAGGACCCTTATCCGTCGACCTACAAGGGCTATCCGACCCGCCTGACGGTGGTGAAGGGGGTCACGATCTTTGACGGCGAGGGCGGGCGGATCGACAATGGCTCGATCGTGATGACCAGCGGCAAGGTGGACCGGATCGGTGGCCCCGACATGGACCTGCCGACCGACGCCGACGTCATCGACGGCACGGGCAAGTTCCTCACCCCCGGCATCATCGACATCCACAGCCATCTTGGCGATTATCCTTCGCCCAGCGTCGACGCGCATTCGGACGGCAACGAGATGACGTCGCCGACCACCCCCGAAGTGTGGTCCGAACATAGCGTCTGGCCGCAGGACCCGGGTTTCAGCCGTGCACTTGCCAACGGCGGCGTCACCAGCCTGCAGATCCTGCCGGGCAGCGCGAACCTGATGGGCGGGCGATCGATCACGCTCAAGAATGTGCCCTCGCGCACCGTGCAGGGCATGAAATTTCCCGGCGCGCCCTATGGCCTGAAAATGGCGTGCGGCGAAAATCCGAAGCGCGTCTATGGCGCCAAGGGCCGTGCGCCGTCGACCCGCATGGGCAATTTCGCGGTCAACCGCGCGACCTGGCAGAAGGCGGCGGCCTATAAAAAGAAGATGGACGACGGCAAGGCGGTCGATCGCGATCTGGCGATGGAAACGCTTGCGGGTGTGCTGGCGGGCGAAATCCTCGTCCACAATCATTGCTACCGTGCCGACGAAATGGCGCTCGTCATCGATATGTCGAAGGAATTCGGATACAAGGTATCGACCTTTCACCACGCGGTCGAAAGTTACAAGATCGCCGATATGCTTGCGAAGGAAGGCATTTGTTCGGCGATGTGGGCCGACTGGTGGGGCTTCAAGATGGAAGCCTATGACAGCGTGAACGAGAATATCCCGCTCGTCTACAACGCCGGCGCCTGCACGATCGTCCATTCGGACGACGCCAACCAGATCCAGCGGCTGAACCAGGAAGCCGCAAAAGCGCGCGCCGCGGGGCGCCGCATCGGCATCGACGTCAGCGACGAGATGGCCTGGACCTGGCTGTCGTATAATCCGGCGAAGGCGCTGGGTATCGGCGACCGGACGGGCAGCCTGAAGCCCGGCAAGATGGCCGACGTGGTGCTGTGGAACGGCAACCCGTTCAGCGCCTACACGCGGCCCGAAAAGGTGTGGATCGACGGCGCGCTGATGTTCGACGCGAACGATCCGAAGCGGCGGCCGGTGAGCGATTTCGAGCTGGGACAGCCGGGTGAAGGAGACGTGAAATGATCCGCGCGCTGCTTCTTTCCGCTGCGGCGCTGATCGCACTTCCGGTTGCGGCGC
>NZ_MIAM01000039.1:8801-10727 GCF_001830555.1 Sphingopyxis sp. RIFCSPHIGHO2_12_FULL_65_19 | reverse complement strand
GCGGGCGCGGGTGTCGCCGTTCCTGCGGGCATCGAGCGTGTCGACGCACAGGGCAAATATGTGACGCCCGGTATTGTCGCGGCGTTCAGCCGTGTCGGGCTGACCGAAGTCGATGCCGTCACCGGCACCAACGACCGCGCGGCACCGCGTACGCGCTTTTCGGCTGGCCTCGATATCGCACCGGCATTGAACCCGATGGGATCGCCGGTCGCGGTCAACCGTGCGTCGGGCGTCACGCGCGCGATCGTCGCCCCCTCGGGCAGCAGCAACCTGTTCGCCGGGCAAGGCGCCGTCGTCGACCTGGCCGACGACATGGACATGGTGACGCGCCCCCGTGCGCTTCAATATGTCGCGTTTGGCGAGGATGGCTCGGCGAAGGCAGGGGGCAGCCGTGCGGCCACCTTCCTGTTGTTCCGCGAACAATTGCTGGCGGCGCGCAGCTATGCGCGCAACCCCGCGACCCTCGCCGAATGGGGCAATGACGCGATGATCCAGCGCGCCGACGCCGATGCGCTGGTTCGCGTGATCGACGGCACGACGCCGTTGTTCGTGCGCGTCGATCGCGCCGCCGACATCGTCAATGTGCTGAAGCTGCGTCAGGAATTTCCGGCGCTGAAACTGGTGCTTGTGGGCGTGACCGAAGGATGGATCGTCGCGCGAGAGATTGCCGCGGCCAAGATCCCCGTGCTCGTCTCGCCGCTCACCGACCTGCCGGGCAACTTCGAGCAGCTTGGTGCGACGCAGTCGAACGCCGGCCGGTTGAAGGCCGCGGGCGTCGACGTGTCGGTCGGGGTGTTCGACGACGATGACGCGCACAAGATGGGTTATGCCACGCAATATGCCGGTAACCTTGTCGGTCTGGCGCGCGTGCCGGGCGCCAGCGGAATGACATGGGATCAGGCGTTTGCGTCGATCAGCAGCGTCCCCGCGCGCGCGGTGGGCATGGAATCGAGCATCGGTTCGCTGCGTCCGGGCCGCGTCGGCGACGTCGTGATGTGGGACAATGACCCGCTGGAACTCGGCAGCCGCCCGGTGGCGATCTGGATCGACGGCAAGGTGCAGTCGCTGACCACGCGGCAGGACCGGCTGCGCGATCGCTATCGCGTACCGCAGGAAGGCGCGCTGCCCAAGGCATACGACCGATAGGAGCGGGCAGGCGGTTCGCCGCCTGTCCACTCGACCGAAGTTGACACTGTTATCTTTGACGCCCAATCATCTCCGCTGGGCCTTTTCGAGTCGCGCGTCGCGGCAGATCGGCCAATATTAGCCGGGACGGGGTTGGAGGAATTGGTCATGCAGCCGATGTCGCTTTTGGTCACGACGTGCGTCCTGTTCGTCGGCTCGCACCTCATTCTGTCGCACCCGCTTCGCAAGGGGCTGGCGGGGCGAATGGGCGAACGCGGGTTCCAGATCGTTTATTCGGTCGTCGCGATCGCCACCTTCGTCATGCTGGTGCAGGCGTGGCGCGGGATGCCCCCCGAACCGCCGCTATGGGCGGTCGGCGACGGCCTATGGGTGATTGCGTCGCTGATCGTGCTGTTCGCCAGCATTTTGTTCATCGGGTCGCTGATCGGAAATCCCGCCTTGCCCGCGCCGAACGCCGCGGCGGCCGCGCAAGCGGCCCCTCGCGGCGTTTTTGCGATCACGCGCCACCCGATGATGTGGGGGTTCGCGCTGTGGGCTGTCGCGCACGTGATCGTGATGCCGACCGGCGCACAGATCGTCTTGTCCGCCACGATCATTTTCCTCGCACTGGTCGGATCGGCGGGGCAGGATGCCAAAAAGGCGCAGCTGATGGGCGATGCCTGGCGTCATTGGGCGGCGCGGACGAGCTTCGTGCCCTTTGCCCGCCAGATCGCCGGCGCCGCGCCTTGGGGGGACACCGTTCCGCGGCCCCATGCGCTGTTCGGAGGGATCGTGCTGTGG
>NZ_MIAM01000039.1:0-8790 GCF_001830555.1 Sphingopyxis sp. RIFCSPHIGHO2_12_FULL_65_19 | reverse complement strand
CTGGGCGCATGGCGCGCTCGGCTATATGGTCGCGGGAATCTGGCGCTGGGTCGGATAGGATCGGAATGAACGCGAGCACGCACCTCAACGATTTGTCGCTGCGCCTGCTGGGCCGCGCCTTCGACGAACTCGATGTCGAGGAATCGCGGGTGGTCGAGTCGATCGCGCAGCGCGCGCCGAGCAGCCGCGATGCCGCCGATATCGAGGATGCGCAGGCGAGCCGCGGCGACCGGCTCGCCGACAGGGTTGCTGCGGTCGGCGGCTCATGGGGCTTCATCATCGCCTTTGCGCTGATCCTGTTCGGCTGGATGCTGCTCAATTCGGAAGTGCTCCAGCGTTTTGGGCTGGCGTTCGATCCCTATCCCTTCATCTTCCTCAACCTGATGCTGTCGACGCTCGCCGCGGTGCAGGCGCCGATCATCATGATGAGCCAGAACCGGCAGGCCGCGAAAGACCGGCTGACTGCCAGCGTCGATTATGAAATCAACCTGCGCGCCGAGCTGGAAATCATGCGCTTGCACGAAAAGCTCGATCAGATGCGGATCGCCGAGCTGGCCGAAAAGGTCGACGCGCTGTGCGCGCGGCTGGATGCGAAGGGCTGACGCTGGGGCTCAGAGGGTCTGATTAGGGGTGGAAAGCCGCCGTCAATTTGAAGCCGCTAAGCGTTTTGGCCGAACCAGTTTGCCAACGCGCCATGTTCCCGGAAGCTGAGTGCCGCCACGATAGCTTTATCGAGAGGCAAACGACCGGCTTTCGGATAGTATGTTTCAACGAACCGCATTTGAACTACAAACGAGGGGAGCAAACCCCGATCGCAAAGAGTAATTTCTTCGTTATCCGAGAGGGATCTGGGAGCCTTTTCAAATTCGGCGAATGCGTAGAGGAATGGAAGCTGCGGATCGAACATTATGTTCGAGAAGTCCGACGCGATCCTCGGAAATCGGCCATGAAAAACTCGAATTGCTGCCGCAGCATCAGCCCAGTTTCCGCCTTTGTTATCGAGAATGTAATTTAGTCGAGCACGCTCCACGCAATGCTGCTCGATGAATTGCTCGGGTGTTCCATCATTCCAATAACGGCGAAGGAGTTGCAACTGCGCGAGCATACGCTTCTGCTCTAGTTTGGTGGGTTTGAATGCGGGAGGCGGGGTCCGGGTGCACGCAAAAGCGTCTTCGTGCGTTCCCGCTAGCGCTATCGCAGCAGCCAGTGCAAGCGCCTGACGTCGTTCCAATTGCATAGATTCGATTCCTCCGCCTCATTCTCCATATTACGTCCGCAATTGTTAACGACTGCAATTGGTCGTTTTCAGACCTTCGTCATCCCGGACTTGATCCGGGATCCACTGCGGCGCTGAAGTCGTGGACCCCGGATCAAGTCCGGGGTGACGAGGATGGATAGGTCCACAATCGGTCGATTCCGGTCGGCAACTAAAGCCGCACCATCCGCATCCCCATTTCGCCGTAGCGCGGACCGCTTGTGCCGCCCTTTGGCGCGGCGGCCTCGATCGCGGCCAGGTCTTCAGCGGTCAGCATGACCTCGGCCGCGCCGACGCTGTCCTCCATCGTGACGCGCCGCTTGGTGCCGGGGATGGGGACGATGTCGTCGCCCTGCGCAAGCAGCCAGGCCAGCGCGACCTGCGCCTTGGACACGCCATGCCGGTCGGCGACCGCACCGATCGCGTCGACGATCGCGAGGTTGGCGGGCAGATTCTCGTCCGAATAGCGCGGATCGTTGCGGCGCCAGTCATGTTCGGGCAGTTCATCGCGGCTGCGCACCGCGCCCGCGAGGAACCCGCGGCCGAGCGGCGAATAGGGGACGAAGCCGATGCCGTTGTCGCGGCAGACGCCAAGGATCTCGTCCTCGATGTCGCGTTCCCAGATCGAATATTCGCTTTGCAGCGCGGTGATCGGCGCGGCTTTCGCGGCGCGGCGGATCGTCTCGGGGCCGGCTTCGGACAGCGCGATGTGGCGCACCTTGCCTTCGTTCACCAGCTCCATCATTCCGCCGACGGTCTCCTCGATCGGCACCGACGGGTCGACGCGGTGCTGGTAGAACAGGTCGATCGTGTCGACGCCGAGCCGCTGGAGGGAACCTTCGCATGCGGCGCGCGCGTTGGCCGGCGACCCATCGACGCCGACAATCTGCTTGCCGTCGAACTTGAACCCGAACTTGGTCGCGATGACGAGCCCGTCGCGCTTGCCCCGGATCGCGTCGCCGAGCAGCTCTTCATTGCTGAACGGGCCATAGATTTGCGCGGTGTCGAAAAAGGTGACGCCCATGTCGATCGCGCGGTGGATGGTGCGTGTCGATTCGTCGAGGTCCGCGGCTTCGCCATAGAGGATATTGCCGCCCTTGATCATCGGCATACAGCCGATGCCGATCGCGGATACTTCGAGGCCGTGGCCGAGTTTGCGATACTTCACGGGGCTTCTCCTGCTGTTTTCGTCTCGACCCCGTCGGCGGCATATTTGGTTGCCGCGACGTCGCCGATGACATTGCCGAGGGTGCGGAAAATGTCGGGGAAAGTTTCGACCGCGACGAGCAGGCCGAGCGGCGCGACGGGCACGCCCATCGACACCGCGATCGGGGCGATCGAGGTGACGAAACTGATCGATCCGGGCAGGCTGACCGAGGACAGCGCGGCCGCGATCGCGACGGCCAGCCCGACGGCCATTTCCCACGGCGTCAGCTCGATGCCGAACAGCCAGGCGACATAGACGACAACGGCCAGGTTCATCGCCGGGCTGGTGAAGCGGAACAGGGCGACCGCGAGCGGCAGCACGACGTCGGCTTTCTTGGGATCGACGCCCAGTTCCTCCGAGGATTTCAGCATTGCGGGCAGGCTGGCAAGCGAGCTTTGCGTGCTGACCGCGACCGCCAGCGTCGGCACCATCGCGCGGACAAAGCGCGGCACCGATATGCCAACGACAAGCCAGGCCAGAGCCAAGCCGAGGAGGATGCAGCTGACGCCGATACCCGACAGGATCAGCACATAATGGACGAGCCCGCCGAACGCCGCGACCCCGGCCTTGACCGCGAGGGCATAGCCGAGCGCAAAGACGCCGATCGGCGCGAGCGCGAGCACCCATCCGATGACGATCAGCATCGCATCGCCCAGCGCCTTGAACAGCCCCGACAGCGTGGCGCGCTGGACGGGTTCGAGCCTGGTGATCGCGAAGGCAAAGATGGTCGTAAAGACGATCAGCGGCAGGATCGCCGTTTCCGCCGCGGCGGCGATGGGGTTGGTGGGGACCAGCGACAGCAGGAAATCACCGAAGGTCGGCGATGGTGCCGCCTCGGTCGTGCCGCCAAGGCCGTGGCGCAGCGCGTCTGCGGCGCCCGCCGACAAGGGAAAGACGCGCAGCAGTAACGGGGTCATCAGCAGCGACATCAGCCCCGACAGCGTGATCGCGCCCAGGAAGATCATCACGGCGCGAAAGGCGAGCTTCCCGGCGCGCGCGGCGTCGGCGGTCGCGGTAATGCCGGTGATGAGCAGCGCGACGACGAGCGGAACAATCGTCATTTTCAAGGCGTTGAGCCAGAGCAGCCCGATCGGTTCGATATAGGGAAGCGACGCCGTGCCCGCGGCGGGCGACGCCATTTCGACCCCGATCCCCAGAAGCATACCGGCGATCAGCGCCGAAAGGATAAACCAAGCGGATTTCAAGACGGATTCTCCCGGCGTTTATTCTGGCCTGCTTGCCAAGCAAAAGAGGGTGACTTAGAGCACCTCCCGGAAGAAACGGGAACCGGTTTTTGGGCCGCGAAATCCTCTTTGGGGGCCATCCCGTGGACGCCGGGGCCGGCATTTGCCGGCGATCGGCTCGAGTAGCAGAGGTATCATGCGCAAGTTTTTCGGAACCGACGGGATTCGCGGCCTGACCAACCAGGTTCCGATGACGGCGGAAGTCGCGATGCGCGTCGGCATGGCGGCGGGCGCGCATTTCCTGCGCGGCGATCACAAGCATCGCGTCGTGATCGGCAAGGACACGCGCCTGTCGGGCTATATGCTCGAAAATGCGCTGGTCGCGGGTTTCACCAGCGTCGGCATGGATGTGGTGCAGGTCGGCCCGATGCCGACCCCCGCGATTGCAATGCTGACGCGGTCGATGCGCGCCGACCTGGGGGTCATGCTGTCGGCCAGCCACAATCCTTTCCACGACAATGGGATCAAATTATTCGGCCCCGACGGGTATAAATTGTCCGACGAGGACGAGGCGCAGATCGAACATCTGCTGACCGTCGAGCCGAAGCTTGCCGACGCCGCGCATATCGGCCGCGCCAAGCGGATCGACGACGCGCGCGGCCGCTACATCCACGCGGTGAAGCAAAGCCTGCCCGAATCGGTGCGGCTCGACGGGCTGCGCATCGTGCTCGATTGCGCCAATGGCGCCGCGTATAACAGCGCCCCGACGGTGTTCTGGGAACTCGGCGCCGATGTCGTTGCGATCGGGGTCACGCCGAACGGGATCAACATCAACGACAAATGCGGATCGACCGCGCCCGCGCTTTTACAGGAAACCGTGGTCGCGAGCGGCGCCGATATCGGCATCGCGCTCGACGGCGATGCCGACCGGCTGATCGTCGTCGATGAAAAGGGCGCGATCATCGACGGCGACCAGATCATGGGGCTGATCGGCGCCAGCTGGGCGCGGCAGGGGCGTCTGAAAGGCGGCGGTGTGGTCGCGACGGTGATGTCGAACCTCGGCCTCGAACGCTTCCTCGAAGGCGAAGGACTGCGGCTCGAACGCACGAAGGTCGGCGACCGCTATGTCCTCGAACGAATGCGCGAGGGCGGTTTCAACGTCGGCGGCGAGCAGTCGGGGCATATGATCCTGTCGGACCATGCCACGACCGGCGACGGCACGTTGGCGGCGTTGCAGGTGCTCGCCGAGCTGGTCGCGGCGGGGAAACCCGCGAGCGAATTGTTGCACCAGTTCGACCCGGTGCCCCAGCTGTTGAAGAATGTCCGTTTCGCGGGCGGCAAGCCGCTCGACGACAAACATGTTATCGCCGCGATTGCGGAGGGTGAGGCGGCGCTGAACGGCCGCGGCCGCCTGGTGATCCGTCCATCGGGCACCGAACCGCTGATCCGCGTGATGGCCGAGGGCGACGACGCCGGACAGGTCGAGCAGGTCGTCGACATGATCTGCGACGCCGTGCGCGCCGCTGCCGCATAACCATCCGATTTTTGAAAAGTGAAAGAGATTTACCATGCTTGAAATGCGACCCGATTGCGAAAAGTGCGGCCGCAACCTGCCCGCCGATATCCATGGCGCCTTCATCTGTTCGATGGAGTGCACCTTTTGCGCGAACTGCGCCGACAAGCTCGACGAACTTTGCCCCAATTGCGGCGGCGACCTGCTCGATCGGCCGCTTCGCGAGGGCGCGATCCTTGCGAAATACCCCGCCTCGACGGAGCGAAAGCATAAGGGGTGACCGCGCGCGTCCTGATCATCGCCGGGTCGGATAGCGGCGGCGGCGCCGGCATCCAGGCCGACATCAAGGCGGTGACGATGCTGGGCGGCCATGCGATGACCGCGATCACCGCCATCACGGCGCAGAACACGCTGGGTGTGCAGGGCGTCCATCCGGTGCCGACCGACATGGTGCTGGCACAGATCGACAGCGTCGCGACCGACATCGGTGTTGACGCTGTCAAGATCGGGATGATCGGCAGCGCCGAAACCGCTGCTGCGGTGGCGGGGCGATTGTCGCAGCCCGACCTGGCGCAGGCGGCGCTGGTGTTCGATCCGGTGATGATCGCGAGCAGCGGATCGGTGCTGGCCGACGCGGCGACGATCGACGCGTTCCGCGCCTTGCTGGACCGCGCGATGGTCGCGACGCCGAACCTGCCCGAACTCGCGGCGCTCGGCGGTGAGGACGCGGTGCTGGCGCATGGCTGTTCGCTGTTGGTGAAGGGCGGACATGCCGAGGGCGAGACGGTGATCGACCGCCTGCTCGAAACCGGCGAGGGCGAGGTCGCGCGGTGGGAGGCGCCGCGCATCGACACCCCCCACAGCCACGGCACCGGCTGCACGCTCGCCAGCGCGATTGCGACCGGGCTGGCGCAGGGAATGCCGCTGGAACCCGCAATTGCGCGCGCGCGCGATTTCGTGCGGCTGGCGCTGCTCGACGCGCCGGGGCTGGGGCAGGGGCATGGCCCGATGGGGCAGCAGTTCGTGCGCAACGACGGGCTGTTCACCGGCCCCGCGCTCAACCAGTTGACCTTGCCCGCGAACGACTATGGGGTTTCGGTCGCTTTCTACAAGCAGATGGGGCTGACGCAGATCGTCGATAGCCCGGATAATGGTTACGCGCGGTTCGAGGCCGCGAATGGTGTTACGCTGTCGATCCATGTCGGCGATGGCGAGGCGGGCGGGGCGACGGCCTACCTCGAAAGCGGCGCGCTCGACGCGTGGGTTGCCTATCTGGCGCGGCGCGGGGTGCGGTTCGACCAGATGCCGAAGGACGAGGAATGGGGCTGGCGCGAGGCGCGTCTGGCCGATCCCGCGGGCAATCGCCTGTGCCTGTATCAGGCGGCCGAGTATCGGAGATATCCGCCGTGGCGGATATGATTTTTCAGCCTGTCCGCTCAACCTGTTCGCATCTCGACTTCGCTCGATACGAACGGAGATTAAGGTTCATTCTGGTGCGACGCACATGATCGTCGGCGTAGACGAAGCCGGTCGCGGGCCGCTCGCGGGGCCGGTCGTCGCGGCGGCGGTGCTGCTGTGCGAGGGCGGGATCGCGGGGCTCGACGATAGCAAGAAATTGTCCGCAAAACGCCGCGCCGAACTCGAAAAGCAGATCAAGACACGCTGCCGCTGGGGCGTCGGTGAGGCGAGCGTCGCCGAGATCGACCGCCTCAACATATTGCAAGCAACCTTTCTTGCGATGACGCGCGCGGTCGAGGCGCTTGGCGTCGAACCAGCCGAGGTGCTGGTCGACGGCAACCGGCTTCCCCGATGGCGGTACACCGCCCGCGCGATCGTCGGCGGCGACGCGCTGCATCCGTGTATTTCGGCGGCGAGCATCATCGCGAAGGAGCATCGCGACCGCTTCATGGCGGCAGCGGCGCGCGACTTTCCGGGCTTTGGCTGGGAAACCAACATGGGATATGGTACGGCGCAGCATCTTGCGGCGCTGCGCCGACATGGGCCCACGCCGCTTCATCGGACCAGTTTTGCCCCGGTCGCACAAATGCAGCTGGTCTGAAGCCCGACAGCAAAAAAGGGGGAAGGCGATGAGCAAGGGATTTACGGCCGACGATGTGTCGGCCCAGACCGGCCGCACCTTCCTTGTCACGGGTGCCAACGCCGGGCTCGGCTTCGAGGTGTCGAAAGTGCTGGCGGCGCGCGGTGCTCATGTGATCCTGGCCTGCCGCGATGCCGCGAAAGCCGAAGCGGCGATCGACCGCATCCGCACCGATGTGTCCGACGCCAAATTGTCGTTCCAGCCGCTCGACCTCGCCGACCTCGACCAGGTCCGCGACGCCGCGAACATGGTGCTGGCGGGGCCGCGGATCGATGTGCTGGTCAATAACGCAGGTGTGATGATCCCGCCCAGGATGCTGACGAAGCAGGGCCACGAGCTGCAATTCGGGGTCAACCACCTCGGCACCTTCGCCTTCACCGGGCTGGTGCATCGCCACGTCGACGACCGCATCGTGGTTACGGGCAGCATTGCGCACCGGAACGGGGAAATGGATTACAGCGACCTGGCGGCGTCGCGCAGCTATCATAATTGGGCGCGTTACCAGATGAGCAAGCTCGCGAACCTGCTTTACATGTTTGAACTCGACCGGCGGCTGGGTGCCGCGGGACGGGCGACGCAGGCGATCGGTTGCCATCCCGGCGTCGCGACGACCGAATTGCAGCGGCATTTGCCGCTGCCCTTGCGCTACATGACGCCGCTCGCCGCGCCTTTTTTCAACAGCGCGGCGCAGGGAGCGTGGCCGACCTTGCAGGCCGCAACGGGCGCGCATGTGCAGGGCGGCGATTATCTGGGGCCGCAGGGGCTGGGCGAAGTGTCGGGGCGGTCCGGCCCCGCCCGCGCGAGCCGCGCGGCGCGCGATCCGAAACTGGCGCGCGAGCTGTGGGAACGGTCGGTCGCGCTGACCGGGGTCGATCCGGGGCTGTAATCGTCCGCGGCGAAATTTTTTTCGCCGGTGAGTCCTCATCGCCACACCACCAGTGGTTGAGTCCGCGAGTCGCCCGCGACTCCATATGGTGTGTCAGACTCCTTTCGTTCTCATCCCGTTAACCATTTAGAGAGCCGGAATCCCTAGAGTCCGGCGCTTGACGGCGGGTGCCGCCGGACTCATCAGGGCCTTCTTACGAGCAAGGAACGGGGTGAAGCATGGGTGTGATGGAACGGGTCAAGGCGCCGGCGACGAAGCAGCGGACGCCCAAGGTCGACCCCGCGGACCTGCCGCTCGACAGCATATTGCAGGGCGATTGCGTCGAGATGATGCGCAGCCTGCCCGCGTCGTCGGTCGACATGATCTTCGCCGATCCGCCCTATAATCTCCAACTCGGCGGCGATCTGTTGCGCCCCGACGGCAGCCAGGTCGATGCGGTCGACGATGACTGGGACAAGTTCGACAGCCTCGCGACCTATGATCGCTTTACCCAGGCCTGGCTCAAGGAAGCCAAGCGTATCCTGAAACCGAACGGCAGCATCTGGGTGATCGGCAGCTATCACAATATCTTCCGCGTCGGCACCGCGCTCCAGGACAATGGCTATTGGATTCTCAACGACATCGTGTGGCGCAAGGCGAACCCGATG
>NZ_MIAM01000038.1:3406-5379 GCF_001830555.1 Sphingopyxis sp. RIFCSPHIGHO2_12_FULL_65_19 | reverse complement strand
CGAATTCAAGTTCAAGGAAGGCGACGAACTGCTGTTCGCCGCGCACGCCCAGACGACCGACAAGCTACTGATCGCGGCCAGCGACGGGCGCTTCTTCACGATCGGCGCCGACAAATTGCCCGGCGGGCGCGGGTTTGGCGAGCCGCTGCGCCTGATTGTCGACATCGACCCCGATGCACGGATCGTCGCGATGATCCCCACGAGCGCGGAGGGCCGCTTGCTGCTCGCTTCGTCGAGCGGCCACGGCTTCGTGGCGCAAATGGCGGACGTAATCGCCGAAACGCGCAAGGGCCGCGCGGTCGTCAATTTGAAGCCCAAGGCCGCACTCACCGTCGTTCGCCCGATCGCTGCGAGCGACGACAGCGTCGCGGTGGTCGGCGAAAACCGCAAGCTTGTCGTCTTCCCGCTCGACGAGGTGCCGGTGATGGCGCGCGGCCAGGGCGTGATGCTGCAACGCTATCGCGACGGCGGGCTGTCCGACACCGTCAGCTTTGCCTTTGCCGACGGATTGAGCTGGGCGATGGGCGGCGACACCGGCCGCACGCGCACCGAAACCGACCTTGCGCCGTGGCGCGTCGCACGCGGCGCGGCCGGGCGGATGCCGCCAACTGGTTTCCCGCGCAACAATCGCTTCGGCTGACCGCATTTCGATGTAGCCGTAAATCCCTTATTTACTTCCCGTAACCTAGGCATTGGGCAATGGGGAAAGGTCGCACAAAACCCGCTGTTATGCCTATCGATAGAACCGGCGAAGACCGGCCCTTGTTGTTTGTCGGCTGGATCGACGCACTGCCGGTTCCGGCGGCGCTCATCCGACCGATGGCGCGCGGAAATTTCCGGCTCCACGCGAGCAACGCGGCGTTTGACCGGCTGAGCCTGTCGCCGGTCGGCGTCGATGCGCCGATCGAACTGCTGCGCGCGATCGAACGGGCATCGCAACATCCCGACGAAAGCCAGGAATTTTCGTGCCAGCTGGGCGACGGTCCGGCGGCGCGCGACCTGCGCGGATCGATCGGGCCGCTGCCGACGGAATCGGGCGATGACGGCCTGTTCCTGCTGACGCTGATCGACCGGACGCAGGAAATGATGACCGAGCGCAATTTGCGCCGCGAACTTGTTTCGGACAGCCTGACCGGGCTGCCCAACCGCGCGGGATTTGAAGAATTGGTCGAACAGCGCGCCCGCATCGAAGGCCCCGGCGCCGACCATGCTATCCTGCTGCTCGACCTCGCGCGCTTTTCGCGGATCAATGAACATATCGGCCCGATGGCGGGCGACGAGCTGATCATCACCGTCGCGCGGCGGCTGAAATCGAGCCTGCGCAGCGGCGACATATTGGCGCGCACCGGCGGCGACGAATTCGCCATCTCGTCGCGCGTCGCAGGAGGCCGCGCCGATGTGCGCGAAATGGCGCGGCGTATCCGCGGCTGTTTCGATCATCCGTTCCGTATCGGCGAATTGAAGGTCAGCGTCGATTGCGCGCTGGGCTGCGCCATCCAGCCGGCCGCTGACACCGATGTCGCCGATCAGATCCGGCACGCCCAGATTGCCCTCAAACGCGCGAAGCAGACCGACCGCATCGAAATCTATGAACCCGAAGCGGCGATGCTGTCGGACAATCGGTTCGGGCTGGAAACCGAATTGCGCAACGCGATCGAGGAGGATCGGCTCCACCTCGCCTTCCAGCCGCTGATCGAGATGGCGAGCGGCCGCGTCGCGGGGTTCGAGGCGCTGGCCCGGTGGGACAACAGCAACGGCCATTCAGTGTCGCCGACCGAGTTCATCCCGATCGCCGAGGATTCGGGATTGATCGTGCCGCTCGGCCAGTGGGCGATCGGCAAGGCCGCGGCGGTGCTCGCCGAATGGGACCGGCAGAATGGCGGCGCCATCGTCGATGCCTATTTCTCGGTCAATGTCTCGGCGATCCAGCTGGTACGGGACGATGTCGCAGCGGTCGTCCGCCAGGCGCTGGA
>NZ_MIAM01000038.1:0-3316 GCF_001830555.1 Sphingopyxis sp. RIFCSPHIGHO2_12_FULL_65_19 | reverse complement strand
CGAGCTGAAGGCGCTCGACACGCGCGTCGCGATGGACGATTTCGGCACCGGCTATTCCAACCTTGCCTATCTCCAGCGACTGCCGATCGACGTGCTCAAGATTGATCGCAGCTTCGTCGAACATATGGTCGATGATCGCGACAAGGTGGCAATCGTCCGCACGATCCAGAGCCTTGCCGAGGTGCTGGGGATGCGGACCACGGCCGAAGGTGTCGAAACTGCCGACCAGGCGCGCCTTTTGTCGGCGCTCGGCTGCGATTTCGGGCAGGGTTACCTGTTTGCGCGGCCGATGGATAGCATCGCTGCGCTCGATTATTGGCGTCAGTCGCTTACGCGGCCGATCTTCTGATCGACCAGCTCGGCGACTCTGGTCGCATCCGGAAAATCTTCCGCCACCCACTCGGCCTCGACCGCCTTCAGGATGCGCGCGACGTCCGGGCCGGCAGCAATCCCGCGCGCGACAATGTCGCCGCCCTTCAATGGCAGTTCGGGAACCGCCCAGCCCGATAGCGCCTGCACCGCCGCGGGGTCGCCTGCCAGCAGATGTATATCGCGTGCCGCATCGACACCCACGCTGTGCGCGAGTTGGCGGACCGGCCGGATCACGTCGCCGCGGCTCCCCCCGAGCAGCGCGAGATGCTTGCGCTGCCGCGTCGACAGGCGCAGTCGGCTCGCCACCTGTTCGGCGATGGCCGCGTCGGCAGGAAGCAAGGCTGCAAGGCGGCGCAACGGGGCGATCGCCGCCCCCGCCGCCGCCTCATTCGCGATCAGCCGGTCGAGCGCGGCGGCAAAGCCCGTATCGAGTTCGGGCAACAGCACCGCGAATATCCCGTCGGCCGCCATCCGTCCGACGATCGCGCGCGGATCGGGCAGCGTCAGGATTTTCAGCAATTCGTCGGCGATGCGTTCGCGCGACAGGCTCTTGAGCGACTGGCGCGCCGTCACCACGGCCGCATGGCTGGTCGCGTCCAGCGCGCCATGACCGAACCGCGCGACAAAGCGGTAAAAACGCAATATGCGCAGATGATCCTCGGCGATGCGCGTCGCGGCATCGCCGATGAACGCGACCCGCCCTGCCTGAAGGTCGGCGAGACCGCCGAACCAGTCGTCGACCGCGCCGGTATCGGGGTCGGCATAGAGCGCATTGATCGTGAAATCGCGCCGCGCGGCATCGTCGCGCCAGTCGTCGGCGAAGGCGATTGTCGCGCGCCGTCCGTCGGTTTCGACATCGCGGCGCAGCGTGGTGATTTCATGATGGTCGCCGCTGGCGATCGCGGTGACGGTGCCGTGCGCGATGCCCGTCGGGATCACCTTGATATCCGCCGCCGCCAGCCGCCGCGTCACCTCTGGCGGGAGCAGGGGGGTCGCCAGGTCGATATCGGTGACCGGAAGGCCGAGCAAGGTATCGCGCACCGCCCCGCCGACGACCTTGACCGCGCCGCCATCGGCCATCAGCGCGGCAATGATGCGCCGCAAGCCCGGGCGAGTGCGCCAGTCGGCGTCGGGCAGCCGCGTCATCGGTGCCAGCCCGCCGGCAAACGCCGCGCCAGATTGATGATGATGCCTGCCGTCACGCCCCAGATCCGCCGCCCCTGCCAATCCATGTCATAATAGTGGCGGTCGTGTCCCTGCCAATTCGCTTGTTGGCGCGCATAATTGTCGGGATCGAACAGGATGTCGAGCGGCACCTCGAACCAGTCTTCTACCTCTTCGGGGTTGGGATCGAACGACAGGTCGGGCGGGATGACGCCGAGCACCGGCGTAATGATATAGCCGCTGCCCGACCGATAGGGCTCGGTCACGCCGGCAATCATCACGTCGCGGCGGTTGAGGCCGATTTCTTCCTCGGCTTCGCGCAGCGCCGCGTCGATTGCGTCGCGATCGCCGGGATCGACCTTGCCGCCGGGAAAGGCGACCTGCCCCGCATGGCTGCGCAACCATTGCGGCCGCTGGGTCAGGATCACGCCAGGATCAGGCCGGTCGGTAAAGGCAATCAGCACCGCGGCATCGCGCAGCGTCGGGGTGCCAAGATACGCCTCGTCTTCGCCCACATCGGGCAGCAAATTGTCGAGCGCGGTGCGCAATTTCTCCGAAAGCATCAGGCGTCGACCAATGGAAAGCGCGAGCCGTTCGACCAGATCGCTGGATGATCGGCGCCCTCGGCGAGCGCCATTTCGACGATCTCGTAATAAAGCGCACGGTCGATGCGAGCTTCCAGCCCGTTGCCGATTGGCCCGCGCACATGCAGCCGCGGGTCAGGATTGTCGGCGTCGCTACCGAAGCTGAGCGGATGGTCAGCGCCAGCCATGACGAGATCGTCGGTATCGAGGCGAAAGACGAGCGTCCGCGCCGCCCCCTCGCCTTCGCTCTTCATCTCGACGGCTCGGAAGGGCGTGTCTTCGACAAGGATACTCAGCTTTTCGGCCGGGGTGACGAGGACATGGCCGCCGTCGGCCTCGCGCCGCAGGATCGTCGAAAACAGCCTGACCATCGCGGGCCGGTTGATCCGCCCGCCCTCATGATACCAGCTGCCGTCGGCGCGAATTTCCATGAAGCTGTCGCCGGTGCGGTCGGGATGCCATTGCTCGACCGGCGGCAGCTTGCGCGCCGCGAGCAGTTCGGCCGCTTCGGCTAACGAGAGCTGCGAAAATTCCTTGGGAAGCGACGGCGCAGGGGTGACCATATATCCGACATAGGGGAGCGGACGCGCCGCGCAAGTCGAGTCAGGCCAGAGGAAACTTACCTCGGGCCGATCATTCCCGCCCCGGTCGGCAGACCGTGCCCGTTCACTGCCCGCGCGAGCAGGCGGCGTTTCTCGAACGGGCCGGGCAGTTCCCATTCGCCCGTCGCGTCGGCGGCGAAGCCGAAAAAGCGGCCATAATATTCGGGGTCGCCGATCATCATCAGCCCGCCGTCCGCTTTGGTCTGCGCCGCGTCCAGCATATGCGCCATCAGCGTCCGGCCGTGGCCGCCGCGCTGCGCGTCTGGGCGCACTGCAACGGGACCGACCATCACCAGCGGGGTGACGGTGCCGTCCGCTGCACGATGCGCCACCGGCCAGCACTGGATCGTACCGACCAGCGCGTCGTCTTCGACCGCGGCAAAGCTGAGTTCGGGCACCGCATCCGCACCTTCGCGGATGCGATAGGCGGTTCGTCCGAAGCGATCCGATCCAAAAGCGGCGTCGAGCAGATCCTCGACCACTTGCAGCTCGATATTCGACAATGGAAGTAACTCGACCAACGCGCACCCTTTCGCTAATGCGGCGGCGCTTTAGGGACCGGGGCCGGTATTGCAAAGCCCCGACGGACAGGAA
>NZ_MIAM01000037.1 GCF_001830555.1 Sphingopyxis sp. RIFCSPHIGHO2_12_FULL_65_19 | reverse complement strand
AGGGGGACGAAAAGCGTGAAGAAGATTGAGGCGATCATCAAGCCGTTCAAGCTCGACGAGGTCAAGGAAGCGCTGCACGAAGTGGGAGTCAGCGGCATCACCGTGACCGAGGCCAAGGGCTTCGGCCGGCAAAAAGGCCACACCGAACTGTATCGCGGTGCCGAATATGTCGTCGACTTTCTGCCGAAGGTGAAGCTGGAGGTCATCGTCGAGGATTCGATGGCCGAACGCGTTGTGGAGGCGATTGCCGCCGCCGCTCAAACCGGCCGCATCGGCGACGGCAAGATTTTCGTGATCCCGGTCGAAACCGCGCTGCGCATCCGCACCGGCGAGCGCAACGAAGACGCGCTCTAAAATATCCGCTCCCCAACCTGTTCAACTAAACCGGCCGAGCCGGTCATCATCGCAAGAAGGAAGTTCAGACCATGGCTACGAAGCCCAAGGATATCATCGCACGGATCAAGGAAAACGACATCGAGTGGGTCGACCTGCGCTTCACCGACCCCAAGGGCAAGTGGCAGCATTTGACCATGGTCGCATCCGTCCTCGGCGAGGATGAACTCGAAGACGGTCTGATGTTCGACGGTTCGTCGATCGAAGGCTGGAAAGCGATCAACGAGAGCGACATGATCCTCAAGCCCGACCTCGACGCCGTTTATGACGATCCCTTCTCGGCGACGCCGATGCTCGTGATCTTCTGCGACATCGTCGAGCCGTCGACCGGCGAAGGCTATGCACGCGATCCGCGCACGACCGCCAAGCGCGCCGAGGCCTATGTCGCCTCGACCGGCATCGGCGACACCGTCTATGTCGGCCCCGAAGCCGAATTTTTCATGTTCGACGATGTCCGGTTTGAAACCGGCTACAACAAGTCGGGTTTCGAGATCGACGATATCGAACTGCCGACCAACACCGGCCGCGCTTACGAAGGCGGCAACCTGGCGCACCGTCCGCGCGCCAAGGGCGGCTATTTCCCCGTCGCGCCGGTCGACAGCGCCGTCGACATCCGTGCCGAGATGGTCTCGACGATGCTCGAAATGGGCCTGCCCTGCGACAAGCATCACCATGAAGTCGCCGCCGCCCAGCATGAGCTTGGCCTGACCTTCGGCACGCTGACCGAAACCGCCGACCGCATGCAGATCTACAAATATGTCGTGCACCAGGTCGCGCATGCCTATGGCAAGACCGCAACCTTCATGCCGAAGCCAATCAAGGACGATAACGGCAGCGGCATGCACACGCACATCTCGATCTGGGAAAAGGGCAAGCCGCTTTTCGCCGGGAACGGCTACGCGGGTCTCAGCGACATGTGCCTTTATTTCATCGGCGGCGTGGTGAAGCACGCCAAGGCGCTGAACGCCTTCACCAACCCCACGACGAACAGCTACAAGCGCCTCGTCCCGGGCTTTGAAGCGCCGGTGCTGCTCGCTTACTCGTCGCGTAACCGTTCGGCATCGTGCCGCATTCCTTATGGCGCGGGTGCCAAATCGAAGCGCGTCGAGTTCCGTTTCCCCGACGCGATGGCGAACCCCTATCTCTGCTATTCGGCGCTGCTGATGGCAGGGCTCGACGGCATTCAGAACAAGATCCACCCCGGCGACGCGATGGACAAGAATCTGTACGACCTGCCGCCCGAAGAACTGAGCGAAGTCCCGACCGTGTGCGGCAGCTTGCGCGAAGCGCTCGACAGCCTGATGGCCGACCATGACTTCCTGCTGAAGGGCGACGTCTTCTCCAAGGATCAGATCGAAGCCTATGTCGAGTTGAAGTGGGACGAGGTCTATCGGTTTGAACAGACCCCCAGCCCGGTCGAATTCGACATGTACTACAGCGCCTGATCGACCCGATCAGCGACGCGAAGGAAAGGGCGTCCGGTTCGGGGGAACCGGGCGCCCTTTTCCTGTCGCCCGTTTCGCAAAGCTTCTATTGCGGCGTCATCATCCCACGGCGTCCCGCGGCGATGAAGGTCGCGAGCAGAAAAGACCCAAAGGCAAGCGATATGAGGTGGAGTGGATGCGGTGCCGCGGCCAGACCGGCCGCAGCGGCCCCGCCCCAGATCACGCAGACGCTGAGCAGAATATTGCCCGCGATCGCCGACGCATCGATCGTGAGTTGCCGCCACAATTCGTCGAATCCACGCCACAGCGCGATTGAGACCAGCGTGCCTGCCACGAGCAGGGTCAGCATGATCCAGAACGCGGTTGCCGTTGTTACGGGCGCATTTGCGCCATCGACCGTACTATAGGCGAGGAGCGCAAGTGTCGCGCCGATCGCGATGCACGTCAGCGCGCTGCCGCCCATGCTCGCGCGCTCCTCGACGATTTCTTCCGCATCGGCGACGTTCAATAGGCGCTGTCCGATTCGGGCCGGAACGGCGATGCCGAGTCCGACGAACAGGCCCATGAGCAGATAGATCATCCCGACCCCCGCCAATATGATCTGCGGCGGCCGCCAGCCGAGCGCTTCGCCTTCAAGCAATTGCATGGCGGCCAGCATACCGCCAGCGCCGGCAAGGGCACCGACCAACGCCTGAAGCGCCATTTTGCGCCACGTCAAAGCGCGAACTTGCGTCGTCATGTCAATTCTCCGGGATCCAATGGTCGACGAACAACTCGCGCACTTCGAGCCCGAACAGGCGGGCCATGCGCAGCGCAAGCGGCAGACTGGGGTCATATTTGTCGGTTTCGACCGCGTTGATCGTCTGGCGCGAAACGCCGAGGCGCCGGGCCAGCTCGCCCTGACTCCAACCCGCGCCCTCCCGATATTCGCGAACCCGATTTTCCAACGCCGACCCTTTCTGTAAAGAAGTCTTTACAGGCGACACCGTAGGCTGTCAAACATTCTTGACACATGAATGGTCGTCGTCGCGACGATTACGCTTTGGTAAGGCGTGAATGTTAAGCCAAATCCCGCTTTCTTGTGGGGGATTATCGATGCTGCGCATGATCATTCCGGTGCTGGCGATTCTGCTCGCCACCGGCTGCGGCAAGGTGGCCGAACTGGCAAACCAGACACGAACTGTCGCCGCGCCGCGCGAAGAGGTGTTCGCGAAAATGTTCGGCGACGGCAGCGCCTTTTCCGGCCTGCCCCTCGTGACCAATGGCGGATCGACGCGGCTCTACGAACTCGTCGCCGAAAAGGGCGATCCCGAATTTGCGCAGTTGATCCCAAAGGAGCGGCCCGACGCCTATAAGGTCAAGATCGCGGTTGCGATGGAGATCCCGCGTGAGGCGCACCTGATCTATAGCGTCGATGACGGCGCGCTCGCCACCGGGCTGAAATTCACCTTCGAGGACCTGGCGCCTGATCGTACGCGTGTCGCCTTTACCATCGACGAACTGACCGGCGATGACGCGAAGGGGCTCGCGGTGAACCGCTTCGCACTCCGGAACGTGGCCCGTCGGGCGCTCGACAAGCTCAATGATTTTGATGAGGTGAAGGAGCCCGGCTGACGCGCCGTTTCACGGACCCGACGTGGTAAACCGGCGGGGTTGCCGTGCCGATCGCATGATGGCAGTTTATCCGCGGGGGTGGGCTTGATCGCGAAAGGCTGTTGCGATGCGGATGCGCGTGCTTATTGCCCTGACGCCCTTCTTTCTCACCTCTTGCAGCGGCGGAGGCGCCAGTGACGGCGGCACCCCGCCTGCGGCCAATGCCCCGCCCGGCTTCACCTCGCCGCAAACCGCGAGCATCGACGAAAATACCGCTGCCGCCTATCAGGCGACCGCGAGCGATCCCAACGGCGACACGCTGACCTTTGCGATCGACGGCGGCGCCGACGCCGCGCTATTCTCGATCACTTCGGCGGGCGCGCTGCGCTTCAACGCCGCGCCCGACTACGACCTGCCCGGCGACGCGAATGGCGACAATGTCTATGCCGTCCGGCTCCGCGTCAGCGATGGACAGGCCAGCGCGGCACAGGCGGTCAACATCACCGTCACCAACAGCCGCGAAGGCATCGCCGTCGTGCGCGTCGGCACCGGCTTCGACCAGCCGCTCTATGTCGCCCCGATCCCCGGCGACAGCCGCGTCTTCGTCGTCGAGAAGGGCGGCAATGTCTATCGCTTCGATCCCGCCAACGGCACCCGCACGCTCGTGCTCGACATTACCGACATCTCGACCAGCGGCGAACGCGGGCTGCTCGGACTGGCGGCCTATCCCGACCATGCGTCGTCGCAGCGGCTGCTCGCCGTCGCGACGGCCCCCGACGGGACGGTCCAGGTCCGTCGCTACACGCTCGGCCAGCCAAACAGCTCGACCAGCTATGACCTGGTGGTCGGCATCCCGCATCCCGGCGCCGACAACCACAATGGCGGCTGGATCGGCTTCGGTCCCGACGGCCTCGTCTATGTCGGCGTCGGTGACGGGGGTGGGGGCGGCGACCCGAACAACAATGCGCAGAACAGCGATCTCCGCCTTGGCAAGATCCTGCGCTTTACCGTAGGACCAAACGGCAGCGCCTATGCGCCTGCGCCGGGCAACCCCTTCCTGGGCGGCGGAGGCGATCCGTGGGTCTATGCAACAGGCTTGCGCAATCCGTTCCGCGCATCGTTCAACGGCGCGACCCTGATCATCGGCGATGTCGGCGAGGGCGCGGTCGAAGAGGTCGACATGCTCACGACGACGCAGCCCGGCGTCAATTTCGGCTGGCGCTTCAAGGAAGGGACGCAGCCCTATAACGGGACTGCGCCCGGCGGCCTGACCGACCCGGTGGCCGAATATGGGCATGGCAGCGGTCCACGGCAGGGCAATTCGATCACCGGCGGCTACGTCTATCGTGGTCCGGTTGCGCCGTTGCAGGGGCAATATGTCTTCGCTGACTTTATATCGAACAACATCTGGTCGGTGCCATTTTCCAGCCTCGTGCCAGGCCAGACGCTCGCCTCTTCGCGCTTCGCGCGGAGGAACGAGGATTTTGTCCCCGATGCGGGCACGATCGGTTCAGTCGCGTCGTTCGGCGAAGATAGCGCGGGCAATCTCTTTCTCGTCGACATTGGCGGCGACATCTTCATGGTCCGCCCCGGCTGACCGCTTGCGGCCGACGGAGCGACGCGTCACAAGGCGGACATCCAGAGGAGTCGCTCCATGAAATTATTGCCGTTCATCGCCCTTGCCGCCCTCCAACTGGCGCTTGCCCCCACCGCCGCGGCAAAGCTGTCAAAGAGCGAAAGCGGCATGGCAAAAACGGTCGAGGCCGAACAGGATCGCAGCCTCGCGCTGCTCGAAAAGCTTGTGAACCAGAACAGCGGCTCGCTCAATCTGGAGGGCGTCGAAGAGGTCGGGGCGATGATGCGCGCCGAGCTGGAGCCGCTGGGCTTTACCGTGACGTGGAAGCCGATGCGCGACACCGGCCGCGCCGGCCATCTGATCGCGACGCATGTTGGCAAGGCGGACACCAAGCGCCTGCTGCTCATCGCGCACCTCGACACGGTGTTCGAGCCCGACTCGCCGTTCCAGCGCTTTGAACGCATCGGCGACAAGGCAAAGGGGCCGGGCGTCGGCGATGACAAGGGCGGGATGGTCGTGGTCGTCGCGGCACTGCGCGCGATGCACCAGGCCGACACACTGAAGGACGCGAACATCGAATTTCATATGACCGGCGACGAGGAAGATACGGGCGATCCCGCCGAAAAAGCGCGCGCCGACCTGATCGCGGCGGGCCATCGCGCCGACGTCGCGCTCGATTTCGAGGGTCTGGTCCGCGATGGCGGCGCCGACATGAGTTCGATCGCGCGGCGATCGTCCGAAAGTTGGCAGGTCACCGCGACCGGCAAGACCGGCCACAGCTCGGGCATCTTCAGCGCCAACGCTGGCGACGGCGCGATCTATGAGCTCGCGCGCATCATTCACCGCTTTCGCACCGAACTGCCCGAGCCGAACCTGACCTTCAACGTCGGGCTGGTCGCGGGGGGCGAACAGCTGTCGCTCGACGCCGGCAAGATTCGGGCGAGCGCGAACGGCAAAACCAATATCATAGCCGCGAGCGCGATCGCACGCGGCGACCTGCGCACGCTGTCGGCCGAACAGGCGGCGCGGGTGAAAGACAAGATGGCGGCGATCGTCGCCGACCATGCCCCCGGCACCGGCGCGACCCTCGTCTTCGACCCCGGCGGATATCCGGCGATGGCGCCGACCGATGGCAACCGCGCGCTGCTGACGCGGCTCAACGCGGTCAACCGCGACCTTGACCTCGCCGAAATGGCCGCACTCGATCCGCTCAAGCGCGGCGCCGCCGACATCAGCTTCGTCGCACCGCACGTCGATAGCCTGGCCGGGCTTGGCCCTTATTCGACGGGCGATCACGGTCCCGAAGAGACGGTCGATATCCCCAGTATCGTACGCCAGGCGACGCGTGCTGCCATATTGATGTCACGACTTTCCGCTGAAAAGCGTTGAGCTGTCGCAATTGGCAGTTGGCCTTTGCTTGATTCGTCCGCCACAGTGATTAGGTAGCAATCCAAGACGGATTCACCGCCGATGGGAGACAAGACATGAGCACCGAGACGCACCTCAAGCAGAATTACATCGGCGGCCGATGGGTCGACAGCAAGGGCGGCAAGCTCCACGACGTCATCAACCCTGCAACCGAAGAAGCGGCCTCCACCGTTGTGCTCGGCACCGCGGCCGACGTCGACGACGCCGTTGCTGCGGCGAAAGAAGCCTTCAAGAGCTTTTCGCAGACGACGCGCGAGGAACGTCTCGACCTTTTGAACCGCATCGTCGAGGAATATAAGAAGCGCGCGCCCGACCTCGCCAAATCGATGGCGAGCGAAATGGGCGCGCCGGTCAGCTTTGCGGGCACCGCACAGGTCGGCGCCGGCATCGGCGGCTTCCTTGGCACGATCGCTGCGCTCAAGGATTTCAGCTTCACCGAAAAATATGCTGCGGGCGTGATCGCCTACGAACCGATCGGCGTTGTCGGCATGATCACGCCGTGGAACTGGCCGCTCAACCAGATCGCGCTGAAGGTCGCCCCGGCGCTCGCCGCTGGCAATACCATGATCCTGAAGCCGTCCGAAGAATGCCCCGGCAACGCCGTGATCTTCGCCGAGATTCTCGACGCTGCGGGTGTGCCGCCGGGCGTGTTTAACCTGGTGCAGGGTGACGGCCCGACCGTCGGCAACGCGATCAGCGCGCACCCCGGCATTGAAATGGTCAGCTTCACCGGATCGACCCGCGCGGGCATCCTGGTTGCCAAAGCGGCCGCCGACACCGTCAAGCGCGTCCACCAGGAGCTGGGCGGCAAGTCGCCGAACATCGTCCTGCCCGACGCCGATTTCGCCGCGGTGCTGCCGCCGACGGTACAGGGCGTGCTCGTCAATACGGGGCAAAGCTGCATCGCCCCGACCCGCATCCTCGTCCAAAAAGAGCGCGAGGCCGAAGCCGTCGGCGTCATCAAGGCGATGTTCGACGGAACGCAGGTCGGCGACCCGCAGGCCGAAGGCGGCCACATCGGCCCCGTCGTCAACAAGGCGCAGTTCGACAAGATCCAGGGCCTGATCCAGTCGGCGATCGACGAGGGCGCGACGCTCGAAACCGGCGGCACCGGTCTGCCCTCCAACGTCAACCGCGGCTATTATATCAAGCCGACCGTTTTCTCCGGCGTCACGCGCGACATGCGGATCGCAAACGAAGAAATCTTTGGTCCCGTCGCGACGATCATGGCCTATAGCGACCTCGACGAAGCCGTCGATATCGCCAATGATACCGAATATGGCCTGTCGGCAGTGATCTCGGGCGACCCCGCCAAGGCGGCTGACGTGGCGCCGAAGCTGCGTGCGGGCATGGTCGCAGTCAACGCTTGGGGGCCCGGCCCGGGCGCGGCGTTCGGCGGTTACAAGGCGTCGGGTAACGGCCGAGAAGGCGGCGTGTTTGGCCTCAAGGATTTCATGGAAGTGAAGTCGATCAGCGGTATTCCGGCGTAAATCGTAAATCCTCCCTGCGGCGAAGCCGTGGGGAGGAGGACCGCTCGCGAAGCGAGTAGTGGACGGGCGGGCGTCACAGCTCCTCCGTCAGCGGCTGCGCCGCTGCTACCTCCCCATTGCTGCGCGACAGGGGGAATCATCTCCCTTCCCGTAGACGGGAGGGGTTTTGATTTGGACGAACTGCGATTATGCGCACCCCCATGACCATGCGCTCGCCCCTCGCCCCCTCCGCCTTCCCCGCCCTCCCCGACATTGCCGGGGTGACGCGCCGTGTCGCGCGCGCGCAATACAAGGATTGGGACCGCTGCGACCTCACTTATGTCGAGCTGACCCCCGGCACGACGGTTGCAGGCGTCTTCACGCGCAATGTCTGCTGCTCGTCCGAAGTCGAGCTCGGCCGCGAACAGGTCAAGGGCGGCACCGGCCGCGCGCTGATCGTCAACGCGGGCAACAGCAATGCCTTTACCGGCTATCGCGGCCGCGAAGCGGTCGAACAGATCATGGCACAGGTTGCGGACCACCTCGGCTGCGACGCGGGTGAAGTCTTTGTCAGCTCGACCGGCGTGATCGGCGTGCCGCTTCCCAAGGACAAGGCGCGCGCCGGGGTCGACGCCGCGCTCACCGCCGCGCCCTGCTCGTGGGAAGCCGTCGCCGAAACGATCGGCACCACCGACACTTTCGCCAAGGGATCGGCCGCCAGTGCAGTGGTCGGCGGGACGACCGTCCACGTCGCCGGGGTCGTCAAGGGATCGGGCATGATCGCCCCCGACATGGCGACGATGCTCGGCTATATCTTCACCGATGCGGCGGTCGCGCCCGCGCTGTTGCACGAGATGCTGAGCGAAGCGACCGGCGGCAGCTTCAACAGCATCACCGTCGACAGCGACACCTCGACCAGCGACACCGTGCTGCTGTTTGCGACGGGGCAAGCGGGCAACGCGGTCATCACCACGCGCGACGATCCGGGCGCCGACGCGCTCTACGCGGCTATTCGCAGCGTCGCGCTCGACCTCGCGCATCAAGTCGTGCGCGACGGCGAAGGCGCATCGAAATTTATCGAGATCGAGGTGACGGGCGCGAACAGCGACGACAGCGCCAAACGTGTCGCGCTCGCTATCGCCAATTCGCCGCTGGTGAAGACTGCGATCGCGGGTGAAGACGCCAATTGGGGCCGCGTCGTTATGGCCGTCGGCAAAGCCGGCGAGCCAGCCGACCGCGACCGCCTTGCGATCCGCTTCGGCGACCATTGGGTGGCGAAGGACGGGCTTCCCGTCGACGGCTATGACGAAGCGCCGGTCGCCGCGCATCTAAAGGGCCTCGAAATTCGCATCGGCGCCGACCTTGGCCTCGGCGATGGCCGCGCGACCGTGTGGACGTGCGACCTGACCCATGGGTACATCAGCATTAACGCCGATTATAGGAGCTGACGTCAAATAGCATCGTCATCCCGGATCAAATCCGGGATGACGACGGAGAAGTCAGAGAGCCCCTTCGAGCCAGCCCTTGAGCGCGCTCTTCGGCGCCGCACCGACCTTGGTGTCGGCGATCTCGCCATTCTTGAACAGGATCATCGTCGGAATGCCACGCACGCCATATTTGCCCGGCGCGTCAGGATTTTCGTCGATGTTGATCTTGGCGATCACGACCTTACCGGCGAGTTCGTCCGAAATCTCTTCGAGCGAAGGGCCGATCATCTTGCACGGCCCACACCATTCGGCCCAGAAGTCGACCAGCACGGGGGTGTCGCTGTCGAGCACGTCGTTCTGGAAGCTGGCGTCGGTAATGGCTTTCGTACCCATAGTTTGAACTCCTGAAACTCTGTTGACCCCAAGCTAAGGCGTCGGCGCGTCCGGCTCAAGGGTGGAACCCGGCAAATTCGCCTTGGTTGCGAGCAAGCCGGGCTTGTGCGCATCGAGCAGCGCGTCACCGAGCACAATCCAGCGGGGCCCAGCGGTGTAAAGGAGTGCCGCCTCGACGCGGCGACCTGGGAATATCACGCGCAGCGCGTCGCGATAGGCCGCCATCTGCCGCAGATAAGCCGGCGCCACCGCGTCGGCCGCGACGGGCACGCGCCGCCCGGTCTTGTAATCGACCACCATCACCGCATGGTCGGTGACGCGTAGCCGGTCGACGATGCCCGCGACAACCATCCCGTCGACCACCGCCGACAGCGGCACTTCGGCCAAGCTGCCGGGGCCGAACAGCGCGGCTTGCGCCGGATCGTCGACGATGGCGAGCACCTCATCGACCATCGCCTCGCGCGTGGCCGCATCAAGCGCGGGTACCTGCACCGCCAGCCAGCACAGCGCGCCCTGGCGGCGGCGCTCTGGGGCAACCGGGGGCAACCGCTCGAACAGAGCGTGAAGCAGCAACCCGCGCTCGACCGCATTAGCACGTTCGGTTCCCTGTGGCGGCACCGCGACATCATCCGCGCCAAATGCCGACGGCGCCAGCGGGCGCGGCGGGCGAGCCTCCTCTGGCGCGGCGCGCGTCGCCCATCCGGGCAATATAGGCGCGGGCGCCGCAAGTTTCGTCGCCTTGTCCTTCTTTGCCCATCTGACGCTATTGGCGCGGTGAACGCGGCGCTGGCCCCAATGCGGTCCGGCGGCTTCCCATTCGGCGCCCATGCCAGATAGCACGCCCTCCGCCGCTGCGTGCCAGCTTCCCACCGGGATCGTCCGGTCGGCCTTTTTCGTCATTCCAGCCACGACCAGAATTTCCTCGGCGCGGGTCATCGCAACATAGAAAAGCCGCCAATGCTCCTCCGACGCCGCATCCGCCGCCCGCTGATACGCCTCGGCCAGCGTGCCGTGCCTCTCGTCGGGGGGGAGGGGGAAGATTGGGAGCTTTTCCCATGCCGCCACCCCGACGGTGAACGGACGGTGCCCGAACACGGGATCGTCGGTCGCGTCGGCGAGGATCACGATCGGCGCCTGCAATCCCTTCGAGCCATGGACCGTCATCACCCGCACGACGTCGCTGCGCGCTTCGGTCTGGCGCTTGATGTCGGCACCGCTGCTTTCGACCGCGGTCAGGAACCCGAGCAGCGACACCGTCTCGCGCGTCTCGAAGGCCAGCGCCTGGTTGAGCAGTTCGTCGATCGGATCGCGCGCCTCGCGCCCCAGCCGCGCGTAGAGCTTGCGCCGTCCGTCGAGCGGCCCCGACAGGATGGTTTCGAGAAAGCGGAAGGGCGTGGTGAAGTCGGCCGCGCCGAGCAGCGCGCGGAGCGCCGCCATCGTCGCCGCCGGGACATCGCCTTCGGTGGCGCGCAAATGCTCCCAAACGGCCGCCCGCCCGCGTTGATGGGTGCGCGCATAAAGCTCGTCCTGCGTCCAGCCGATCAGCGGCGAGACGAGCAGCGCGGCGAGGTTGAGGTCGTCGAGCGGCTGCACCGCAAAGCGCATCGCCGCGATCAGGTCCTGCACGCCAAGCGGCTGGGTCAGGGCAAAACGGTCAACACCCGCGACGGGCACGTGCAAAGCCTGCAACCGCGCGACGATCCGTGCCGCAAGGTCGCGGCGACGGCGCACGAGGATCATGATGTCGCCCGGCGCCACCGGCCGCCCATCCTTGCCGTGCGCGATCCAGTCCTGCACCTCGCCCGCGATCGCCTTGGCGAGCCGCATCGAGGCAGGATCGGACGCCGGCGCGCTCGCGTCGGCGCTGTCCTCGTCGTCGCCGCTGTCCTCGGCAGCGGCATCGAGCGCCTTGCCGACGGGCAGCGGCTGCCACAGTTCGACCTGTCCCGCCTGCGCCTCGCGATGCGGCTGATGCGGCGGTTCGTCGCCTTCAAGGCCCATCATGGCCGCCCCGCCGGCCGCGAGCCACGCATCGACGACGCCCAGCACCGCCGGGGTCGAACGATAATTTTTGACCAGGTCGACCTGGTGCAACGGGCGGTCGCGGCCCTCGCTGTAAAGGCGGAATATCTCCTTTGCTTTGGCGAAGGCGGCCGGTTCGGTCCCCTGAAAGCCGAAGATCGCCTGCTTGCGGTCGCCAACGACGAAAATCGTCCGCACCATGTCACCCTTGGCGCTTTCGCCCGCGAAAAATTCGCGCGCGAGCGCCTCGACAATCCCCCACTGGCGCATGTTCGTGTCCTGCGCCTCGTCGACCAGGATATGGTCGGTGCGCTGGTCGAGCTTGAAACGCACCCATTCGCCAAAGCTGCTGACGCGCAGCAACGATCCCGCCAGCGTGATCAGATCGTCGAAATCGGCGAGCCCCTGCTCGCGCTTCGCCAGCGCATAACCCTCGGCAAAGCGACTGCCGAGCTTCCACGCCGCGGCCAGGTCGTCGGCAACGCGCATCGCCGCAGCGGTGGCGACCAGGTGCCGCGCGGCATCGACGATCCGCACCGCGCTGTCGACGCAATCGGTCATCTTGCCCTTGTCGCCCGCGAAATCGGCGCGCAGCTCGCCCTTGCCCGTCAGGAAGCAACCGAGCAGTTCGCCGAGCATCGCGGCGCGCGCCGCAGCATCGGCGATCAACCAGCCAACCATCACGTCCGAACAGGCCAGCCCGGTCTTCGTCCCCCAGTCCGCGCCGCTCGTCGCGACCGCCCGGATGTCGGCGTCAGCGATCGCCCCTGCGGCTATTTCGCCCGCCAGCCACATATCGGGATCGCCGCCCGGCAGGTCGAACGCCGCGCGCAGGTCGTGCGCCGACGGCGGCAAGGCCGCGTGCGGGCCACCGAACGCCGCGGCGCAGCTTGACAGGAAGGCCAGCGCCGCGTCTTGCCCCAGCCGCCGCGACAGCATCGCCGCCGCGTCGCGCAACGTCGCGCGCTCGTCGCTCTGTTCGAGCAGGTCGCCCAAAACCTGCCGCTGCAACGCCCCCGCCTCATCCTCCTCGATCGCGCGAAAGCCGGGGAGCAGCTTGGCTTCGAGCGGAAAGCTCGCGAGCAAAGTCTGGCAGAAACTGTGGATCGTCTGGACGCGGATCGCGCCGCCGGGGCTGTCGATCACGGTGGCAAACAAGGATCGCGCGCGCTTCACAAGCGCGGGAACCGCGACATCGTGACCCAGCATGTTCAGGTCGAAGCCCAATGCCTGCAAGTCGAGCCGCAAATCGCCGTCGTCCATCCGCACCCAAGCCGCGAGCCGTTCGTGGATGCGATGCGCCATTTCGGCCGCGCCGGCCTTGGTGAAGGTGATGCAGAGGATCGCTTGCGGAGACACGCCGTCGAGCATCAGCCGCAACACGCGTGCCGACAGCACCTGCGTCTTGCCCGTCCCCGCCGACGCACCGAGCCAGACATGGCTTTCGGGATCGGCGGCCGCCCCCTGCCGCGGGTCGAGCGTCGCGAGGCCGGACGGATTGTTCATGCGCCCTCCTCGCCGCGCCCGAACCATTCGTCGCGGCGCATCAGCTGGTCGTAATCGCCATAACCCGCACCATCGCCCGGCCCGAACGGCGCGTCGCCGAACAGATAGTGCGCCGCGAGGTCCGCCAGTGCGTCGGCGGCATGGTCAATGGCCGCGTCGGCGCTTTTGAGGTCGCTGCGCGGTCCATAGCTGTTCGACACCTTGCCCGCGCCGCCGGCGCGGCGATCGGGGCGCAGGCTCCAATATTCGAGCGCGCCGACCGTTGCCGCATCAATACCCTTCATCCCGCCTTCGCGCGCGATCAAGCCGAGCAGGCCGAGCTGGTTGTCGAGCTTGTCGAACGCCGCCTTCGCACTCGGCGCGCCGCCCGATTTATAGTCGATGATCGCAAGTTTCCCGTCCGCATCGCGGTCGACCCGGTCGGCCTTGCCGTGCAGTGTCACCCCGTCGACGGCAATCTCGCCCTGCACCTCGACTGCGATCGGCTGGCGGTCGTCCGCATCCCACACCCGACCGGCGGCCCAGCGCAGCGCCGGTTCGATGCGCGGCAACCAGAAGGCCCGCGCGATAGCGTCGAGCGCGGGGTCGTCGCGCAACGCGGCAAGTTCGCTCTCGAAACCCGGTTTCGTCGCGCCGCCGCGCACCCAATCCTCGAACAATTTATGCACGCGCGTTCCGCGCCAGCGCGGATCGGGCGCAGCGCTGAGCGGATCGAGCGCCGACAGGCCGAGCATCTGGTTGGCGTAAAAAGCAAAGGGATCGCGCGCGAGCCGGTCCACGGCGGTCACGCTGATCCGGCGCGGGCGATCCTTGGCGGGCGGCCGCGGCGCGGGTTTCCCCGCCGGCTGGGGACGCCCCGCGGGCAGATCGAGTTCGGCGGCAAGCCGCGTCAGCACCGCACCGCCCGGCGCCGGGTCGGGCAGGTCGCCCGCGAGCGCGGCGAGCCGCAACCAGAAGCGCGACGCGACCGCCGGATCGCCACTGCTCCGCTGCGCGCGCGTCACGACGATCTCGCGCGCCGCGAGCGCGCTCGCGAAATCATGCGCCGCCATTCCCTGCTGGCGTTCGGGTGCGGGCAGGCCAAGCAGTCGCCGGATGCCCGGCGCGAGCCAGGGATCGGGCTGCGTCGCGGCGGGCCAGCGCCCCTCGTCGAGCCCGCCCAAGATCATCAGGTCGGCGCGTTGCAAGCGTGCCTCGAGCAACCCCCAGTTGAACAGCCGCGGATGCCCGCCATAGGGCGGCCGCACGCTCGCATCGCCGAGCAATTGCCTTAGCATGTCGGGGAAATCGGACGGATCGACCAGCGCCGGGCCATCGCCCCGCGCCAGCGCCCACTGGTCGAACAATTCGGCGAGCGCGCGCCCCGCCGGTCCCGCCCAGACGGCATCGCCGGTCAGCCATTCGGCGCCCGTCTGCAACGCCGACAACAAGGCCGCGGGCGGCGCCGAACGCGACGCGAACGGCGCGAGCGCCGCCCCCAAGGCCGCCGACACAGCATCCCACCACGGCTGCAATTCCACTGCGCGCCCATGGCCCCGCGCCTTCGGATCGGCGACGCGCGCCGCGATGCGCGCACTGACCCCATCCCATCCCGGCGTCATGCCCGGATCGCGCAGGACAAGGTCGAGACGGCGGAGCTGGTCGAGCCACGCCGTCCGCCCCTCGCCCCTGCGCACCAGCGGATGCCCGAGCAGCGACACCAGCGCGACCGGGTCGAAATCGGCCGCAAGCTTTGCGAGCAACAGGATCAGCGCCCCCGGCGGCGTCCTCGACAAGGGTTGGCCTGCACTGTCGTCGACCAAAATGTCCCAGCGCGCGAGCGCCGCGGCAACGCGTTCGGCCAGTCCGCGGTCGGGGGTGACCAGCGCGGCGGTGCGCCCCGGCGTTTCGACGGCGTGGCGCATCAGCAGCGCGATCCCCTGCGCCTCTTGCCCGTCGTCGGCGAACACGGCGCCCGAAATCCCCGCCGTCGCCGCCGCCAGGTCGCCCGCCGCCTGCCACTGTGCGGTGTAATCGGCGGGCGCGAAGAGCAGCGACACGAACGGCGTGCGCGCGGCGGGCCCGTCGAACGGCGACACCGCGTCCCATTCCGCCACCTCGTCGCGGGACACGCCCATGCGGTCCAACAGCAGCTTCAGGTGATATTGGGGATGCGTTTCCAGCGGCCGCGCGGGATTTTCAGGATCGGACCGTGTCGGCCCCAGCGCCTCCCACTCCTCGGCCGCCATGACCTGATCGATGCCGGGCAGCACAACCATGCCGCGATCCATATCGGCGACCACACGCAGCAGGCGGGCGATCGCCGGCGCCGCGGTCGTGATCCCCGCGGCGACGATGAAACGCCCCGGCGGTGCGGCGCGCCATGCCGCGGCCACCCGGTCGAGCAGGCGATTGCGCCGCTCGGCCCGGTCGATCCGGCCTGCCTTGGCAAGAACGCCCGGCCAATGATCGACGAGCAGGCGGAGGCGCGCCAGCGAGTTTTGCCAATGCTCCGCAAAGGCGCCGAGGTCGAGGTCGACCAGATCGGCCGCCGTCATCTCTTCGTAGCGAAGCTGGTCGATCACCCGCGCCAGCCCGTCGGCAAGCTGAAAGGCGGCCGCCCCCATGATCGGCGGCTCGTCGGCGGGCGTATATCGTTCGATCAGTTCGGCGAGCAGCAGGCGGCGGCGCAACGGTTCGATCGCGGGCGGGACGGGATCGTCGTCGATCGCATCGAGCGCCAGCGCCACCGATTCATCCAGGTCGGCATCGCCGATCACCGCAAGCCGCGGCATGAGCAGTCCCGCACCGCCCGCCCGCACGAACGCCGCCTGCACCGCGCTGCGCGCGCGATTGCTCGGCAGCAGCACCAGCCCTTCGGCGAGCCCCAGCGCATCGTCCGCAAAGCGGTCGATCAGCCCGGCGGCGAGGGCGTCGGCAAAGGCCCGGTGGACCGGGATCGAAAAGACACGCGGTTTCGCGTCAGCCATCCGTCAGTGCGGCTTCGGTCGGCGCGATGCTCGCCGGCGTGCCGACGTCGAACCATTGCCCCATGTGCGACAGGCCATACAGGCGCCCCGCCGCGATCGCGCGATCCCATAATATATTTGTCGAAAAGGCGCCCGCGGGCGCATCGTCGAGCAGGCGCGGCGATATGAGCTGGACGCCGGTATAGACGAAGGGCGCGATCCGCCCAGGCTTGCGCCGCGACAGGCGTCCCGCGGGGTCCATGTGAAAATCGCCGCGGCCGCCGTGGCCCGTTGCGCTCGCCTGCCGGATCAGCAACAGCAGCGCATCCATGCGGTCGCCGTCCCAGTGCCGCGCGAGATGCCGGATGCTGTCTTCCGGTCCGTCGGTCCAGATATTGTCGCTGTTGACGATCAGCATCGGGTCGCCGCGAAGCTGCGGCAGCGCCTTGACCATCCCGCCGCCCGTTTCGAGCAACAGGTCGCGCTCGTCCGAAATCGCAATGCTGAAACGGCGTTTCTGCGCCGCGAGATGCGCTTCCAAGGCGTCGGCCAGATAATGGACGTTGACGACGACATGCGCGATGCCCGCCGCTTCGATCCGGTCGAGGCTGTGATCGATCAGCGGCTTGCCCGCGACGCGCACCAGCGGCTTCGGCCGCGTCGCGGTCAGCGGGCGCATCCTTTTGCCCAGCCCCGCCGCCATCACCATCGCGCTTTCGATTTGCACGCCTGCCTTGCCCGTCACGTCCATGCCTCCGCCCGTTTGGCAGCGGGGACATTGGCGTCGAACCATTGCCGGACGGGGACAAGCGCCGGATGCGAAAGGTCGCGTTCGAGCAGGCCCCACATGCGCGGCTGGAAAGCACGGTAATGCGGTTTGTTGTCGCGTTTCCACAGGCGGACGAAAACGCCCAGGATGCGCGTGTTTCGCTGTGCCGCCAGCGCCCAATAGGCCGCGTCGATATCCTGTCCGGTCGCCCGCTGGTAACGCGCCAGCATGTCGGCTTCGACCGCCGGGCTGACGTCGCGCCGCGCATCTTCGAGCACCGAGGCAAGGTCATAGGCCGGATGGCCGATCAGGGCGTCCTGGAAATCGAGCAGGCCGTAATGCGCGATCCCGTCCCTGCCGCCCACCAGCATGATATTTTCGGCGTGGAAATCGCGCAGCACCGTAACGCGTGGCAGGCCGTCGGCCTCCACCGGCGCCAGCACCCGTTCCCACGCGGCGCGGAACGCATCGCGATCGACCTCGATCTCCAGCGCCGGACAATACCAGTCGCTGAACAGCATCACTTCGTCGAGCCATTGTTCGAGCCCGTGCACCGGCAGCCCCGCCATCGCCGGCCGCGCGTGAAGATGGATCAACAGGTCAGTCAGTCCGGCGTAATAATCCGCCTCGACATGCAGCGTTTCATCGACGGTTTCGCGCAATCGCACGTCGCCGAAATCCTCGATCAGCAGCAGCCCCCGCTCCAGATCACGCGCGATGATCGTCGGGGCGTTGAGGCCCTGCTCGCACAGATATTCGGCCACCGCGATGAACGGACGCGGGTCTTCGTGCGGCGGCGGCGCGTCCATCAGCACCGCTTGCCGCGCGCCGTCGACGACGCGAAAATAGCGGCGGAACGACGCGTCGCCGGCAAGCGGCAAAATCTGGGCATCGCCCCAGCCATGCGCGGCGAGAAAAGCCGGGGCATGGGCGGGCGGAATCATCGGAGCGGCCATCTTGCTCCCCAAGCGGGCGGCACCGATGCTGTCAAGACGCGCGCGTCGCCCTCACCCGAAATCCTGAGCAGCAGCGCGTCCTGCCAGCCGTCGTTGCCCAGCCGTTCGGGCCATTCGATCAGCAGCGCCCCGTCGTAAAGATAGTCGTCGAGGCCGAGTTCGATCAGGTCGTCCGCGTCGTCGATGCGATAGAGATCGACGTGCGCGATCGGCAGGTCGACTTCTGGCGGCGCATAGGGTTGGACGATCGCGAAGGTGGGGCTCGGCGCCTCGCCCGCCAGCCCGCGCGCCTTCAGCATCGCGCGCGCCAGCGTCGTCTTGCCCGCCCCCAGGCCGCCCGAAAGCAGCACGACATCGCCCGCCGTCAGCGCCGCGCCGATCGCCGCGCCGATCCGGTCGGCTTCGCCGAGATCATAATGCAGCGAAAAATCCGTCATGCGCCGCGCGGCAGGCTGATCCGGACGAGCGTTCCCTGTCCCGGCTCGCTGACCACTTCCATCGTGCCGCCGTGCGCCGCGACGAGCTGGCGCGCGAGCGCCAGGCCGATGCCGCCGGTGGCGGTGCCGGCCTGTTGCCCCCTGGCGACCGCCGCCGCCGCTTCGGGCATTCCCGGGCCATTGTCGGACACGATGATGTCGATCCCCCGCGCATCGCCGTCGGCGTGGAGCAGCACGCGCGCGCCCGATTTGCGCGACGGCGCGGTAAAGCGCACGGCATTGTCGAGCAGCCCTGCGACAAGCCGCGACAGCCGCGGTGCATCGCCCTCGATCGTGCCGAGGTTCGCCGCGATATTGCCGACCAGTTCGACCTTCTCGCCGTCGGCAAAGGGCTTGGCATCGACGAGCGCGCTTTCGAGCAGCGGACCGATGGCGACCGGCGCGCGTTCGACCACGAGCGTCCCGGCCTCACCCTGCGCAAGGTCGAGCACATTGTCGATCTGGCGGCCGAGAACGCCGACCGAATCCATGATCGCGTCGATATAGGCGCGCTGCTGGTCGGCGAGCTTGCCGGCATAGCCCGCCTGGAGCATCTCGCCAAAGCCGCCGATCGAGGTCAGCGGCGTGCGGAGTTCATAGCTCATCCGCGACAGGAAGGCGGTCTTGGCCTTGTCGGCCGCCTCCAGCGCCTCGTTGCGTTCGCGCAGCGCCCCTTCCATTTTCCGGCTCGCGGTGATGTCGAGCATGATCAGCAGCGCATTGCCGTCGGGCAACGGGATCGACGCGAAATCGAAATGGCGTCCGTCGGCAAAGCGCACCTCGCCGACGCGCTGTTGCCGTTCCAAAGTCGCCGCGCGAATCACTTCCTGCACGATGCTGATCTGGTTGGGTTTCGCCAGCCGGTCGGCCAGTCCGCCCATCAACGCGTCAACGCGCGGATGCGCCGCCAGCGTCGGCTCGTCGACCCCCCACAGACGGCGGAAACGCTGGTTCCACAGATGCAGCCGCCCGTCGGGGGCAAACACCGCCACCGCCTCGAACAGATTGTCGAAGGTCGCGGTGCGCACGCGCAGCAGCGTGTCGCGCGCGCCCGCCAGCTGCACCTGTTCGGTCTTGTCCTCGGCGATCAGCAGCAGCCCGCCATCGGGGGTCGGCTGCGCAACGACGTGGAGGTGGGTGCCGTCGCGCAGCAGCCAATCCTCTTCGCTCGCTTCGGCCTGCGCGAACCAGTCGACGTGCCCCTGCCGCCATTCGGGATAGTTGCGCACTTCGGGGGTGCGTCCGCCCTCGCGCCAGGCGTCGAGCAGCCGCGCGAACGGCCGCGCCTCGGCGACATCGTCGGCTTCCAGCGCGAACAGGCGCCGGAAAGGCAGGTTGGCAAAGGCAAGCCCCTGGTCGGGGCCGAATTGTGCCACCGCGGCGGAAAGCCGGTCCAGCAGTTCGCGCTGGGTATCGGCAAAGCGGCGATGCGCGCCGCGCTCGCTTTCGAGTTCCTGGATGTCGATCGCATAGCCCGCGATGCCGATCACCCGCCCGCCCTCGGGCGCGAGCGGCACATCGACGACGCGCATGATCCGCCGCTCGCCCTCGATCGTCACCGGGATGGTGCGAAGCTGCGCCGATCCGGCAATGCGCGCCTCGTCAGCGGCTTCGGCGGCGCTCACCCCCGCGACCGTTTCGCACAATTCGATCCCGCCATCGATCACGGCCACCGCGCTTTTCGCCTCGACCGCGCGGACATAGGCGCGATTGACGAGCGCGAGGTTCAGATCGGTGTCGCGGAACCACATCGGGAAAGGCGCTGCCTCGATCAGCCCCGACAGCGCCTCGAACGCCGCCATCGCCTCGTCCCGCTCGCTGCGCGCGAGCGCGAGCGCCTGCTGGCCGTCGGTCGCGTCGCTGAGCCACAGGAGCACGCTGCCCGCGCCGCCGACCGCCTGCGGCGCCGCGGCGCCATGGACGATGATCGTGCGATGGCTCGCCTCGGGCTTCAGGCTCAGCACAAAGGGCTTGGCGCCGCGCTGGGCGCCGAGAATGGCCTGGCGCAGCGCGGCGTGCCCCTGCGCGTCGAGCCCGCTGCCAAGCCCGCGCAGTTCGTCGAAATTGCGCGGTCCCCGTTCGAGCCCCAGCCAGCGCCCAAGCCGCTCGCTCGCCTCGATCCGCCAGTCGGCGCGGACGATGACGGGAAGCTGCGGCGACGCCTCGACCAGACTGGCGAGCCGTTCGGCCTGCCCGGCGACAAAGGCCGAACGCCGCTGCATCGCGATGCCGCGGCCAACCGCCCATAATCCGGCCAGCAGCCAGAGCGCGGCGAACAGGCCGAGCGCGAACAGCGACGTCGACGAAAGCGCCATCAGATGAGCGCCGCGAAACGGATGGGATGGGGGCCGGGGCGGATTGCCATCTATCCGCCCTATCGACTGTCCCCGACGGTTTCAATCGTTCGGCGTCGGGCGCGGCAACGCCCGCTGCGCGGCGCCGATGCGGCGGCCGCCGCCGACATCACGCTTTCCATAATGCTTTGCAGCCATCGGCGGGCTGACGTAGACGCGGACGACGAGATGAAGCCTGCTTTTAATGGGATCATCGCCCACCGGATGAGGAGGATGCGTGCAGGACCCAAAATTGTCGGCACTGGCCGCCGCGATCGCCGATCCGGCCGGTCACGACCCCGGCGATGCGCCGATCGCGATATCAGCAGGCCTTGCCGACTGGATGCTCGCGCAGCAAATCTCGCTCGCCTTTACCTCCTACCAGACCGGCCAGCTGATCGTCGCGGGGGTTGGCCCCGACATGCGATTGTCGTTCAATCAGCAAAATTATGCCCGCGCGACCGGCCTTTGTTATGATCGGGGGCGGTTGCTGGTCGGTTCGATGTTCCAGATATGGCGGCTGGAAAACATGCTGCGCCCCGGTCATTACGCCAACAACGCCTTCGACATGGCGCTGGTGCCGCGAACCGCGCACACCGTCGGCTATGTCGATACGCACGAGCTGGCCTTCGGCGGCGACGGGCAGATCATCTTCGTCAATTCGCGCTTTTCCTGCCTCGCGACG
>NZ_MIAM01000036.1:16409-53912 GCF_001830555.1 Sphingopyxis sp. RIFCSPHIGHO2_12_FULL_65_19 | reverse complement strand
CCCATTGTCCAATATTCCCCACTGCTGCCTCCCGTAGGAGTCTGGGCCGTGTCTCAGTCCCAGTGTGGCTGATCATCCTCTCAGACCAGCTAAAGATCGTCGCCTTGGTAGGCTTTTACCCCACCAACTAGCTAATCTTACGCGGGCTCATCCTTGGGCGATAAATCTTTGGACCGAAGTCATTATACGGTATTAGCACAAATTTCTCTGAGTTATTCCGTACCCAAGGGCAGATTCCCACGCGTTACGCACCCGTGCGCCACTAACTCCGAAGAGTTCGTTCGACTTGCATGTGTTAGGCATGCCGCCAGCGTTCGTTCTGAGCCAGGATCAAACTCTCAAGTTTGATGTTCGAGATTGCAAAGGTGGAATATCCCTCGCAAACCCGCTCATTTTAAGGAGCCTGGCCTACACAAGAAGCAACCTCCGAAAAGGCTGCTTCCACGTTATGGAAACGTGTAAGACATGTAGGTCAGGCTTGGCTTTTTATCCTGAGCACCTTGCACCTTAAAGCTGCAAGACCCAGGGCCGCCGCCCACATGTCCCTTCATCGACAATCACAATTTCAAAGAGCTCACCGACAAGAAATGGCGGACAGTTGTCGTTCCCCGCTATTGCTATCGGGGGACATCTGTCCGTATCTGTTGGCGACCGGCTGGTGTGTGGCGTTTGGCGCCGCGCCCCGTCCGGTGAACAGGCCTCTAGGCCCCTCCTCGATTCGCGTCAACAACCTTTTTGCAATTTTGTTTCAAAAGTTGTTCGACGCGCCGGAGAGACCTCGGCCAGAAGGACGAAATGGTGAGCGAAAGCGCGGAATTCAAGGGCATTGGCACGAACGAGGAAAGTGCCGAGGCATTCGGGAGCCGCGTCAGGAGCGCGGTGATCTGGCGTTCGGGCAGCCAGATTCTCGCGCAGATCATCACCTGGGCGTCGACTTTGCTCGTGATTCGACTGCTCGAACCGTCCGATTATGGTCTTTTCGCGATGACTCAGGTCGTGCTGGCCTTCCTCGCCTTCCTCAACGGGTGGGGATTCGCCAGCGCGCTGGTGCAATCCGATTCGATCGACCCATTCCGAATCAGGCAGGCATTCGGGCTGCTGTTGCTGCTCAACGCACTGCTTGCCGCGATCCAGTTCTTCGGCGCGCCGCTCGCCGCGGCCTATTACGGTCAGCCGATGGTGGCCGACCTGCTGCGCGTGCAGGCGCTGCTGTTCCTGGCGACGCCGTTCATCGCCCTGCCCGAAGTGATGATGAGCCGCGCGCTCGATTTCCGGCGCCAGGCGATCGTCAACCTGCTGGCCGCCTTCGCGGGCGCAAGCACCGCGCTCGCCTGTGCGCTCGCGGGCTATGGCGTCTGGACGCTGGTCTATGCGCCGATCGCCATGTTCTGGACGCGCGCGATCGGCCTGACCTTCGTCGCGCGCCTGCTCGTCTGGCCCAGCTTCAACTTCAAGGGCTGCGGCCAGATCATCGGATTCGGATCGGCGGTGCTGTTCAGCCAGCTCTTCTGGCTGGTGCAGAGCCAGTCGGACATTTTCATCGCCGGCGCCCGATTCGACGCCCACGCGCTCGGCCTTTATGCCGAAGCGCTGTTCCTCGCGCAGATATTCATGGCGAAGTTCGTACCGCCGCTGAACGAGGTCGCCTTCCCCGCTTACGCGCGAATCAAGAAAGATGCCGCCGCGGTGCGCTGGTCGTTCCTGAAGACGGTACGCATATTGATGCTCGTCGCCGCGCCTTTCTATTGCGGGCTTGCCGTCGTCGCCGGTCCAATGATCGAAACGCTGTTCGGCGCGAAGTGGCTGGGCATGGTGCCCTATATCCAGCTTATCTCACTCGCGCTGATCCTGATGACGGTGCAGATTCTTTTTGCTCCCGTCACCAACGCGCTCGGCAAGCCGTCGATATCGATGTTCACAGCGATGAGCGGCGCTGTTCTGTTCCCCGTCGCGTTTCTGATGGGCGCACAGTGGGGACTGATCGGCATGGCATGGGCGTGGCTGATCGCAGCGCCATTGTTGTTGCTCGTCACCGCGCGACTTTCGGCGCCGCTGATCGGGGTCAGCTTGTGGGATGTCGCGCGCGCCATGCTCCCCGGCCTCGCCCCCGCTCTGGTCATGGCGATCGGCGTCGGCGCTGCGGCCGTGGCGATCGCGCCGCTCGGCCTCGCCGCGCCGCTGCGACTCGCGGCCCTCGTCGGGTTCGGGGCCACGCTTTACGCGGCGCTGCTGTGGATGCTCGAACGCAACGCGCTCACCGAGGTGATCCGCCTTATCTTACGCCGCCAACCGCCGGTTGCCGACGCGCCGGTTCAGGACGCGATATAATCGCGCATCGCCGCGGCTTCGGCCTCGATCTTGTCGATGCGATATTTGACGAGATCGCCGATCGACACAAATCCGACGAGGCGGCCGCCGTCGACCACCGGGAGGTGCCGAATGCGTCGCTGCGTCATCTGCGACAGCGCCGCGATGACGGCAGTACCCGAATCGCAAGTCACGGGTGTCTTGGTCATCACCTCGTCGAGTTGGCGATCGAGCGCGTCGGGACCATAAGAGGACATCAGCCGGACAAGGTCGCGCTCGGAAAAGATGCCGACGATCGCTTCGCCTTCCATCACCGGTATCGCGCCGATGCGGTGCTGCGCCAGCAGGTCGAGCACCGCGCGGACCGTATCTTCCTTGCGCGCCGAAATGATCGCGCCCGTCCGTCCCTGAAGGATCGCTCCGATCGTCATGCCTGCCGCTCCCCATGTCGATTCTTGATGGGCAAAGCCTATCATGATTCGCGGCAAAGCCGAAACGCCCGGCCGCGCTCCATTGGCGCTTGGCCTTGCCTCGCGGCTGGTCCATGGAAGCGGCCATGGTCAAACGCTCCCCGCTCGACGACGGCAACACATCGAAAGTCGCCTGGGCCCGATATCGCCGTCTGATGAAAGGCATGGCACTGGTGTCGCTGATCGCGGTCGTCGGCGCGCTCGGCTGGCTTCGCTTTACGATGGGCGAGGCGCTGACCATTCACATGATGATCGCAACCGCCGCCGGGGTCGGGCTGTCGGTCCTGCTTGGCGCGGCGTTGATGGGGCTTGTATTCCTGTCGAGCGGCAGCGGCCACGACGAATCGATCGAAGACCCCTTCAAAGACGATCCGGATATGAACCATGACCGATAAGCCAGATTGCCCGCGCGACCCGATCCTGCGAGTCGTCCCCCGCCCCGCCGACATCAACGCCAACGGCCACATCTTTGGCGGCTGGGTGCTGAGCCAGATGGACATTGCGGGCGGCATCGTCGCCGGACGTGAGGCTCAGGGGGCGGTTGCAACGGTTGCGATCGACACGATGGAATTCATCGCGCCGATCCTGCTGCGCGACATCATCTCCATCTATGCGCATATCGAACGGCGCGGCCGTACCTCGATGGGCATCCGGATCGAGGTCGTCGCGACTCGCGATGGCGGCCGCACCGAGGAACGCGTGACCGAAGGATTGTTCACCTTTGTCGCGCTCGACGAAAATCATCGCCCACGCCCCTTGCCGCCCGCTTGACGCCCAGCGGGGCAAAACGAATCAGTCGCCTTTCAATTTCTGGCGGAAGATTTGGGTGAGGCTGTCGTTCGCGCGAACACGGACACGCCAGACCCAGCTCGACCCGCGCCGTTCCCATCCCTCAGGCGCCGGGTCGAGCGCAAAGGGGATCAGCATTTCGACCTCGGCGTCGAATGGCCGGGCGTTGGTCAACAGGACCTGCCACAGGCGATAGTCGGGATTGGGGTCGGGTTGGACCGTGACCTTATATTGGACAGCCGGGCTCGATCCGATGTCATAATCGACCCGTTCGCCCTTGGCCTTGTCGCCGATCCGCGCCTCACCGACGAGCAGTCGGCGGCCGCCAATCGTCTCGAACACCGTCGCCATACCGGCCGGCAGCGCAAGGCCCAGCCCATCCGATTCGCGATTCTGTGCGCGGAGCCGCATCGTCAGCGGCTGTGGACGCCCGTCGCCGAAATTATAGAGGGTCGCTGCATAAAGCTGCTCGACCGCCACCTTGTCCTTCGCCAGCAGCGCAACCTGTTTCTGCCCCTTCGCCGACACATCGACGCGGAACGGGATGCGATAGAATTTGAGGTCGCCCAGATCCTCGGCGGGTGGGGGCGGCGGGGCGGGCGGCGGCGGTGGAGGCGGGGGCGGCGGGGCCATCGCCATTGCGCGCCGGTCACTCCGGTTCGCGGTCACCATGATCTCCTCGGCCATGACCCCGTCATAGCTTTGTTCGATCTCGATGATCGGCGGCAGGTCCCACAGCGGGTGGGTGCTCGTGATGTCCATCGGCCAGCATTTGAGGATGAGCGCGCCCGGCTTGCTGCGCGGCAGCGGCGGGCTGTACATTTTGTTCAGTCGCCCCGCGATCACATTGAGCTGCGCGCCCGGAAAGCTGGTCACCCCGCCGTTGGCGACGGTGATCCAGCCGGTCAGCCCCAGCGTTCTTCCGCCCGAATCGCGGTCGGCGACATAATTCGCAGCCCAGTCGAACCCTTCGGCGAGATAGAGGAGTTGCACTTTTACCGTGCGCGCCGCCTTGCTCTCGACCAGCACCGACAGCGTTGGTTTCGCCGACAGGTCCTTCGGTATGCGGGGGTAGAGCATCCGTTCGGGAAGGCCCGAACAGGCAAGCGCCTCCACCCCCGCCCCGGTCTGGACGATGACCCCGCCGGCCGGTCCCGACTGGATCACCGCTTCCTGTTCGACGACCTTGCCCGTCGCGAGGTTGGTGCGTCGCAAGGTCACGCTGCGCTTCAGATAGGCGTCGACCAGCCCCGCGGGGGACAAGAGCCGCGCATCGCGATTCTTTTCGATCACACCGTCGGGCAATCCGCTGACCACCGCGGTTTCCGGAAGAAGTCCTTCGGCCACGCCCTCGAATCGCAGCACCGACGTCCCGACGGGCAAGGTGACGGTGCGCGTTTCGGTGATGAAGGCGAAGCCCTGGGGCCAGTTTGGATTGATCGCCCCGCTGCCCCGCGACGGCGCGCGATAGACGGTAACGGCGGCATCGTCGATCTTCGCCGATAGCACGACCGGCGGCGCAGCCTGGGCGTGAACCGCCACCGGCGCCAGCAACGCCGAAATCCCGGCCAGCATCAGCCCGGCGCGCGTCATGCGGCGCGCCTCAATACCGGGTGTCGAAGGTAGCGGTCACGTCGACCTTGCCGTTTGCGGGCACCGGAACCGACCATTCGACGCGGTCGGCGGACACCCGCTCACCCTTCAGGCTTTCGTCGGCAATACGGACGTCGCCATAGAGTCCGTCCTGCGCGAGCAGCACCGTGACCGGCGCCGGCCGCGCGTTGCTGACGCTATATTTCATCTTCGTCACCCAGCGCGAATCGCCCTTGCGCGTGCGCGACACGACCGTCGACTGCACCTTGACGTCGAAGGCGTCGCCGGTGCGCAGCGACATCGCCGATCCCATCGGCGTGTGGTCGATGCGATTTTCGCCGATGAACTGCGGATCGCCGCGCGCGTCGCGCATATAGACGCGGATCGTGCCCGCGGGCAGCTGGTCGCCCAGTCCGCCCTGCCGCGACGTCGAAAAGCGCAGCACGCTCGCGGTGCTGACCGGCTCGTTGTTACTGCCGAGCCAGCGATTGACATATTCATAGGTCGAGCGCGCGGGCGCACCCTTCACGTCGAGGAAACTCACCTGCTTCTGCTGCGCATTGGCGATCGTCGTACGCTGGCTGAGCGGATAGAGATAATAATCGCCGAGTCGTTCGCGATCGTTCGATTCGGTTCCCGCCGAATCCATCGCGCCCGTCATCTGGCGAAACCCGCCGCCCCCGCCGGGATTGCCCGCGACCAATAGTGTGCGCGCATTGTTGAAGGTCGTGCCGGTGCTGTTGGTCAGCGTGACCCAGCCCTGGATATCCATCGCGCCCTTCGCGGCGTCGAACAGCGCGACATAATCGGCGGTCCAGCCAAGATTGGGGGTCAGATAGGACAGGCGTGCCGGAACGACGCCCGCATTAGCGGCATCGACGGTCACCGACAGCGTCGGCCGAGCGCGCAGGTTTGGTGGCAAGCGATCGAACACCGCGCGCACGGGGAGGCCGTCGTCGCGCAGCACCTCGATCCGCTCGCCGATCTGGAGCACGATGCCGCCGTTTGCCGCGAGCACCTTGGCGCGCTCGCTGCGTTCGGCGCCGGTCGCAGGGTTGGTGCGGACGAGCGTGATCGACTGGCCGACCGCCTTGTCCATCAGCTTGTCGGGGGTCAGCAGGTCGAAATCGAAATTCTGTTCGACGATGCCGATGCCGGGGCCCGAGAGCGTTACGGTTTCCGGGCGGATGCGCGCCGACACGTCGGGAAATTCGATGCGATTGCGCCCGGCAGCGACGTTGAGTTGGCGGTCGTCCTGAACCAGCGACTGGCCGTTGTTATAGATAGTGACCGCGACATCGCCCTGCGCATTGGCGGGCGCGGTGTCCTGCGCAAGCAGTGAAGATGCGGTGCCACCGACCAGCAGCGGCAAACAGGCCAAAGCCAATACGCGCATAAAAAACCTCCCCGCAGGATCTATCCCGCGGGGAGGCTATGTCATGCGAATCGGAAAAACCAGCGTGAAATCGTCAGCTTATTCGGCCGCTTCGACGTCGGTGCTGCGCGTCGCAAGCGTGCGGCGCGTCCGGCGCGGCTTGGCCGCGGGCGCTTCGCTTTCGGCGTCGCTTTCGGCGCTACGCTCCGTACGCCCGATCGCCGGCGGCAGGACCGCCGTATCGATGCCGGCGTCACCCTTGTCGGTGCTGTCGTCCTGACGCGGACGGCGGGCCGGGCGGCGCGCGGGACGCGGTGCGGGTTCCTGTTCCGCAGCATCTTCGCGTCCGGCAGGGGCTTCGCTGCGATCGTTCCGGTCATCGCGGGCGTCGTCTTCGTCACGGTTGCGCGCGGGACGGCTGCGCGCCGACTGGCGGTTGCCGCGATTGTCGTCGTCGCGATTGCCGCGCGGTTCGCGATTGCCGCGATTGTCGTCGTCACGGTTGCCGCGGTTGTCGCGCGGGGCCCGGTCGTTGCGGTCGTTGCGATCGTTGCGCTCGCCCCGGTCGTCGCCATTGTCGCCGTCGTCGCGGCCGGTATCGCCGTCGATGTCGATGTCGCTGTCGTCATGACCGTCGAAATCTTCGACGCCTCGAATTTCACGGCTGCGATCGTGGCTGCGCTCCTGCCCGTTCTGAGCGTTCTTTTCTTCCTGGCGGGCGCGAAAATCGCTGACGACACGGAAATAGTGATCGGCGAACTGCAGATAATATTCGGTCTGAACCCGGTCGCCCGCAAGCTGCGCGTCGCGCGCCAGGTTGCGATATTTCTCGATCATCTGGGCGCCGTTGCCGCGCGCGCGGCTGTCGATGCGGTTGGCCTGATCGACCCCGCCGCGACCGCCCGATTGCGACCGATTATTATTGTTGTTGTTGCTGTTGTTGTTGCGGCCGCGACGGCGACCGCTTTGCCGGTTGTTCATGTTCAACTGAGACATCCTGTCGAAAAGCTAATAAGCTATGCCAACCCCTTTTGGCCGATCACGCCATATGCGCGTCGCGCCCGCGCCACCCGCGCGGTTCTTGCCCTTTACCGCCTGCACCGGGCCTTGGCCCCGCGCCAGCATCGTAAGTGGGAAGCAGGCCAGCCGGACCAATTACGGCATCCCGGTCGGGCCTGTAAGCCGCCCCTACCGCGCTTTGCGGCGGAAACCAAGAAAATTCTTGCAAGTGGCCGTCAGGCGCGGGTCAGCAAAAGCGCCCGATCGCGGCCGCCGAGATCCTGGCGGCATGCGACAGCAAAGCCGGCCGCTTCGGCAAGCATGGACACCGATATGCGCTGGCGGTGCCCGATTTCAAGGATCACAATCCCGCCCGGCATCAGAAGTCGCGGCAAATCGGGAATGATCCGTCGATAATCGTCGAGGCCGTCCGGGCCGGCAAACAACGCGCCCGTGGGCTCATGCTCGGCGACATCGGGCATCAATGGTTCGGCGATGCCGATATAGGGCGGGTTGCACAGGATCAGGTCGAACCGGGCTTCGACGCCGTCGCCCCAATCGCCCGCCTGAAAGGAAGCGCGATTCGCCATCCCGGTCGCCTCGGCATTGTCGCGCGCATAGGCCAGCGCAATTTCGGACGCATCGATCCCAGTGCCTACCGCGTCAGGAAACTCGCTCAGTGCCGCGAGCAGCAACGTGCCCGGCCCCGTCCCGAGGTCCAGAACCCGCGACGGCCACCCCGCCCCGCGTTCGCGCGCGAGGTCAAGGCACGCCTCGATCAAGGTTTCGCTGTCGGGGCGCGGGATTAGCACCCCCGGCCCCACTTCGATCCGCAGCGTCCAGAAATCGCGGTAACCGACGATATAGGCGATCGGTTCATGCGCCATGCGCCGCCCGATCAGATGCGCGTACATTTCGGGCGCCTCATACCGCGCCGGGTCGAGCAGGACATCCTGCCGCTCGACCCCAAGCGCGTGCGCCATCAGCAATTCGGCGTCGAGCCGCGGGGTTTCGCTGATCCCGGTGAGCAGATTGGCCGCGGTGCGGAGCGACTCGGCCACCCCCGCAAAAATGGGACGATCAGTCACCGAGCCCCGCCAGCCGCTGCGCCTGATCCTCGGCAATCAACGCGTCGATCAACTCGTCCATCGCGCCCTCGATGATTTCGGGCAGGCGGTGGAGCGTCAGGTTGATGCGGTGGTCGGTCACGCGTCCTTGCGGGAAATTATAGGTGCGAATGCGTTCCGACCGGTCGCCCGACCCGACCATCGACTTGCGTGCCGACGCCTCGGCATCGTGGATCTTCGCACGCTCCAGGTCATAGAGCCGCGCGCGCAGCACCTGCATCGCTTTCGCCCGATTCTTGTGCTGGCTGCGCTGATCCTGCTGGATCACCACCAGCCCGCTCGGGATATGCGTGATGCGAATGGCCGAATCGGTCGTGTTGACGTGCTGGCCGCCCGCTCCGCTGGCGCGATAAATGTCGATCTTGAGGTCGCTGTCGTTGATCGCGACATCGACCTCCTCGGCCTCGGGCAGCACCGCGACGGTCGCGGCGCTGGTGTGGATGCGGCCCTGGCTTTCGGTGGCGGGGACGCGTTGGACGCGGTGGACGCCGCTCTCGAATTTCATTTTGGCAAACACGCCCTGCCCCGTCACCGACGCCACGACTTCCTTATAGCCCCCAACCTCGGTCTCGTTTGCCGAAATCACTTCGACCTTCCACCCCTGCCCGTCGGCGTAGCGGCTGTACATGCGCAAGAGGTCTGCCGCGAACAGCGCCGCCTCGTCGCCCCCCGTCCCGGCGCGGATTTCGAGCATCGCGGCGCGTTCGTCGGCGACGTCCTTTGGCAGCAGCTTGATCGCCAGGTCATGTTCGGCGGCAGGCAGCGCCGCCTCGACCGCAGCGATCTCCTCGGCCGCCATCGCCTTCATTTCGGGATCGGCAAGCATGTCGGTCAGCGAGGTGAGCTCGCCACGCAGCCGCACGACTTCGCGCGCCGCGGTGGCGACGGGTTCCAGTTCGGCAAACTCCTTCGACGCCGCGACAAAATCGGCAGGCGCCATATCGCCGGTCGCCATGCGCGCCTGGAGAGCCGCGTGGCGCTCAATGATGGCGTCGATCTGCTTTTCGGAAACGGAGGTCATCTGGTCGTTGTCATTTCAATTCTTCGTCATCCCGGACTCGATCCGGGATCCATGGCCGCCGGTGCCGTCTGGACCCCGGATCAGGTCCGGGGTGACGATGGTTGTGGGGTCAGGCGTTCTGATAGCCCAAACCGTCGAGAATGGTCTTCACTTGCACAAGAACATCATTGGCGTCTGCCGACTGTGTCCGCACGGCAGGAAGGCCGTCGTTCCATCGCACCGACATAAGAACAAGGGCGTTGATCTTGGTCGCCTTGTCATAGCGTTTACGTGGTGAACCGGTGGCGATCATGTCCGTAGACAGTTTACGCTGTCGCAAAGCTGCGGCGATTTTTTGCGCGGCAGGGATGGCGAGATCATCCTCGACCGCCATGATGACATTCAGCAGCTCATCCTTCGGCTCATCCACCAACATCGCCAGCCGCTCGATCCCAGCCGCCCAGCCGACCGCTGCGGTCGGCGGGCCGCCCAGTGCTTCGATCAGCCCATCATAGCGCCCGCCGCCGAGCACCGTGCCCTGCGCGCCCAGCCGGTCGGTGACGAACTCGAACGCGGTGTGGCGATAATAGTCGAGCCCGCGCACCAGCCGCGCGTTGCGTTCCCATGCGACGGCCGCTGCATCCAGCCCCGCGGTCACCGACCCGAAGAAATCCTGCGCTTCGCCAGTCAGATAGGCGTCGATGTCGGGCGCGCTATCGGCGATCGGGCGGTCGCGTGGGTCTTTGCTGTCCAAAATCCGCAACGGATTCTTGTCGAGCCGCGCCAAGCTGTCCTCCGACAGATCGCCGCGATGGCTTTCAAAATGCTCCACCAGCGCCGCGCGCCAGGCATCGCGGCTCGCCGCATCGCCCAGCGTGTTAAGCGTCAAGGTCACCCCGTCGGAGATCCCCAACTCCTTCAAAAGCTGATCGGCGAACACCAGCAGTTCGGCATCCGCCAGCGGGCTGTCGCTCCCCAGCACTTCGGCGTCGAGTTGATGAAACTGGCGATATCGCCCTTTCTGCGGCCGCTCGTAACGGAACAAAGGCCCGTGCGTCGCAACCTTCAGCGGCGCGAACTGCTGCCAGCCATTGGTGATATAGGCGCGCGCGATGCCCGCGGTAAATTCGGGGCGCAGCGTGATCGATTCGCCGCCGCGATCGTCGAACGAATACATTTCCTTCGACACGACGTCGGTCGTCTCGCCCAGCGAGCGCGCAAACACCGCGGTTGGTTCGATCACCGGCACTTCGATTCGCTTGTAGCCATAAAGGCGCCGCACGCGCTCGAACGTCTCGACAACATGCCCAAAGCGGTCGGCGAAATCGCCAAGCATGTCCTGGGTGCCGCGCACGGCCTGCGGCGTCGGGATCTTCGCGGATTTATCCTTGCTCATGCGCCGCGCGTCTAATGCTTTTTGGTCGAAAGGCAAAGTCGCTTGCAGAGCGGCGACTGGACGTTGCGGCCATTTGGCGGCAGATGGTGCGCCATGAAAAAAGCACTCTTGGTCGCAGCGTCGCTGATCACCCTTTCCGTCGCCCCTGCCGTATATGCCCAGGACGGCAACAGCCGCCCACAGCCGGTGGTCCAGCCGCTGACCATCCCGCTGCCCGCCGACAAGCCCTATCCGGGCGTCATGCAGTTGAAGGTCGATGCGACCGACGTCGCGCGCGGCATCTTTCATGTCCGCCAGACGATCCCCGTCGCCAAATCGGGCAAGCTGACGCTCCTCTATCCCGAATGGTTGCCCGGCAAGCATGCCCCGCGCGGCGCGATCGCCGAAATGGCGGGGTTCCGAGCCAGCGCGGGCGGCAAGCCGCTGACCTGGACGCGCCAGCCAACCGACGTCTACGCCTTTGACGTCGACGTGCCGGCGGGCACCAAAAGCATTGATGTCACCTTCGACTTCCTGTCGCCGACGCGAACCAGCGAAGGCCGCGTCGTTGTCACCCCGTCGATGATGAACCTGCAATGGGAACAAGTCAGCCTTTACCCCGCGGGCTATTTTACCCGCGGCATCGCGGTGCAGCTGGAGGTCACGCTGCCTGACGGCTGGACCGGCGCGTCGGCGCTCGACGGGCTGAAGGTGTCGGGCAATCGCTACAGCTATGCACCGACCAATTATGAGGTGCTCGTCGACAGCCCGATGTTCGCCGGCCGATATTTCCGCAAATGGGATCTCGGCAACAAGGTGACGCTCAATGTCGTGGCCGACGAACCCAAATATCTCGAAGCCAGCCCCGACCATATCGCCCGACACGCGGCGCTGGTATCCGAAGCGGTTGCCTTGTTCGGGGTGCGCCATTTCGATCGTTATGAATTCCTGCTCGCGCTCACCGACGAACTCGGCGGCATCGGGCTGGAACATCATCGGTCGAGCGAGAACAGCCGCAACCCCGACTATTTCACCAAATGGAACGACAATGACTGGGAACGCGGGCTTCTCCCGCACGAACTCGTCCACAGCTGGAACGGCAAATACCGCCGTCCCGACAAGCTGTGGACCCCCGACTTTCGTACCCCGATGCAGGACAATTTGCTGTGGGTTTACGAAGGCCAGACGAGTTTCTGGGACTTGGTCCTCGCCGGCCGGTCGGGCATGCAGTCGAAGGAGATGATCCTGGCCGAATGGGCGACCAACGCGGGCAATTACAGCGTCCAGCCGGGGCGGACCTGGCGTTCGGTCGAGGATACGACGCTTGATCCCGTGATCGCGGCACGCAAGCCCAAGCCTTTCGCGAGTTGGTCGCGTAGCGAGGACTATTACAACGAAGGGTCGCTGATGTGGCTCGAGGCAGACATGTTGATCCGCCAGGGCACGAACAACGCCAAGAGTCTCGACAATTTCGCGCGCGCCTTTTTCGGCGGGCGCGAAGGCGATTTTGGGCAGGACAGCTATGGTTTCGACGATGTCGCCCAGGCACTGAACGCTGTCTATCCCCATGACTGGGCCAGCTTCCTCCGCGCGCGGATGCAGGCGAGCGGGCAGCCGGCACCCACCGGCGGGATCGAACGCGCGGGTTACCGGCTCGTTTGGCGCGATGCGCCCAACGTCTTTGACCGCGACCGCATGGCGCAGGCGAAAAACGCCGACCTGACCCATTCGCTGGGGATGACGGTCGACAAGGATGGCGTTGCGACCGGCATCCTGTGGGACGGCCCGGCGTTCAAGGCCGACATCGTCAACGGCACGAAGATCATCGCAGTCGAAGGGCTGAGTTACAGCCGCGAGCGGCTGGAAAGCGCGATTCGCGCCGCCACCGACGGCAAGACCCCGGTGCGCCTGCTCGTCGAGCGCGGGGGTCGCTACCGCCAGATCGAGATTGCCTATCATGGCGGGCTGCGCTGGCCGCACCTCGAAAAGACAGCAAGCGGTCCCGATTGGTTCGACCGGCTCCTGACGCCGCGCCGCGCGCTCTAGTCCCCCGTCCCGCAGGCCAGCGGCGGATATAAGGTCGCGCGACACCCTCGACTTTAGGCACTTTCCGGCGCTAAAGGCGCGCGCGATTCAAAAACACAAAAGGATCTCCCATGCGTATCGACCTGATTCCCGCCGGCGACAGTCCGCCCGACAGCCTGAATGTCCTGATCGAAGTGCCGATCGGCGGCGAGCCGGTGAAATATGAATTCGACAAGGCATCGGGCGCATTGTTCGTCGACCGTTTCCTGCACACCCCGATGCGCTATCCCGCCAATTACGGCTTCGTTCCGCACACGCTGGGCGAAGACGGTGATCCGCTCGACGCGCTCGTTGTCGCGCGCTCGCCGATCGTCGCGGGCGCGGTGGTGAAGTGCCGCCCGATCGGTGTGCTATTGATGGAAGACGACGCCGGCGGCGACGAGAAGCTGCTCTGCGTGCCCGTCAACAAGACCTTCCCCTATTATGCCGATGTCGCGAGCTACACCGACATGCCGCCGATCGTGCTCCAGCAAATCGAGCATTTCTTCACCCACTATAAGGATCTCGAACCCGGCAAATGGGCGAAGCTCAACGGCTGGGGCGACGTCAACGAAGCGAAGCGCATCATCGTCGAATGCGTCGAGCGCGCGAAACAAGCCGAAATTTAGGCCCATCCCCGCCCATATTGTCATCCCGGCCTTCGCCGGGATGACAAATGGCAATTAATTCGGCTCTTTTCCGTCGTCCGGTGCCCCGACAATCCGGACATCCTGGCGCGGATAGGGAATGCGGATTCCCGCTTCCTTGAAACGATCCCATATCCCCAGGAACACCTCGCCCTGGATGTTGCCAAGCCCCGCTTCGGGGTCTGAAATCCAGTATCGCATCTCATGTTCGACCGCGCGTTCGCCGAATGCCGTGATCCACACGGCCGGTTCGGGTTCGTCGAGGATGCGGGGATTTTCCTTCGCGGTTTCGATCATCAGCCGCTGCGCAAGACGCAGGTCGCAGTCATAAGCGACCGGAACGCGCATCCGCACGCGCACCTCGGGGCTCGCATAGCTCCAGTTTTCGACCGGCTGGGTCATCAGCAGTTCGTTCGGGATCAGATGCTTCCGGCCGTCGCGCGTGATGACATTGACCGCGCGCACCCCGATCTTTGCGACGCGCCCGACATTGGGCACCCCGCCCGGCAGTGCCGTCCCGCCCATCGAACTGCCGTCGCCGACGACGATGATGTCGCCTGGCTTGATCGAGCGATCCATCAGCAGGATGATCCCCGCAATCAGATTGCCGACGGTTTTCTGGAGCCCGAAGCCAATGGCAAGGCCCGCCGCGCCCGAAAAGACCGCCAGCGCGGTAAGGTCGATGCCGAGCAGGTCGATACCGAACAGCATCGCAAAGACGAACAGCGCGATCGCGAGCAGTTTTTCAGCGAGCAGCCGCTGCGTCGCGTCGATCTGGGTGTTGCGGCGCAGCAGCCATTTGAGCGCGCGCAGGATCAGGCGCACCGACAGATACAGCAGCACCGCGACAATGATGGTGGAGAAGAGCCCATAGAGCGACAGGCGGTATGAGCCGACGTCGATCCCGATCGCTTTCAGCACCTCGATCGTGCGGGTGACACCGTCGGGCAACGCGTCCACGCCGATCATCCCGCCATCGCGGCGAGGCCGCGTTCGAGATCGGCGATCAGGTCGGCCGGGTCCTCCAGGCCGATCGACAGCCGGACCAGCGGGTCCGGTTCGGTCCACGCGGACGCGGTGCGGATCGATGCCGGATCGCTCGGCACGACAAGGCTTTCAAAACCGCCCCAGCTGAATCCGATCCCGAAATGGGTCAGCGAATCAATGAAGCGCGCCCGCGCCGCCTCGTCGACGCCTTTGAGGGTGAAGCCGAACAACCCGCTGGCACCCGCGAAATCGCGCGACCAGATCGCGTGACCCGGATCGCCGGGCCGCGCGGGATGGAGCACGCGCCCGACTTCGGGCCGCGCGGCCAGCCAGTTCGCGACCGTCAGACCGCTCGCACCGTGGCGCTGCATTCGCACATCGAGCGTGCGCAGCCCGCGCAGCATCAGCGCACAATCGTCGGGGGATACCGCCTGCCCGAGTTGGTAGCTCGCGCTGCGAAGTCGCGGCCACACCGCCTTCGTCGCGGTCAGCGAACCCATCATCGCGTCGCTGTGCCCGCCGACATATTTGGTGAGGCTCATCATCGTCACATCGACGCCATGCGCGAGCGCAGGGAACAGCAGCGGTGTCGCCCAGGTGTTGTCGAGCATCGTCAGCACGCCGCGCGCGCGCGCGATAGCGGTGATCGCGGGAATGTCCTGGACCTCGAAGGTCAGGCTTCCCGGCGACTCCAGAAAGACCAGCTTCGTTTCGGGCCTGAACAGCCCGGCAATCCCGGCGCCAACAAGCGGGTCATAATAAGTCGTCTCGACGCCGAGCCGGGCAAGCATGCCGTTGCAGAAGGCGCGCGTCGGTTCATAGGCGCTGTCGACCATCAACAGATGATCGCCGGGCGACAACAGCGCCAGCAGCCCCGCGGAATTGGCCGCCACGCCCGAGGGATACAGCAACGTGCCTTCGGCGCCGGGTTCCATCCCGGTCAACGCGTCGGCGAGCGCCCAGACGGTCGGGGTTCCCCGACGGCCGTAATAAAGCTTGTCATGCGTCGCGTGGCCGCGCGCCTTCAGGTCGGCGACATTATCGTAAAGGATTGTCGAGGCGCGCCAGACCGGCGGATTGACGACCCCGCCGCCAAGGCGCGGGTCGCCCGTCCATTCCGGCCGCCGGCCGCCCTGCACGAGCTTCGTTGCAGGGCGACGACTGTCGCCGTCCCGATCTCTCGAACCGGCCACCGCGCGCGTCAGGCCGCGCCCGTCGCCTTGGGCGTCGCCGGGTCGGCGCCCCATTCGGTCCAGCTGCCGTCATAAACCGCGACATCTTCCTTGCCGAGCAAATGCGCGCCGAACGCAACGACCGTCGCGGTCATGCCGCTGCCGCAGGTCGCGACGAGCGGCTTGTCGAGATCGACGCCCGCAGCGTCGAAAGCAGCCTTCAGATCGTCGCCCCGTTTCCAGGTGCCGTCGGCGTTGAACAATTGGCCGTGCGGCAGGCTGCGCGAGGCCGGGATATGGCCGGGAGCAAGACCCGGACGCGGATCGCGTTCCTCGCCGGTGAAGCGCGCGGCGGGGCGAGCATCGACCACCTGTTCGGCACCGCTGTCGACGTTCGCGAGCATCTCGTCCTTGGTGCGCACCGCCTTGGCATCGCGCCACACGGTAAAGTGGCGGTGACGCAGTGTCTGCTTCCCCATTTCCAGCGCGCGGCCTTCCGCCTTCCACTTGGCAAGGCCGCCGTCGAGCAACGCGACGTCATGCGCGCCGAACAGCTTGAGCAACCACCAGGCGCGCGCCGCGCTCTTCAGTGGGCTGTCGTCGTAGAGCACGATCCGGCTGCCGTCGCCAAGGCCGAGCGACTGCATGCGGCTCGCGAATTTTTCGGCCTGCGGCGCCATATTTTCGACCGCATTCGACGGATCGGTCAGTTCGGCCAGGTCCATGAACACCGCGCCGGGAATATGCCCAGCCTCATATTCGGCGCGCGCATCGCGGCCCTCGTCGGCAAGGAGTTTCGTCGCATCGACGACCCGCAGGTCCGATGCCCCCAGTTCGCGTTCCAGCCAGTCGGTTGAGACCAAGGCGTCCATGTCATGCTCCTGTTGCGGCCGGTCGGGAACGTCTTTTGCCTGTCCCTATCCCGGCCATCCTGCTGTGGCTTCTTTCCGGGGATAGTCAGCCTATGCCCCGCCCTACGCTTTTTCAAGCGCGGTGGAGATGTGCCCCAGCCGATGCTGCACCGCAACAATAAATCGGTGTCTTTTTGGGGCAGCTTATTGCGCGCGCTTGATCGCCGTCGCGCGCGCGCCGGGGCGATCGACGGCATAGGCCAAGCGATCGAGCGGCAGCGGCGCGAGTTTTTCGCTGCCACTTGCGCCCTGTTCGCGGCCAAGGACGAAACTGCCGGCATTCTGGCCGAACGCGTCCCCGTCGCCATCCCAATGATAGGTGACGTCGAACGCGATGACGGGCACCAGCATAGGCTTGCCCCCGATCATCAGCGGCTCGATCGCCGCGCGCGGCAGCATGACTTCGGTCGATAATTCTTCGCCCGCGCCGGGTGCAAGCACCATGTCGTCGCGCAGGACGCTGCCACCTGCGCCGTCGAAAAAGCGACTCAGCACCGGCTCGGGCATGGCCGATCCCTGGTTCAGCGCGATGCGCACCATCAGGCCGGTTGCCGCCACCGTTCCTTGGTTGAGCAGGTTGAGCGCAAAGCCGACCGCAACATGATCGGCGGCAAAGCGGATGCTGCGAATATGGAGCGCCATGCTGATCACCGCGCGCTTCTCGCCGGCCGGGCGGGTGACGAGCGGCGAAGCGGCGCGCGCTTCGGATGGAACCGTCGGCGGCGGCAAGGGCTGCGGCGCCGCTGGACGGGGCGCTGCCGGACGGGAAGCGGGCGGCACCGTCGGCGGTGCCGCGGCGGCGCGCGGCGGCGGAGGCGTCGCGGTGGGACGGGGGGTGACGGCGCGCGGGACATCCTGAACTTCGTCGATCGGCGGGCCGGCCAAGGCGGCCCGGCGGCGCCAGTACCAATATCCGGCGCCGAGCGCAGCCAGCAGCGCGAGTAGCCAGGCCCAGAGCGGGGTGCCCGACGACGGCGAGGTCGGCCCGGCGGCAACCGGCGCCTTATCGGCGGCGATGGGCCTCTCGCTGGTCGTGCCCGGCGCCGTGGGCGTGGCGGGGGTCGTCGCCTCAAGCGGCGGCAGGGTCGGGTTGTCGGTCGCATCGGACGGCGCCGACGGCGCAGGGACCGATGGCACCGGCCGCGGCGTCGCAGGCGTGTCACGCTGCGTCGCGGTGGGTGCGGGAGTCGTTACGGTCGCGGGTTGGGTCGGGATCACGCGCGGCGGAGTTGCGGGCTGCACCGGCGTCGGGGCGGGGGTCGGGGCCGGCGTCGGCTGGCCGCGGCGCTCGCCGGGCGCGACCGGCGGCAGGCCATTGTCCGAAGGACCCTGCACGCCCGGCGTCCGGTTATCGTCTTCGGCGGGCGGCAAGCGGAAATCGAGCGGACGCGACGTTGTCGTTTCCTGTGAGAAGGCGGGCACCACGCCCGCCAACAAAAGCGCGAGCGCGATCAGCGGCGGCGATGCCGCCCTGCCTGCTTGCCCCATCTTCCTATTGATCATTCTGTTTCCGCGATCCCGAACCATAACCCTTGGCGCGGCGCCGCTGAATTGGCGCTGAACCCGGCCACACCGTCCAACGAGGTCGGTGACATCCGCCGCGCTGCGCACTAGAGCCTTTCCATGACCGATTCCACCCCCACACCGCTGGCGCCGAAACATCTCGGCCAATCGAGCGACCTTCCTGCCTCACCGCAAGCGGCGATACTCGACTATGTTCCCAATCCGCGCTCGGGCGAGCTTTATCTCGTGCGCTTCGCCGCGCCCGAATTCACCTCGCTCTGCCCGGTGACCGGCCAGCCCGATTTCGCGCATCTCGTGATCGACTATGCGCCCGGCGAAACGATCGTCGAATCAAAGAGCCTGAAACTGTTCCTCGGCAGTTTTCGCAATCATGCGGGGTTTCACGAGGATTGCACCGTGGGCATCGGTCGCCGACTGTTCGACGAGATGCAGCCCCGCTGGCTGCGCATCGGCGGTTACTGGTATCCGCGCGGCGGCATTCCGATCGACGTGTTCTGGCAGTCGGACGCCCCCCCCGCGGCGCTGTGGCTGCCCGATCAGGGCGTCGCGCCCTATCGCGGCCGGGGATGATTCGCCTCGCGCGTCAATGCTCGGGGCGCGGCACCAGGTCCATCGTCTGATCGGCCTTCAGCGCATAGCTGTACCAGAACCATTTGTTGTTGGCGTCCTGCGTTTCCTTCTTGAACGCGGCGATCAGGCGTTTGCCGTCGGTTTTGACATAGATCGCGCCGTCGACGCTGACATTGGACAGCCCCAGCATATCGACGTCGGCATTCATCGCCTTTGCCAGCGCTTCGCACGCCGCCGTGCGATCGGCGGCGGACAGCGGGGCGCCATTTTCATCCTGGCCGGGCCCGCCGGCGGCGAGCAGATCGATATTGCGCTTCAGCCGTTTGACGAGCGCCGCATCCTCGGTCTCGCGCGTCGATCGTTGTAATTCGGTCGACAGCAGCACCGGCGCGGTGCCGCGCCCCGCCTTGCCAAGCCGGCCCAGCAGGTCGGGCCGCGGGTGGACATAATTCACGTCATCGTCGCCCGACGAAATCACGAACGCCGCCGGATTGACCGCGCTCAGAAATTCGTCGGTGACGTCCGACGCACCGTGATGGCATGCCTTCATCACGTCCGATCGGAACCGCGCGCGCGCCGCCGCGACCATCGCGTCGCGACCCGCCTGATCCTGCGGCCAGCTATCGAGCCCCGCGTAACGGGTCAGGAGGAAGCGTTCGGACGGCGTGTTGAGATCGCCGCCGAACAGGATCGAAAATTCGCCGAAGCGCAAGCGCAGGATCACCGAATGACCGTTTTTCGTCTTGGCCGCGTCGCCAAAAACCCGCAGCCGCGCCTGGCCCGCCGCATCGCGCTCGGCCCACGGGCCCAGCACCTCGATCGTATAGCCATCGCGCTCGCCCGGCGCGAAGCCGGGCATCCAGCGCGCGCCCTGCGCGAACCGGCCATGCTCGGTCGACAGCATGTCGAAACGGCCGACATTGCCCTTCGCAATCGCCGTCGCGATCAGCTTTGCAAAAGTCCGGTTCGACGGGGTGGTCGCCGGATCGTATATCGCGCGCACGGCGGCATCGCTCTCGACGATCTGCTTCAGGTAACGCACCCCGTTCGCGTCGGGCGCCGTCACCCCGCCCATGCCGTCCAGTTCGTCGCCCGTCGGCAGTTCGAGCGCGCCATTGTGATAAACATGCTCGAAGGTGATGTCCTTGTTTGAAAAAATGCTGCGGAAGCCGCCATAATGATCGAGGTCGGCATGGCTGATCACCGCGGCATGAAAGGCCATGCCGGCGCGATAAGTGCCGAACCGCGCATCGAGGAACTGGCGCATCGCCTGCCCCTTGCCCGCATCGACGACGATGACGCGTTCCTGCTGCCCCGCGGGCAGTCCGGGGTCGGTCGCGCGCTCGGGCGTGATCAGCACCGACCCGTCGCCGATGCCAACGTCGAGAAAGATCATTTCGAGCGGGCGGCGGTCGGTGACTTCGTCGGCGCGAATCTTCAGCAACCGGCGCTTTGCCTCGTCCTTCCAAGCCCAGCGTATCCAGCGCCATTCGCCGCTCTGCGGCATATCGGGCGCCAGCGTCAGCCAGTCGCCCCACAGCACTTCGCGGACCTTCTTGCCATTCGCGTCGCGCAGGAAAATCTTGTCATAGGACCCGGCGCCATCGGCGTTGCCTGGCAAGGCGACGAATATATGTTCCACGGCGAGCCCCCTTGTTCCGGATCGAGCCATGCTATCATCGTACCGACCGGCGCGATTGGACGTTAGCGCCGAAAATGGATCGGGCGCAGAATTTCATCTTTCCGTCACAGTTTGTTGACACTAGTGTCAACGATATGACGCAAGCCGCGCTGCCCCACGATCACGATATCAAGGTCGGACCCGATGTCATTGACTTCATGGGGCACGTCAACAATGCCCATTATCTCAGCTGGGTGCAGGAAGCGGTGCTTGCCCACTGGCGCCATATCGCGCCGCCCGACGCGGTCGCCGCACATCTCTGGGTCGCGCTGAAGCACGAGATCACCTATCGCCGCCCCGCATTCCTCGACGATCAGGTCATCGCGACCGTGATCCTCGAAAAAGTGCAGGGCGCACGCGCCTTTTATGAAACGATCATCAAGCGCGGCGAGGATGTGCTGGCCGAGGTGAAGTCGAGCTGGTGCTGCATCGACGCAGAAACATTGCGCCCGGCGCGATTGGCGAGCGACGTAATCGCCCGCTTTTTTCCTGGCGAGAAAGCCTGACCCCCGAAAGGGATTGACCTGCCTTTACGGGCTGACCGGCTCGTCGTCACCATCGTCGTCGACCAGCAGCCAGATTCCGCCGCCGATGATCGCGAGCCCGAGGACGATCGCAACCCAGCTGCCGCCTTCGAGCTGATTTTCGCTCTCGGCAACCGAAACCGCGCGCGCACCACCGGAAGACGGCGCCGCGGAGGCCGCCATCGGCGTTACCATCATGGCCGTCGCCGCGACGGAAATCGCGGCCTTTTTCAAGACATTCATCGCATTATCCTTTCAGCAAGCCGTCGGGAAACGCGGTCGATGCGCGCATTGTTCCGCCGACCGGGGCGGCCTGCGACGCGCGGAGCGAAAGATGCGCTAGGCCGCCTCGAACCGCAGCGGCAGGCGCTTCAGGCCGCCGACGAACACCGATTCGACGCGCGCGGGCGCACCGGCCAGCTCCAGCCGCTTCAACCGCGGGAGCAGTTCTTCCATCAGGATGCGCATTTCCATGCGCGCAAGATGCTGGCCGAGGCAGACGTGCGCGCCAAAGCCGAAGGCGATCTGCTGGTTCTTTTCGCGGTCGGGATCGAAGGCAAAGGGATCGGCGAACACGCTCTCGTCGCGGTTGGCGGAAACATAGTTCAGCATCAGCCAGTCGCCTTCGCGAATCGTCTGGCCGCCAATCTCGACATCTTCTTTGGCGCTACGCATGAAATGCTGCACCGGGGTGGACCAGCGAATCGCTTCCTCGATCAACCCCGCCTTGTCAGCGGCCGCATCGCGGAATCGGTCGAACAGCGCGGGATTCTTCGCAAGCTCCATGATCGCCCCCGCGGTCGAGGCACTCGTCGTATCGTGCCCCGCGGTGGCGACGATCATGTAATAGCCCGACATTTCGCGGTCGGGAATCCGTTCTCCGTTGATCGTTGCATTGGCGATGACCGTCGCAATGTCCTCGCGCGGATGCGCGCGCCGCTCGGCGGTCAGCGCGCCGAAATAATTCTCGAAATCGGCGATGACATGGCCCAGCATTGCGATTGCCTGATCGGCGCTGGTGATCGCTTCCCTGCTGCGATTCAGTTCGGGGTCGGTGGGGCCGAACAATTGCTGCGTCAGCATCAGCATCCGCGGCTCGTCCTCGGGCGGAACGCCAAGGATGTCCATGATGACGCGCAGCGGATAATGCGCCGCAACGTCGCGCGCAAAGTCGCACTCGCCGCCCATCTCGAGCATATGGTCGACCGTATCGCGTGCGATCTGGCGGATGCGATCCTCGACCATCTTGAGGTTCTTGGGCATGAACCAGCTCTGCGTGAGCAGCCGGTATTTCATATGGTCGGGGGCATCCATCTGGACCAGCGAGCGGATCAGATGGCCGTCATTGTTCGGCGTCGCAGCGCGCGCCAGCGCCTCGCCATCGCGATTGGTCAGCACGGTGGGTCGGATGCCGTTCGCGAATCGCTGGGGGTCGCGGCTGATCGCCATGATGTCGGCGTGCCGCGTCACCAGCCAGAAGGGGTCGTGATCGGCATTCTCAGCGACCGCCAGCGGCGCGTTGGCACGCGCCCAGGCGAGCTGGTCGTGCAGCGGTTCCCATTGGCCGTATGCGACGGGGTCGACGACGGCGGCGGCTACCTCTCCGGGCAAGGTCGGTTTTGTCATTGAAGGCGAAGCTGCCGCAACTCCGGGCTCGAGTCGAGTGGCAAAGTGCAACCGATCAGGCGGCGGTGGCCGGATCGGGCAACGTCGCCTGCCATTCGGCGCGCGCCTGGCGGATCATCGTCTTGAGCGCTGCCGCCTGTGCGTTCCAGCCATCCTCGCATTCGGTCGTCCACGCCGCGCCTGCTGCCGCCCCCAGCTGGGCCACCGCCATGTCGATGAAGGCGTCATATTCGCCGATCGGCAGCGGACCATAAGCGCGGTGGGTGTGCACCAGCTCGGTCACCAGCGGCCACACCCAGCTTTCGCCCTTCGCCAACCCGAGCATCATTGCCACGGTCTCGTCGGTCATCCGCCGCGACGAAGCATCGACGATCATGAAGCTGGCGCGGCGATCCGGATAGGCCGCGAAGAAGCGGTCGAACAACGCGTGGCGGATATCCGCGCCCGCTTCGGCGACGGCAACGAGGCTCGCTTCCATCGCGGCGACGTCTTCCGCCGTCATCCCGGGATCATTTGAACAGGCTGCCCAATATGCCGCGCATCAACTGGCCGCCGAACTTGCCCGCGACCTGCCGTCCAAGGCTCGTCGCGGCCGAACGCGCCGCCGACTGGACCATCCGGTCGGTAAAGCTGGGCTTCGCGGCCTCGCGCGCCGCAGCTTTTTCCAGCCGCAACCGCTCGCGTTCTTCGGCCGCCTTGCGTTTCGCCTCTTCCTTGGCGGCGATGGCCGCCTGCTTGTCCGCCTCGACCTGCGCCTTCGCCTCGATCGCCGCCGCCTGCGCCTGTTCGGCCTTGGCAGCGAGCAGTTCCTCGGCGCTCTCTCGGTCGACGGCGGTGTCATATTTGCCTTCGACCGGCGAGATCGAGCGGATGATCGCCCGTTCCTTTGCCTCCAAGGGGCCGGCGCGCGAACAGGGCGGCTTGATCAACGTCCGTTCAACTGGCGAGGGCGCGCCGTCGGGCATCAACAGCGACACCAAGGCTTCACCGACCTTCAGTTCGGTGATCTCGCGCGCCACGTCGATCTCGGGGTTCGGGCGAAATGTGTCCGCGGCCGCCTTCACCGCCTTCTGGTCACGCGGGGTAAAGGCGCGCAGCGCGTGCTGGACGCGGTTGCCGAGCTGGCCCGCGACATCTTCGGGAATGTCGATCGGATTTTGCGTGACGAAATAGACGCCGACGCCTTTCGACCGAATCAGGCGCACGACCTGTTCGATCTTTTCGGTCAGCGCGGGCGGCGCGTCGTCGAACAGCAGATGCGCCTCGTCAAAGAAGAAGACGAGCTTCGGTTTGTCGGGATCGCCGATTTCAGGCAGTGTCTCGAACATCTCACTGAGCAACCACAAGAGGAAGGTCGCATAGAGCTTCGGGCTTGCCATCAGCTTGTCGGCGGCAAGGATATTCACATAGCCGCGGCCGCTCTCGTCGGTGCGGATCATGTCGTGGATGTCGAGCGCGGGTTCGCCGAAGAAATGATCGCCGCCCTGGCTTTCGAGCGTCAGCAGCTGGCGCTGGATAGTGCCGACCGTCGCCTTCGACACATTGCCATATTTTGTCGTCAGTTCATCGGCATTCTCGGCGCACCACACCAGCATCGCCTGCAAATCGCCGAGGTCGAGGAGCAGCAGATTCTGTTCGTCGGCAACCCGGAAAGCGATCGCGAGGACGCCCTCCTGCACCTCGTTGAGCCCCATCAGCCGCGCAAGAAGCAGCGGCCCCATTTCGGAAATCGTCGTGCGAATGGGATGCCCCTGTTCGCCAAACAAATCCCAAAAAATCACCGGATTGTCGCGGTAGGTCCAGGTCGTATCGCCAATTTCGGCAGCGCGTTTGGAAAAAGGCTCATGGACCTTTGCCGTCGGGCTGCCCGCCATCGCCATGCCAGCCAGGTCGCCCTTCACGTCCGCCACAAATACCGGGACGCCAACCGCCGAAAAACCTTCGGCCAGACCCTGAAGCGTCACCGTCTTGCCGGTGCCGGTGGCGCCCGCGATCAGCCCGTGACGATTCGCGCGTTTCAGCACTAGCGACTGGCGCGGTCCGTCCGCCGCGCCGCCGCCGCCAAGGCCGATATAGATTTCGCTTGTCGTCTTGCCGTCGCTCACCCGCTGTCCTCCACCTGGAAATGCTACGCTGAGGTTAGAGCGCCGGGTGAGCGCAGGCAATCGGCAAACGGGGTTGCTCGCCCGCGAAAGCGGGCATGACGATCATCGGGTAGCGACGACGAACCACCCCAAAACCGCTGCGCATCACCCCATGATGAAGGCGTTGAGCTTGTTGCCGTCGGGATCGCGGAAATAACCGGCGTAAAAGCCCTCGCCGCGCGGTCCCGGCGGGCCCTCGCACGTCCCGCCATTGGCGAGCGCGATGTCATAGAGGCGGTGGACCTGATCCTTGTCCTTGGCCGCGAGCGCCACCATCACGCCGTTGCCGACACTGGCGGCCTTGCCATCGAACGGCTTGGTCAGGCCGATGCCCGCGGCGCCATCAGGCTTGCCCCACGCGATAAAACCGTCGAATTCCATCATGCGCGGCGTGTCCAGTTCGGCGGCGATCGCATCGTAAAATACCGCGGCTTTCGCCAGATCCTTCGTCCCCAGCGTTACATAGCCAATCATCATCCTTCTCCCGACTCGTTAGCGTTGGAACATAATAGGAACATAGTTGCGCGCGCGCAAACGAAAAAGGGCGCCGGACCCGAAGGTCGCGGCGCCCCTTCATGCGCAACGATCCGGCGTTTATTTGATGCGGATCGCGATAAAGGCGGACGGGCCGCCGCGGCGCAGGATTTCGAGCAAGACCGCGTCGCGGCCCGCCTTCTTCGCATCGGCAACCGCCTTTGCCAGCGCCTCGCTGGTCGCGACCGGCGTGCGGTTGGCGCTGAGGATCACGTCGCCGCGACGCAGCCCCTTGCGGCCTGCATCGCTGCTTGCCGACGCTGCGCCGATCACCAGACCCTTGGTCCCGGCATCGACCCCGACCGCGCGAGCGATATCGGGCGTCACCACCTGCACCGACAGGCCGAGCTCTTCCTGGATCGCCTTGTCGGCGGCACCGGTCGGATCTTCGGGTTCGGCCTGTTCCGCCTCGGGATCGAAGTTGCTGCCCGCCAGCTCTTCCTCGGGCGGCCGCGTGCCGACCAGCGTCTGGATCGTCATCGTCTTGCCGTCACGAATGATTTCGAGCGGGATGCGCGTGCCGGGCTTTGTGTTCGACACAATATAGGACAGCGTCTGCTGCGGCGTGACATCCTTGCCATTGACCTTGGTCACCACGTCGCCGCGCTTCAGTCCGGCCTTCTCACCCGCCTGTCCGGGTTCAATGCGCTGGATAAATTCGCCGCGATCTTTGGGCAGGCCGAGCGCCGCCGCCAGATCCTCGTCAACCGGCGCGATGCCGATGCCCAGATAACCGCGCTGAACCTTTTCACCGGCGCGCAGCGCGTCGATCACGGGGATCGCCGCATCGGCGGGAATGGCGAAATTGACACCGATATTCGCGCCGACCGGCGAGATCAGCATGTTGTTGATGCCGACGACATTGCCTTCGAGATCGAACAGGGGGCCACCCGAATTGCCGCGGTTGATCGCGGTGTCGGTCTGGATATAGCGGTCATAGGCGCCGCCCTGGCCGATATTGCGCTGGACCGCCGAAATAATGCCCGCGGTGACCGTTGAACCGAGCCCGAGCGGGTTACCGATCGCGACGACCCAATCGCCGACGCGCGCGGTGCCGCTGTCGGCGAACTTCACGAAGGGAAGCCCCGACGCATCGATCTTGAGCAGCGCAAGGTCGGATGCGGCATCGCGGCCGACGATCGTCGCGCGGTACTCCTTCTGGTTGGTCAGCGTCACCGTGACCTGGTTCACCGCCTCGCCACGCGGCCCCCCCGAAATCACATGGTTGTTGGTGACGATATAGCCGTCGGCCGAGATGAGGAAGCCCGATCCGCCGCCCTGCTGTTCCTGCGTGATCGGCTCGCGCGTCCCGGCGAAGGGGTTCAGCCGGACGCCGAGCGTGACTTCCTGCTTGGTCGAGATGTTGACCACCGCGGGTTGCAGCTGTTCGACCAGGTCGGCAAAGCTTTCGGGCGCACCCGCCCGCGGCACGACCCGCGCCATCTCGCTCTTCTCATTCTGCGCGACCTGCGCGCCGACGGGAGACTGGGTGACCAGCGCCAGCGCGGTGCCACCCGCCAGCAAGGCCGAAGTGATGCCATAAACATAACGCACGATCGGTAATCCTCTTCGTTGTCGAAAACTCAAAAACCCCGGCTGCGGCGGTCTGCGGCGGGGCGGCTGAACGGCATTTGAACATGAACGGGCTCTAAAGGTTCCGTTCACCCCGCCGCCAGCGGGCACCCCGCCCGCCGCCACCGCGTCAATTGCCGCGGAAACGCTTCAGATATTCATTGTCCGCCGACATGATGATCGACGTTCCACCCTGGTTATTTTCGCCCAGGAAGGTCTGTCGATAGCTTTGCATCGCGCGGTAGAAATCATAAAAATCAGGGTCCTTGCCAAAGCTGGCGGCATAGATGCGTGCCGCTTCGCCATCGGCACCGCCGCGAATGATCTGGGCTTCCTTTTGCCCTTCGGCGCGGATCGAGATCGCTTCCTGTTGGCGGGCGGTGCGCATCCGGTTGTACGCTGCCTCGAGCGTCGCGCCTTCGGGAAGGTCGGCGCGCTTGATCCGCACGTCGATGATCTCGGCGCCGTATTTATTCGCCTCGCGGTTCAGCGCGACCTGGATATTGTCCATCACCGCGCCGCGTTCGGGCGACAGGAGCGTGGAGAAGGTCCGCTTGCCCAGCTCGTTGCGCAGCGAGGAGCCGAGGATCGTGCCGAGCTGCGTCTGCAATTTTTCCTCGGTGCGAATCGCCGTGTACATGCGCACCGGGTTGGTGATGCGGAAGCGCGCGAACGCATCGACCTGCAAACGCTGCTGGTCGGTCGACAGCACCTGCTGGCGTTCCATGTTCACGCCCAGGATGCGCTTGTCGATATATTGGATGCCGTCGGTGAACGGCACGCGCAGGACAAGGCCGGCGCCGGACTTACCGAAATCCTCGCCTTCCTTGTAGCGGTTCACCGTCCGCTCGATCTCGCCAAAGCGCAGGATCAGCGCCTGCTTGTCTTCGGGCACGATCGCGAGCGACTGCGACAGGACGACGAGCAGGATAACGACGCCGAACAGCAGGCGCATCGGGTTCTGGAACAAGGAGCCGGGCATCATTCGCCTCCCTTCTGGACGGCTTCGGGCGCCTTCAACCGCTTTTGCACTTCATTGAGCGGCAGATAGGGGGTCACCCCACGCGCTTCGACAATCGTCTTGTCGACGTTCGACAACACCGTCTCCATCGTTTCATAATAGAGGCGCTGGCGGGTCACGCCGGGCGCCAGCTTATACTGCTCGTAAATCTTGTCGAACGCCGCGGTATCGCCGCGCGCGCGTTCGAGCACCTGCTGCTGATAGGCGCGCGCAAGGTTGATCGCCGATTCGCGTTCCTGCCGCGCCGCGGTAACTTCCTTGAACGCCTCATCGACCTGGCTCGGCGGATCGACCTGGCGGATCGCAATGCCCTGGATCATCACGCCAGAGCGATATTGGTTGAGCAATTCCTGCATCCGCTGCTGGACCTGCGCCTCGATCTCGACGCGGCCGGGGCCGATCGCCTGAACCAGGTCGAAATTCGCGACGGTCGCGCGCATCGCGCTTTCGGCGACTTCGCGGATCGTGCCTTCCGGGTCGGCAAGCTGGAAGAAAAACAGTTCGGGATCGCGCACCGACCACCGGACTTCATAAGCCAGGTCGACAATGCTCTGGTCCCGCGTCAGCACGAAATTTTCGTCGGTCGCGTTCGGCGAGCCGATAGCCATCGTGCGGATCGCGCGAACATCCTCCAGCCGGATGCGTTCGACCGGCGCCGGCCAGGTGAATTTGACGCCGGGGCCGACGGTGCGCGAATAGCTGCCGAGCCGGGTGACGACGCCTTCTTTTTCAGGCGGCACGATGTGGAAAGAGGAAAAGAGCACCCACGCCACGACAAGCGCGAGGACGACCCATTTCCACAGCTTGGCCGAATCGCCGAAATCGAACGAGCTGCCGCCGCCCGAACCGCCGCCGCCAAAGCCGCCGCGTCCCTTGCGCAGCAGTTCGTCGAGCGCCGAAGGGCCGCGCGGTTTCGGACCGCGCCGCTGATCGGCAGGATCAGGGGTCACCCACGGGTTGCGCGGCCCGGGGCTGCCGTCGCCCTTGCCATCGTCATCCCCCTTGCCGGGCCCACTGCCCCACGGGCTGTTCGCCATCTGGCTGATCGAATCGAAAAACTGCCGCAATCCCCTTGGGCTGCGGCGTCCCATGCTGCCGTCAATCTTGTCGTTCATAAGGCTTTTATAGGGTCGGCGGGCGCGATTAACAGGGGGTGCGCGCGAAAATGGCTGGCAATCGGCCCCTGCTTCCCTATTTCGCCGGGACATGACCGATACCGCACCCCTCGCCAGCCTTGCCGCCGACCTCAGCGGCGGCCGCACCTCGGGCCTCCGTTTCCTCGACGATTCGGGCCTGCTCGCGGTCGTGCTCGACGTGTCGGGGCTTGCGGCGGAAGAACGCCAACCGCTCGAGGACAAGCTGCGCGCCGGGCTGCTGGGAGACGCGGGCGTGCGCGAAGTGCGGGTCGCAATGACCGCCGAAAAAAAGGCGATGACGATCATCGCGGTCGGCAGTGGCAAGGGCGGGGTCGGCAAATCGACGCTCGCGGCGAACCTGGCGGTCGCGCTTCGGCGGCTCGGCGTCAAGGTCGGGCTGGTCGATGCCGACATTTATGGCCCGTCGCAGCCGCGCTTGATGGACAGCGAAGGGGTGAAACCCGAAGCGCGCGGGTCGAAACTCGCTCCCGTCCCTAATGCCTATGGCGTGCCGATGCTGTCGACGGGGCAGATCGCGGCGCCGGGACAGGCGATCGCATGGCGCGGGCCGATGGCGGGCAAGGCGCTCGAACAGCTCGTCGATGCCAGTTGGGGCGACATTGACACGCTGGTGGTCGACCTGCCGCCCGGCACCGGCGACGTCCAACTGACGATGATCCAGAAGCACAAGCCCGCGGGCGCGGTGATCGTATCGACGCCTCAGGACCTCGCGCTGATGGACGCGACGCGCGCGGTCAGCCTATTTGAACAGGCCGAGGTGCCGATCATCGGGCTGGTCGAAAATATGGCGGGCTATGCCTGCCCGCATTGCGGCGAGGTCAGCGACCCCTTCGGCAGCGGCGGCGCAGAGGCGGCGGCGGGGACGATGGGACTCGACTTTCTCGGCCGCATACCGCTGTCGATGGGCATCCGCCTCGCCAGCGACGGCGGCGTGCCGCCCGCGGCGGGAACCGATCCCGCGGGTGAGCCATTCCACGCCATAGCGGCAAAAGTCGCCGACTGGCTGACCAAGCGAAAGGGCAAATGATGGCGATCAACGACGAGGGCGAGATCCGCGAACTGCTGGGACAGAAACGCCGCATCGCGGTGGTCGGCGCTTCCCCCAACCCGGCCCGTGCATCGAACGGCGTCCTCGCTTTCCTGATCGCACAGGGACACGATGTCATCGCGGTCAATCCGGGCCATGCGGGCAAGAACATTCACGGTGCGCCGGTCGTCGCGACTCTCGCGGACGTCGAACCGCCCGCCGAACTGGTCGATATCTTTCGCAACAGCGACGACGCCGGCACCGCGGTCGACGAAGCGATCGTCCACGGTGCCAAGGCCGTGTGGATGCAGCTGGGCGTGATCAACGAGGCTGCTGCGAAACGCGCCGATGCGGCCGGGTTGACGGTCGTCATGGACCGCTGCCCCAAGATCGAGATCCCGCGCCTCGGCCTGCTCAAATGAAGGCGGCGCTGCCGCTGCTCGCCGCGACCCTGTTGGCGGGATGCGCGGCCACCCCGCCGCCTCAACCGCAGCCCCTGCCGCAGGACGCCTTTTTCGCCGCGCTCGCGGCGCGCTGCGGCAAGGCCTATGCCGGCCGCCTCGCCAGCAATCAGGAAGCCGACGCCGACATGCGCGGCAAGGCGATGGTGATGCACATCCGCCATTGCACGGCCGACCGCATCGAAATCCCCTTCCACATCGACGGCCTTGGCCCCGATGGCGGATGGGATCGTTCCCGAACCTGGGTGATCACGCGCACCGCCACCGGGCTTCGCCTGAAGCACGACCATCGGCACGCCGACGGCAGCAAGGACGAACTGACGATGTATGGCGGCGACACCACCGATGCCGGAACCGCAACGCGCCAGGCCTTTCCGGTCGATGCCGAATCGATCGCGCTGTTCACCCACACCGGACGGAACGTATCGAACACCAACATCTGGTCGGTCGAAACCACGGCCACGGACTTTACCTATGGGTTGAACCGCGAAGGGCGTGATTTCCGTGTCACCTTCGACTATCGCCAGCCGGTCGCCCCGCCGCCCGCGCCCTGGGGTTGGTAAAAATAGCCTTTGCCATGGCTGCGCCACTGTGCGGACAGCATTTGCACCAAAAGCCTTTGCCCTCACGAGTCGCGCCGCTTATCAGCGTCGGCGATGGTGGGCATTCGCGACAAGATGGATTTCAAGAAACGGCGCCTGCCGCACGTCAGCCGCCGCCAGATGCTGGTCGGCGCGACAGCGGCGGGCGGGCTTGCCATCGCATGGAGCCTGTGGCCGCGCGATTATCAGCCCAATGTGACCGCTGCGCCTGACGAGCATGTTTTCAATGCTTTCCTGAAGATCGGCGACGACGGCCACATCAGCGCGATCGTCCCGCAATGCGAGATGGGCCAGGGCGTCACGACGCTGTTGCCACAGATCATGGCCGACGAGCTGGGCGCCGACTGGCGCACCATCGCCGTCGAAACCGCGCCGATCAACCCGCTCTACACCAACACGCTGCTGGTCGACGAGGATAGCGCGGTCTTCACGCCGCGGGCCGGCGTTCCCGATTTCGTGTCCGACGTGCGCGGCTGGGTCCGCCGCGAATGGGCGGTGCGCCACGCGGTGATGTTGACCGCGAACAGTTCGTCGGTGCGCATGTTCGAGGGGCCGTGCCGCGCGGCGGCGGCGCAGGCGCGCGCGCTGTTGATGATGGCGGCGGCGCAGCGCTGGGACGCCGACTGGGAAGAATGCGACACCCACGACGGCTTCGTCACTCTGGGCAAGAAGCGGCTGCGTTTTGGCGATGTGGCTGCCGCCGCCGCGCTGCTCGAACCGCCCGCCGAGCCCATATACCGCGCCAGCAGCGCCGATCCGCTCTACGGCAAGGAACTGACGCGGCTCGATCTGCCCGCCAAAATCGACGGGTCGGCCAACTATGCCGGCGACATCCGCCTGCCCGACATGGTCTTTGCGGCGATCCGCCAGGGGCCGCTCGGCGCGACCCGCCTGAAAAGCATCGACCGCAAAAAGGGGCTCGCTTCGCCCGGCCTGCTGCACGTCGTCACGCACGACCGCTGGGTCGCGGCGGTCGCGCGTAACTGGTGGGCGGCGAACCGCGCACTCGACCGTTTCGCCCCGCTGTTCGAGACCGAGGGCACGCCGATCTCGTCGGACCGGATCGACACGGCGCTGAAAACCGCGCTGAAGGACGACGGATACCGCATCGTCAGCACAGGCGATGTCGACGAAGCGATGGACGGGCGCGCCCGGGTTTCTGCCGAATATGCCGTCGCCCCCGCGCTTCATGCGGCGATGGAAACGCGCACCGCGACCGCCGCCCCCGACGGCAGCGGCCTTCGCGTCTGGGTCGCAACGCAGGCACCCGCCCAGTGCCGCGACGCCGTCGCCCGCGCGACCGGGATCGCGCCGGCCGACGTGACCCTGTTTCCGGTGATGGCGGGGGGATCGTTCGACGCCTGCCTCGACCATGGCGCCGCGGTGCAGGCGGCGATCATCGCGCTGGAGGTTCAGCGCCCGGTCCAGCTTGCCTGGTCACGCGCCGAGGAAATCATGCGCCTGCCGCCGCGCGCGCCGGCCCGCGCGAAACTGACCGCGACGCTCGACGCCGCGGGCGGCATCGACGCGCTGGTGACACGGATCGCGGTGCCGCCGACGAACCACGAAGTCCGTGCGCGCCTGTTCGACAATACGCCCGCCGACATTGCGCAGCGCGAAGCGGTGGGCAGCGCGGACGCCGCCGCGGTCGAAGGCGCGGCGACCGGCTATGCCATCCGCCATGTTGCTGTCGATCATTGCCCCGCCGACATCGGCCTTCCGACCGGGCGCTGGCGCGGCAACGCCGACAGCTACACCGCCTTTTTCACCGAATGCTTCGTCGATGAAATGGCGACGCGTGCGGGGATCGACGCGCTGTCCTATCGCATGGCGATGCTCGGCAACGCGCCGCTACTGGCGCGCTGCCTGCTCACCGCGACCAGCCTAGGCGGCTGGGAGGGCGGGCTGGCGGGCACCGCGCAGGGGCTTGCCTGTCATTCGATGCGCGGCAGCCATATCGCGCTGATGGCGACGGCGCGGCAAAGCGACCGGGGATTGCAGGTCGAACAGCTTGTCGCGGTCGTCGATGCCGGGCGCCTCGTCAATCCGGCGGTCGCGCGCCAGCAGGTCGAGGGTGGGCTGGTCTTCGGCCTCGCCGCGGCGGTTGGCGCAACCACCGATTATGAAGGCGGGGTCGCGGCGGCGCGCAAGCTGGGCCAGCTTGGCTTGCCGCGCCTGTCGCAAACGCCGCAGATATTGGTCGAATTTGTCGACAGCGACCGCGAACCGGGCGGGCTCGGCGAGATTGCGGTGCCGGTCGTCGCCCCCGCGATCGCCAACGCGATGTTCGCCGCCACCGGCCGCCGCATCCGCCGGATTCCCCTGTCGGCAGATCCGCTGTGACGCGCCCGCCCGATCATCCGCCGGTGGCGACGCCCCGCATCGGCATATTGCTGGTGAACCTCGGCACGCCCGATGCCCCCGATGCGCCATCGGTGCGGCGTTATCTGGGCGAATTTCTGTCGGACCGCCGCGTCGTCGAAATCCCGCAAATCCTGTGGCAGCCGATCCTGCGCGGGATCATCCTGACCACCCGCCCCAAAAAATCGGCGCATGCCTATCAGCAGATATGGACCGACAAAGGATCGCCGCTTGCCGCCATCACCCAGGCCCAGGCCCAGGGATTGCAGGCGGCGCTCGGCGAAGCGGCGGTGGTGTCCCACGCGATGCGTTACGGCAATCCCGCCATCGGCCCGGCGATCGACGCGCTGATGGCGGCGGGTTGCCGGCGCATCCTGATCGCGCCGCTCTATCCGCAATATTGCGCCGCGACGACGGCGACGGTGGTCGACGCCGTGGGACAACATCTTGCATCGCTGCGCTGGCAACCGGCGCTGCGCTTCCTGCCCCCCTATCACGACGATCCCGCCTATCTGGCGGCGCTGAAACAATCGGTCGAAGCCGGGCTGGCAAGGCTCGACTTCGTGCCCGACGTGCTGCTGGCAAGCTTTCACGGAATGCCCGAACGGACATTGCATCTGGGCGATCCCTATCATTGCCAGTGCCAAAAGACCGCGCGTTTGCTGTCGGAGGCGCTCGGCCGTCCGGTCGACGTCGCGTTCCAGTCGCGGTTCGGCCGCGCCAAATGGCTTGAGCCCGCGACCGACACGCGCCTCGAACAACTGGGCCGCGAAGGACGCAGCGTTGCGATCCTGGCGCCGGGCTTCGCTGCCGACTGCCTCGAAACGCGCGAAGAGCTGGCAATCCGCGGCAAGGAGCAGTTCGCGGGCGCGGGCGGCGGACGCTTCGCCTATATCGACTGCCTCAACGCCGACGCGCCGGGACAGATGATGATCGAAACGCTGGTGCGCCGCGAACTTGCTGGTTGGCTCTGACCGCCGCCGCTTACCAACTGTTTAGGTCCTTGCGCTAAATTCATCCGGCGCGGCGCCGAAACGGCGGCGGCGCGATTTGGAGATACGCGATGAACCAGCTCGAATCGGCTGCGTTGAAGCTGGTCCTGTTCACGCTGGCCTTTCTCGCCATCATTTTTGCGCTTTGGTGGCGGCGACGCCCGCGCACCGTTCCCGCCGCGCCGCGCGCGCCGGGCGAATTTCGCCTGCCGCGCCTGTCGCGCAAGGCACAGGCCGAACCCGATGATGTCGAAATCGCCCCGGCACGGCTGGCGCGGGTGAGTGGCAAGGCGCCGCTGCAACAGGACGCGCGCGCGATCGAATGGGATGACGCCCCCATCCCGGTAGCGACAGAGGCCGAGACCGCGCTCGAATCGCATATCGCCGACGTCGAGCGGCAGGTGGTCCGGCTGGAAAAGCCCGAAGCCGAAGTCGCAGCTCGCCCCGCCGGGTCCGAAAAGCCAGAAACCGGGGCGGTAACGCTGCGGATCGTTCCGCAGGTTCCGCCGCGCGACCCCATATCGACGACCAGCTGGCTGGGCGGTCGCCCGCGGCTGCCCGCCGGAACCGAATGGCCCAGGATCGACGACCAGCCGGCCGATTTCCTGGCCCAGATCGACTGTGCAAGCCTGCCGGGCGCTCTGTGGGATGGCTTGGGGCCCCGCGACGGGATGCTCGCCCTTTTCATTCATCGCCGCAAAGCCGACGTCCGCGTCCTGCATGTTCGCGACGCAGGCACCCCCATCGCGCCGCCCTTTGCGCTCAACGATCCCGAGGGCTGGTTCGGCCCGCTGGGCGGCCTGGGCGAGGGCGAACTCGCCCCCTTTGCCGTTCGCGCCTTTCCCGAATGGCCGGTCGATCTGGTCGCAGTTCACGCGGAGGGCGACGATCCGCGCGACACCGGCGATGCAGGGGAAACCGCGCGCGCGCTGTTCGAGCGCGGCTACGACATCGCCGACCCGGCGTTCCACCCGTTCGACTGGGGCAGCATGACCGCGATGGTCGCGCTGCTCGAAGCGCGGCTGGGCGCTCTGGCAGGCACCGATGCGCCGTCCGCCGACGACGGCGAAACAGATGAAGCGAAACGCCGCGCCGCGATCAACCGCGAAGCGGCCGAACGCGCGCGCGAGATTATTGGCATCGTCCACGACAGCGCCGCGCGCGATGCCTTTTCGGCGGGCGACGCAACCGCGGTCATGGCGGCACTGCACGCCATCCGCTGGGCGAGCATGGTTAGCACGGTCGACCCCGAAACCGGCACCGAACGGACCGACATGATCACGCTGCCGCTGACGACCCACCGCGCCGATGCGAACCTGTGGGTCCATGATTATCAGACGATGCTGTTCGACCGCGCCAAACATGCCTGGTGCGCCAACCCGGACCATCTGTCGGCACCCGCGCGCGCCTTTTACGAACCCTGGTGGCAACAGCTTGCGGCGCGCGAGATGGCGGCGATGGGCCACAAACCCTTTCGCCCTGTCGCCGACTATGATGCGGATCGCGATGCCGTGCTGATTGAACTGCCGACCAGCGGACTGATGAGCCGCCGGTTCGGCGACGGCGCCAATCTGGTGATCACGGCGGCGAAGGCCGACTTGGCGATCGGCGACTTTTCAAGGGTCCGGGCGCAGATCAGCCGCTAGGGCCCGGACCGGGGCGAGCGCCGTCGCGGAATAGCTTTGCAATTGACGTTCCGGTCAACTTGCGGCCGCCGCAAGCGCAGCCTAGTCATAAAGCCATAACTCTGTGGGAGAGCTGGATTTATGGCACGTATCGCAATCGTCACGGGTGGCAGCCGCGGGATCGGGGAAGCCATTTCCCTGAAACTGAAGGAACAGGGCGTCACCGTCATCGCCAATTATGGCGGCAACGACGAAAAGGCGCGCGAATTCACCGACCGCACCGGCATCGCGGCGATCAAATGGGACGTGGGTGACCATCAGGCGTGCCTCGACAGCTGCGCGCGAATCGCCGAGGAATTCGGCCCCGTCGATATCGTCGTCAACAACGCCGGGATCACGCGCGACGGCACCCTCGCCCGCATGAGCTATGACGATTGGGACGATGTGATGCGCGTCAATCTCGGCGGCTGTTTCAACATGGCGAAGGCCACCTTTGGCGGCATGGTCGAGCGCGGCTGGGGCCGCATCGTCAACATCGGGTCGATCAACGGTCAGGCGGGCCAGTACGGCCAGGTCAACTATGCCGCGGCGAAATCGGGCATCCACGGCTTTACCAAGGCGCTGGCACAGGAAGGCGCCAAGAAGGGCGTCACGGTGAACGCGATCGCGCCCGGCTATATCGACACGGACATGGTCGCCGCGGTGCCTGCGCCGGTGCTGGAAAAGATCGTTGCCAAGATCCCCGTCGGGCGCCTCGGCCAGGCTGACGAAATCGCACGCGGCGTGGCATTCCTGTGCAGCGAGGATGCGGGGTTCGTGACCGGATCGACGATGTCTATCAATGGCGGTCAACACATGTACTGACGGGCCGAGGGCGCTAGCGAAGACGTTCGCGTTAGCGAACGACGAGCTGGCAACGGGTGGCGCAGCCACGGCCCGGCACGGCCAGCGGGGCGGCGATTCGAAAGATCGCCGAACCCGTTTGACGGCAAGCGGCGGCTTTGCCGTCGCTCCCAACCCCGGCGCCGGGTTCATCGGCATCTCGACTTCGCTCGATGCTAACGGCTAAGAAGGGGCATGGCGGACCGTCCCCTCCACCCCCCGGTCAAACGCTCGGTCACCATTGCGGGTCACCCGACCTCGATCAGCCTCGAGCCCGTCTTCTGGGACGCGCTCGAAGCCGAGGCGGCGCGGCAGGTGCTGCCCGTCAACGCGCTCGTCGCGCGGATCGATGTCGAACGGATGGAGGCCGACGATCCGCCCAAC
>NZ_MIAM01000036.1:0-16341 GCF_001830555.1 Sphingopyxis sp. RIFCSPHIGHO2_12_FULL_65_19 | reverse complement strand
GCCGCATCGCCCACCATGTCGACGCGGGCATAGACCGGCGGCGCGGGCGCGGCGGCGAGCGCTGCGGCGGCCAGTTCGCGCGCGGCCGCGCTGGCTTCCCACAGCGCCTCGCGGCCGCCAAATTGCTCCTGCACGCGAAAATCTCCCGACGCGGGGCGCTTGACGATGGCGTGGCTGAACCGGGCCGCGAAGAAGAAGAGCGAATACTCCCCGTCAGCCAGGATGCCGGGCATCAGCGGCTGGACGAGACGGCGCTGGCCCAAGGCATCGGCAGGGATCGCCGCACCGGCCGCGATGCGGTGCGTCCCGTCGGCGCCGCCCGAAATGGCGGGCTTGATGACCGCTTCATCGGTGGCAAGAGCCGCCATCGCTGCGGCAAGGCTGGCGTTATCGAGCGCCATGACCTCGACCGTCGGCACCACCGCGACGCCCTTTGCGCCCAGGTCGGCAAGATAGGCCTTGTCACTGTTCCAGCGCAAAACCGGCACCGGATTGACGACGGGCAGCCCCTCTGCCTCCATCCGATCCAGCAGCGTGTACCAGGCCGCAACGTCGCGCTGATAGCCCCAGGCGAACAGCGGTAGCACAAGGTCGTGACCCGACAGGTCGCCGGGGTTGGTCCATATCCTTTGCTCGACGATCAGCCCGGCCGCGGTCAGCGCCGCCGCCTTGCGCGCAAAGGCAGGCTGCCATTTCTCTTCATAGTCGGGTGCGGGCACGAGGATCGCGACACGGGGTTGGAAGGGCACGATTTGAACTTTCTCAAGCCCCTCCCCGTCCGGGGAGGGGTTTGCGGTTTACCGCCCCAGCAATCCGCGTGCCTGCCCCGCGATGTGCGACAGCATCGCTCCGTTCGGGTTCGGGATCATCCGCGCCCGGTCGACCGTCGCGCGGAACTGTTCGACGCGCGGCGCATGATCGGCCAGCCATTTGGTCACCGCCGCGTCGAGGTCGCCCTTTGGCAGTCCGGCCAGGAAGCCGAGCCGCATTTGCTGGAAATCGCGCGCCAGGCTGTTCACCAGCAGGCGTTCCCACGGGTCGGCCGGGCTCATATGCGCCGCCAGCGTCTGGGCCCAGTCGAGCCCCAGTGCCTCGCCCAGATGGGTGAATGCATGGGTCACCGCGACCTCGTCATCGCCGCGCCGTTCGGCCAGGTCGACGATGCCGATCGCGCCGTCGGTCTTGAACAGGCGCACGACCGCGGCGGTCAGCGCCTCGGGAGCGCCCGCGCCCTGCAACTGCTCTGCCAGCATGTCCCACTGGCGCTTCACCGACGGGCTGAGCAGCGCATCGACTCCCGCGGTCAGACGGTCGACCCCGGGTTCGAGCCGCGCGACGACCGGCCCCGGCTGCGCCAGCGTTTGCGTGACGCGAAGCAGGTCGGCCATTTGCGACGTCATCGCCGATGCCGCCTGCGCAAAGAGCGACAGGCGGACGCCCTCGTCGATCTTCGCCGCGTCGAGCGCATCCCAGATCGCCGGCATGTCGAGCAACCGTTCGACAGCGACAAAAGCCGCCGCAATGTCGCCCAGCGCACAGCCTTCCTCTTCGACCAGCTCGAAGGGATGGACGATGCCCATGCGGTTGATGATGCGGTTCGCGATCTTCGTGGCGATGATTTCGCGGCGCAGCTGGTGGTCGGCGATCGCCCCTGCAAAATCGCGCTGCATCTCGTCGGGGAAGGCCGCGGCAAGGTCGCTCGCTAGTGCCGGGTCGTTCGGCAGGTCGCTATGCTCGATCGCGTCCTGCAACGCCAGCTTCGCGGTCGACAGCAGCACAGCGAGTTCGGGACGCGTCAGCCCGCGTCCTTCGGCGGCGCGGCGGAGCAGCTCGTCGTTCGCGGCGAGCCCTTCGACCTTGCGGTCGAGCCGGCCCGACGCCTCGAACGTTTCCATGATCCGCACCAGCGATGGCACCGCCGCCGATCCGCCCTTTTCGGCGATCGACAGCGCCAGCGCCTGGAGCCGGTTATCCTCGAGCACCAGGGCCGACACATTGTCGGTCATGCGCACGAGCAGCGCATCGCGGTCTTCTTGGGAAAGCCGTCCTTCGGCCATCTCGCGGTTCAGCGCGATCTTGATATTGACCTCATTATCCGAACAATCGACGCCCGCGCTATTGTCGATGAAGTCGGTGTTGATCCGCCCGCCCTTCGCCGAAAAAGCAATGCGCGCCGCCTGCGTGGTGCCAAGGTTCGCGCCCTCACCGACCGCCTTGACGCGCAGATCCTCGGCATCGACGCGCAGCGCGTCGTTGGCGGGATCGCCGACTTCGGCATTATTTTGAGCTGCCGCCTTCACATAAGTGCCGATGCCGCCGAACCAAAGCAGGTCGACAGGCGCCTTCAGGATCGCCGAGATCAGCGAGCCGGGGTCGATTTCGGACACCGACAGGCCGAGCAGCGCCTGCACTTCGGGGGAGAGCGGGATGCTCTTCTGGCTGCGCGGGAAAATGCCGCCGCCCTTCGAGATCAGCTTGGCGTTATAATCGGCCCAGCTCGATCGCGGCAGATTGAACATCCGTTCGCGTTCCTTCCAGCTTTTCGCCGGATCGGGATCGGGATCGAGGAAGATGTGGCGATGGTCGAACGCTGCGGTCAGCTGGATCGCCTTTGACAGCAGCATCCCGTTGCCGAACACGTCGCCCGACATGTCGCCGCACCCGACGACGCGGATCGTGTCGGTCTGCACATCGACGCCCATTTCGGCGAAGTGGCGCTGGACCGACAGCCACGCGCCCTTGGCGGTGATGCCCATCGCCTTGTGGTCATAGCCCTTCGACCCGCCGCTGGCGAACGCGTCGCCCAGCCAGAAGTCGCGTTCCATCGCAAGACCATTGGCAACGTCAGAGAAGGTCGCAGTGCCCTTGTCGGCAGCGACGACAAAGTAAGGATCGTCGCCGTCGTGGATCACGACGCCCTTGGGATGCACGACCTTGCCGCCGACGAGGTTGTCGGTGATCGACAAGAGCGATCGGATGAAAATGCGGTAGCATTCCGTCCCCTCGGCGAACCAAGCGTCGCGGTCAGTCGCCGCATCGGGCAAAGCCTTGGGATAAAAGCCACCCTTCGCGCCGGTCGGCACGATGACGGCGTTCTTGACGCGCTGCGCTTTCATCAGGCCCAGGATCTCGGTGCGGAAGTCGTCGCGGCGGTCGGACCAGCGCAGGCCCCCACGCGCCACCGGACCGGCGCGCAGGTGAATGCCTTCGACCCGCGGCGAATAGACCCATACCTCGCGCCACGGCAGCGGCTTGGGCAAGCCGGGGACCTGGGCGCTGTCGATCTTGAACGCCAGCGCCTCTTGCGCGGCGGGCGCGAAGGCATTGGTGCGCAGCGTCGCGCCGACCACCGCATGGAACAGGCGCAGGATGCGGTCCTCGTCGATCGACTTGATGTCGGCGAAACCCGCCATGATGTCGGCTTCGAGCGCCTCGGCCCGCTTCGCGTCGCGCGCCTTTGGATCGTGGAGCGCGCGGAATCGTTCGATCAACGCGGCAGTCAGCGTCGGTGCGTGGCGCAGCGCGCTGACGACCGTATCCATGCCATAGGCAGAGCCGCCCTGACGCAGGTAGCGGAACCAGGCGCGCAGCCAGACGATCGCGCGCGGGTCGGTCTGGTTGGTCAGCACCAATTCGTTGAACGCGTCATTTTCGGCGCGGCCGTCGAGCACCGCCGCAATCGCGCCTTCGAGCACCTCGGCATAGGGGAGCAGCGCAAATTCATCGACATTCGCGGGCAAGCGCAGCGTGAAGTCATGAATCACGATCGGCAGGTCGTCGTCGCCATCGGCCCCTGCGGCGCGGCCATGCAGCGCGGTCGGGATCTCCTCCAGCACCTCGAAACCGAAATGTTCGAGTGCCGGGACGACGTCGGACAGCGCGAGCGGCCCGGCCGCGCTATAGACTTTGAGCCGCAGCCGGTCGTCGCCGTCGAGGCTCTTTTTCGCGAGGCGCACGCTGCGCGGGTTTTCGGCATCGAGGTCGCGCAGCCGCAATATGTCGCGCGCCGCTTCTTCAGGATTGTAAAGATTGCGGTAATTGGGCGGAAAGGTCGGCGCGAAACGCGCCGCGAGCGCCGCGGCACGGCCGGGCTCGCCGCGCTTTGCCAGCGCCGCTTCGACCTCGGGCTGCCACCCGCGCACCATCTGTTCGAGCTGCGCGTTGAGCGCATCGGTGTCGGGGACGACCCCGCCGCTGCGCAGGTCGAGCGTATAGCGCAAAAGCGCCGCGCCGCCATCTTCGAGCACCATCGTCCAGCCGATCACGCCCGCCTTCGCTTCGCGAACGAGCATCGTTTCCACCGCGAGGCGGCGGCCGGTCGACACTTCGTCGCGCGGCAACCAGACAAAGACGAACAGGTGACGGCCCAGCGCGCTGCGCACCGTCACCAGTTTCGGCCGCGGCCGGTCGGTGATGGACATCGAGGTCAGCACCAGCTCTTCGAGCGAGCCCGCATCGAACGCGATCAACAAGTCGTGCGGCAGGGCGGTGAGCGCATGGGCCAGCGCCTTGCCGGCATGTCCGGTCGGGTCGAACCCGAACTTCGCCATCAGCGCCTCGAGCTGCGCGCGCAGCACCGGCACTTTGTCGGGGCGCGCCGACAACGCTGCACTGGTCCACAGACCGGCATGAATCGACAGGCGCTCGACCTTCTTGCCCTTGAGTTCGGGGACAATGACCAGGTCGAGCAGCACGCGGCGATGCACCGCCGACAGCCGGTTCGACTTGATCAGCAGCGGCGCGGGGCTGCCCCCGTCTTTCACCTGGGCGTCGAACCATGCGAAGGCGGCATCGAGCGCAGCGGGCGACAGTAGCTGGCCGTCGGCGCTTTCGCTGATCCCCAGCGGATCGTGAACCTGGCCGTTGCGGGTCCGCCATTCATGGCCGAGCTGGGTCATCGACCCGCCCTCGAACCAGCGGAGCAGTTCGGCCGCCTCGCCTTCGGCGCGCATGGCTGCATCGGCCAGCATCGCGGCGCGCATCGCCCGCCAGTCGCGCACCGCGGCGCGGACGTCGCGCAGCGCACCCTCGACCGCGTCGAGCAACCGCCGCCGCGCGCGCGCGTCGCCGCGCTCCAGCTCCATATAGATGACCGATTCGCGGGTTCCGCCTTCGCCGGCTTCCTGCAAATGCCCCTTTGCGTCGCGCTTCACGGCGACGACGGGGTGCAGGATGCGGTGCACCGCCAGCCCCTGCGACGCGACCACCTGCGACGTCGAATCGACGAGGAAGGGCATATCGTCGTTGATGATGACCAGCCGCATCCGGCGGTCGGTGCCGTCGGCGGCGATCGGTTCGAGTAGCAGCGACGGCGTGTCGGCGCCGCGTTCGAGCGCGGCGCGCCCGACGAACTGACTCGCGTCGGCCAGCGCCACCTTATCCATATCGTCACCCTCGCCGGGCAGCGCGCTGCCCCGCAGGGCGGCCAGATAGGCGGCGGCGATTTGGGGGGGAAGTTTGGCGGTGGAGGCGGTGGTGTCCGTTTCCGGCGTGTCGGACAAATTCTGAGGCATAAGGTGCAGCATCCCGAACCAAGAAAAGGGGGACCCAGCCGACGATCGGCGGGGGCCCGTTCGCTGCCATCCCTATGCGCCTGCCGCGCGCGCGGCTCAAGGCCTCGTTCGGCCTCTCGCGTAAAATTATTTCAATTTTTGGTTTGTCTGTTGCGTGAACGCTCTCAACCGCCCCTCACACGCCAGCGGTTATCGCGACCGCCTTCTTTGCAAGCTTTGCGACCAGCGCCGGATCGTCGGCCGCCTTGGCGACGATCCCGATATGCCCGCCGGGCATCGCGCGCGCGATCAGCACCACAAATTCGGCATCGCCCGCATCATGTTCCAGGATCAGCGCGGGGTGCGCGCGGCGCAGCGCCTCCAGCTTTTCGTCGGTGCGGTCTTGGCGGTCGGCGGCGGGCTTGCGCCGCGCCCGTGCGTCCTTGACCAGCCCCTTGAGCCCGCCGGGATAGCGATCGAGATAGGCAGCGAGTTCGCCGCGGCCAACGCCCTGTTCCTTTGCATGGCCCAGCACGCAGGCATATTCGGCCAGCCGCGTCTTGTCATAGGCGGCGCCGAAAATCAGCTTCACGACCGGCGTCATCGGCGCACGGTCCTGCACCGTCAGCCCGGCATCGTCGAGCAAGGCGGCAAAGGCGTCCGGCTGCTGTTCGGCAGCGAGAACGAAATCCCACGCCTTGCCAACCGCCTGATACAGCGCGCCGCGACTCCGGCTGTCGGCGGCGATCGCGCGTTCGGCGGTTTCGCGCGCCAGTGCCAGCCAGTCGGCGAGCTCGGCGTCGTCGTCGGGTTCGGCCGTATCCGGTTCGCTTAGCCCCGGACCGGCGGCATCCGCGTCTCGGACATCGTCCAGCGCCGTAAATCCGGGAACGGCGTCATCGTCGAAGTCATCGTCGAAATGCCCCGAATCGGGGCCGTCGGCCCAAACCGGGACCGGCGCCGTCAGCGGCGCGGCGCTGCGCAGCGCCTGCTCGACCGAAAGTTGCAGTTCCTCGGCCTCGTTGGCGGGCACCGCTTCTTTCCAGTTGATCACCCCCATGATGAAATCGATCGTGTCGTCGTCCGACGAAAAGGGCAGCAGGATACCGCGATACATGATCGTCACGCCGCGATCGTTGACAAACTCGGCCTCGAAGCCGATCGGCGCGCGGTTTGCGATGATCTGGAGATAATGATCGGTCAGCCGCGACAGCAGCGAACGGCCGGGAATTTGGCTGATATAATGGACATCTTCGTCGATCTGCGATTCTTCGCGCAATCGGTCGCCGAGGAAGGCGAGTCCGGGATTTTCGACCCCCGCAGTGAAATCGAGCAAAACCGAATGCGATCCGAAATCGGCGCTGTCGAGGTCGAGATCCTCGACCGAGGGATAAGCGCGATCGGCCAGCAAGGACGCCCAATAATTATAGGCACGCACCTGCATCCGCCGTTCGTCGACTCCGACGACCGCGGGCGCATCGATCGCCCCGTCGTCCTGGTCGTGGCTGCCCGAAAGCTGTCCGCGCATACTGTCCATCATTTATCCCCAGTCGCAAACATCGGGGCCTGTCATGCACCGGAACTGGTAAAAGCGGCGTAAACGATGACGGATTTGCGGGGCTTCGCCGCAATGCCTCAAAGACGGCGGACACCCTGCACATCCATGGCAATTCAGTAAATTATGTATGACTATTTTTGCCACTTACTACATGCAATCAGACAGAAGCTCTCCTAGTTTTATATTTTATAACGATTTTTCTGCCAATTCCTTTTCGCTCCCTCAGCTACCATATGTTTTTGTATGGTATTTTTGACAAGCTGGAGGCAGAAATGAGACGCGGCGAGGTCGGCAATGAAAAGTTGCGCTGGATTGCGTCCGCGGGCTGGCATGGGAAATGCCCCGAATGCGGCCAAGGCTCGATGTTCCGGTCGTGGCTGAAGCTGGCCGATCGCTGCGAGAATTGCGGACTCGACTTCAGCTTTGCGGCGCCCGACGACGGCCCCGCCTTTTTCTCGCAATGTATCGTCGCTTTTCCGCTCACTTTCGTGGTCGTCTGGTTGCAGATCGCCTATAATCCGCCGCTCTGGGTCCATCTTGTCTTCTCGATCCCGATCATGGTCATCGGCTGCGTGCTGCCGCTGCGGCCGATCAAGGGCTGGCTGGTCGCCTCGCAATATGTGAACAAGGCGCAGGAATCGGGCACCGAGCATCTGTGGGCGAAACTCAATGCACGCGAAAGGCACGAAGCGGACGAACCGCGTGGCAGGTGACGCCTGGGCGCCCGATATCGCGGGCGCCGCCGGTCCCAAATATAAGGCGGTGACCGCCGCGATCTCGGCGGCGGTGGCGGGCGGCGAGCTGCGGCACGGCGACCGCCTGCCGCCGCAGCGCGATCTTGCTGCGCGGCTCGGCATCGACCTTACCACCGTCACCAAGGCTTATGACCTCGCGCGGCAGCGCGGCCTGATCGTCGCGCGCGGCCGTGCGGGCAGCTTCATCCGCGACGACGCGCGAAGCGGCGAGGTCGCGACCGCCGCGCAGAGCGATATCGCGATGAACAGCCCGCCGATCGCGGCAGAGAGCGGGCTTGTCGAGGCGATGACCTCCGCGCTCGCGACATTGTCGGGTATCGACGGCCTCGCCCGGCTCCACTACCAGCGGCCGGGCGGGAGCGCGGCCGATCGCGAAACCGGCGCAGCGCTGCTCGCGCGCACCGGCCTTGCCTGCGATGCCGAACAGGTCATCGTCAGCGCGGGGGCGCAGAACGGACTGCACGCCATCGCGTCGGCGATGCTCAAACCGGGCGACCGGGTCGCGTGCGGACTCCACATCTATCCGGGCTTTCGCGCGGTCGCGCGGCGCATCGGCGTCGTGCTGGTGCCGGTCGCCGCAATGACCGCCGCCGCCCTGGAGGCGGCCCATGCCGATGCGCCGCTGCGCGCCCTCTATGTCGTCCCCACCAACGACAATCCGACCGCCGCGACCGTCGCGCTGGCCGAGCGAAAGGCCATCGCCGAATGGGCGCGCGGCGCCGGGGTCCAGATCATCGAGGACGACGCCTATGGCCTGCTTCCCGATGCGCCGATCCCTGCGATCACCAGCTTTGCGCCCGAGATCGGCTGGTATGTGGCGAGCATGGCGAAAATCATCTCGCCCGCGCTGCGCGTCGCCTTTGTCCGCGCGCCGGACGTCGCTGCGGCGATGCAACTGGCCTCGTTCCAGCATGAAAGCACGGTGATGGCGCCGCCGCTGAACGCCGCGATGCTGTCGCTATGGCTCGCCGACGGACGCTTCGACACGCTGGTCGGCGCCGTGCGCAAGGAAGCGGCGTGGCGGCAGAAACTGGCGCGCACCGTATTGGGTGAGGCGCGACACGCCGCGCATCCGCAGGGCTATCATCTCTGGCTGCCGCTCGTCGAAGACCGCAATCCCGACACGCTCGCCGCCACGCTCGCGCTCGACGGGCTGTCGGCGGTTGCTTCGCATCGCTTCGCGGTGTCGCCCGGCGCACCCAACGCGCTGCGCATATCGCTGGGCGGGACGATCGACCGCCGCACCCTGTCGCGCGCGCTCCACCGGCTAGCCGCGCATCTCTGGTCGCCCGGCGGCGCGGCGAGCGACATCGTCTGACGCTTCAGTCCTGCGGATGAAGGCGCATCGCCGCGCCGCCGCCCGGCGCCAGCCAAACTTTGTAGCTGTCGCCTCTTTTTACCCTGATCGTCCGATAGGCGATCCGGTGCCGGGCATCGGTCCGGTAGGTCGCGCCGTCACCATCCTGAAAGATCGTCGCAGTGTAGGTCTTGCCCGCGTCGAGGAAGTCGAACGACAGGGCGACCGTCCGCGCGGTGCCGTCGTTGACCCCACCGACATACCAGTCGCCGCCCGCCCGGTCCTTGCGCGCGAAGATCGCATAATCGCCGACTTCACCCGCGATCAGCCGGCTGTCTGACCAATCGGTCGGCACCTGTCCGATAAAGGCAAGCTCGCGCGGATGCTTCGCCAGATTCTCGATCCGGTCGGCCGCCATCTGCACCGGCGAATAGATGGCGAGGTAGAGCCCGAGCTGCTTTGCGAGCGTCGAGGCCATCGGCACCTCGTTCGATCCCGCGAGGCTGAGCACCCCCGGCGTATAGTCCATCGGTCCCGACAGCATCCGCGTATAGACCAGCGTCGGTTCATGGTCGGGGCCGCCATTCGCAAAGGCGCTCCAGCTGTTATATTCCATCCCCCGCGCGCCTTCGCGCGTGATGAAGTTGGGCCAGGTCCGGCGCAGCCCGGTGTCCTTCACCGGCTCGTGCGCGTTGACCGCGATGCGATATTTTGCGGCGGCTTCGATCACGCGCTGGTGGTGGCCGACCTGCCACTGGCCGTCGTGCCATTCGCGCCGCGTCGTGCCCGGCACTTCGCCCGGCGCGATGATGCCGCCCGCATCGGCGACATAGCCGGTCTTCACCGACCCGACGCCCAGCCGCCCGTACAGCCGCATCGCATCCGCCAGCTGCGCTTCGTAATTGGCGACATGGCCGTTGGTTTCGTGGTGGCCGATCAGGGTCACGTCTTTCTTCCGGGCATAGTCGGCGACGCCCTGCAAATCGAAATCCGCCGCGGGCCGGGTGAAATTGAACAGTCCGCCGTTCCAGCCGCTGTTCCAGCCTTCGACCAACACGCCCCCAAAACCATGTTTTGCGGCAAAATCGATATATTGCTTGGCGCGCGCGGTCGTCGCGCCATGGTTCGGCCCCTCGCCCCAACTCCACGGCCCACGGATCATGCCCCACCAGATGCCGATATATTTCATCGGCTTGACCCAGCTGACATCGCCCAGCTTGTTCGGTTCGTTCAGGTTCAGCTCGAGATCGCTTTCGACCAGCCCGGCGGCATCGTCGGCAATGCGGATGGTGCGCCAGGGCGTCGCGAAGGGCAGGTCGCGCACGACGCGCGGCCCGCGCGACGACGGCGACAAGGTTGCGCGAAACTTGCGGCCGTCGGCACGTTTCAGCCACATCGCCGAATAATCGACGAGCGCCGCCTCGTGGAACGCCAGATGCGTGCCGTCGTCGAGGCGCATCGTGATCGGCGTGTGCGCGGTCGCCACGCCGTCGATCGGCGTCCGCTGATAAATCTGTTCGTACCGATTCCATTCGCCGCCGGCGATCCACCAGGCCGTGCCGGGCGAAGCAATGTCGAACTCGGTCATTTCGTCGGCGATCCGGGCCGTCTTCATAGCGGGCTGTTCGGGCAGTTCGTATCGAAAGCCGATGCCGTCATCGAACAGGCGAAAGCGGACGTTCATCACATGCCCGCCGCGGCTTTCATGTTGGCGAAAACGGACCAGCAGTTCGTTGTGATGGTCGCGGACGAAGCGGCGTTCGCCCCATGGCAGTTCCCAGGTTGCATCGCCGCGCGCACGCTCGATGCCGTCGATTCGGAAACCGCGTTGCAGCGCGGGGCCGTCGGTGAGCAGGAAGCCGAGACTCGACGGCGCGATCAGCGGCTTGCCACCGCGCGACAGCGACCAGACAGGACGTTCGTCGTTGTCGGTCGAAACCGTCAGGACGATCCGGCCGTCGGGCGACGCCGCGGTCTCTGCCGGTCGCGCCGGCTCCGCCGCGACCGGGGCCGCCGCGAGCAACGCAAAGGCGGCGAGCAGGCTCCGCATGATTTTCTTCCTTCGTCGATCAACCGGGACCGACATCTATCCCGGTTAATCCGCGACTTGGCAAATCATGCAGACGTATGGATCAGCTGGACCACCCCCCGGCGAGCGCGCGAAACAGCGCGACCTGCCGCCGTGAAATTTGCCCATCCTGCGCGGCCAGCACGGCCTCGGCCTCGGCAAAGGTGCGTTCGGCGTCGAGCCATTCGAGCGAGTCCGATGCGCCCTCCTGCCGCTTCGCCCGCACGATCCGCGCGGCGCGTTCGGCCTGGTCGCGCGCAGCGCGCAGTGCCTGGCGCTGTTCGAGCGATCGCGCATAGGACGACAGCGCAGTTTCCGTCTCTTCAAGCGCACGCAGCACGGTGCCGTCAAATTCGGCGAGCGAGGCCTGCGTATCGGCCTCGGCCGCCGCAATTCGCGCGCGGGCGGGTTCCTGATTGGGGAAAGCCCAGTTCAGCAAAGGCCCGAGCAACCAGCGCAGCGGCCCGCCGCCGAATATATCGCCAAAACCCGATCCGGTCGAACCCACCGAACCACCCAGCGTGATGCGCGGGTAAAGATCCGCCGTCGCGACGCCGATGCGTGCGGTGTCGGCGGCCAGGCGGCGCTCGGCCGCACGAATATCGGGACGACGCTTCAACAGCGCCGCCCCATCACCGACCGGGATGGGATCGGTGATTTCGAGGCTGATGTTGCGGTCCGCTGCGATGGGAGGGAGCGCGGCGGGCGCACGACCGGTCAGAGTCGCGAGGCGGAACAAGGCCGCCTGCCGTTCAGCTTCGATGGAAGGAATATCGGCCGAACGCTGGTCGCGCAGCGTCGTGATGCGCGCAAGGTCGAGCCCCGTCGCCATTCCGACCTCCTTGCGCCGCTGTGTCAGCTTGACCTGCTGGTCCAGCAACCCGACGATCCGCCGCGCGACATCCAGCCGCGCTGCGCCTGACGCGGCATCGGCATAGGCCTGCGTCGTGTCGGCGGCGACGATCACGCGCACCGCGTCGGCATTGGCTTCGGCGGCGGCAGCGTCGCCGCGCGCGGCTTCGACCGATCGGCTGACCCGCCCGAACAGGTCGACCTCGTAAGAGACATTGACTCCGACATCGACCGCCCAATCGTCGCGGTCGGAACCCGGCAGGCGCTGGCCTTCGGGGCTGCGACCATAGTCGGCGCCCGCGCCGATTTGCGCTTGCGGCAGGCGGTCGGCGCGCGCGCCGCGCAGCGACGCACGGGCACGGGCGATATTCGCGACCGCGACGCGAACGTCGGTGTTGCTGGCGAGCGCATCGGCAACGAGCCCGTCGAGGACGGGATCGTCGTAGAGCCGCCACCAGTCCGCCGCGACCGGCGCCAACGAAACCGCGGGGCTGTTCGCCGCGACGAACGGCCCGGTCGCCACCGGCGCCGACGCCGATTGCGGCGCCTTATAGTCGGGACCAACGGCGCAGGCGGCGAGCGCGAGCGCCGAGGCGGCAGTGAGGATATTGCGGAGGATCATGACCCTTCTCCTGAAATTCTATCGCTAAGGAAGCTTGTGTGCTCCCGCGAAGGCGGGAGCCCATCTCCTGCCGGTGCACGTTTGAACCCACCGGAGATGGGTCCCCGCCTTCGCGGGGACACACAGAAAGATGCTGATGCGCTTGCCACCTTATTCCGCCGGAACCGGCAGCGCCGTCCCGTGGTCGCCCGACCCGCGCCGCACCCGCCGCTCGGCCGACCACTGGCTGAGCGAACGCGCGACGACGTAGAAGGTCGGGGTGAAGATGAGGCCGAACGCCGTCACGCCGAGCATGCCGAAGAAGACCGCGGTGCCGAGCGCCTGGCGCAGTTCCGCCCCCGCCCCGCTTGCGATGAGCAGCGGCACCGCGCCGAGGATGAAGGCAAAGCTGGTCATTAGGATCGGGCGCAGGCGGTCGCGCGCGGCACGCACCGCGGCGTCGATCGGCGACAAGCCATCTTCTTCCTCGGCCTGCTTGGCGAATTCGACGATCAGGATCGCATTCTTCGCGGCAAGCGCGATGAGCACGACGAGCCCGATCTGCGTCAGCACATTATTGTCCATGCCGCGCAAATTCACCCCGATCATCGCCGCGAGCAGACACATGGGCACGATGAAGATGATCGCCAATGGCAGCATCAGGCTTTCATATTGCGCCGCCAGCACGAGGAAGACGAAGACCACCGCGAGCGCGAAGACGATTCCCGCGGTATTGGCCGCCGCCTTTTGCTGGAAGGCGATGCCCGTCCATTCGGTGCCATAGCCCGCGGGCAGTGTTTCGGCGCCAAGCTTTTCCATCGTCGTCAGTGACGCGCCCGACGATGAACCCGGCGCCGTGTCGCCGTCGATTTCGACCGCGGGGAACAGGTTGTAGCGCGTGACGCGATACGGCCCGGTCCGGTCCTCGAAATTGGCGACCGACCCGATCGGCACCATCGCGCCGCTGTCCGACCGCGTGCGAAGATTCGCAATATCGGCGACGGTCTGGCGATAGGGCGCGTCGGCCTGCGCGGTGACACGATAGGTGCGGCCGAGCAGGTTGAAGTCGTTGACGAACGCCGAACCGAGATAGACTTGCAGCGCCTCGAACACCCGCTCCGGCGGGACGCCGAGCGCATTGGCTTTCGCCCGGTCGATGTCCGCGAAAACGCGCGGACTGGTCGGGTCGAAGAAGGTGAAGACATTGGCGAGGCCGGGGGTCTGGTTCGCCTTGCCGATCAGGTTGTTCGTCTCGTTCGCCAGCGCCGCATAACCATGGCCGCCGCGATCCTGCACGACCATCCGGTAACCGCCCGCCGATCCGATGCCCTGGATCAGCGGCGGCGGGATGATCACGATCTGTGCATCGGTGATGTCGGCGGTCCGCTTTTGCGCCTCGGCCATGATACCCGCGAAGGTCACGCCAAGCTTCTTCCGCTCCTCGAAGGATTTGAGCGGGAAATAGGCGGCGGCCGAATTGGGAGCGAGCGTCTGCGACGGGCCGTCGAAGCCCGCGAGCATCACCGAGCCGAGAACGCCCTCGACCGGCAGCACGCGCGCCGCGACCTTTTTCAGCACCGCATCGGTGCGTTCGACCGAAGCCCCCGAGGGCAGCTTGGCAACGACAAGGAAATAGCCCTGGTCCTGCGCCGGAATAAAGCCGGTCGGCGTCGCCCAGAACAGCCCCGCGGTCGCCGCGATCAGCCCGGCGTAGGTGACCATCATCTTTTTCGGCGCGCGCACCAGCCGGTCGGTCAGGCGCGCATAACCGTCGCTCATCCGTTCAAAACCGCGGTTGAACGCGTCGCCGGCGCGGCGGACATATCGCATGGCCTTGCCGTCATCGGTCGGCGCCGAATGGCCGCGAAGCAGGATGGCGGCCAGCGCCGGCGACAGGGTCAGCGACAGGACCAGCGAAATGATCGTCGCGGTCGAAATCGTCACCGCGAACTGCTGGTAGAAAGCACCCGACAGGCCGGTCAGGAACAAGGTCGGCACAAACACCGCGCACAGCACAAGCACGATCGCGACGAGCGCGCCCGATACTTCGTCCATCGACGTGCGCGCCGCTTCGAGCGCGGACATGCCCTTTTCCAGGTTGCGTTCGACATTCTCGACAACCACGATCGCATCGTCGACGACGATCCCGATCGCCAGCACCAGCCCGAACAGCGACAAATTGTTGAGGCTGTAGCCGAACGCGGCGAGCACCACGAAGGTGCCGATCAGCGACACCGGGATCGCCAGCACCGGAATGATCGCCGCGCGCCATTTCTGCAAGAAAACCAGAATGACGATGACGACCAGGATGACGGCTTCGATCAGCGTGTCCATCACCGCGTCGATCGACTGGGCGATGAATTCGGTGGGGTTATAGATGACGCGATATTCGAGCCCTTTGGGAAAGCTTTTCGATGCCGCCGCCATTTCGGCCTCGACCGCCTGTGCCGCGGCAAGCGCATTCGATCCGGGGCGCTGGAAGGTCGCCATGATGACCGTGGGATCGCCCGACAAATAGGTGTTCGAGTTATAGTCGGAAGCGCCAAGCTCGACGCGCGCGACGTCCGAGACGCGGACCTGCCGCCCATCGGCATCGCTGCGTATGACGATATTGGCGAAGTCCTTGGGATCGGTCAGGCGGCCCTGCGTTTCGACGCTAAGCTGGAAACTGCTGCCATTGCCATGCGGCGGCTGGCCGAGCGAGCCCGCAGCGACTTGCACATTTTCGCGGCGCAGCGCGGCGACGATCTCGCCCGCGGTCAAGTCGAGCGCGGCGGCGCGGCCGGGGTCGATCCACACACGCATCGCATAGTCGCGGCTGCCGAACAGGCGCACGTCGCCGACGCCGTCGATGCGGCTCAGCCGATCGCGCAACTGCGTCAGCGCATAGTTGGAGATATAGGCGCGATCGAGCGACTTGTCGGGGGAGACAAGGTTCACAATCAGCAGGAAGTCGGGCGACGTCTTGCGCGTCACGACGCCCAGACGCTGCACCGTTTCGGGCAGGCGCGGGGTTGCGATCGCGACGCGGTTCTGCACCAGCACCTGCGCGGCATCGAGGTCGGTGCCGATCTTGAAAGTCGCGGTGATCGTGACGACGCCGTCGCCGGTCGACTGGCTGCTCATATAGAGCATGTTGTCGACGCCGTTGATTTCCTGCTCGATCGGCGCCGCGACGGTTTCGGCGACGGTTTCGGCCGACGCGCCGGGATAGGTGGCGGTCACGGTCACCGTCGGCGGGACGATGTCAGGATATTGCGAGACGGGCAGGCCGATATAGGCGACCGCACCGACGATGGTGATGATGACGGCGAGCACGGCGGCAAAGATCGGCCGGTCGATGAAAAAGCGGGATAGGCGCATGGGAAAGCCCCTGTCTGAAAAAGCAATGGAGTCGGAACCCCAAGCCCCAGCGTCATCCCGGCGCAGGCCGGGATCTCGACGTTGAGGATGAACGCACCGTGGAGATCCCGGCCTTCGCCGGGATGACGAATTTACTTATCTGGCAAACGTCGCCTGCGCCGACACCGGTTCGGTCGCACCAGCGGCACCCTTGGGCGGGGCCACCGCGGCGATCTTGCCGGCCTTGGTCACCGCCTTGGTGCCGGGGCGTGCGAATTGATATCCGGTGATCACGACGCGGTCGGTCGGCGCCAGCCCGGCACGGATGACGCGCAGGCCATCGACTTCGGGGCCGATTTCGACCGGCTTCGCCGCG
>NZ_MIAM01000035.1:39443-53337 GCF_001830555.1 Sphingopyxis sp. RIFCSPHIGHO2_12_FULL_65_19 | reverse complement strand
GCGCGCCGTCGGTGCGGTCGACCTGCGCGCCCGATTCGGCCAGTCGGTCGAGAACCTCGTCTACAATGGCGAATTTGCGCACCTCGTCGACCTGGAAGCGCAGTTCGGGGGTGTTGACCATCGGCGCCATCTGGCCGCGCAATTCGGTGACGCTCTGTCCGAGCGCCGTCGCCGCCTCGATCAGCCGCACCGCGGCATAGGGCGCGTCGTCATAGCCATAATAGCGATCGGCGAAGAAGATATGCCCGCTCATCTCGCCGGCCAGCGGACTGCCGGTTTCCTTCATCTTCGCCTTGATCAGGCTGTGCCCGGTTTTCCACATCAGCGGCTTTCCGCCCAGTTCGGCGACGCGGTCGAACAGGGCCTGGCTGGCCTTCACATCGGCGATAACCGTCGCCCCCGGCAGGTCGCGGAGTGCCGCGGCGGCATAGATTTGCAGCAGTTGGTCACCCCAGATCACCCGGCCTTCGCCGTCAATCGCGCCGATACGATCGCCGTCTCCATCGAAAGCGACGCCGAAATCGAGGCGCTTGTCCGCGACGAGCTTTCTGAGATCCGCCAGATTCTTTTCCTCGGTGGGATCGGGATGGTGGTTCGGGAAATGGCCGTCGATATCGGTGAAAAGCAGGTGATGTTCACCCGGCAAGCGCGCGGTCAGCTTTTCGATAACCGTGCCCGCAGCACCGTTCCCGGCATCCCAGCCGATCCGGAAGCCGCGCCCCGCGAAACCTTCGACCAGCCGGTCGACATAAGCGTCGACGATGTCGATGCTCTCCGCCGTTCCTTCTCCGCTATCCCAGTCGGCGGCGGCGGCCATTTCGCCGATCCGCTGAATATCGGCGCCGAAAAAGGGGCGCCCCTGAAACACCATCTTGAAACCATTATAGTCGGGGGGATTGTGGCTGCCGGTTATCTGTATGCCGCCATCCACCTGCTGCGTTGACGCGGCGTAATAGAGCATCGGCGTCGGCCCCAGCCCGACGTTCAGCGCATCGATGCCCGCGGCGTTGATCCCGGCGATCAGCGCGTCGGCCAGCATCGGCGACGACAGCCGCCCGTCGTAACCGACCGCGATCCGCCTGCCCCCCGCCCGGCGGATCAACGTCGCGAAGCTGCGCCCGATCGCGTTGGCGTCAGCCGCGGACAGCGTGTCGCCGACGACGCCGCGAATGTCATATTCGCGCAGCATGGTAGGATGGAAAACATGGGTCATGGCGGATCCTGTGGGAAGAGGGGAGGTCAGGCGGCGGCGAACAGGTCGCCGTCGGGATGGAACCGCTCGCGCGCCGGCAGGTTCAAGCCCCCCATCGCTTCGCGCAGTTCCTGCCGCGCGACGACATGGCCGATCCCCATGCCGCCAAGGTGCGCCTTGTCGAGCAGGGTAAGGCCTGCGGGGAACAGTTCGCGATAGATCACGCGCTCGCCGAGGCCGGGGATGACGCGAAAACCGACACGGCGCGACAATTGGGTCAGCGCCTCGCCGACACGGCGCATATTGTGCGCATCGACATGCTGGAGGCGGTTGCGCAGGATGATCCAGTCGATCGTCCGCCCGTCGGTCTTGGCGCGCGTCTTGCGCGTGTCCCAGATCAGCTCGGAATAAAAGCTGGGGCGCGTAACCTGAAACGTTTCGGGATCGACTTGTCCGATCAGGTCGAAATCGATGAAACTGTCGTTGATCGGGGTGACCAGCGTGTCGGCGCTTGTCGCGAGGTGGCGGGCAAAAACGTCGTCGCGGCCGGGGGTGTCGGCGATCAGATAATCGGCGTCCTGGCTCAGCCGGGCGACCTGTTCGTCGAGTTCTTCGATCGTTGTGCCCTCGAACACCTCGAAGCGCGGGGTAGGCAACACGATGTCACGGCGCTTTTCGGTGTTCTGGCGATTCTCCAGATAGCGGTGGAAAGTGCGCTGACGCGGATCGAGGTCGATCCCGGCGACGCGCCAGCCCTGGCTCGCCAGCGCCACCGCGAAATGCACGGCGCAGGTCGATTTGCCCGTTCCGCCCTTTTCATTGGCAAAGATGATGCGGTGCGGTGCGGGCGTCGTCATGAGCGTTGCGATTTTCCTGTTTGCGCGGCATGGGCGGCCGTCGCGCGAAGTGATATAGTCGCGCCAATATCGGAGGGCGACCAACCGTGCAAATCATCCGTGACATCGCGATGCTGCACCGTGCCGTGACGGCACTGAAGCAAGGGGGCAAAAGCGTCGCGCTGGTGCCGACGATGGGCTCGCTGCACGACGGCCATCTTTCGCTCGTCCGCATGGCAAAACGTGTCGCCGATCACGCCGTCGTGTCGATCTTCGTCAACCCGACCCAGTTCGGCCCGAACGAGGATTTCGACGCCTATCCGCGCGACGAGGCGCGCGACGCCGCGATGCTGGCGCAGGAAGGCACCGCACTCCTCTGGGCGCCCGATGTCGGCACGATGTACCCCGGCGGCCACAACACGCATATCGAGGTTGCCGAACTCGGCGCGGATTATTGCGGCGCGGCGCGCCCCGGCCATTTCGACGGCGTTGCGACCGTCGTCGCCAAATTGTTCAACCAGGTGCGCCCCGACGTCGCCATCTTCGGCGAAAAGGACTGGCAGCAACTTGCGATCATCCGCCGCATGGCACGTGACCTGGACTTCGCGATCGACATATTGGGCGCGCCGATCGCGCGCGACACCGACGGCCTCGCGCTGTCGTCGCGCAATGCCTATCTGTCACCCGAACAGCGCGCGGCGGCAACCGCATTTCCGCGCGCGCTGAACGCTGCGGCCAAAGCGATTGCGAGCGGCGGCGATGTCCCCGAAGCTCTTGCCAAGGCCGAGGCGGCGATCGTCAGCGGCGGCTTCGACAGCGTCGATTATGTCGCGGTCGCCGACGCCGACAGCCTCGAACGGCTGGGTGCCTTGCGCCCACCAGCACGGCTTCTGGCGGCGGCGCGGATCGGAAAAACGCGGTTGATCGACAATCTTCCAATCGGTTGATTAACGTCGGGAACCGCCAATTTCTGGGGGCTTTGCGCAATATCCACAAAAAAGTCGCGCTGCCGTTAACGTTTTGTTGACCATAAACCGCAAATTTGGGCCCCGAGGTCTCCATGTGGGGTGGAGGCAAAGGGGGTTATCATGGCGAACAGTCTGAAGTCTGCCCAATATCTGATCGAGAGCCGCTTGCTCGACGCCGCCCGCGGCGACGCCAATGCCTATTTCGATCTCGGTATCGCTTTTTCGACCGGCACCGGCGGGGTCGATGTCGACCTGATCCAGGCGCATAAATGGTTCAATCTCGCCGCGCTCGGCGGCAATATCGAAGGCCAGCAGTGCCGCGCCGACCTGTCGGACGAAATGTCACGCGACGAAATCGCCGAGGCGCAGCGGCAGGCGCGGGCCTGGCTCGACGAGACAGCGCGCCGTCCCGCCGCTCGCCGCTTCGCCGCCTGATTCTTTTCGACTTCGTCCCTTCGTCATTCCGGACTTGGTCCGGAATCCAGCCAGGCGACAAAGCTTGGCCCCCGGATCAGGTTCGGGGTGACGAAAAAGGATACCGCCTATTCCTTCCGCTTGAAGGGCGTGTGCCCTTCCAGCCATTGCATTTCCGATTCTTCGGCGCGGCGTTCCTGTTCTAGAAAACCGGCCACCGCGCGGCGAAAGCCCGGATCGGCAATATAATGCGCCGACCAGGTAGCAACGGGGCCATAGCCGCGCGCCAGCTTGTGCCCACCCTGCGCGCCCGCCTCGACGCGGGCAAGGCCATGCTCGATCGCGATGTCGATCGCGCGGTAATAGCATAGCTCGAAATGCAAAAAGGGAATGTCGACCTGGCAGCCCCAATAGCGACCATATAGCGTGTCGGCGCCAAGGAAGTGCAGCGCGCCCGCAACCGGCCGCTCTTCGGCGTCATAAGCGATCAGCAGGATGATCCTGTCCGCCATCGTCGCGCCCATCAGGTCGAAGGCTTCGCGTGTGAGATAGGGATGTCCCCATTTGCGTGCGCCCGTGTCCTGATAGAAAAGCCACATCGCGTCCCAATGTTCGGGACCGATGGCGTCGCCCGTCAGTTGCTCGATCCGCAGGCCCTCGACCGCGCGGAGGCGTTCCTTGCGCAATTGCTTGCGTTTTTGCGAATTCAGCGTGCCGAGGAAATCGTCGAAGCCGGCATAGCCGTCGTTCGCGAAATGGAACTGGATATCGCGGCGAACGAGCCAGCCCGCTTCCTCGAACAGCGGCATCTGGTCGGGCGCGACAAAAGTCGCGTGCGCCGATGAAAGACCATTTTGGCGCACCACCGCCTCGGCGGCGCGGAGCAGTAACAGCGCATCGTCGTCGCGCCTCGCCAGCAGGCGCGGCCCCGGCACCGGGGTGAAGGGCACCGCGATCTGCAGCTTGGGATAATAGTCGCCGCCCGCCCGCGCCCACGCATCGGCCCACGCATGATCGAAAACATATTCGCCCTGGCTGTGCGCCTTGAGATAGGCGGGCGCCGCTGCCACCAGCGCGCCACCCGAATCCTCGACGAGCAGGGGCGCGGCCTGCCAGCCAGTCCCCGGCCCGACGCTGCCCGATTCCTCCAGCAACGACAGGAAGGCGTGGCCGACGAACGGATTGCCGCCATCGTGCAGCGCATCCCACGCGGCCGCGTCAATCGCGGCGACGCCCGTCCCGAGCGAGATCGTCCGTCCAGGCGGGTCGGCTTCAGCCACCGGCGTGCTTAGGCAGGCTTCACCGCGACGATCGCGTCAGCCTCGACCGCCGCGCCGAGCGGCAGCACCGCGACGCCGACCGCGGCGCGCGCATGGCGGCCGGCATCGCCGAACAGCGCCTCGAACAGGTCCGACGCGCCGTTGGCGACCTTTGCCTGGTCGGTAAAGTCGGGGGCGCTGTTCACGAACACGCCTAGCTTCACGACTCGTTCGATGCGCGACCAGTCGCCGCCGAGTGCCTGTCCGATCTGCGCGACGAGCATCAGCGCGACGCGCTGCGCGGCGTCCTGCCCGCCCGCCACATCGACATCGTCGCCGAGGCGGCCGGTCACGACCTGTCCGTCGCGAAAAGGCAGCTGACCGCTGACATAGAGCAGGCCGCCATGCTCGACGACGGGCACATAGGCCGCGACCGGCGCGGCGGGTTTGGGGAGTTCGAGGCCGAGCTCGGCGAGTTTGGTGGTGATATCCATCGGGTCTGTCCTTGTTAGACCGGCTCGGGGGCCGGGGCGGGGATGTTTTCGGCGAGACGCGCCAATATCCAGTGCTGCGCCGCCGTCCAGTCGTCGATACGCGCATGGGCGTGTTTCGCCGGCGCAATCTTGTCGGCGATCGCCGGCTCGCCGACGAAGTGGAGCCGCCACACTTCGGGCGCGGCCTCTGCAACCGACGTGTGATGACCGGCCAGATCGTCGATGAACACCGCGACCGAGGGCTGGTACTGCTCGATCAGGCGGCGCACCGGATCGCCCTTGCCGCCGCGGCTGCCGACGACGAGCGCGTGAAAATCATGCAGCGCGAGCTGTTCGACGCGCGCCTGCTGGTGCTCGGGGCCAACATTGGTGAGGACGACGATATCCGCCTCCGCGCCGATCGCCGCCATCGCCGCGAGCGCACCGGGGATCGGATATTGGCGCGTCATCTCCTTTCGGAAAAAACCGTCGAGCAAGGGCCACACCTCGGCCGCTTCCAGCGGCGTGCCGCATTCCTTGCGCTTCAGCGCGCTCGCAAAGCTGGCGTCCTCGATGCGGAAGATCACCCCATGTTCGGCGTCGACCCATTCGGCGAAAGGGACGACCATGTGCATCAGCACCTCGTCGCAATCGGTGATGACGAGGGGACGGGTCATGCGGTGGTTCCTTCCAGTCTTTGCGCCGCGGCTGCGATGCTGGCAGGCGGCACCTGCAACGCATCGGCGCACGCCACAAGGTCGTTTTCATGGCCCGAGAGGAACGACAGGATCGCCGCAAGTGTCGCCTGTTCACCCAGCGAGGCGCGCAATTCGCCCGGCGCAAGTCCGGTCAGGCCGAGCAGCCGTTCGGCACGCGGTTCGTCGCTCAAGATCCAGCCGAGCGCCCGAAGCGCCAGCGCGGCATCGCCATCATCCAAGTCACAAACCCCTTCGTCGCGATGCAATTGTGTCGTGCGGCCGATTCGCCTAAACGGGCCGCGGACGCAAGGTGGGGAACACAAGCAACATGGGCAAGACCATCCTGGTCGTCGAGGATAATGAACTTAACCTCCGCCTGTTCTGCGACCTGCTCAATGCGCATGGTTACAGCGCGCACCCGGTGCGCGACGGGCGCGACGCGCTGGCGAAGGCGCGCGAAATCGCGCCCGACCTGATCATCATGGACATTCAACTGCCGCACGTCAGCGGGCTCGAACTGATCGGCCAGATGAAAGCCGACCTGACCTTGCGCGCGGTGCCGATCATAGCGGTGACCGCCTATGCCGGGAAAGGCGACGAGGAACAGATCCGCGCCGCCGGGGCCGAAGCCTATGTCTCGAAACCGATTTCGGTGATCAAGTTCATCGAAAGCGTCGGCGCTTTCGCCTGAGCGCGGATGTCGGCCGCGCGCGCGCCGCGCCGATAACCCGTCCGCATCGTGCCAAGTCGAGATGCCCCACGGCGTCGCTCGACACGAACGGACACAGAGGTGCGTCGGCTTGCGACCGGACACGAACCTATCCATTCTCGTCACGCTGGACTTGATCCGGGGTGACGAGAGGGCGGAGCGAACGTCCGCTTCCCACCCCAAAGCAGACTATCAAACGCGCACGAAAAAGGGCGGCACGGGGCCGCCCTTCTGGATCGTTTTCGGAGTCACGCGCCTCCGATCACCCTTCGCGGGGATGACGCATTTCCGTCCCACGCGCATTCAGCGCATGGGGAAAATGCGTCACTTGATCTTGGCTTCCTTGAACTCGACATGCTTGCGGACACGCGGGTCATATTTGCGCACCGACATTTTTTCGGTCATCGTGCGCGGGTTCTTTTTGGTGACATAGAAAAAGCCCGTGTCGGCGGTGCTCACCAGCTTGATCTTGACGGTCGTCGGCTTAGCCATGGCCCTGTTCCTCGAAGTAACTGCACATCCGCCGGAGATCCGGTGGATGCGGCGGGACTAGGGGCCCCGACGTTGGTGTGAAAAACATGAAAGGGCCGCGCGACGCCGCGCTGCCTCTCAATATCCGGGCGCCTTTGGCGGGATTCGGCCTTTCTGTCAAGCGAAAGGAACGGGCGGGCGGCAATATGGGCCGCCCGCCCGCGGGGTCGGCGATTCGCGCCGTCAGCCGTTCCTGATCTCGAAACGCACCGTCATCACCTTCCAGCTTTCCTCGGCAACGCCGCCGCGGGTCGCGGGCCTGAAACGCCATTTGGCGAGCGCGCGGCGTTTCGTCTCCTCGAAAAAGCCGGGGCTGTCGGTGCTGACCAGTTCGACCGCCTTCACGCGCCCGTCGGTGCCGATGAGGATGCGGACCTTTGCCATCCCTTCGACCTCGCGGCGCTGCTCGCTCGCCGGATAATCGGGCTGGAACGATCCCGCGAACCGCGGATCGAGCTCGGCCAGAACCAGCTTGGGCGGCGGCGGCGGATCGGCCGGGCGGACAGGCGGTCCCGGGTCGATCGGCGGCAGATCCACGATGACCGGCCCCTTTTCGACAAAATCGGTGTTGAGCGGCACCGTCTTGACCAGCGGATCGACGCTGTCGGTCGCCGACGAAGCCTTTGGGGTCGGCTTGGCATCTTCGACGGCTTCGGGCGGCGGCGGCGGCGGTTTGGGCAGTTTGATGATCGTGCCGATCAACGGCTCGGTCCGCGGCTTGGACTCCATGACCATCGGCGACAACGCAACCGCGGCGACCAGCGCGATGGGCAAACCCACCGCCAGCAACGCCGCGACCGGCCGGTGGCGGTTGCCCGAGCCATAGCTGTTGCGGGGCGGCATCGCGGGCGCACCAACGGGCGCCGGGGTCGCATCGGGGGCGGCGATGATAGCGGACATCAACGGGATCAGAGTCATGGCATCTCTCCTTGCCTGTGCGACCCGGCCTCGCGGCTTTCCGACCATTGCTATCGGCCAGGTCCATTGACGTGATATTATAACATCACTTATTTTGTCAAGCGCATTGGTAGGCAAGATCGAAAGCCATGCACGGCGCGATATCAGGCGGCGGACAGCCGCGCCACCGCCTCGTCCTTCGCGATCAGCGGCAACAGTTCGGCCATGTCGGGACCATGGTCACGGCCAGTGAGCGCACGGCGAAGCGGCAGAAACAGGGCGCGCCCCTTGGCGCCCGTCGCCTCCTTCACCGCCGCGGTCAGCGCGTGCCAGGGATCGGCACCCCAATCGATGCCGGGCACCGCGGTAGCCGCGGCAGCCATCACCGGACGGTCGGCCGCATCGGTGGGCGGCGGCGTAAACGGACCGTCGAACACCGGCACCCAATCGGCCGCCTCGGCAACCGTCAGCAGATTGGGACGAATCGCGTGCCAGCGCGGCGCCGTGATCGCAGGGGGCAAACGATGCACGACCGCATCATGGTCGGTGTGGTGCAATATCTTCTGGTTCAGCAACGCGAGTTCGGCTTCGTCGAAACGCGCCGGCGCACGGCCGAAGCGGCCGAAATCGATACTCTCGATCAGCGGTGCGAGCGATGTCACCGGTTCAACGGGATCGCTTGTCCCCAACCGCGCGAGCAGGGCAGCGAGCGCGATCGGTTCAATTCCGGCGTCGCGCAGGCTCTCCATCCCGAGCGAACCCAGCCGCTTCGACAATTTCCCCTCGGTCCCGACGAGCAGCGCTTCGTGCGCAAAAGCGGGCGGCGGCGCGCCAAGCGCGTCGAACATCTGGATCTGCGCCGCGGTGTTCGACACATGATCCTCGCCGCGCACGACATGGCTGACCCCCATCGCAATATCGTCGATGACACTCGGGAGGAGGTAGAGCCAGCTGCCATCGGCACGGCGCACCACGGGGTCGGACATGGTTTTCGGTTCAAAATGCTGGATTCCACGAACCATATCGACCCACTCGATCGGCGCATCATGGTCGAGCCGGAAGCGCCAGTGCGGTGGGATGCCGTCGGGCACCGGCGCATCGGCGGGCTTGCGTTCATAGACCGGCGGCAGCCCGCGCGACAGCAGCACTTTGCGGCGAATATCGAGTTCTTCGGGGGTTTCATAACAGGCGTAGACGCGCCCCGCGGCCTTCAGCCTGTCGAACTCGGCCTCGTAAAGCGCGAAGCGGGCCGACTGCCGCTCCTCGCCATCGATATCGAAACCCAGCCAGGCAAGGTCCGCACGAATCGCATCGACATATTCCTCTTTCGATCGGTCGAGATCGGTGTCGTCGATGCGCAACAGGAACCGCCCGCCATATTTCCGCGCCCACAGCCAGTTATGCAGCGCAGTGCGGACATTGCCGACGTGGAGGGTGCCGGTCGGCGAAGGGGCGAAGCGGGTCACGACAGTCATGGGCGGCGCCTATAACCGCATATTCGGCCGCCGTCAGTTATCTTCCTCAATCTTGCGGTTCTGCACGATATGCGCCGCCCAGCGCAGCGCCATGCCGATCACCGAAAGCACCGAGCCCGCGATGATCGCCGCAATCAGCGTGCGATTTTCGCCGGGCCCCGGCCATGCGACCCATGCGAGCAGGGCCACGCTGCAAATCGACAGCGCATAGCCGATCCCGGTGAGCCAGTTCGCCACGCTGGTCAGCCTTGCCCGCGGCGCACCGGCCAAAACGCCCAGGCAATCGCGAGCAGCGAAACGATCAGCAGGACGCTATATTCCATGCCGTTGCGCCCGCCGCCGACGACGAACCAGCCCGCGGGCAGGTGGACGAGGATCAGGCCGAGCGTCAATATGCCGGCGTGGCCGAGCGCGGCGAGGCTGGTCCAGCGGCGCGCCAGCATCAGCGCGGGGCCGACCAGCTCGTACAGCGTCACCGCCATCGCCCAGCCATAGCCGAAGGGAAAGCCAAGGCTGTCCAGCCACGTCCCGAACGGTTCGACCAGTCCGGCCGCGAGTCGGTAGGTGCCGTGGATCAGGATGAGGATCGCCACGGCGATGCGCAGCGCCTCGAACGCCAGCGCGGCGCGCGCCGCCGGTGCCGCCGGTCCGATCAAAGCCATGATCCCCTCCCCCTATCCCGTTCGGAACGCATGGGTGATCGGATAGCGCCGGTCGCGCCCGAAATTGCGCGTCGACAATTTGACCCCCGGCGGTGCCTGGCGGCGCTTATATTCAGCGAGCATCAGCAACCGTTCGATCCGCACGACGGCATCGCGGTCGAACCCGTGGCGCGCCACCACATCGTCGACGCTCGCTTCTTCCTCGACGAGCATGTGGAGCATCCGATCGAGGTCCACATAGGGCGGCAGGCTGTCCTCATCCTTCTGGTCGGGACGCAGCTCCGCGCTCGGCGGCTTGGTGATGATGGTGCTTGGCATCACCGGCGTCACGGGGTTGCGCGACAGGCGCGGGACGTTCGCGTTGCGCCATTCGGCGAGAGCGAACACCGTCATCTTATAGGCGTCCTTCAGCGGGTTGTATCCGCCCGCCATGTCGCCATAGATGGTCGCATAGCCGACGCTCATCTCGCTCTTGTTGCCCGTCGTCAGCAGCATCGGGCCGAATTTGTTGCTGAGCGCCATCAGCGTGACGCCGCGGATGCGCGACTGGACATTCTCCTCGGTGATATCGACGTCCCTGTCGGCGAAGCTGCCCGCCAGCATCGTGTCGAACGCCTCGACCGCCGGCGCGATGGGAATTGTGTCGAGCCGGCATCCGATCATCTTCGCGCAGCCCGCCGCATCGTCGAGGCTTTCCTGGCTGGTAAAGCGGCTCGGCAGCATCACGCACCACACCTTGTCCGGCCCCAGCGCGTCGGCCGCGATTGCGGCGCAGATGGCCGAATCGATCCCGCCCGACAGCCCGAGCACGACGCCGGGGAAGCGGTTGCGTTCGACATAGTCGCGCAGGCTCAGGATCATCGCGCTGTAGATGTCGGCGGGATGCGCTTCCCATTCGGCGATCGCGCCCGCGTCGCATACCCAGCGCCCGTCGCCGCGGTTGGTCCAGTGCGTCACCCGCTCTTCGCCTTCCCAATCGGTCAGCCGGTGCGCGGTCGAACCATCGTCGTTCAGCACGAACGAACAGCCGTCGAACACGATTTCGTCCTGCCCGCCAATGCGGTTGAGAAAGATGAGCGGAAGCTTCGTTTCCGAGACACGGCTTGCGAACACTTGCGTCAAGCGACGCTCGTCCTTGTCGATTTCATACGGGCTGCCGTTGACCGAGATCAGCAATTCGGCGCCCTGCGCGGCCAGGTGCGCGCTGACTTTCGGCAGCCAGCCATCCTCACAGATCGGCAGCCCCAGCTTCACGCCGCGCCATTCGACAATATCGGGCAGCGGCCCGGGGACAAAGATGCGCTTTTCGTCGAAGGTGCCGTAATTGGGCAGTTCATGCTTGCGCCGGGTCGCAATGATTTTGCCGCCGTCGAGCAGGGCGACGATATTATACAGCACCTCGCTTCCATCGACATTCTGGCCGCGCTCGACCGAGCCGACGAGCATCGCGGGGCCGCCGTCAGCCGTTTCGGCGGCCAGCTCGGCAAGCATCGTCGCGGCGCGGTCCGCCAGCGCTGGTTTCAGCACCAGATCCTCGGGCGGATATCCGATCAGCTGAAGTTCGGGGTACAGGATCAGGTCGGCGCCCCGGTGCCGCGCACGCACGTCGCGCATTGCCTGCGCATTGGCGGCAAGGTCGCCGACGACCTGTGTCATCTGGGAAAGGACGATGGAAAGCTGTTGGATCATGCCGCTCGTTTAGCCGCGGTTTCGGGTCCACTGAAACAATATTCGGCGGCGGCTCCTTCCTTTGGCCGCGCAAAGGCAAGATGACCCTTTCCCTATCGGCGCTCGCTGGCTAAGGGGCGCGCAATCCTATCCGCCGCGAAAGGGCCGCGCACCCCATGAAACTCATCTCCGGCAACAGCAACCTGCCCCTGGCCCGCGCGATTGCGGACTATCTGGAATTGCCGCTGACCGATACCAGCGTGCGCCGTTTCGCGGACGAAGAGGTCTTCGTCGAAATCCATGAGAATGTCCGCGGCCAGGATGTCTTCGTCGTCCAGCCGACGAATTTCCCTGCGAACGACAATCTGATGGAACTCCTCATCATCAACGATGCGCTGCGCCGCGCGTCGGCCAAGCGCATCACGGCGGTCGTCCCCTATTTCGGCTATGCCCGCCAGGACCGCAAACCCGGTCCGCGCACGCCGATTTCGGCCAAACTCGTTGCAAACCTGATCACCACCTCAGGCGCCGACCGGGTGCTCGCGATCGACCTGCACGCCGGGCAGATCCAGGGCTTCTTCGATATCCCGACCGACAATCTCTACGCCGCGCCGGTGATGAGCGCCGACATCCAGGCGCGCTTTGCGGGCAAGAACCTCATGGTCGTGTCGCCCGACGTCGGCGGCGTGGTCCGCGCGCGCGCGCTCGCCAAGCGGCTCGACAATGCGCCGCTCGCAATCGTCGACAAGCGCCGTGAACGCGCCGGCGAATCGGAAGTGATGAACATTATCGGCGACGTTTCGGGCCGCTTCTGCATCCTGATCGACGATATCGTCGATTCGGCCGGAACGCTGTGCAACGCCGCTGCCGCGTTGAAGGCCGCAGGCGCCGAGGGTGTTGTCGCCTATTGCACGCATGGCGTGCTGTCGGGCGGTGCGGTCGCGCGTGTCGATGCCAGCGAACTGACCGAGCTGGTGATCACCGATTCGATCCAGCCGACCGATGCGGTGAACGACAGCAGCAAGGTCCGCGCGCTGACCGTCGCGCCTTTGCTCGGCGAAGCGATCAAGCGCATCGCCGACGAATCGAGCGTGTCCTCGCTTTTCGACTGATCGCATTATCGACGGCGCCGGTTCGCATTCGCGAGCCTTGTCAGCGGGCAAGCAATGCGCCGACGATCGTCTCCAGTTCACGGCGGAAACTCGCATGGTCGGGCGCCGCGTGGACAAGCCCCTTTGCCGTCCAGCACAGCGCCTGAGCCATGCTGCCCGCGCGCGATACCGCGGCGCCCGGCCCGCCCATCCGGATCGCATTCGCCATCGCGGTGACAAGTTTGCGTTCGGCTGCGCGCACCGCATCGCCGGGGTCGGGCGCGACCATCACCGCCACCTCTATCCCGTGCGGCGACGCGCGGAGCATCGCCATATGCTGCCCGGCCCATGCATCGAGCGCTCCGGCCAGCCGCGCGACGAGTGTGGCGGCGGGGTTGGCAAGGCAGCGCAGCGCAGCGGCGAGCGACGCTTCGATCAGCGATTGCATCGCCCAATCGGCGAGCGCGGCCTTCGATCCGAAACGATTGTAGAGCGCCTGGCGCGACACCCCGGTCGCGGCGGCGAGCTCCTCCATCGACGCCTTGCGGAATCCGGTGCGCGCAAAGAGCGCCAGCAAATTATCGGCGGAAATGCGATCGGTCATCGAGGCGATTTTACAAAATATATTGATTTTGTAAAATTGATATAATCAACTGAATATGGTCGTGCGCGCAAGCGCCAGGGGTGGCGGCGGGCGCCGCGCTGCGCTAGCGCAGCGCCATGTCACTCACATCCGATCTCAACCTCGCCAATCGGCTTGCCGACGCTGCCGGCGAAGCGATCCGTCCGCTGTTCCGCGCTGCCTTTGCGCATGAGGCCAAGGCCGATGCATCCCCGGTGACCGAGGCCGATCGCGCCGCCGAAGCCGCGATGCGCCGCCTGCTCGATGCCGAGGCGCCGCGCGACGGGATCATCGGCGAAGAATATGGCGCCGAGCGTCCCGACGCCTCGCGCCAATGGGTGCTCGACCCGATCGACGGCACGGTCAGCTTCATGGCGGGGCGGCCGATCTTCGGGACGC
>NZ_MIAM01000035.1:34120-39390 GCF_001830555.1 Sphingopyxis sp. RIFCSPHIGHO2_12_FULL_65_19 | reverse complement strand
CTCGCGACGACCGGGCCGCAATATTTCAGCGACCATGATGGCGAGCATTTCATGGCGCTCGCCGCAAAAACGTCACACAAGCGGATGGTCTTTGGTGGCGACTGCTATAATTACGGCCTGCTCGCCAGCGGCCATATCGACCTGGTGGTCGAGGCGGGATTGAAGCTGCACGATTTTGCCGCGCTCGCGCCGATCGTCGAGGGTGCAGGCGGGACGATGTGTGACTGGAACGGCGATCCGCTCAGCGCCGACAGCTCGGGGCATGTCATCGCACTCGGCGATCCGGCGCGGCTCGAGGATGTGATCGAAGGGCTCGCCTGCCACCACTGAGCGAAGGCGCCGGGATGAAAACGGCCCCCGCGCTTGCATTTCGGCGCGAATCCCCCTAAGCGCCCCGCTTCCGATTGTGTCGGCTGGCGACAAGGGCTGCCAGGTCGATACGCAAACGGACTTCCAAAGGAGACCAAAATGCCCAAGTTGAAGACCAAGAGCGGTGTGAAGAAACGCTTCAAATTCACCGCCTCGGGCAAGGTAAAGCACGGCGTCGCCGGCAAGCGCCACCGCCTGATCAGCCACAATTCCAAATATATCCGCACCAACCGCGGCACTAGCGTGCTGAGCGATTCGGATGTGGCCCATGTGCGCCTCTGGGCGCCCTACGGCCTGAAGTAAGGAGCGCTAAGGCATGTCACGCATCAAACGCGGCGTCACCACGCGCGCCAAGCACAAACGCGTATTGGAGCAGGCGAAGGGCTATTATGGCCGTCGCAAGAACACCATTCGTATCGCCAAGCAGGCGGTCGAAAAGGCCGGCCAATATGCCTATCGCGACCGTAAGGTTAAGAAGCGGAATTTCCGCGGTCTGTGGATCCAGCGCATCAACGCCGCGGTCCGCGCCGAAGGCCTGACCTATTCGCAGTTCATGCACGGCGTGAAGCTGGCGGGGATCGAGCTCGACCGCAAGGTCATGGCCGACCTCGCGATGAACGAAGGCAATGTCTTCGGTGCGATCATCGCCCAGGCGAAAGCGGCGCTGCCCAAGGCAGCCTGACCTTTTTCAGCCAAGCGGAACGAAACAAGGGCGGTCCCGGCGGGGCCGCCCTTTTTCTTTGGATTTGCAACGACGCCACCGACCGGAAGCCGCCTCCCGTTCTCGTCACCTCCAAAGGAAGAGGCGGCGCCGAGCGCTCGCTCCGCACCGCCCCGACAATGGTTCCAGTGAAAACCATCGCCCCCCCGCCCGATCCGAATAGCCGTGGGTCGCAGAAAGCTGACGGCCGGAACGAAGCTCAGAAAATCAGTCGTCTATTTCAGGTCCCCGCCAAGCCTCATCCTTCTGGCGTAACGCCGTGATTCCCCTCGCACGCCCGGTTTGGAGCGGACGACGCAATTATGACGCAGGAAGGGCGGATAAAATTGTAAGAAACCGACAGGTGGTGGCGCCCCGCCATTGTTTTTCATGCCCTTCCGCGACTAAATTGGGACAGTATGGCCCCCAGCGACCCAAATCCTGTTCCGGCAGACGCGCGGGTCGTGACGCGCTTTTTCTCGCTGTCGCCGTCTCTCCGCCCCTATCTCAGCACCATCTACCTGACCGAGATCGCTGTTCCTGACGGCGGGCGGGTCGAGGATTATCTGCACCCCGAATGGGGGAATATGCGCTTTATCGAAGGCGAAGCGCCGCTCGCATCGATCGGCGGCGGCCCGGCGACACCCGTGCCGCACTTTGTCGTCACCGGCCCGACCAGTCGGGCGAGCTATTTCGCGGCGCGCAACATGCGCGTCTGGGGCATCGGCATCCTCCCGGCCGGCTGGGCCAAATTCCTTTCGCTGCCCGCCGACGCGCTGGCCGACCAGTCGTGCGACGGCAACACCCATCCGGCCTTCGCGTCTTTCACGCCGCTCGCCGCGGCGCTGCGGCAGGTGAACGACGTGGACGCCGCGGCGGCCCTGATCGACGCCCGTTTCTGCGCGCTCCTCAACGATGCACCGCCCGACGACCCAGGGATTCTGGCAGCCCACCGGGCGCTGGTCGACGATGAGGTATCGACGGTCGCCGACCTGACAACCAAACTGTCGCTTTCCGAACGATCGATCGAGCGGTTGAGCCACCGCGCCTTCGGCTTTTCGCCCAAGCTGCTGCTGCGCCGCCAGCGCTTCCTGCGTTCGCTCGGCCGGTTCATGCTCGATCCGTCGATGGCGTGGATCGATACGATGGACCATCATTATTATGACCAGGCGCAGTTCACCCGCGACTTTCAGCGGTTCATGGGGATGGGCCCGCGCGACTATGCGGCGCGTCCCAAGCCGATATTGGGCGCCGCCGCGCTGGCCCGCGCGGCCGCGGCGGGGGCCGCGGTGCAAGGCCTGCACCAGCCCGGCGGATAGGCGTCCGGCGCACCGCAAGACTTGACCGCCGCGGCGCGTTCGGTGCAAGCGGCTGGCAACGGACGCGCGGGCAGCCGCAGCACCCAAAGACGCACGAAACATCAGGCCGGCAGCGGCAGCGCCGCCGGAACAGGACGAACGACGATGAGCGATATCCAGGCGATCCAGGCCAAGCTGGTGAGCGAGATAGAGGCGGCGGCCGACGCGGGCGCGGTCGAGGCGCTGCGCGTCGCCGCGCTCGGCAAGGCGGGCAGCATCACCGCGCTGCTCAAGACGCTGGGCGGCATGACCCCCGAGGAACGGCAAGCACAGGGGCCGATGATCCACGCCTTGCGCGAAACGGTTACCGCCGCGCTTGCCGCGCGCAAGGCCGCGCTGGAGGCCGCCGAACTCGACGTCAAACTCGCGGCGGAGGCGATCGACATGTCGCTGCCCGCCGCCGCCGCCCCGCGCGGCAGCGTCCACCCGGTCAGCCAGGTGATGGACGAACTCGCCGAAATCTTTGCCGACATGGGCTTTGCCGTCGCGACGGGTCCCGAGATCGAGGATGATTGGCACAATTTCACCGCGCTCAACATTCCGGAGACGCATCCGGCGCGGGCGATGCATGATACTTTTTATTTTCCGGAAAGTTCCGAAGGTGCCGCGCAGCGGATGTTGCTGCGGACGCACACTTCGCCGGTGCAGATTCGCACGATGATGGAAAAAGCGCCTCCGATCAGGATCATAGCGCCCGGTCGCGTCTATCGCAGCGATAGCGACGCGACGCATACGCCGATGTTTCACCAGGTCGAAGGTCTCGTCATCGACCGCGGCATCCATATGGGGCACCTCAAATGGACGCTTGAGACCTTCCTGAAGGCCTATTTCGAGCGCGACGATATCGTGCTGCGCCTGCGCCCGTCCTATTTCCCCTTCACCGAACCGTCGGCCGAGGTCGATGTCGGTTATAAACAGGAAAAGGGCCGCCGCATCGTCGGCGGCAACGGCGACGACGAAGGCCATGCGTGGATGGAACTGCTCGGCAGCGGCATGGTCAATCGCCGCGTCATCGCCAATTGCGGGCTGGATCCCGACGAATGGCAGGGCTTTGCCTTCGGGGTCGGGGTCGACCGGCTCGCGATGCTCAAATATGGCATGGATGACCTCCGCGCCTTTTTCGACGGCGATCTGCGCTGGCTGGCACATTACGGGTTCGGCGCGCTGAGTGTCCCCACGTTGAGCGGAGGGATTTCGGCATGAAACTGACCCTCGACTGGCTCCGCGACCATCTGGACGGCGAATTCTCCGTCGCCGATGTTGTCGCCACCCTCAACCGCATCGGCCATGAGGTCGAAGGCGTCGAGAATCCGGCCGAAAAGCTGGCCGGTTTCCGCGTCGCGAAAGTGCTGACCGCCGAGAAACATCCGCAGGCCGACAAGTTGCAAATTCTGACCGTCGACACGGGTGACGGCAACGCGCCGCTGACGGTGGTATGCGGCGCCCCCAATGCGCGCGCGGGGCTGGTCGGCGTGCTCGGCCTGCCCGGCGCGGTGGTGCCCGCGAACGGCATGGAGTTGAAGGTCGCGGCGGTGCGCGGGGTCGAATCGAACGGCATGATGTGCTCGACGCGCGAGCTGGAGCTGGGCGACGACCATGACGGGATCATCGAGCTTCCTGCCGATGCCCCGATCGGCGCCAGCTTTGCCGATTATAGCGGCGCGGGCGATCCGGTGATCGACATTTCGATCACCCCGAACCGGCAGGATTGCATGGGGGTGCGTGGGATCGCGCGCGACCTCGCCGCCGCCGGGCTCGGCACGCTGAAACCGCTCGACGTCCCGACGATCGCCGGCGAAGGTCCGCCCGCGACCGAAATCGCGACCCTCGACCCCGAAGGCTGCCCCGCTTTCTATGGTCGCACGATCAGCGGCGTCACCAACGGCACCGCGCCCGAATGGATGCGCCGCCGGTTGGAAGCCGTCGGCCAGCGGTCGATCTCGGCGCTCGTTGACATCAGCAATTATGTGATGTTCGACCTCGGCCGCCCGAGCCACATCTATGACCGCGCCAAGCTGACCGGCGCGCTCGTCGCGCGCCGTGCGAAGCAGGGCGAGACGGTCACCGCGCTCAACGGCAAGGATTACACGCTCACCGACACGATGACGGTGATCGCCGACGACAGCGGCGTCCACGATATCGCGGGCATCATGGGCGGCGAGCATAGCGGGTGCAGCGAGACGACGACCGATGTCCTTATTGAAATCGCCTATTTCACCCCCGAACGCATCGCGCTGACCGGACAGGCGCTGGGCCTGACCAGCGACGCGCGCAGCCGGTTCGAGCGCGGGGTCGATCCCGCCTTCCTCGACGATGCGACCGCGATCGTCACGGGCCATGTGCTCGCGATCTGCGGCGGCACGCCGTCGGCGGTCACCCGCGCGGGAACGCCGCCCGCCGAGGTGAAGACGGTCGATTATGACCCCATGCTGTCGGCGACGCTGGGCGGTATCGCGATTGCGCCCGAACGGCAGCAGGAGATCCTGACCGCGCTGGGCTTTACCATCATCGAACAGGGCGGCCGCTGGCAGGTCGCGGTGCCGAGTTGGCGCCGCGACATCGACGGCGCCCCCGATCTGGTCGAGGAAGTCACGCGTATCACCGGATTCGACGCAATCGCGTCGGTGCCGCTGCCGCGCTCCGATGGCGTTGCCAAGCCGACCGCGACCGCCGAACAATTGATCGAACGCCGCCTGCGCCGCGCCGCGGCGGCCGCCGGTTTCGACGAAGCGGTGACCTGGTCGTTCATCAGCGACAGCGACGCCGCGCCGTTCGGCGGCGGCACCTGGTCGCTCGCCAACCCGATCAGCGAAGAGCTGAAGGTGATGCGCCCGTCGCTGCTC
>NZ_MIAM01000035.1:27455-34095 GCF_001830555.1 Sphingopyxis sp. RIFCSPHIGHO2_12_FULL_65_19 | reverse complement strand
GGCGCTATCTGGCGGATGCCGAGCGTCCGACGCTCGCCGTGCTGATGGCGGGCGCCAGAAACGCGCGCGGCTGGCAAGCGGGCAAGGCGGCGCCGTTCGACGCCTTCGACGCCAAGACCGCCGCGCTGGCGCTGCTCGAAGCGGCGGGGGCGCCGGCCGACCGCTTGCAGGTGATGGACGCAGTGAGCGAAGGCAGCATCTGGCATCCCGGCCAGTCGGCGACGCTGCGGCTCGGCCCCAAGGCGGTGCTCGCCGAATTCGGCGCGCTCCACCCGCTGCTGACCCGCCATTTCGATGTCGACGGCCCGGTGATGGCGGTGCAGATCTTCCTCGACGCGATCCCGGCGAAGCGCGCGAGCGGCCCCGCCCGCGCGGCCTTTACCCCGCCCGCGCTGCAATCGGTGCGCCGCGACTTCGCCTTCCTCGCGCCCGCGACGCTGACGGCCGCCGATCTGGTGCGCGCGATCCGCGGCGCCGACAAGGCGAGCATCGTCGACGCCCGCCTGTTCGACCGCTTCGCGGGGCAAGGCGTGCCCGAGGGCCAGGTCAGCCTGGCAGTCGAGGTCGAGTTGCAGCCGGTCGAAAAAAGCTTCACCGATGCCGAGCTGAAGGCGATTGCCGACAAGGTGGTGGCCGCAGCGGCGAAAATCGGTGCGGTGCTGAGGGGATAACGCCGCCCGAATCGGCGGGGCCATGAAAGGGACAGTCGGCATGAACACCCGCCACCTCGTCGATCGCGAAATTGCACCGATCATCGACATGTTCCCGCGCGTCGATCTTGATTCGGCTCCGATCGGCCAGATCCGGGCCAAGGCCGCAGAGGCATATGCGTTTCTGCCGCCGCCGATCATCGCGCCCGAAAGGCTTGTCATTCCGTCGATCCATGGCGGACCTGACATCCCGGTCTTCCTCTACCGTCCCGCGTCAGCGTCCGCGGGCGGCGGCGCCATCCTGCATATCCATGGCGGCGGCATGGTGATGGGGTCGGTCGAGCAGATGCAGGCCGGACCCGCGGCGCTCGCAGCGGCAGCAGGCGTTCCGGTTGCGTCGGTCGAGTATCGCCTTGCGCCCGAGCACCCGTTTCCGGCGCCGCAGCAGGATTGCCATTCGGCGCTGGCGTGGCTGGCCGGGCAAGCCGACGCCATCGGTTTCGATGCGTCCCGAATCATCGTGGCAGGCGAAAGCGCAGGCGGCGGGCTGGCCGCCGCGCTCGCGATCATGGCGCGCGACCTGGGCGGTCCGCGACTCGCGGGCCAGCTCCTGACCTATCCGATGCTCGATCACCGCACCGGCAGCGACGCGTGCCCCTATGGCAACCCGACAACCGGCGAATTCATCTGGACGCGCGCGAGCAACCGCTTCGGCTGGTCGGCGTTGCAGGGCGACTACCGGGCCGACGACGACCGGCGCGGCTGGTTTTCGCCCAGCCTTGCCGACGATCTGTCGAACCTGCCCCCCGCCTATATCGCCACCGGCAGCCTCGACCTCTTCTTTGACGAAAATCTCGATTATGCGCGTCGGCTCGTCGCGGCAGGCGTGCCCGTCGACCTGCACAGCTATGCCGGGGCGATCCACGCGTTCAACGCGATCCCCGACGCTGCGGTGTCGCAACGTTTCAACGGCGGCCTGCTGGCCGCCGCCGCCGCGATGGCAGGACCGACTGGAGGCTGAAGGGGAAGCCGCCTGTCAGCTAGCGAGCGATTGCGGACGTAAAGTTCCTCCCCATCGACTTGCGATGGGGAGGGGGACCGCCGCCGCAGGCGGTGGTGGAGGGGCCGCAACGTTGCGCCATTGCCCCTCCGTCAGCCCTGCGGGCTGCCACCTCCCCATCGCAAGTCGATGGGGAGGATCTAATTGGCCGCTCCCCACCCCATTTTCGCCGTTTGGCGCAGTTCGCAACGCGATGGCAGGAAACGATCAATTGCGGACGTTCGGATCTTCAGCAAATGTGACGGTGGCAACAACCGGCAAGGATATCCAATGAACCGGAAATTTCTGGCAGGCGTGCTGACCGGGGCGACTCTTGGCATTTGTGCGTGGGGAGCCGCAACGCTGTGGCATCGGGATGATCAACAGCCGCTATATCTCCGTCTCGTCGACGACGATTTTGATTATATTCTCGGACCGGATTACAAACCTGAAACGGAGGGTCCTGCAAGCCTTAAGGTGCTACGGGACTGTAAGATAGAAGCCTTTTTGACCGACGCTGGCGGCAATGACGCAGCATCCTCTTCATTCATCGCCCTAGATGCAACCCCACCTGAGAAAGTGAATTGCCTCATCGGAGAGGCGCGTATCCGCTCGATGTCGATCGCCATTGTGCGAGGCATGGACACAACGCCGACCGATTGCTTGGGCGGCTGGCCGACCCGATTTCGCGACCGCGAGGCCGGCGATTTCAATTTGTGCGTTGGGGGGAAGAATCCAAATCCGATTTACGTGCCCACGCCGCCGCCAAAGCGTTAGTCCGCTTTCCACCCCAAAGCGGTCAAGCCGCCACCGCGTCCTCGCTCTGGCTTGCTGCGGCCTCCAGCAGCCGCTTCTCCAGACTTTTTACCCGTGCCGGGCTATCGATCTTGTCGCCGATCAGGTCGGTCACGTAAAAAGTGTCGACCGCGCGTTCGCCATAGGTGGCGACGTGGGCGCTGTGGACGGTGACCTTGGACTGGAAGAGCGCGTAAGCGAGCTGGTTGAGCAGCGCCGGGCGGTCCTGCGCATTGACCTCGATCACGGTGAAGCGATTCGATGCCTTATTGTCGACGAACACGTTCGGCGCGACGCGGAACGCTTCGGCGCGCGTGCGCGGCAGCGCGCGGGCTTCGAGTTTCGGCAGCAGTTTCTGCCGGTTGGCGAGCGCGTCCTCGATCGCGCGGGTCAGCCGGCCGATCTGTCCCGGTTCGTCGAACGGGCGGCCGATCGGGTCCTGCACCAGGAAATTGTCGAGCGCGAGGCCGTCGCGCGTCGTGTGGATGCGCGCGTCGATAATGTTGCCGCCCGCCAGGTGGATGCCCCCCGCGATGCGATAGAAAAGCCCCGGATGGTCGGCGGCGAGCACCATCACCAGCGTCGCACCGCGGTCGTCGTCGGGCACCGCCGCGATGTGCAGCGGCGCATCGCCCGCCTGCCGGATATGGACGAGGTTGGCGGCGATCACCTCGACCGGCTCGGCGATCCAATAGCTTTCGGGCAGGCGCCGCGCGACCTTGTCGAACGTCTTTTGGTCGAAGCCGAATTGCGCCGCGACCGCTTCCTTCTTGCTGGCGATCCGCTGTTCGCGGCCGCGCTGTTTGTGGCCGAGGCGCAGCACTTCTTCGGCGGCATCGTATAATTCGGTGAGCAATTGCCGTTTCCAGCTGTTCCACACGCCGGGGCCGACCGCGCGAATATCGACGACGGTGAGCACGAGGAGGAGACGGAGCCGTTCGGGGCTTTGCACCTGCCCGGCGAAATCCAGGATCGTCTTGAAATCGGCAAGGTCGCGCTTGAACGCGGTTGCCGACATCAGCAGGTGATACCGCACGAGCCAGGACACTGTCTCGGTCTCGGCCTCGCTCAGGCCAAGCCGCGGACAGACGCGGAGCGCAAGTTCGGCGCCCAGCACGCTATGGTCGCCGCCGCGCCCCTTTGCGATGTCGTGGAGGAGCACCGCGACATAGACGGTCCGGCGCGAATGGATCTGGCCCATGATCGCGGTCGATAGCGGATGATCCTCCTCCAGCCGTCCCTGCTCGATATCCGAAAGCAGCCCGATGGCGCGGATCGTATGCTCGTCGACGGTATAGTGGTGATACATGTCGAACTGCATCTGCGCGACGACGCGGCCGAAATCGGGGACGAAGCGGCCAAAGACGCCCGCCTCGTTCATCCAGCGCAGCACCGTTTCGGGATCGCGCGGCGACGTCAGCACGTCGAGGAACAAGGCGTTCGCGCGCGCATCGCGCCGCACCCGGTGCGTTTCGATCAGCTTCGCGTCATGGCGCGCCTGCCGCATCGCCTGCGGATGGATTTCCAGGCCATGCTTGTCGGCGAGCGCGAAAATCTCGATCAGCCGGACCGGGTCGGCCGCGAAAAAATCGTCCGACGGCAACGCGAGGCGGCCGCGGTCGAGGACAAAGCCATGGAGCCTGCCGGGGCGCCGCCGGATCGTCGGCAGGAAGCGCCGCCCGCGCGCCGCCATCTGGTCGTCGAGATGCGCAAGAAAGGTGCCGGTGACGTCGCCGACGCTTTTGGCGTGCAGGAAATAAAGCTGCATGAAACGTTCGACCGCACTCTTCCCCGGCCGGTCGGCGAAGTGCATCCGCCGTGCGATTTCAGGCTGGAAATCGAACGTCAGCCGGTCCTCGGCGCGGCCCGCGAGGATGTGGAGGTGGCAGCGCACGGCGAGAAGGAAATTCTCCGCGCGTTCAAACTGGCGCAGTTCGCGCGCCGACATCAGCCCCGCATCGACCAGTTCGGGAACGGTGCGCACCCGGTGGATGAACTTGCCGATCCAGAACAGCGTGTGGAGGTCGCGAAGCCCCCCCTTCCCTTCCTTGACATTGGGTTCGACAACATAGCGCGAATCGCCCATGCGCTTGTGCCGCTCGTCCCGCTCGGCGAGCTTTTCGGCGACGAAGGGCCTTGCATTGCCCGCCACCACCTCGGCATCGAAACGCGCCGACGCCTGGTCATACAGGTCGCGGTCGCCCCAGATGAAACGGCCTTCGAGCAGCGCGGTCCGGATCGTCAGATCCTCCTTTGCGGCGCGGATCATCTCGTCGAGCGACCGGCTCGAATGCCCGACCTTCAGCCCAAGATCCCACAGGGTATAGAGCTGCGCCTCGATGACCTGTTCGGTCCAGCTCGTCTGTTTGAACGGGGTCAGAAAGCCGATGTCGATGTCGCTGTGCGGCGCCATTTCGCCGCGGCCATAGCCGCCGACCGCGATCAGCGTGATGCGCTCGCCCGCCGAGCGATTGGCCGACGGATAGAGATGGCCGACGGTGAAATCATGGCTGAGCCGGATGAGCTGGTCGATCAGGAACGCCGTCGCATTGGCGGCGACGCGCCCCGCCGACGGCCGCGCGAGCAGGCGCCGCTCGATCTCTGCCCGCCCGGCGTCGAGGGCCGCCTTGAGCAGCGCCACCATCGCGCGGCGCCTTTCGCCCGAATCGCTGCTTTCCGCCGCGATCGCGTCGAGCCGGGCCGCAAGGTCGCGCCGATCGACGATCGCGCGGCGCTGGTCGAGATTGTCGAACATGTCGCTCATCGTCCCGTCCCCACGCTATTCGTCCGCCATCAGCCGCTTGAGCGCATACAGCGCATCGAGCGCCTCGCGCGGTGCCAGCGCATCGGGGTCGAGCCGCGCCAGCGTTTCGCGCAGCGCGTCCTTCACCGCCGCGGGGGCTTCGGCCAGCGTCGCTGCGAACAGCGGCAGGTCGTCGAGCCCCGCGGCAAGCCCGCCGGTCGCCTCGCGCCCCGCCTCGAGCTTCGCCAGCACCGCTTCGGCGCGCTTGACGACCGCCGCCGGCACCCCCGCGAGCCGCGCGACGGCCAGGCCATAGCTGCGGTCGGCGGGGCCTTCGGCGACTTCGTGGAGCAGCACCAGGTCGCCCTGCCATTCGCGCGCGCGGACATGATGGAGCGACAGCGCGTCCAGTGTTTCGGCAAGCCGCGTCAACTCGTGATAATGGGTCGCGAACAGGCAGCGGCACTTGTTGACCTCGTGCACCGCCTCGACCACCGACCAGGCGAGCGCCAGCCCGTCATAGGTCGACGTCCCGCGCCCGACCTCATCGAGAATGACGAAGCTTTGCGGGGTCGCCTGGGCCAGGATCGCCGCGGTTTCGACCATTTCCACCATGAAGGTGGAGCGCCCACGCGCGAGGTTGTCGCTTGCCCCGACGCGGCTGAACAGTCGGTCGACAAGGCCAAGCTTTGCCGATGCGGCGGGCACGAAACCACCCGCCTGCGCAAGCACGACGATCAGCGCATTCTGGCGCAGAAAGGTCGATTTGCCGCCCATGTTCGGTCCGGTGACGAGCCACAATCGGTCGCGGTCGGACAAGGACAGGTCATTGGGCACGAAACGCTCGCCCGATTTCGCCAGCGCGGCCTCGACCACCGGATGCCGCCCGCCGGTGACATCGAGGCACGGCGCGTCGGCCAGGTCGGGGCGGCACCAATTGTGGCTCATCGCATGGTCGGCAAGCGCCGCGGCGACGTCGATCCGCGCAAGCACATCGCACGACGCCGCAATCGCCTCGCGCCGCGCGATCGCGGCGTCGGTGAGCGTTTCGAGATGCGCGGCCTCGGCGGCGACGGCGTGCACCCCCGCTTGCGTCACCCGGCTCGCGGCGTCGTGGAGGTCGGCAGAATTGAAGCGCACGACGCCCGCCAGCGTCTGGCGGTGGGTGAAGCCCGATTCGGGTGCCATCAAAGCGTCGGCGTGTTTCGCAGGCACCTCGACATGATAGCCGAGGACGCCGTTATGCCGGATCTTGAGCGACGCGATGCCGGTGCGGTCGCGATAGTCGGCCTCGAGCGCGGCAATCGCCTTGCGACCGTCGCGCGCGGTTTCGCGCAGCGCGTCGAGCGCATGGTCATAACCCTCGGCAATATAACCGCCCTGCGCCGCATCGACCGGCGGGGTTTCGATCAG
>NZ_MIAM01000035.1:0-27434 GCF_001830555.1 Sphingopyxis sp. RIFCSPHIGHO2_12_FULL_65_19 | reverse complement strand
CCGAGCGCATCGCGGAGCTGCGCGAGGTCACGCGGCCCGCCGCGACCCGCTACAAGACGGCCAAGCGCGCGCCCGGCATCGGGCAGCGCGCGCAGCGCCGCGCGCATGTCGCTGCGCCACAAGGCATCGCGCGCCAGGCCATCGACCAGGTCGAGCCGGTCCAGAATCGCTTGCCTGTCGGTGAGCGGGCTGGCGAGATCGTCGGCAAGCAGGCGCGCGCCGGCCGCGGTGACGGTGCGATCGATCGTGCCGAGCAGGCTGCCGTCGCGCGCGCCCGCCATCGTGCGGACAAGCTCGAGGCTTTCGCGCGTCGCCGCGTCGATCGCCATCCGCCCCGAGGCAAGGTGCCGCACCGGCGGCTGAAGAAAGGTCGGGCCGCCGGTGCCGACATGGTCGAGATAGGCGAGGAGCGCGCCCATCGCGGCGATTTCGCCGCGCCCGAACTGGCCGAAGCCGTCGAGCGTCTGGACGCCGAAAAAGGTTTCGAGGCGTTTTTGCGCGGCTGTGCTCGAAAAGTCCGAAGCCGGGCGGCGGACGATCTGCCGCGCCGACGAGATCGGCAATTCGTCGGCGCTCTCGCTGAGCAAAAGCTCCGAAGGCGCGAGCCGCGCGAGTTCGGCGTCGACCTGTTCGCGGCGCACCGCAACGACCTCGAAACGGCCGGTCGAAATATCGGCTGCGGCAATCGCCACCTCGCCCTCGCTGCCGACCTGCGCCAGTGCGGCGAGGCGGTTCGCGCTGCGCCCTTCGAGCAGGCTTTCTTCGGTGAGTGTGCCCGCGGTGACGAAGCGCACGATGTCGCGCGCGACGAGCGCCTTCGACCCGCCGCGCGCCTTGGCCTCGGCGGGGGTTTCGACCTGCTCGGCGATCGCGACGCGATGCCCGGCGCGGATCAGCCGCGCGAGATAGGATTCGGCGGCGTGGACGGGAACGCCGCACATCGCCACCGGCTGCCCGTCATGTTCGCCGCGCGAGGTCAGCGCGATGTCGAGCGTCGCAGCGGCCGCCTTGGCATCGTCGAAGAACAACTCGAAAAAGTCGCCCATGCGATAGAAGAGCAGGCAGTCCCCCGCCTTTGCCTTCAGCGACCAATATTGCGCCATCATCGGCGTTGCGGCGGGCGCAGCATTGTTTGAATTGGCAGCGGAGCGGGCGGTAACAGGCATATGCCTGCTTAGGGACGGATATGGGCCTGTGGCAAGCTGCGGCGCGCGGATAGCGGGTTCCATTTCCGCTTGGCGACGTTAGGGAAAGGGCTCGGGCGCGCGTCTGAACGAGTTTTGTTAGGGGATAGATGATGGACAGCGGCAGCAAGGTGCAATTTTCGGATCGCGAGGCCCTGCTTTACCACGAATATGGCCGTCCCGGAAAAATCGAGATCGTCGCATCGAAACCGATGGCGACGCAGCGCGACCTTTCCCTGGCCTATTCGCCCGGCGTCGCCGTTCCGGTGAAAGCGATCGCGGAGGACCCGGCCAAGGCCTATGATTACACGATCAAGGGCAATCTGGTCGCGGTGATTTCCAACGGCACCGCGATCCTCGGCCTCGGCAACCTCGGCGCGCTCGCATCGAAGCCGGTGATGGAAGGCAAGGCGGTGCTGTTCAAGCGGTTCGCCGACGTCGATTCGATCGACCTCGAGGTCGATACCGAAGATCCGCAACGCTTCATCGAGGCGGTCGAACTGCTCGCCCCCAGCTTTGGCGGCATCAACCTTGAGGATATTGCCGCGCCCAATTGCTTCATCATCGAAGCCGCGTTGAAAGAACGCATGAACATCCCGGTGTTCCACGACGACCAGCACGGCACCGCAATCATCACCGCCGCGGGCCTGATCAACGCCTGTTACCTGACCGGGCGCGACCTTTCGACGGTGAAGGTCGTCGTGAACGGCGCCGGCGCCGCCGCGATCGCATGCACCGCGCTGATCAAGGCGATGGGCGTGCGGCACGAAAATGTGATCATGTGCGACCGCAAGGGCACGATCTATCAGGGCCGCACCGAAAGCATGGACCAGTGGAAGTCGGCCCACGCGGTGCCGACCGAAGCCCGCGACCTGACCGAAGCACTGGTCGGGGCCGACGTCTTTCTGGGCCTGTCGGCGGCCGGCGCGCTGAAGCCAGAGATGGTGAAGGACATGGCGCCCGCGCCGATTATTTTCGCCATGGCAAACCCCGATCCCGAAATCTCGCCGCCCGATGCCCGCGCCGCCCGGCCCGACGCGATCATCGCGACGGGACGATCGGATTATCCGAACCAGGTCAACAACGTCCTCTGTTTTCCTTTCATTTTCCGCGGCGCGCTCGATGTTCATGCGACCGCGATCAACGAAGAGATGAAGATCGCCGCCGCCTATGCGATCGCCGACCTCGCGCGCCAGCAGGTGCCCGAAGAAGTGGCTGCGGCCTATGGCGGGCGCGCGTCGAGCTTCGGTCCCGAATATATCATCCCGTCGCCCTTCGACCCGCGGCTGATGGAAATCGTGCCCGCGGCGGTCGCCGAAGCCGCGATGAAGACCGGCGTTGCCCAGCGCCCGATCGAGGATCTTGCCGAATATCGCACCCAGTTGCGCGCGCGGCTCAACCCGACAACCTCGGTCCTCACCCTCGCCTATGAAGCGGCGCGCAACAATCCGAAGCGCGTCGTCTTTGCCGAGGGCGAAGAGGAAGTCGTGCTGCGCGCCGCGATCCAGTTCCGCGACGGCGGTTATGGAATCCCGGTGCTCGTCGGGCGCGAAGGGCTGCACGACAAGCTGCGGGCGATGGGCGTCCCCGACCCCGAAAGCTATGAGGTTCACAACAGCGTCAATTCGCCGCACGTGCCGCAAATGGTCGATATGCTCTACGAACGGCTCCAGCGCCGGGGGTATCTGCGCCGCGACGTCGAGCGGATGGTCAATCGCGACCGCAATATTTTCGGCTCGCTGCTCCTGAAGATGGGGCTCGGCGATGCGATGATCACGGGCACGACGCGCACCTATTCGCAGTCGATGCGCGAAATCCGCCGCGTGATCGACCATGCCGAGGGCAAGACGCCGTTCGGCATTCACGTTCTGGTCGACCAGCATCACACGATCTTCATGGCCGACACCACGGTCAACGAACGGCCGACGGCCGAGATGCTGGCCGATATTGCCGAGCGCACCGCGCAGGTCGCGCGCCGCATGGGCCACGAACCGCGCGTCGCATTCCTGTCCTATTCGACCTTCGGCAACCCGGAGGGAAGCTGGCTCGACAATATCCGCGAAGCGGTGTCGATCCTCGACCAGCGCGCGCCCGGTTTTGAATATGAAGGCGAAATGGCACCCGACGTCGCGCTCAACGAGAAGGTGATGAAAAACTATCCCTTCTGCCGCCTGTCGGGGCCTGCGAACGTGCTTGTCATGCCGGGACTGCAATCCGCCAACCTGTCGGCAAAACTGCTGCGCGAACTGGGCGGCGGTGCCGTGATCGGGCCGATGCTCGTCGGTATGGAAAAACCCGTTCAGGTCGCAACAATGGCGTCGACCGCGTCGGATCTTGTCACGCTTGCGGTGCTCGCGGCGGGCGGGATCGCCCAGTAACAAAAAGCGGCGGCGCCCGGGGCGCCGCCGCTTTTTGTCTTCGGCCAAAGCCTCGCGGCTTTACGGACCGCCCGGTGCGCCCGCGCCCGGTGCGCCCACGGCGCCGATATTGCCGAAAATATCCTCGAAGAAGCTGCGGTTGCGGCCCAAAGTCGGGGTCTTGTCGCCTTCGGGGCTGATCTTGCTGACCAGTTCGAGGCCGGTGCGATCGACCGCCGCGACATTGCCGGCAGCGTCGAAGCGCACGCGCAGCACCTGCTGTTCGACCGGACGCGGCTTGGCAAAGGCAAGCTGGCGCGTTTCGCGCGAAACATAATAATATTCGTTGTTGCTGAACTGTCCGACGAAGGTCGGGCGGCCGAGCGTCTTTTCAACCGATTCGCGATTGTCGACACCGGGGGTGATCGCTTCGGTCAACAGCGGGTCGACGACATAGCCCTGGCGCCCCTTCAACTGCGCGCAGCCGCTCGTGGCGATGGCGACGGCCAGGCCGAGCGCGACGAGGCGCGCGCGCCGGGCAGGAAAGGACATGATCGAATTCGGCATCAAATATCTCCGTTGCGCCTGTCCGCCGCATCTCTCGGCGGTCGGCGCTGGCTCTCGCGCCTCTTAACCGCAAGCGGTGAGCGCGCACAAGCCGCTTGTGCCGCGGCAAAGCTTGCCACAAGCTGACCGGAGCGCGCATCGCGGCGAGCGTTTGCGCCTCTTTCCGGATTGCGCGAATGCGCCTAAGCGAATGCGATGTTCTCGCTCCGCAACATCTTCCGCCCGCAACCCGATCCGCGCGAGGCACGCCGCCCGCTGTGGAACGCCGTCGTCGCCGCCGCACGCGCGCCGCACTGGTACGCCGACGGCAACGTTCCCGACACGCTCGACGGTCGTTTCGACATGATCAGCCTCGTGCTGGCGCTGGTGCTCCACCGGATCGACGAGGACCCGGCGCACGGGCTGGCAGGCGTCCAGCTTACCGAATTGTTCGTAAACGACATGGACGGCCAGATGCGCCAGATCGGCTTTGGCGACATGGTCGTCGGCAAGCAGGTGGGCCGGATGATGAGCGCGCTCGGCGGGCGGCTGGGCGCCTATCGCGCCGCCGATGGCTCCGACGCGCTGCGCGCCGCGCTTGTGCGCAACCTGTGGCGCGGGACCGAACCCGCCGAAGCGGGAATGGCGCATGTGATGACGGAGGTTGCGGCCCTGCGCGCGGCGCTCGCAGCGACGCCGGTCGGCGCGCTTGTCGTCGCCGACCGAATCGGCAGCACCCAGCAATGAGCGCCGCCGAATTTTCGCTGATCGTCACGCTCGCCGATGCTGCGCACGGCCGGGCGATTTCGGTCGAGGCCGATGAAGCGGCGCGCGGCCGGATCGCGGAGCGGCTCGGCCTTGTCGCGCTCGACCGTTTTGCGCTGGTCGCCGACGTCCGCCCGATCGCCGGCGGGATGGCCGCCAGGGGCCGTGTGGAGGCAGCGGCGGTGCAGGCGTGCGCCGCGACCGACCTGCCGGTGCCGACAAGAATCACCGAAGCGTTCGACCTTCGCTTCCTGCGCGATGTAGACGCGCCCGCCAGCGAAGAGGATGAGATCGAGATCGCCAGCGACGATCTTGACCTGCTGCCGCTCGATGGCGACCGGATCGACCTTGGCGAAGCGGCCGTGCAGACGCTTTCGCTCGCGCTCGATCCCTTTCCGCGCCATCCCGACGCGGCGCGCATTCTCGCCGAAAAGGGTGTACTCAGCGAAGAGGCGGCGGGTCCGTTCGCGGCGCTCGCCAAACTGCGCGGAACGCCCGGCGCCTAACGTTCTTCGGGCGCCGATTTCGCCTCTTCATCGACCAGGTCGGCGACGGCAGCGTCGAGTCCGGGCTCGTCCGTCGCGGCCGGTGCGTCGGCTTTCGCCTTGTCGGCGCCCTCGCTCGCCGCCTTTTCGTCGCGCGTCGGAGGAAGCGCGCCGCCGAGTGCAGCGGCAAGCCCGAGCAATTGTTCGCCGATCACCTTGTCGACGGCGGGCGCGATGTCGGCGACCTTGAAGCGCGTATAGCCGCCGACGACATAGTCGAAGCGCAGCGCGCTGCCCGTCGGCGTTTCCTTGATCTGGATCGTCAGCGTGCCGCTCAACGCCTCTCCCTGCAACGGGCCGAAAGCCCCCGACAGGCGCAGCAACTGGCCCGGTTTGGAAAAGAGGACGCGCGCGTGCTGGACGCTGCCGACACCCGCGCCGGTGTCGGGCAATTTTTCGCAGAAGCAGCCGCCGGCCTGCGAATCGAGCCAGAAGTTCGCGGCATCGCCCGACCAGCTATGCTCTTTCGACCACCAGCTTTCCGGCATCCGCAGCATTTTCCACACGTCGGCCGGCGACGCGGCCACTTGCGCCGTGTGCGCGACGGTAAAGCCTGTATCGCCCTGATCGACGACCTTCGCCGCCGCCACTTGCGAAAAAGCGAGCGCGCCAACGATCGCAGCGCCCGCGAGATATCCGGATATTGTCATCGGCCCGTTCCCCCTTGGCGCTTCAATAACCGCCGCGGTTGGGACTGGCTAGCCTCAGCCCGCGAGGATCGTTTCGATCGCGTCGTTGACCTGATCGATCGGCGCCATGCCGTCGACATGGGTCACGATGCCGCGCGCTTCGTAGATCGGCAGGATCGGCGCGGTCTTGGCGCGATATTCGGCCATGCGCGTCCGCACCGTTTCTTCATTGTCGTCGGGACGGCGCTTGAAGTCGTGGCTGCCGCACACGTCGCAAACATTTTCCGCCTTGGGTTGTTTGTAACGATCATGGTAGCCGGCGCCGCATTTGGCGCAGCTGAAGCGGCCGGTGATCCGGTCGACGAGCGCGTCTTCCTCGACCTGCAACTCGATCACATGGTCCAGCTTGCGGCCGCGGTCCGACAGGATGGTGTCGAGCGCCTCGGCCTGTGCGGCGGTGCGCGGATAACCGTCGAAAATGACCGAAACATCGGCGCCCAGCTGATCGAGCCGTTCGCCGATCAAACCCGATACGATCGCGTCCGATACAAGCTCGCCCGCGTCCATCACCGCTTTTGCCTGAAGGCCGATCGGCGTGCCCGCCTTGACCGCCGCGCGCAGCATGTCTCCGGTCGACAGCTGGACCATGCCATGCTCGTCTTCGAGGCGGACCGCCTGCGTTCCCTTACCCGCGCCCGGCGGGCCCAGCAAAATGATGTTCAGCGTCATGGAAGCCCCTGTTGCCTCTGCCCTGTGACAGTTGCCGTAGCTTGGCGATTAGCGCCGCGCAACGCCGCCCTTCAATTTCGCCTTTTTGATCAGGTCGCCATATTGATGCGCGAGCATGTGGCTCTGGATCTGGCTGATCGTGTCGATCGTCACGTTGACGATAATCAGCAAGCTGGTGCCGCCGAGGTAGAAGGGCAGCCCCGACTGGGCGATGAAATATTCCGGCACAAGGCAGATGACAGCAAGATAGGCGGCGCCGATCACGGTGATGCGCGTCAGCACATGATCGAGATAGGCGGCGGTATTCTTGCCGGGACGGATGCCGGGAATGAAGCCGTTCTGTTTCTTGAGATTGTCGGCGGTTTCTTCGGGATTGAAGACCACGGCGACATAGAAGAAGCAGAAGAAAATGATGCCCGCCGCATAAAGCGCCATATAGAGCGGCTGGCCGTGGGCGAGATATTGGTTCAGCGTGATCAGGAAATCGCCACTCGCGGTATCGCCCTGGACATTCTGCCCCATCATCTGCGTGATCGTCAGCGGCATCAGCAGCAGCGACGACGCAAAGATCGGCGGAATAACGCCGGCGGTATTGACCTTGAGCGGCAAATGGCTGCGGTCGGCCTGCATCACCCCGCGCTGCGTCGCGCGCTTGGGATATTGAACGAGCACACGGCGCTGCGCGCGTTCCATGAAGCTGATGAAGGCGATGATGACGATCGCGCCGGCGATGACGGCGATGACCGTGCCGCCGCCCATCGAACCTTCGCGAACCTGCGTGAACATCTGCGCGAAACTGCGCGGCAGCTGGGCGAGGATGCCCGCCATGATGATCAGCGACACGCCGTTGCCGATGCCGCGGCTGGTGATCTGTTCGCCGAGCCACATCAGGAACAATGTGCCGCCGACGATGCTGATCACCGCGCCGATGCGGAACATCATGCCGGGGTCGACAACCGCCGCAATGCCCTGGCTGGCACCGAGCGATTCAAGCCCGACGGCGATGAAATAGCCCTGGATCGCGGTCAGGAAGACCGTGCCATAGCGCGTATATTGGTTGAGCTTCTTGCGCCCGCTTTCGCCCTCTTTCTTGAGCGCGGCGAGGCTGGGCGACAGCGCGGCCGCCAGCTGCACGACGATCGACGCCGTGATATAGGGCATGACGCCGAGCGCTATGATGCTCATGCGCTCCAGGCTGCCGCCCGAAAATGTGTTGAAGATGTCGAGGACGCCGCCCGATGCCGCCTGGCTGTAGAGCGACGCCAGCGCAACGGGATCGACGCCCGGCAGCGGCACGAACGACAGGAAACGAAAAACGATCAGCGCACCGATCGTGAACCAGATGCGGTTCTTGAGTTCGGTCGCCTGGCCGAACTTTGAAAAGTTCAGGTTGGAAGCAAGCTGGTCGGCGCGAGAGGCCATGGGTGTTTTCCTCGGATATTCCGGACCGCGCCCCCCGCGACCCGGCGCCTATGTGCGTTCGGTGATCGCGAAGCGCAAGGGGAAAGGCCCTACTTAAGCGGCAGGCCGATGCCCACCGCCGCCTTCCTTGTCCGTTCGCATCGAGCGAAGTCGAGATAACTCTCGACCTTGATTGTCCCGAAAATTGTCTCGACGTCGCTCGACACGAACGGGAGCGTCTTGTCTTCGACAAGACAAAGGGCGGTTTCGTCTGGAAACCGCCCTTTGGCTGATTATTCGGCCTTTGCCTTGGCGGCGGCCTTGCGCTGGGCCTTCTTGCCTTCGCCCTCGGGCTTGGCTTCGGGCAGTTCGACCTTGCCGCCAGCCTTTTCCACCGCTTCGATCGCGCCCTTCGACGCACCGGCAACGGCGAAGCTGATCTTCGCGGTCAGCTCACCCTTGGCGAGGAGGCGCACGCCATCCTTGCCGCCGCGGGCAACGCCGGCGGCCTTGAGCGCCGCGTGATCGACAACCGCCTTGGCGTCGAGCTTCTTCTCGTCGATCAGCTTTTGCACCTGACCAAGGTTCACGATCGCGAAGTCCTTCGCGAAGATGTTGTTGAAGCCGCGCTTCGGAATACGCATGTGGAGCGGCATCTGGCCGCCCTCGAAGCCGTTGATCGCGACGCCGCTGCGGGCCTTCTGGCCCTTCTGGCCGCGGCCGGCGGTCTTGCCCTTGCCCGAACCGATGCCGCGTCCGACGCGCATACGGCCCTTGCGGGCGCCATTATTGTCACGAAGTTCGTTGAGTTTGATAGTCATTGCACTCGCTTTCGCTTTGATCGCGCTGATAGATATGGGTCTTGTCGCGAGGGGCTTAACCCTCGACGACTTCGACCATGTGCGGAAGCTTGCGGATCATGCCGCGCACTTCGGGGGTGTCGACCAGTTCGACCTCGCGATGCATCTTGCCCAGGCCGAGGCCGGTCAGGATCGCACGCTGGCTCTTGGGACGACGGATCGGCGAGCCGATCTGGCGGATCTTGATCTTCTTGTCGGCCATGGTCTTACTCCGTCACCGCCGCGGCTTCCGCCTCGGCTGCGCGGTCGGACGAACCGCCACGCTTGATCAGGTCCGAAACCTTCTTGCCGCGACGCTGCGCAACCGATTTCGGGCTGGTCTGTTCGCCAAGTGCTTCAAAGGTCGCACGGATCATGTTGTAGGGGTTCGAGGTGCCGACCGACTTGGTCACCACATCGGCAACGCCCAGCGATTCAAACACGGCGCGCATCGGGCCGCCGGCGATGATGCCGGTCCCGGCGGGCGCCGAACGCAGCGTCACATTGCCGGCGCCGAAATGGCCGCGGCCATCATGGTGCAGCGTGCGGCCGTCGCGCAGCGGAACGCGAATCATCGCCTTCTTTGCGGCAGCGGTCGCCTTCGAGATAGCTTCGGGCACTTCGCGCGCCTTGCCATGCCCGAAACCGGCGCGACCCTTGCCGTCGCCAACGACGACGAGGGCAGCGAAACCGAAGCGCTTGCCGCCCTTCACGGTCTTCGAGACGCGGTTGATGTGGACGAGCTTTTCGATCAGCTCTTCGCCGCCATCTTCGTCGCGCGGGCGACGATCGTCGCGGCGGCCACGGCCACCATCACGACTGCCCCGGCCACCGTCACGGCCGCCGCCACGGCCGCGGCGCGGAGCCTGGCCTTCGGTGGGGGCTGCTTCGGGAGCGCCTTCGACGTTCTGTACTTCGTCTGCCATAATCAGAACTCCAATCCGCCTTCGCGAGCCGCGTCGGCCAGCGCCTTGATGCGCCCGTGGAACAGGAAGCCGCCGCGGTCGAACACGACCTGCGTCACGCCCGCCTTCTTGGCGGCAGCGGCGAGGCGCTTGCCAACGTCGGCAGCCGCCGCGGTGGTCGCGCCAGTCTTGCCGCGGACATCCTTGTCGAGCGTCGAGGCCGAAGCCAGCGTCGCGCCGGCAGCATCATCGATGAGCTGCGCATAGATGTGACGGCCCGAACGATGCACCGAAAGGCGCGGACGCCCGGCAGCGCGCTGACGGAGCGCGGTACGAACGCGCTGGCGACGTTTTTGGAAAGGGGTAAGATGTGCCATGGCTTACTTCTTCTTGCCTTCTTTGCGGAAGATGTACTCGCCGCGATATTTGATGCCCTTGCCCTTATAGGGTTCGGGCTTACGCCAACGGCGGATTTCCGCCGCGACCTGGCCGACCTTCTGCTTGTCGATGCCGCTGATCTCGATCGTCGTGTTGTCCGGCGTCTTGATCTCGATGCCTTCGGGCACCGCGAAATCGACATCATGGCTGTAGCCGAGCTGCAGCTTCAGATTCTTGCCCTGCGCGTTGGCACGATAGCCGACACCGGTGATTTCGAGGACCTTGGTGAAGCCTTCGGTCACACCCGTGATCAGGTTCTGCACCAGCGTGCGCTGCATGCCCCAGAAAGCGCGAGCTTCGCGGGTTGCATTCGCGGGCTGGACCGAGATGCTGCCTTCGGCGACTTCATATTTGATGTTGTCGGAAAGCGGAATCGCGAGCGTGCCTTTCGGGCCCTTGACCGACAGCTGGCCGCCGTCGATCGCGGCGGTGACGCCGCTGGGGATCGAAACTGCCTTTTTACCAATGCGCGACATCAGAACACCTCCGCCAGCACTTCGCCGCCGACATTATGTTCGCGAGCTTCGGCATCCGACAGGACGCCGCGCGGGGTCGACACGATGGTGATACCCAGGCCATTGCGAATGATCGGCAGTTCCTTGGAACCCGAATAAACGCGGCGGCCGGGCTTTGAAACGCGCGCCACATGGCGGATCGCCGGCTGCCCTTCAAAATATTTCAGCTCGATGCGGATGCCCTTGTGCTGGCCCTTGGCACCCAGCGCTTCTTCGCTGTAGCCGCGGATATAGCCTTCGCGCTGGAGAACATCGAGAACGCGGACACGCAGCGTCGAAGCCGGCGTCAGGACGCTGTCCTTCTTCGCCGTCTGGCCGTTGCGGATGCGGGTGAGCATATCACCCAGGGGATCGGTCATTGCCATCTTGTCAGTCCCTTACCAGCTCGACTTCACAACACCGGGGATCAGGCCCTTGTTAGCCAGATCGCGGAGCTGGATACGGCAAAGCCGGAATTTGCGATAATAGGCGCGCGGGCGGCCCGTGAGCTCGCACCGGTTGCGGATGCGGGTCGGGTTACCGTTGCGCGGGATTTCCGCCATCTTGAGGCGCGCGATCAGACGCTCGCTCTCGTCGAGCGACGTGTCCGCCGCAATCGCCTTCAGCTTCGCGTAACGGCCGGCATATTTCTTCACCAGCTGCTTGCGACGCTCGTTCTTGTTCATCGAACTCAGTTTCGCCATGACTTAAGTTCTCTTTCCTTCTTGAAAGAGCCTGCCTGGTCCCAAAGGGATCAGGCGGCTTCCTTTTCCTGCGCTTCGATCGGGAAGGGGAAGCCGAACAGCTTGAGCAGTTCGCGGGCTTCTTCGTCCGTACGGGCGGTGGTGGTGACGATCACGTCCATGCCGCGCACCTGGTCGATGCGGTCATAGTTGATCTCGGGGAAGATGATCTGCTCTTTCAGGCCCATGGCATAGTTGCCACGGCCGTCGAAGCTGGTCGCCGACACGCCGCGAAAATCGCGGATGCGCGGCATTGCGATCGTGATCAGGCGGTCGAGAAATTCATACATGCGTTCGCGGCGCAGGGTGACCTTGCAGCCGATCGGCATGCCTTCGCGCAGCTTGAACTGTGCGATCGACTTCTTCGCCTTGGTCACGACAGGCTTCTGGCCGGCGATGAGTTCCATCTCGGCAGCGGCCGATTCGACCTTCTTCTTGTCCTGCGTGGCTTCGCCGACGCCCATGTTGAGCACGATCTTTTCGATCTTCGGCACTTCCATCGCATTTTTGTAACCGAATTTCTCGGTCATCGCCTTGACGATCACATCGTCGTAGCGCTTGCGCATGCGCGGGGTATAATTATCAGCCATTGATCGTCTCCCCGGACTTCACGGCCACGCGGACCTTCTTGCCGTCCTTGGTTTCAAAACGAACGCGCGTCGGCTTGCCGGTCTTGGGATCGGCGAGCGCAACCTTGCTTGCGAACAGCGGCGCTTCCTTGCGTTCCAGGCCACCCTGCGGGTTGGTCTGGCTCGGCTTGCGGTGGCGCGTGATGACATTGACGCCCGCGACGACGACCTTGCCGTCTTTCGGCAGGCTCTGCGTCACTTCGCCGGTCTTGCCCTTGTCCTTGCCGGACAGGATGACAACCGTGTCGCCCTTCTTGATCTTGTTCGCCATGGTCAGAGCACCTCCGGCGCCAGGCTGATGATCTTCATATAGCCACGGCCGCGCAGTTCGCGGACCACGGGGCCAAAGATACGGGTGCCGATGGGCTCTTCATTCTTGTTGACGAGCACGGCGGCGTTGCTGTCGAAACGGATCACCGAGCCATCGGCACGGCGCACGTCCTTGGCGGTGCGGACGATGACGGCGCGATGCACGTCGCCCTTCTTCACCTTGCCGCGCGGCTGGGCTTCCTTGATCGACACGACGATCACGTCGCCGACGCCGGCAGTGCGGCGCTTCGACCCGCCCAGCACCTTGATGCACTGGACGCGCTTGGCACCGCTGTTGTCAGCGACTTCCAATTGTGACTGCATCTGGATCATCGATGCATTTCCTTCTTGTTTGGCCTACCGGGCAACCCCGGCGGTTCCGTGAAAATCAGCTCAGGCGTCAGCAGCCGTCTTGGGCTTGCTGTGGGTGTCGACCTTGTCGAGCACCTTCCACGTCTTCAGCTTCGAAATCGGCTTCGTTTCCTCGATACGGACGGTCTCGCCAGCCTTGATGGCGTTGTCCTCATCGTGGGCGTGATATTTTTTCGAGCGGCGGATGATCTTGCCGTACAGAGGGTGCTTCACCTTCCGTTCGACCTTCACCACGACGGTCTTGTCGCCCTTGTCGGACACCACCGTACCGGTCAGAATGCGCTTCGGCATCGATAGTCTCCTTACTTCGCGGCCGAGCGCGTACGCTCGGTCTGCTGCGTCTTGATGCGCGCGATCGAACGACGCACTTCCTTGACGCGTGAGGCCTTTTCAAGCTGGCCGGTGGCCGCCTGGAAGCGGAGGTTGAATGCCTCGCGCTTCAATTCGCCAAGCTGTTCGGCGAGCTGGTCGTCGGTCTTGGCCTTGAAATCTTCGGTCTTGGACATGTCCTTAACCCTCCAGGTGCGAGGTGTCGCCGAGTCGGGCAATCACCTTCGTCTTGATCGGCAGCTTCATCGCAGCGCGCTCGAACGCCAGCGCGGCCACAGGGCCGGGAACGCCGTCGAGTTCAAACAGGATGCGGCCCGGCTTCACGCGCGCAGCCCAGAATTCCGGCGAACCCTTGCCCTTACCCATACGGACTTCGGCAGGCTTCGACGACACGGGAACGTCGGGGAAAATGCGAATCCACAAACGGCCCTGGCGCTTGATGGCGCGGCTGATCGCGCGGCGGGCCGCTTCGATCTGGCGTGCGGTGATCCGCTCGGGTTCCATCGCCTTCAGCCCGTAGGAGCCGAAGTTCAGGCTGGTGCCGCCCTTGGCATTGCCATGGATGCGACCCTTGAAGGCCTTGCGGAACTTGGTTTTTTTCGGTTGCAGCATGTCAGCAGTCCTTAGCGGCGATCTTCACGAGCCGGACGGACACCGGTCGTCTGTGCGTCGAGCATCAGACGGTCGGTTGCCATCGGGTCGTGACCAAGGATCTCGCCCTTGAAGATCCAGACCTTGATCCCGCACACGCCATAAGCGGTGTGGGCCTCGGCCTCGGCATAATCGACATTGGCGCGCAGCGTGTGCAGCGGCACCCGGCCTTCGCGATACCATTCGGTGCGCGCGATTTCCGCGCCGCCGAGACGGCCGGCGCAGTTGATGCGAATGCCCTCGGCGCCCAGACGCATCGCCGACTGAACGGCGCGCTTCATGGCACGGCGGAACGCCACGCGGCGTTCGAGCTGGTCGGCAATGCCCTGGCCGACGAGCTTGGCGTCGACTTCGGGCTTGCGGATTTCGACGATGTTCAGCGACACGTCGCTGCCCGTCATCGCGCCGAGCTGCTTGCGCAGCTTTTCGATGTCCGCGCCCTTCTTGCCGATGATGACGCCCGGACGGGCGGCATAGATCGACACGCGGCACAGCTTTGCCGGACGCTCGATCACGACCTTCGAGATCGCGGCCTGCGGCAGGTGCTTGAACACAAACTTGCGGATCTTGAGATCCTCGACAAGCATGCGGCCATAGTCCTGGCCTTCGGCGAACCAGCGGCTGTCCCAGGTGCGGTTGACCTGCAGGCGCAGGCCGATCGGATTGCTCTTCTGGCCCATCTTACGCCTCTTCTTCCTGTTCGCGCACGACAATGCGGATGCGGCTGAACGGCTTGACGATCCGGGTCGACTTGCCGCGGCCACGTGCGTGCCAACGCTTCATCGAGATCGACTTGCCCACGCTCGCTTCCTTGATGACGAGCGCATCAACGTCGAGGTTGTGGTTGTTTTCCGCGTTGGCGACGGCGCTGGCGAGAACCTTGCGCACGTCGACAGCCATCGCCTTCTTCGAGAAGGTGAGGATGTTCATCGCGTCTTCGACCTTGCGGCCGCGGATCAGCGCGGCAACGAGGTTCAGCTTCTGCGCCGAGCCGCGAATCTGCGTGCCGACCGAAAGCGCCTCATTATCCGCAACGCGGCGGGGGGACTTTTCCTTGCCCATTAGCGTTTGCCCTTCTTGTCAGCCGCGTGGCCGGGGAAAAAGCGCGTCGGCGCAAATTCACCCAGCTTCATGCCGACCATGTCTTCATTGACCGACACCGGCACGAACTTGCGGCCGTTGTAGACGTTGAAGGTCAGCCCCACGAACTGCGGCAGGATGGTGGACCGGCGCGACCAGGTCTTGATCGGGGCAGAGCTGCCGCCGTCCTGGGCCGTTTCGGCTTTCTTGAGCAGATGGAGGTCCACGAACGGACCCTTCCAGACCGAGCGAGCCATGGCTTACCTCTTCTTCTTCGCGTGACGCGACCGGATGATCATCTTGTCGGTCGACTTGTTGTGGCGCGTACGCGCACCCTTCGTCGGCTTGCCCCACGGGGTAACCGGGTGACGGCCGCCCGAGGTGCGGCCTTCGCCGCCGCCATGCGGGTGATCGACCGGGTTCTTTGCGACACCGCGCGTCAGCGGACGCTTGCCGAGCCAGCGGTTGCGGCCGGCCTTGCCGAGGTTGGTGTTCTGGTTGTCGGGGTTCGACACCGCGCCCACCGTGCCCATGCATTCGCCGCGGATGTAACGCTGTTCGCCCGAACCGAGACGCACGATGACGAGACCGCGGTCACGACCGACGACCTGTGCATACGTGCCTGCCGAACGGGCGATCTGGCCGCCCTTGCCCGGCTTCATCTCGATATTGTGGACGATCGTGCCGACCGGCATCTGCGACAATTCCATCGCATTGCCCGGCTTCACGTCGGTCTTCTTGCCCGCGACGACCGTGTCGCCAACGGCCAGGCGCTGCGGCGCGAGGATATAGGCGAGTTCACCGTCTTCATATTTGACGAGCGCGATGAAAGCGGTGCGGTTCGGGTCATATTCCAGACGCTCGACAACAGCCGGCATGTCCCACTTGCGACGCTTGAAGTCGATGAAGCGGTACTTCTGCTTGTGGCCGCCGGCGATGCCGCGCGAGGTCACATGACCCTTGTTGTTGCGGCCACCCGTTTTGCGCTTGCCTTCGGTCAGCCCCTTGACGGGCTTGCCCTTCCACAGCGACGATTTGTCGACGAGGATCAGGCCGCGCTGCGCGGGGCTGGTCGGATTATAGGATTTAAGTGCCATTTTCTCTGCCTTTCCCTACAATCAGACGCCGGTGGTGACGTCGATCGACTGGCCTTCGGCCAGACGAACGATCGCCTTCTTCACGTCGCTGCGGGTGTAGGGCTTGCCCTTCCAGCGCTTGGTCTTGCCCTTGGTGACGAGCGTGTTCACGCCGATCACCTTGACATCGAACAGCGCCTCGACGGCGGCCTTGATGGCGGGCTTGGTCGCATCGTTCGCGACCTTGAACACCACCGCGTTATTTTCGCTCAGCAGCGTCGACTTTTCGGTGATCACCGGAGCGAGGATCACGTCATAGTGACGCGCGTCGATCGTCTTTGCCTTAGCCATTGCAGCGTGCCTCCAGCTTTTCGACCGCCGCGCGGGTCAGGACCAGCGTGTCGGCACGGATGATGTCATAGACATTGGCACCGATCGCCGGCAGCGCGTCGACACCGATCAGGTTGGCCGATGCCATTGCGAAGCTTTCGTGCACCGCGTCACCGTCGATGAAGAGGGCGCGATTGCCGAGTTCGAGCTTGCCGAGCTTGCCGGCCAGCGCCTTGGTCTTCGCATCCTTGATCTCGAGCGTGTCGAGAACGACGAGCTTGCCGCCCTTCGCCTTGTCGCTGAGCGCCATCTTCAGGCCGAGGGTGCGGATCTTCTTGTTCAGCGAGTGGCCGAAGGTGCGGGCACGGGGACCGTGCGCCTTGCCGCCGCCGATGAAGATCGGTGCCTTGCGATCGCCGTGACGCGCCGTACCGCCGCCCTTCTGACGACCGAATTTCTTGCCGGTGCGCGACACATCGCTGCGTTCGCGGGCGGCACGAGCCGGACCACGACGCTTTTCGAGCTGCCATGCAACGACGCGATGCAGGATGTCGGCGCGGGCGTCGACGCCGAACACATCGTCATTCAGATCGATGTCGGTGCCGGCCTTGCCGTCGAGGGTCTGAACCTTGACCTTCATGATCAGGACTCCTGTGCGCCGTCGGTGGCCGCGGTGTCGACGACGGTTTCTTCAACCGGCGTTTCGACCGGCGCGTCAACCGGGGCATCGTTGGTATTGGCCGCGCTCTTGACGCCCGCCGGATAGGGGGCCTCCGGATGACGCGGCAGCTTCACCGCATCGCGGACGAGCAGCCAGCCGCCCTTCGAGCCAGGGACCGAACCCTTGACGAAGAGAAGGCCACGCTCGACGTCGGTGCGGACGATTTCGAGATTCTGCTGGGTGCGGTTGCGCGCGCCCATGTGACCGGCCATCTTCTTGTTCTTGAAGACGCGGCCCGGGTCCTGGCGGTTACCCGTCGAACCATGCGCACGGTGGCTGATCGAAACACCGTGGGTCGCGCGCATACCGCCGAAACCCCAACGCTTCATCGCACCGGCAAAGCCCTTACCCTGGGTCACGCCCTGGATATCGACGATCTGGCCGGCAACGAAATGATCGGCCGACAATTCGGCGCCGACGTCGAGCGTCGCGTCGTCAGCGACGCGGAATTCGACGAGCTTCGCCTTCGGCTCGACTTCGGCCTTGCCATAGGCACCGCGCTGCGGCTTGGCGACATTCTTCGCCTTGGCCGATCCGGCACCGAGTTGAACGGCCACATAGCCGTCACGTTCTTTATCGCGCACAGAGACGACCTGGCAGCCTTCGAGGCTCAGGACGGTGACGGGCACATGGCGGCCGTCGTCCTGAAACAGGCGGGTCATCCCCATTTTCTTCGCGATCACGCCAGTACGCATGATCATACTCCTCAACAGAGGCCGGGCGGACCATTCCGCACGGCGTGTGGGAAGCCATCGAACGAACGCCCGACGGCTACCCTCCCAGCCCAAAATTTCGATGCATCGCCCCGTCCGGGCCAAGGTGCCGCCTTCCGAAAGGAGAGCGGCGAGACGGGGGACGCAGCCCGGTCGTATATGCCTTCCGAAGAAAGCGACCGGCGGTATCCACCCTATCGTCGGTCCGGATCGCTCCGGACAATGCAGGCACCAAAGTGTCTGCCGATAGAGACCCCGGCCTTCGCCGGGGCGTCGCTGGCCTTAAGCCAGCTTGATTTCAACGTTCACGCCCGCGGCGAGGTCGAGCTTCATCAGCGCGTCGACCGTCTGCGGGGTGGGCTGCACGATGTCGAGCAGCCGCTTGTGGGTGCGCACCTCGAACTGCTCGCGCGACTTTTTGTCGACATGCGGGCCGCGGTTCACGGTGAATTTTTCAATGCGCGTCGGAAGCGGGATCGGACCACGAATGAGTGCGCCCGTACGACGTGCCGTATCGGCGATGTCGGTGGTGGCCTGATCGAGCACGCGGTGATCAAAGGCCTTCAGGCGGATGCGAATATTCTGCGTTTCCATGACTATTCCAGTCGAATCCCGTCTAACGATGCGAAAGAGCCGAAATGGCCTGCTCCGACTTCCGCAGGGAAGCCGGATCGGCCATCAAAATTCTTTAAGCTACGAGCCGCGCGAATCGGTCCGAATCGCGCGGCTCGCGGCCCTATATTACTTTGTGACCGTCGCCACAACCCCTGCGCCGACCGTGCGGCCACCTTCGCGAATTGCGAAGCGCAGACCCGGGTCCATGGCGATCGGAGCGATCAGCTTGACCGACAGCTGGACGTTGTCGCCCGGCATGACCATTTCGGTGCCCTCGGGGAGGATGACCTCGCCGGTGACGTCGGTGGTGCGGAAGTAGAACTGCGGACGATAGTTAGCGAAGAACGGCGTGTGACGGCCGCCTTCATCCTTCGACAGGACATACACTTCCGACGTGAACTCGGTGTGCGGCGTGATCGAGCCGGGCTTCGCCAGAACCTGGCCGCGCTCGACTTCTTCACGGCCGACGCCGCGGATCAGCGCACCGACGTTGTCGCCAGCCTGGCCCTGGTCGAGCAGCTTGCGGAACATTTCGACGCCGGTCACGACGGTCTTCTTGGTGTCCTTGATGCCGACGATTTCGACTTCTTCACCAACCTTGACGACGCCCGTTTCGATACGGCCGGTCACGACGGTGCCGCGGCCCGAGATCGAGAACACGTCTTCGATCGGCATCAGGAAGGGCTTGTCGAGCGGACGTTCCGGCTGCGGAATCCATTCGTCGACGGCCGCCATCAGCTTCAGGATCGCGTCCTTGCCGATGTTGTCGTCGCGGCTTTCGAGCGCGGCGAGCGCCGAACCGGCGATGATCGGAATATTGTCGCCGTCGAAGTCGCGCTTCGAGAGTTCTTCGCGGATTTCGAGCTCAACGAGTTCGAGCAGCTCGGGATCGTCGAGCTGGTCGACCTTGTTGAGGAAAACGACCATGGTCGGAACGCCGACCTGCTTGGCGAGCAGGATGTGCTCCTTCGTCTGCGGCATCGGGCCGTCAGCGGCCGACACGACGAGGATCGCGCCGTCCATCTGGGCGGCGCCGGTGATCATGTTCTTCACATAGTCGGCGTGGCCCGGGCAGTCGACGTGCGCATAGTGGCGGCCGTCGGTTTCATATTCGACGTGAGCGGTCGAAATGGTGATGCCGCGCTCGCGCTCTTCGGGAGCCTTGTCGATGTTCGCGAAGTCGACGGCGGCGTTACCGGCGACGTTTTCGGCGAGCACCTTGGTGATCGCTGCGGTCAGCGAGGTCTTGCCATGGTCGACGTGACCGATGGTGCCGATGTTGCAGTGCGGCTTCGTCCGCTCAAATTTAGCCTTGGCCATGATGGTATAACCTTCTTGTTCAATGTTTGCGTTGATCAGTCCTGGACGAGCCTGCTGAATCAGGCGCCGCCCTTAGAGGGTCTTGCCGCGCGGTGCAAGCCCGCGCGGCTTCAACCCTATCAGGCCATCTTGGCCTTCACTTCTTCGGCGACGTTGGTCGGCACTTCTTCATAATGCGAGAATTGCATCGAATAGCTGGCACGACCCTGGCTGAAGCTGCGCAGCTGGTTGACGTAACCGAACATGTTCGCCAGCGGCACGATCGCCTCGACGACCTGGGCGATACCGCGGCTGTCGGTGCCCTGGATCTGCCCGCGACGGCTGTTGAGGTCGCCGATCACGTCACCCATGAACTCCTCAGGGGTCACGACTTCGACCTTCATCACCGGCTCCAGCAGCTTGATGCCGGCTTTCGCCGCCACTTCGCGCATGGCAGCACGGCCCGCGATTTCAAACGCCAGCGCCGACGAGTCGACGTCGTGGTAGGCGCCGTCGGTCAGCTTGATTTCAAAGTCGATGATCGGGAAGCCGATCATGTGACCGTTTTCGGCCGACTCGCGCATGCCCTTTTCGACCGACGGGATATATTCGCGCGGAATGTTGCCGCCCTTGATCTCGTCGATGAAAGTGATGCCCGCGCCGCGTTCGCCGGGAGCGACGCTGACCTTGACGCGGCCGAACTGGCCCGAGCCGCCCGACTGCTTCTTGTGGGTATAGTCGACATCGACGGCCTTCGCGAGCGATTCGCGGTACGCCACCTGCGGCGCACCGACATTCGCCTCGACCTTGAACTCGCGCTTCATGCGATCGACGAGGATGTCGAGGTGAAGCTCGCCCATGCCCTTGATGATCGTCTGGCCCGATTCATGGTCGGTCGACACGCGGAACGAGGGGTCCTCGGCGGCCAGGCGGTTGAGCGCGATGCCCATGCGTTCCTGGTCGGCCTTGGTCTTCGGTTCCACCGACAATTCGATCACCGGCTCGGGGAATTCCATCCGCTCGAGAATGATCGGCGCGTTGGTCGCGCAGAGCGTGTCCCCGGTGGTGGTTTCCTTGAGGCCGGCAAGCGCGACGATGTCGCCCGCATAGGCTTCTTCGATGTCTTCGCGGCTGTTCGCATGCATCAGCAGCATACGGCCAACCTTTTCCTTCTTGTCCTTCACCGAGTTCAAATAGGTGCCCTTGTTCAGGGTCCCCGAATAGATGCGGGCGAAGGTGAGCGAACCGACGAACGGATCGTTCATGATCTTGAAGGCGAGCAGCGACAGCGGCGCGGCGTCCGACGTCTCACGCGAATCGGGCTGGTCGTTCGACGGGTTGATGCCCTGGACGTCAGGAATGTCGAGCGGCGAAGGCAGATAGTCGACAACCGCGTCGAGCAGCGTCTGCACGCCCTTGTTCTTGAACGCCGAGCCGCAGAGGACCGGAACGAACGCCTGTGCCAGCGTGCCCTTGCGGATCAGCTTCTTGAGCTGGGCGACGTCGGGGACGGTGCCTTCGAGATAGGCTTCCATCGCATCGTCGTCCTGTTCGACGGCGAGTTCGACGAGCTTTTCGCGATATTCGGCCGCCTTGTCGGCGAGGTCGGCGGGGATGTCTTCATAGAAGAACTCGGCGCCGAGGCTTTCGTCCTTCCAGATGATCGCACGCTCGTTGACCAGGTCGACAAGACCCTTGAAGTCGCCTTCGGCACCGATCGGCAGATACAGCACGGCGGGCGTCGCACCGAGGCGATCGATGATCGTCTGGACGCAATAATAGAAATCGGCGCCGGTGCGGTCGAGCTTGTTGATGAAGCACATCCGCGGCACGCGATATTTGTCGGCCTGGCGCCACACGGTTTCCGACTGCGGCTCAACGCCGGCAACGCCATCAAATGCGGTGATCGCGCCGTCGAGCACGCGCAAGCTGCGTTCGACTTCGATGGTGAAGTCGACGTGGCCGGGGGTGTCGATGATGTTCAGGCGATGCTCGGGGCCCTGGCCTTCCTCGGCCTTCCACAAGCAGGTGGTCGCCGCCGACGTGATCGTGATGCCGCGTTCCTGCTCCTGCTCCATCCAGTCCATCGTCGCGGCGCCGTCGTGGACTTCGCCGATCTTGTAGGACTTGCCGGTGTAGTAAAGGATACGCTCGGTCGTCGTGGTCTTGCCGGCGTCGATGTGCGCCATGATCCCAAAGTTGCGATAATGTTCGAGCGGATGGCTGCGTGCCATGGTCTTTTCCTTGGATTTGGGGGGAGGCCTTTGGAGCCTCCCCCGATATAGGAACGATTGTTACGATTGCGAGACGCGGTTGCGTCCCGCGCGCACTTACCAGCGGTAGTGGCTGAAGGCGCGGTTGGCTTCGGCCATGCGATGCGTGTCTTCGCGCTTTTTCACGGCATTGCCACGGTTGTTCGACGCGTCGAGCAGTTCGCCCGACAGGCGCGCGGCCATCGTGGTTTCGCTGCGGTTGCGCGCCGCGGTGATCAGCCAGCGGATCGCCAGCGCCTGCGCACGGTCCGGACGGACTTCGACCGGAACCTGGTAGGTCGCACCGCCGACGCGGCGGCTGCGGACTTCGATGTTCGGGCGGATGTTCGCCAGTGCTTCGTGGAACACGCCGAGCGGTTCCTTCTTGGCACGGGCTTCGACCGACTCCAGAGCACCGTAAACGATGCTTTCGGCGACCGACTTTTTCCCGTCCAGCATGACGCTGTTCATGAATTTCGACAGCACCGTATCACCGAAACGGGGATCGGGCAGGATTTCGCGGCGTTCAGGACGACGACGACGAGCCATGGGTAATTCCTTTTACAACAGCATCCGGGCGCGCGGGCGCTCTCGGATGATCAAATACCGAAAAAGCGGTCCTTACTTCGGACGCTTCGCGCCATATTTTGAACGGCTCTGCTTGCGGTCCTTCACACCCTGCGTATCGAGCACGCCGCGCAGGACGTGGTAACGCACACCGGGAAGATCGCGGACACGACCGCCGCGGATCAGCACGACGCTGTGTTCCTGGAGGTTGTGGCCTTCGCCGGGGATGTAGGTGATGACTTCGCGCTGGTTGGTCAGGCGGACCTTCGCAACCTTGCGGAGCGCCGAGTTCGGCTTTTTCGGGGTCGTCGTATAGACACGGGTGCAAACGCCGCGCTTTTGCGGGTTTGCGTCCATCGCCGGGACCTTGGACTTCACCTTCTGGGGAGTCCGGCCCTTGCGGACCAGCTGGTTGATCGTGGGCATGAATGCTTCACCTTAAAATGTCCGCCCATCAAAGCGAACGGTTACTGTACTGCGGTGGACGAAGCTCCGGCCGCTGATCCGCCAAAAATGGCGAAAAACGGCCGACCTGATAACAGCAAAAGACCCCGGCAGACCCACAAGATCTTCCGGAGGCTCCATCCGCGCCAGCAATGTTCAAGCGCTGTTGTAACCGAAAGAGGCAGCAAACCGCCCTTTTCGGTCGAGCGCGCCCCTAAACCCGATTCCCCCAATGGTCAAGGGCAGGCGCCCAGAACGGGGCAATATTGTTGCGCTGCTCGGCGCGGGCTATCGGTCGCGCATGTCCGCTGTTCGCCACGCCAGCTTCGCGCCGCATGTCGCACCCGACACGCGATTGCTCCTTCTCGGCAGCCTGCCCGGCGCCCGCTCGCTCGCCGAACAGCAATATTACGCGCATCCGACAAACCAGTTCTGGCGCCTGCTCGGCGAGGTAATCGGACAGCCGCTCGCGGCGCTGCCCTATGACGACCGGCTGGCGGCGCTGCGCGCAGCGCGCGTCGGCCTGTGGGACGTGATCCGCACCGCCGAGCGGCACACAAGCAGCGATTCGCTGATCCGCGAGATCGAAGCGCACGACCTGCCGGCGCTGGTCGCGACGCTGCCCGATTTGCGCATGATCGCGTTCAACGGCGGCAAGGCCGCAGCGATCGGGCGGAGACAGCTTTCGGCCCAGCCCGATGGCATAACCCTCGTCGACCTGCCGTCGAGTAGCGCCGCCAACACGCTCGGCTTTGCGGCGAAGCTGGAGCGGTGGTTGCGGTTGCGTATGGCGCTGGCGAAATAATCCATCGTCATTGCGAGCGGAGCGAAGCAATCCAGGGCGGTTTACGCACATTCTGGATTGCCGCGTCGCTTCGTTCCTCGCAATGACGATGGAAGGAGTCAATCGACCACTTCCCCCCGTGCCATCACGAAATCGACCTTTTTCAGCACGCGCACATCGGCGAGCGGATCGCTCGCGACCGCGATGATGTCGGCGCTCTTGCCCGGCGCGATGCTGCCGATCTGGTCCGACAGGCCGAGCAGGTCGGCGGCGTTTACCGTCGCGGCCTTCAGCGCCTCGACCGGGGTCATGCCATGCTGGACCATCAGTTCAAACTCGTCGCCGTTGCGGCCGTGCTTCGACACGCCGGCATCGGTGCCAAAGGCGATCTTCACCCCGCGCGGGACAAGTTGTTGCAAGCTTTTGCCCGTGATCTCGATCCGCCATTTGATCTTCGCGAGCACGTCGGGTTCATAGGCGTTGGCATTGGCGGCCAAGCGTTCCTTATACCCGTTCACGGTCGATAGCGTCGGCACATAATAGGTTTTCGACTTCGCCCATTGCGCGATCGTCGCTTCGTCGAGGATCGTGCCATGTTCGATCGAATCGGCGCCCGCGGTCAGCGCGAGGCGGATGCCGTCGGCGCCATGCGCATGGACCGCGACCTTCTTGCCGAACAGATGCGCGGTATCGACGATCGCCTGCGCCTCGTCGTCGAACATCTGCTTGCCGAGCCCGGCGCCGATGCGGCTGTTGACCCCGCCCGTCGAGGCGAATTTGATGACGTCGGCACCGCGCCCGATCTGGAGCCGCACCGCGCGGCGGCAATCGTCGGCGCCGTTGCAGGTGTTGCCCGCGCCCGCGAAGAAGGGGCGCAGTTCGTCACGATAGCCGAGCGAGCCGTCCATATGCCCCCCGCTGCCCGAAATGCTGGCGCCCGCATCGACGATGCGCGGACCCTGCACCTTGCCCGCAAGGATCGCGTCGCGCAGCGCCAGCGTCGCGCCGTCCCCGTCGCCAAGGTTGCGGACGGTGGTGAAGCCCGCGCGCAGCGTCTTCATCCCGTTGACTTCGGCGTTGAACGCCTGCGCCGCGGGGCTCAGCGTCACCTCTTCAAGCTGCCCGGCGATGCCGCCGGCGTCGCTCGTCAGATGGACATGGCTGTCGATCAGGCCGGGCAGGACATATTTGTCCTTGAGGTCGATCAGTGTCGCGTCGGCACCGGCCGACTGATGGCCGTCGACGATCGAGACGATCCGGCCATCTTCGACCAGGATCGTCGATGCACCGCGCGCGGGCTTGCCCGGTTCGGCAAGCACATGCCCCGCGTGGATGACGGTGCGCGCGGGCGCCTGTGCGAAAAGAGGTGTGGCGAGCGCCGCGCCGACGAGCGCGAACGGAAGGCAATGGATCGGCTTCATCTTGCATCCCCTGTTTTGACTGGAGGGGGTTAAAGCCGATCAGAAGCCCATCGTAAAGCGGAGCGCCGCGCCCCGGTCGTCACGCATCGCAGCGATATGGCCGGGATCGCGGCGCCACCATGTGTTCGCGACCAGATCGCCGCCGAAGAGCGCCAGCGCATAGCTCGCCTCGACCACCAGCTCGCGGCCGGTGGGGGCCAGATTATAGGTGCGGCGTCCAAAATCGGTGCGGCCGGTCGCATAATCATGCGCGACGGGCAGCGTCAGGTCGATGCCGCCGCGCGCGACGCGCAGCGGCTGGGCGAAGCGGAGCGCGGCGCGATCGCCCGGCCGGACAAGATTCGCCTTGGCGACGTCAAAGGAGAAGGCGGTGGACCAGAGCGCGCCGCCCGCGATCAGTCCGCGTTGATCGGGGCGCGTCCACATCTGGCGCCAGGCCGCGACAAACTGCCACCCCGCCTGCGTTTCGAGCGCGGCGCTGGCATCGCCAACCAGGCTGGTTGCTCCGCCCGCGCCGAACATGGGGCCGAATCGCGCGCCGAGAAGGCTGTCCGATTCGCGCAGCCAGCTGCCGCCGAGCGCCGCACGGACCGGACCGAAACGGCCATCCCAGGCGGCGCCGAAACGCTGGTAGCGGCTGTCACGGCCGGATCGATAGCGGAACAAAGGATCGTCCTGCCATTGCGAACCTGACACGAAGCCACTTTCCGCAAATATATTAACATATTGATTATAAATGATATTATGCCGTATCATCGTGCCGACACCCGGCCGGGATGCGAATCCCAGCCCTTCATGCGCGCCGTCGCCGATCAGCATCGCCTGCCCGCTGTCGCCGCGTTCGCCCGCGAGCAGACCGCTGGTGCCGCGCCCCGCAGCAAAGCCGATGCGCGTCCGCGCGTCGAGACGGGTGACGACCGAGGCGGCGAGCGTGCGGGCGCGCTGCGCATCGTGATAGGACAGGCCGGCAAGCGCATCGGTGCCGCCGACGCCCGGCGCGGTGACGAGCGACAGCGCGGTCGCACGGCTTGCCGCGCTCTGCTGGCGGACGAGGCCGCCAATCGCGCCCGACAGCTTGAAGTCGGGTCGGCGCCGCCCGAGCGCCTGTCCGAAATCGACGTTGAAGGCGCGCCCGAAACCATCGGTAACCAGCCCCGTCGCGCCGCCCCCGCCAGCATCGCCCATCGGGCCGCCCAGCATTCCGAGCGGTGCATTGAGCGCCACCGCGGTCGATGTACCGGCCAGTGCGGTCGCACCCATCGGTTGAAAGGCGCGCGCGATATCGAGCACGCCCTGGCCGTACACCGCATCGTCGCCCGCCGCGCCTGCATCGCGCGCCGATTGATAAAGCAACTGCACGATCTGCTGGCTCGACAGGTTGGGAAAGGCCTGCGCGATCAACGCGACCGCGCCCGCCACCTGCGGCGCGGCAAAGCTGGTCCCGTTGAGCACGAACACAAAATTGCCGTCGGTCTTGATCGCGCCATTTTCATAGGCACAGCACACGCCTTCGCCGAGCGCCGCCAGATAGGAAGCGGCATAGGCGCCGGCCCGGTTGCTGAACGACGAATTGGTGCCATTTTCATCGACCGATCCGGCAATGATGACGAGCCCGCCGCCCGCATCGCGAAGCCCGCGCGCGAACAAGTCGGGGTTGTCCGGGTCATTGCCATTCGCCGTGGTGTCGCCGTCATTCCCCGCCGAGATGACGACGATGATTCCTGCCGCGGTGGCGCGCGATACCGCGGCGCGCAGCGTTGCGCCGGGCGGGTCTTCGCCGCCGAGCGAGATGTTGACGACCCGCGCCCCGGCGCTGACCGCGCGGTCGAGCCCCGCCGCAATCGCGGTCTCGGGGAAGCGGCAGCCGCTTTCGTCATTCGTTGGGTCTTCGGTCGCGCAGCTGCCGGGCCGGTCGGCGCGCAGCACGAGCAAGTTCGCGTCGAACGCTATGCCAAAGGTTCCGGCGTCATTCTTTCCGCCGAGCAGCACCTGCGCGACATTGGTCCCGTGGGTGCCTTCGCCATTGATCCCGCGCGATCCCGCGAGGTCGGCCGACTGGGTCGAAATACGGCCAGCGAATTCGGGACTATCGGCGTCGATGCCGTCGTCGATGACCCCGGCCAATATTCCCTGCCCGGTCGCGCCGGCCTGATAGGCGGTGATCGCGCCATGAAAATTGACCCCGTCGGACCGCCGCGTTTCGGCGGTGTTGAAATTGCCGGTCGGCGGCGGCGTCGGGGTGGGTGTCGGGACAGGGGTCGGGGTG
>NZ_MIAM01000034.1 GCF_001830555.1 Sphingopyxis sp. RIFCSPHIGHO2_12_FULL_65_19 | reverse complement strand
GACCATGCCGCCAGAGCCGGCGCCGAGATCGACGTGGCGAGGGAAACCATCCTTCCCGCGGGCGAACTCCGCGGCCGCTTGCGGGTTTCCGCGCCTTTGACTTTCGGCCCGACCCATTTCGCGCCCGTGCTCGCCGAAATGGCGCGCCGCCATCCGCGACTTCATCTCCAGACCTGTTACACCGACCGGTTCGTCGATCTGATCGCGGAGGGTTATGATTGCGCGATCCGCGTCGGCTATCTGCAGGACTCCAACCTGATCGCGCGCCGTATCGGCCCGATGTACGGACGGTTGCTCGCCAGCCCGGCCTATATCGAAGCGCATGGTGCGCCCGAGACACCCGACGAGCTCGTCGCCCATCAGGCGCTGATGCAGGGCACCGAAAGCTGGCAGCTCATGGACGGCGACAGGGTCGTAACGGTCCGTCCGCAGGGGCGTTTCAAGGCGGACAACGGGACGGCGTTGATAGCGGCGGCGGTGGCCGGACTCGGGATTGGCTATCTCCCCGACGGCCTGTCGCATGACTATGTTGCCTCGGGCGCGCTCGTCCCCGTCATGACGCGCCATCTTCCGCCGCCGGCGGGTGTTTATGTCGTCCGCCCGCCCAGCCAGCACCCCGCGCGAAAGATACGGGAACTCACCGAACTGCTCATCGAATATTATGAACAGACGCCGACGCTGGCGGGGGTTGTATAGCCGCTCAACGTTTCGCGTGCTGCCTGTCGCCCCACAGGATCGCGCGATGTTCGTCGGTAAAGCCCGTGAGCCCGCCCTCGATCGTTTCGGCGCGCGCGACGCCGGCCTTCATGCCTTCGGCAACCGCGGGGCGGGCAAGCATCGCGGCGCCCCAGCGGTCGACGTTCGGGAAACGCCCCGCCTTTTCGATGAGCTGGCGGCGCAGATAGGGCAGGGTCGCCATGTCGGCGATCGTATAGTCAGCGCCCGCCAGCCACTCGGTCTCGCCGAGCCTTTTGTCGATCACCATCATCAGCCGGTCGACCTCGCGGCTGTAGCGCGCGATGGCATAGTCGTGCCGGTCCTTGGCATAATGGGTAAAATGCGCTTCCTGCCCGAACATCGGGCCGACGCCCGACACCTGGAACATCAACCATTGCCAGCAAATCGCGCGCTGCACCGGGTCGGCTGGCAGGAAGCGTCCGGTCTTTTCGGCGAGGTAGAGCAGGATCGCGCCGGTTTCCCACAGAATGAACCGCGTGCCGTCCGGCCCGTCTTCGTCGACGATCACGGGCGTTTTATTGTTGGGGTTGAGCGCAAGAAATTCGGGCGTCAACTGGTCGCCCGCCAGGATGTCGATATATTCGAGCCGCCATTCCAGCCCCATTTCGAGGAGCGCGATCGCGATCTTGCGCGCGTTGGGGGTGGGGCCACCGTAAAGGATGATCATCGCATCAATCCTCCCGGCCCAGCCAGCGGCCCAGCACGTCAGCGGTATCCTGTCCGACCCGCAGCGGTGCAGGGCGGCGGACGCTGCCTGGGGTTGCCGACAGTTTCGGGAAGACGCCCTGCATCGTGACTTCGCCCAGTTCCTCGTCGGGAATGGTCACCAGCGCCTCGCGCGCCGCGAAATGGGGGTCGGCCAGCATATCCTCGGCATCGAAGACACGGCCCGCAGGGACGCTGGCTTCGACCATCCGGGCTTCGAGTTCCGCGATCGTCATCGTCGCGGTCCATTCGCCGATCAGCGCATCGAGTTCCTCCTGCCGCAATCCCCGTGCGCGGTGCGTGGCATAGCGTTCGTCGTCCGCCAGTTCGGGCCGTCCCATCGCGGTGGCAAGGCGCGCGAAGACGCCGTCCTGGTTGGCGCCGATCAGATATTCGCCATCCTTGCACGGATAAACATTGGACGGCGCGATCCCCGGCAAGGTGGAGCCGGTGCGGCGGCGCTTCGTGCCGCTCGCCGAATAGTCGGAGACGGTCGATTCCATCACCTGCAACACCGCTTCATAAAGCGCCGAATCGACGATCTGGCCTTCGCCGGTCCTGTTGCGATGATGGAGCGCCGCGAGCGCGCCCAGGCACCCGTAAGAGGCGGCGAGCGTATCGCCGATCGACACCCCCATGCGCGCGGGCGGCAGGTCGGGATAGCCGACGATCCCGCGCCAGCCGCCCATTGCCTCGCCAATGCCCCCGAACCCGGCGCGCGCCGAATAGGGGCCGGTCTGGCCGTATCCGGACACACGCACGATGATCAGTCCGGGATTGGCCTTGCGAAGTTCGATGGGATCGAGATTCCATTTTTCTAGCGTGCCGGGCCGGAAATTCTCGATCAATATGTCGGCCTTCGCGATCAGGTCGCGCGCCAGCGCCTGGCCCTCTGCGGACCGCAGGTCGACTGCGACCGAATATTTGTTGCGCGCGATCACGCGCCACCAGCTTGGACGGTCGCCCTGGCCCCAGTTGCGCATCTGGTCGCCGGTGCCGGGGGGTTCGAGCTTGACGATCTCGGCGCCCATGTCGCCCAGGAGTTGGCCGCAAAAGGGGCCGGCGATCAGCTGTCCCATTTCGACGACCTTGATGCCTTCCAGCGCGCCCCCGCTGCTTGTATCCGTCATAAAATTCCTTTCGGGACCGACTCCGGCAGCGCCCGGCCGCTTCGCCCATGGTCTTTGTATACTTAGAATGCTATGTAATTTTCAACCTGCTAAATGACTCGCGACAAATCGGGGCCAAGATGTTGAAAAACCGGATGGTGGAAATGGTGGAAGTGGGCCCGCGCGACGGGCTCCAGAATGAAGCGACGATCGTCCCGACCGCCGACAAGCTCCAGCTCATCCGTCACGCGATCGGCTATGGCGTCCGGCGTATCGAGGTGACGAGCTTCGTCAATCCCGCGAAAGTGCCCCAGCTCGCCGATGCCGAAGACCTGGTGGCGATGCTGCCCGAACGGGACGATGTGACCTACATCGGCCTGGTGCTCAACCGCCGCGGCGCCGATCGTGCGATTGCGTCCGGCCGTATCGACGAACTGGGCGCCGTGTGCGTGACGAGCGACAGTTTCGGCATCCGCAACCAGGGACAAAGCTCCGACGAATCGCTCGCCGCGGCGATGGAGATCGTCGGGCTGGCGAAGGCGGCGGGGCGCAGCGGGCAGATCACGATTGCCACCGCCTTCGGCTGCCCGTTCGAGGGCCGGGTGCCGATCGACCGCGTCGTCGAGATGGCGAAGCGCGCCGCCGATGCGCGCCCGCGCGAAATCGCGCTGGCCGACACGATTGGTGTCGGCGTGCCCGCACAAGTATCGGAATTGGTGGGGCGGGTGCGCGAAGCCATCGGCGACGTTCCGGTTCGTGTGCATTTTCACAACACGCGCGGCACCGGCATCGCCAATGTCTGGGCGGCGATCAACGAAGGCGCGGCGACCGTCGATGCATCGCTCGGCGGGCTGGGCGGCTGTCCTTTCGCGCCGGGTGCCGCGGGCAATGTCGCAACCGAAGATGTGATCTATATGCTCGACCAGAGCGGGTTTCCGACCGGCGTGGCCTTGCCGCAGGTGGTCGACGCGGCGGCGTGGCTGACCGGCGTCATGGGCCGGCCCTTGCCCGCGATGGTGAGCAAGGCCCCCGCCTTTTAGAAGGTCGCGAGCAGCGCCATCACCACCCCGCCAACGACGAGCATAAGTCCGGCGACCTCGTGCCAACGAACCGGCTCGCGCAGGTAAAAATGGGCGAAACCGATCGTGAACACCACTTCGACCTGCCCGACGATCCGCACCAGCGCCGCGGGCGCGGCCGCGAAACCGACATACCAGCATGCCGAACCGAGCGCCGACAACAGGCCGACCTGGCTCGATGTGCGCCATTGCCGGAACACGGCGCGAAGCGTGTCGCGATCGCGCAACGCGACCCACAGGAGATGAAGGCCGGTCTGGATCGTCATCACGACGACCAGAGTGATGAGCGCCGACCCGATCAGGTCGACATCGGGCAACTCGGCCGTCGCAAGCTTGACCGCAATGGCCGCGAGCGCGAACATCGATCCGGCCCCCAGCCCGCACAGGGCCGCCGGTTGGCGCAATGCTCGCCAGATTTCGCGCCCCGAAACGCCCCGTCCTGCAAGCGCCAGCGTCAGCACCCCCGCCACCCCGGCGATGATGCCGATCCACGCCAGCAGGGGGAGGCGTTCGCCGAGGAACAGGGCGGTGACCAGCGCAGCCTGCACCGCCTCGGTCTTGGAAAAGGCGGTGCCGACGACGAAGCCGCGATGCCCGAAGGCCATGATCAGCAGGATTGTTCCGGCCATCTGGGTGATGGCGCCGGCGACTGCGAAACCGACGAACGCGCCGCCGAAGGCGGGCACTGGATCCTGCTGGATCGTCAGCCATGCACCCGCGAAAACCAGCGCAAAGGGCAGGCCGTAGAGATAGCGCACAAGCCCCGCACCGCTGACGCTCAACTGGGCGCGCAGGCGCTGCTGGAGCGCGGTGCGCCACGCCTGAAACAAACCGCCCAGCAGCGATGCGGGAAGCCAGATCGGGTTCATCCCGCCTGGCCCATATGCGCGCTGTTCCCGACTCGTCCCGCCCTGTTCATACCGCCCCATGCAATAGTTTTATTGCTAAGTATATGATGGCGGCACCGGCGATCGACCGCACCTGCCACACCAACCAGCTAGACCCGGGACGCGCCGCGTTGCAGGAAAGGCGCGGGAGGTCAGATGACGGACGAGATGGCAAAAACGCGCAGCACCGGGTGGGCGATCTGAGATGGCCGACCTCGATCTGCCGCTTCGGAACGAACAACAGATGCTGCGCGACAGCGTCCAGCGGTTCCTGGCCGACAATCCGCGCCCCGGATGGCGCGACCTTGCGGAATCGCTGGGCCTTGCGGGGCTGGCGCTTCCCGAAAGCGACGGAGGGTTCGGCGGCGGGATTGTCGATATTGCGATCGTGATGGCCGAACTCGGTCCCGCATTCGCTGGCGCCGACTGGCTGTCGCATGTTGCGGCGACAGCGGTGCTGGCGCGGGCGGCGCCCGGACACCCGGCGCTGGCCGACCTTGCGGAAGGCCGCCAGCGTATCGCAATCATCTGCACCGCGTCGACCGCGGCGATGCCGATCGTCGAGGCCGGCGTGATCCGTGGCACCGCTACGCTGGCTGCGGGGGCGGCGGAGGCCGACCTGCTGCTGCTCGCCAGCGATGATGTCGTGCTGCTCGTCGCCGCCGACGGTGGCAAGGTCGAACAGCGTCATCGCATCATGCACGATGGCAGCGTGTCGGCCGATCTGGCCTTCACGCTCAAATCGGGCGATGCGGCGCAGCTCGCCAGCGGGATCGCGGCGCGTGTTCTGATCGACCATGCGAACGACCTGATCCTCGCGGGGCGCTGCGCCGAAGCGGTCGGCCTGATGCAAAAAATGATCGCCGACAGCGTCGATTATCTGGGCCAGCGCCAACAGTTCGGCACCGCCATCGGGCGGTTTCAGGCGCTGCGCCACCGCGCTGCCGACATGCAGCTGGCGTTGATGAAGGCGGCGGCGCTCACCGAAACGGCGATTCTTGCCGTCGATCAGGACAGCGGCGACCGCGCGCAAGCGGTCAGCGCCGCCTGTATCGAAGTCGGCGATGCGGTGCGCATCGTCGGCGAGAGCGCGGTGCAGATCCACGGCGCCATGGGACTGACCGAGGAACTCAGCCTGGGCGGGCATTTCAAACGTGCGCTGGCGATCGCCGCCGGCTTCGGTCCGCGCGGCGCACTCCTCACCCGGTTTGTCGAGGCAGGGGTCTAACCCAGCATGGCGCGCGCGATCAGGTCGCGCTGGATCTCGTTCGACCCGGCATAGATCGTGGCGGCCCGGTCGTTGAGGTAGCGCGGCACCGCGACCGCCAACTCGGCCGGCGTCTGGCCGTCGGCATCCGCCCAGCCTGCGTGGCCCGCAATTTCGCACGCCATCGTGTCGATCCGCTGCGCCGTTTCGGTGCCGAGGATCTTGAGCGCCGAGGCATAGAGGGCCGCGCCGCCTCCGACCCCGCGCATCGCCTTTAGCTCAAGCGCCTGTAGCGCTGTCAGCGTCACCGCCTCGCGGTCGAGTTGTGCGCGCAGCATTGGATCGAGGTTGCCGCGCGCGCGCAGCCGCCCAAGCCGCCCGATCAGCCCCGGGGCATATTTCCCCCCGCGCTCGAAGGTCAGCAGATGCTTTGCGACCGACCAGCCTTCGTTTTCGCCGCCCAGGCGGTTCGCCTGCGGCACCCGGACGTCGTCGAAAAACACCTGGTTGAATTCATGGTCGCCCGCGAGGGTGCGGATGGGCTCGACCGTAATCCCCGGCAAGCCCATGTCGAGCAGGAGGAAACTGATCCCCGCCTGCGGCTTGCCATCGTTCGACGTCCGGACGAGCGCGAACATGCGGTTTGCGAAATGCGCGTGAGTCGTCCAGATTTTCGATCCGTTGAGGATATAGTCGGGGCCGTCGGGCACGGCGCGCAGCTGGAGCGCGGCCAGGTCCGACCCTGCGCCCGGTTCCGAAAAGCCCTGGCACCAATAATCCGCGCCCGACAGGATTCGGGGCAGATAATGCGCGCGCTGTTCCGCGCTGCCATAATGCATGATCACCGGCGCCACCATCTTCAGCCCCATCGGGGCCAGGTTCGGCGCGCCGGCATGAGCGCATTCGGCGGCAAAGATGTAGCGCTGGATTTCGCTCCATCCCGGGCCGCCATATTCTGCGGGCCAGTCGGGCGCCGCCCAGCCTCTTTCGTGCAGGATATGCTGCCACGGCAACGAGACGGCGGGATCGATGAAGACGCTGGTCGCACGCGTCGCCGCTTCGCGGATGTGGTCGGGCAAATGCGCGGTCAGGAAAGCGCGAACCTCGTCGCGAAAAGCCGTCAGTGCCGGGTCGTTCAACATGTCCATGCGACCAGCTTAGGGCGTGGAGCGACGCCGGGCCAAGCTGGCACCTGCATCAGGCCGCGCGAGCCCCGACAAAGCCCAGCCCCGCGGCCATCTGGATCGACTGTGCGCGCCCGGTCGCGCCGAGCTTTGCCGCTGCATTGCGCAAGTGGAAACGCACCGTCGAGACCGACAGCGACAGGATGATCCCGATCTCGCCATCGGTCTTGCCCGCCGCCGCCCAGCGCAGACATTGCACCTCGCGCCGCGTCAGCGTCTGCGGCACGGTGGCGTTACGCGGTCGGCCGCGGGCCTCGTTGTGCGTCGCGATCAATTTGACCGCCAGATTGTGCAAATGCCCGGCATGCTCGGGAAAAATGGTCTCAACACCGACGGGCTCGCGCGAGCACCAGAAGACTGCGCCGACCAGCCCGCGCGGCAGGTGCACGGGCGCAATGATCGCCTCGCCGAAATTGGGCGTGCTGCGGGCTTGGGAGCAATCGACCTCGTCGAGGAGATGCGTCGCGCGCCAGGTGCCGAGGCGGCCGTCGCTGTAATAAAAAGGTTCGGCGACAAGACGGGCGGCAGTCAGGAAGGCGAGTTGCAACGCCAGTTTGCGGTCACGCCAATAGGCATAGCTCGGATCGACCCAGTGAAAGCTGGTTTCGGCATAGGGCCGCCCGTCCTCGTCGCTCATCGGTTCGGGGTCGCCAAGGTCGGCCTGTGCCGCGACATAGGGCAAGCCGATCGCGTCGCCGGCGGCCTGAACCGACGCGATCAGCGCCGGCATTTCTGCCCAGCATTCAGGCCTCTGCTCGGTCACGCGGTCGTCCCTCCACTATCCTGACACAGGTGTCAGCTTGTTCCGCCGCCCGCAATCCTTTGTTCTGTCACGGTCCGGTTTTGCATGACGCTCGCACAAAGACGGGCCCGGCGACAAGCTGTTTGAGGGAGGATGAGTGATGAGGGCAATGCGTATTTTCCTGGCCGTGGGTTCGGCGATGGGGCTGGCCCTGACCGTGCCGGCATTCGCTGCCGAGGAAACGCCGGCCGACGCGGTAGCGGCCGAGGGCGACATCATCGTCACCGCGCAGCGCCGGGCCGAATCGATGAACGACGTCGGCATGGCGATCCAGGCGGTGGACGGCGAAACGCTTGAAAATCTGCGCGTTACCGACATGCGCGACCTGACGACGGTGGCGCCAAGCTTCACCGTGTCGCAAAGCTATCAGGGCGTGCCGACCTACACGCTGCGCGGAATCGGTTTCAACACGATCAACCTGTCTTCGACCTCGACCGTCGGCACTTATGTGGACGAAGTCGCTTACGCCTACCCGATTATGAACACCGGGCCGGTGATGGATCTGGAGCGGGTCGAGGTGCTCAAGGGACCGCAGGGCACGCTCTATGGCCGCAACACGACCGCGGGGCTGGTCAACTTCATCACCGCCAAGCCGACCGACAGCTTTGAGGGTAGCATCAAGGCCGATCTCGGCAATTACCAGACCTACAATATCGGCGGCCATCTTTCCGGCCCGCTGGGCGAGGGCATCGCGGCGCGCATCGCCTTTCGCAGCGAGAATAGCGACAAGGGCTGGCAGGTCAGCAACAGCCGCGGCGAGCGGCTGGGCGAGGTCGAGAAACTCGGCGTGCGCGGCGCGCTGGCGATCGATCCGGCACCCGGCACGCATTTCGACCTGTCCGTGACCTGGTGGCGCAACAAGTCGGACACGGTTGCGGGGCAGGGCGTCGGCTTCACCCCCGCAACCGACCCCGCCACCGGCACGAGCAATTCGCGCTTCTTCAACGCCACGGGTCTCGCCGCCTATCTCGCCGGCAATTTCCCGACCAAGGCAAGCCAGGCCGATTGGGCGCCCGAAGCCGGGCGTTCGGCCGATATCGGCACGGGCCTCGGTCTTGACGGCCCGCTGGCCGAAAACAATCGCTTCTGGGGCCTGAAACTGCGCTGGGACCAGGATCTGGGCGATAGGATGAAGCTCGTCTCGCTCACCAGCTACAACGACTTCAAACGCAACGCGCTTTCCGACTGGAGCGGCGCGCCGTTTGAAATCCTGCTCCAGAACACGGTCGGGCGGATCAAGAGCTTTGCGCAGGAATTGCATGTCGAGGGCGAGGCGGGGGCGGTGAACTGGCTGGTCGGCGGCTATTATGCCAACGACCGCATCATCGATTCCAACCGTACGCTGCTGGGTCAGAACGCCAACGTCGGGCTGATCCGTGCGGCGGGTGCGCCGCTTCTGGCAAGCCCGATCTTCAATTCGGGCGGCTACACGCCGCTTCAGCTCAGCCAAGCTTTCCGCACCTATGAAGACTTCGGTCGTATCCGCACCAGGACATGGAGCCTTTTCGGCAACGCCGATGCCGAACTGACCGAGCAGCTGAAGCTTACGGCAGGGGTCCGCTATACCGAGGACAAGCAGCGCTACAACGGCTGTTCGCGCGACTTCAACGGCAATATGCTGCCCAACGTCAATGTCGTGAACCGCGCGCTCTACCTGCAAACCTATGGTGTGCTTGCGGCCGAGATTGCGCAGGGACAGTGCAACACCTTCGACCCGGTAACCGGCACCTTTGGCGAGGTGCAGTCGCTGCTCAAGGAGAATAACGTCGCGTGGCGTGTCGCGCTCGACTGGTCGCCCAACGACGATACGCTGCTCTATGCGTCGGTGTCGCGCGGCTATAAATCCGGCACGACGCCGATCAACGCCGCCAACCTCGCCCGCCAGAATGCGCCGGTGAAACAGGAAAGGCTCACCGCCTATGAAATCGGGGTGAAGGCGACGCTGGCGGACCGTGCGGTGCAGGCCAATTTGTCGGCATTCTATTATGATTATCGCGACAAGCAGATCAGCACCTATTTCGCCGACCCCATTTACACGGCGCTATCGCGCCTCGACAATGTGCCCGACAGCGAAGCCTATGGCGTTGAGGGCGAACTGACGATCCGTCCGGCAGCGGGGCTGACGATCGCGGCCAACGCGCTATATCTGAACACACGGATCAACGGTTACAACGGCACCAACGCCGCAGGACAGCCGGAAAATTTCGATGGCGCCGAATTCATCTACAGCCCCAAATTCCAGGGCAGTTTGACGCTCGCCTACGACACGCCGGTCAGCGACACGGTGGACCTGACCGGCGCGGTCAGCGCGCGTTACCAGAGCAAGTCGAACACCATCTTCGAGGATCTCGACCTGTACAAGGTCGACGCTTACGGCACCGTCAACGCCAGCCTGGGCCTCAAGGACGAGAGCGGCTGGTCGGTGTCGCTGTGGGCGAAGAATCTGTTCGACAAATATTATTGGTCTGCGGTCGCGAGCAACGCGAACGTCGTGGTGCGCTTTGCCAACCAACCGCGAACCTATGGCCTGACCGTGGGTTATGATTTCTAAGCAGGCCCATGGCGCGGCGCGTTTGCCGATGCAGGGCGAGTATCTGGGGACGGCGATCGATTTCGCCGTGCCCCGCGCGGCACCTCGCCGGACGACCGGCCGATCGCCATGTCGACCGTGCTGTCCCGCTTTGGCAGGCGAACGTGCGGATCGGCCTGCCGCATGATTTTTTGCTCAAATCAGCCGCCGAACAACGGCGACGGCTGACTGACGTCTAGGAGCAGCGGTTCCAGCCCGCACCACGCACCGCGCGTCCGGGCGTGGCACCGCTATGTTCGCCGTTGCGCAGCACACCGACGCCATTGACGAATACGTCGCGCATCCCGACCGAATATTGGTGCGGCTTTTCAAAGGTCGATCGGTCGCCGATCGTCGCCGGGTCGAACACGACGACATCGGCATAATAGCCGGGTTTGAGCGCGCCGCGGTCGGCGATGCGAAGATTGGTCGCAGGCAGGGTGGTCAGACGGTATATGGCCTGTTCGAGCGGGATCAGCTTTTCGTCGCGGACATATCGGCCGAGCAGGCGCGCGAAATTGCCATAGGTGCGCGGGTGCGCGCCCGATTTCAGGAACACGCCTTCGGTCGCCTGTGACGCGGCATCGGACCCGAAGCTCATCCACGGCAGCTGGATCTGCTTGCGGACATTATCCTCCGACATCAGGAAATACACGGTGCCGACGCGCGACCCATCCTCGACGACAAGGTCCATCGCTGTCTCTTCGGGCGATTTGCCGCGCATTGCCGCGACTTCGGCCAGCGTCTTGCCCGTCAGCGGCTTCAAGGCGTCGCTCTTGAAGCCCGACAGGATCATCTTGTCGGCGCCCGCGCCGAAATAGAGATTTTCCCAATCGCTGCCAGGCTGTTTCATCTCGGCGGCGACACGCGCGCGGATCGCGGGGTCTTTCAGCCGCTTGATCCACTCCTCGAGCCCGCCGGCCTGCACCCACGTCGGCATCGCGGCGTCCAGCCCGGTCGCGCCTGCGGTATAGGTGTACATGTCGGTGGTGATCTTCAGCCCTTCGGCGCGCGCGGCTTCGATCTTTTGCACAATGGCGTCGAGCTTGCCCCAGTTGCTGCGCCCAGCCATTTTCAAGTGATAGATTTCGGCCGGCGCCCCCGAACGGCGCGATATGTCGATCAGCTCGTCGACGGCTTCTTCGATCCGGTCGCCTTCCGATCGCATATGGCTGATATACATGCCGCCACATTTCGCCGCTTCGCTGGTCAACGCGACCAGCTCGTCGGTTTCGGCATAGGAACCGGGGGCATAGATGATCGAGCTGCCGACCCCCATCGCGCCGTCGTTCATGGCCTGCCTGACCAGCGCCCGCATCCGCGCCAGTTGGCCGGGGGTCGGGTCGACATCGCCTTCGCCCAGCTCGTGGACGCGCACCGTTGCCGCGCCGACAAAGCTTGCGACGTTGGTCGACACGCCCCGTTTTTCGAGCCAGCCGAGATAATCGCCGAGGCTGGTCCATTCGATCGGATATTTGATGTCGCCCTGGCGCTCGGTTTCAAGGGCCTTCATTGCCGGGCTGATCGGCCCCATCGACCAACCTTCGCCCATCACCTCCAATGTGACGCCCTGGCGGATATCGCTCTGGCTCTTGGGATCGGCGATCAGCGATTCGGTTGCCCAGCTGAGCATGTTGATAAAGCCCGGCGCGACGGCCATGCCCTTTGCCGCGACCTCGGTCGTGGCGGTGCCGGCAACCGTGCCCACCGCGACGATGCGGTCGTCCTTGATCGCAACATCGCCGACGACGGGGGGCTTGCCCGACCCGTCATAGATCGTCCCGCCGCGGATGATCAGGTCATAGGCCGGCGCCTTTGCGATCACCGGCGCCGACACCGGCATCGCGCTGCACAGCAGCATCAGGGACAGTGCGAAGCGTCGGTGCGATGCCATAATTTCTCCAATGCAGGATGGTCAGCCGTGCAGGCTCATCAGCGAATCCATCAACCCGTCGTCGGCGCTCGAGCAGACGCCGAGCACCAGCGCCTCCTCAAAACCCTCGGCGACGACATAGGCGTGGCCCATCGACGAATCGAGATAGATGCCCTGGCCGGTCTTGAGCGCGACCGGATCATAAAATTCGGTGTGAATTTCGACCTCGCCTTCAAGGACGAAGATGAACTCCTCGCCCTGATGGCGAACGAGGTCGCCAAATTCGCGCGCACTATGCGCCCGGATTCGCGTGATGATCGGGATCATTCGCTTTTGCCGAAGGTCGGTGCACAGATAGTGATAATCATAATTGTCGGTCGTGACGCGCACCGCCTGGTCGATCGTGCCGATGCTGCGACGGCCGGTCACCCGCGGAGTCTGGTCCTCGTCATCTTCGGCAAACAGGTCCGACATGCGGATGTTCAACCGCTGGCTGAGTTGCTGCAACTTGTCGTAGCTGAGCGTGAGGCGGTCATGTTCGACCTTCGACAGCGTCGATACCGGGATGCCCGATTTCGCGCTCATTTCCTTGAGCGTCCAGCCGTTTCGCGACCGGATGCTCTTCATCACCGTGCCGAGCGTGGGCGGTTGTGAACGGTCCGCCATCAGTTTTTCCATTCCATATTTGACAATTTTCCAATCAGGATCATTATGTCCCTATCGGGCTAACGGAAGTTGGTCCCTTGGTAAGGGGTCGCGCGGCTCGCTGCAAGGTGTGACAGGCCGCGACAAAGAAAAGGGGAAAGCGATGCGTTTCATCCGCAAGGTGATGATCGGGTTGGCGGCTTTTGCCGCGCTGCCACTGGCGGCGCAGGGGCCAGTGCCGACACCCACAGTTAAAAAGGTCGATGCGGCGGTGCCGGTCGCCAAGTCAGCCGCGGCGCCCGTCGCCCTCGACGCCAAGGATGTCGAGGCCTGGCTCGACGGATATTTGCCCTATGCGCTCGAGCGGGCTCGCATCCCCGGCGCGGTCGTGGTGGTGGTTCGCGGCGATCAGGTCGTGCTCCAAAAGGGCTATGGCTTCTCCGACGTCGCCAAGCGCGCGCCGGTCCTGCCCGAGACGACTTTGTTCCGCCCGGGATCGGTGTCGAAGCTGGTGACCTGGACCGCGGTGATGCAGCAGGTCGAGGCGGGCAAGATCGACCTCGACAAGGACATCAACGCCTATCTCGATTTCAAAATCCCGCCCTATCAGGGCAAGCCGGTGACGATGCGCAACATCATGACGCACACCGCGGGTTTCGAGGAATCGATCCGCCATCTGATCAGCAGCGACCCGAAGGCGGTGATGGCGCTGAAAAAACAGATGCCGCTGGCGCTGCCCGAACGCGTTTTCGCGCCGGGCACGACGCCCGCCTATTCCAATTATGCGACCGCCCTGGCGGGCTATATCGTCGAACGGGTGAGCGGCCAGGATTTCGACGATTATGTCGACAATCGCATTTTCAAGCCGCTGGGCATGGCGCATTCGACGTTCCGCCAGCCGCTTCCCGCCAATCTGGCGCCGCATATGTCCAAGGGCTATCCCGACATCACGCAAAAGCCCAAGCCGTTCGAGATCGTCGTCCCGGCACCCGCGGGCAGCCTGTCGGCGAGCGGCGCCGACATGGGCAAGTTCATGATCGCGCACCTGGGTGATGGCGCGGGCCTTATGAAGCCGGAAACCGCGAAGCAGATGCACGATTTCAAGGCGCCCGGTGTCGGCCCGCTCAACAGCATGGCGCTTGGTTTCTACGAACAATGGGTCAACGGCCACCGCGCGATCGCGCACGGCGGCGATACCGTCTGGTTCCACTCCTATCTGTGGCTTTTCCCCGACGCTGACATCGGCGTCTATATCTCGATGAACAGTGCGGGGACGCAGGGCGACGCGGGCGCGATCCGCAGCGCGCTGTTCCACAAGTTCGCCGACCGCTACCTTCCCGGTGCCGACAAGCCCGGTCAGGTCGATGCTAAGACAGCGCGCGAACATGCCCAGATGATGGCAGGCAATTACATCAGCAGCCGCGGCAGCTTTACCAATTTTGCAAGCCTGTTTGGCCTGCTCGGCCAGATGACGATCTCGCTGACCGAGGACGGCAAGATCACCTTGCCCGCACTCGACGGCATGGGTGCGGGCGCGCGCGATTGGGTCGAGGTCGAGCCGTTTGTGTGGCGCGATACCGGGACCGGCGAACGTCTGGCCGCCGTGGTCAAGGATGGCCGCGTCGTCCGCTGGAGCGTCGATGCCGGATCGCCCTTCATGGTGTTCGAGCCGGCCCCGGCCGGCGTCAACGCCGCCTGGTTGAATCCTGCGTTGATCTTTGCTTTCGGGATCATCCTTCTCGCGGCGCTGGCATGGCCGGTGCGGGCGCTGGTACGGCGCAGCTTCAAGGCGGATTTTGCGCTGGAGGGCAAGGCGCGCCGCGCCTACCGCCTGTCGCGCATTTTCGCCTGGCTGGCGATTGCGGCGCTGGCTGGCTGGATCGGGATGATTGCCGCCTTCTCGGCCGATATCGGCAGCCTCGGCGGCCCGCTCGACTGGCTGATCCACCTGCTGCGCGTTTTGACGCCGCTCGCCGCCTTCGGCCTGCTTGCGACGGCCGCCTGGCATCTGTGGCTCAGCATTCAGGACAAGCGCCGGTGGACGATGAAGCTTGGCGCGATCCTGCTCATCCTCGCCGCACTCATCCTCGTCTGGGTGACGCTCGCCTTCCATCTCTATGGTTTCGACATGGTCTATTGATGGGGCTTCGGAATCGGACGCTCGGCCTTCGGGTCGAGCGTCTTCGTCTGATTGGTCCATAAAATTGCGCGTTGATGACGATTTTATGTCCTAAACAGATTGACAATTTTCTGATTAGGACAATAGTCTGCATCTGAAGCTATAAAAGGGAGGTTGGGATGACGACGTCGTTCCAGATGACGCGCCGCGCGGCCATCGCGGGCGCGGTGGGTGTTGCTGTGTCGGCGCCGATGATCAACCGGGGCGTATATGCCTTTGCAGCCGCGCCGGGGCGCCGTTATTCGCGCCGCGCGGTCGATGTGGTCGCTTCGTCGCTCGTCATCGACATGCTTGCGCCGCTCAAGATCACCCTCGATTCCAATTATATCGCGCACCGGCTGACCGACGCCGAAGCGGCGGAGTTCAAGGCCTCTGGCATTACGGGATTCCACAACGCCTATGGCCTCGGCGGGCCGGATGCGAAGAGCCAGGCGCTCGAGTTTCTCGCCGGCTGGCAAGGGTTCGCCGGTCGCAACAGCCATGTCTTCACGCTGGTCGATTCGGTTCAGGATCTGGACCGCGCCAAGGCGGAGCAGAAATGCGCCGTCATCATGGGCATCCAGAACGCCGAGCATTTCGAGAAGATCGAGGATGTTGCGCTGTTTCGCCGTCTTGGGCTGCGCTGCGCCCAGCTCACTTACAACGCCCAGAACCTGATCGGTTCGGGCAGCACCGAACGCGTCGACGGCGGGGTCAGCGATTATGGCGCCGCGATCATTGCCGAGATGGAAAAGCAAAAGATGCTCGTCGACGTGTCGCACTGCGGCGACAAGACCACGCTCGACGCCATCGCCATCGCCAAGGGGCCGATCGCGATCACCCACAGCAACGCCCGCTCGCTGGTCGATCATCCGCGCGTCAAGACCGACGCCGCGATCAAGGCGCTTGCGGCGAAGGGCGGGGTCATGGGTATCACCGGCGTTCGCATGTTCGTGCGCACGACCGACCCGACCAATGTCGGGCACATGGCGGACCATATCGACCATGTCGCCAAGCTGGTCGGGATCGACCATGTCGGCATCGGCTCCGACGCCGATCTCCATGGCTATGACGATATGAAGCCGGAAGAATATGCGCTGCTGAAGGGCAGCTACAAGGGCAGCTACGCCTTTCGCGACAAGATCGACATCGACGGGTTCGATCATCCGCTCAAGACCTTCGACCTCGCCGAGGAACTGATCCGCCGCAATTATTCAAATGAAAACATCCGGGCCGTGCTCGGTGGCAATTTTCGCCGCCTGCTCGCCCAAGTCTGGGGGTAAGACGATGAAACAGGGACTTTTTATTGCAGGAAGCTTGGCCGCCATGATGGCGGCGATGCCGGCGCAGGCGCAGGAAGCGGCCGCCGTCGAGGCGAGCGGCGAAATCGTCGTCACCGCGCAGAAGCGCACGCAGAATGTGCAGGATGTGCCGATCTCGATTGCGGTCGTCAACGGCGAGGCCTTGCAGGAGCAGGGGTCCGCCTCGCTCGTCGATTATGCGGGCTATGTCCCCGGCATGAACGTCAGCAACAGCGGCACGCCGGGACAGACGACGATCACGCTGCGCGGGGTCGCGCCGCTCAATGCCAGCCAGACCGTCGGCATCTATCTCGACGATGCGCCGGTCGGATCGAGCGCAATCTATAACCGCGCCGGGGCATTTACGATCGACCTCATGCCCTATGACCTCGAACGGATCGAAGTGCTCAAGGGACCGCAGGGCACGCTATATGGTGCCAGTTCGATCGGCGGGCTGGTGAAATATGTGACGGTTCAGCCGAACACCAATGCGTTCAGCGTGAAGGCGGGCGTCGAAGGTTTCGCGATCAAGGGCGGTGATGGGCTTGGCTGGGGCGCGCAGGCGATGGTCAATGTTCCGATCGTCCAGGACAAGCTTGCCGTCAGCGGCAGCTTTGCCTGGCGCAGCACGCCGGGCTGGGTCGACAGCGTCAACAATGCCGCGCTCAAGGACCAGAATGACTATGAACAGCGCGGCGGCCGCGTCGCATTGTTGTGGACGCCGACACCCGACCTCAGCGTGAAGCTCGCCGGGATCTGGCAATCGCTCGATTCCGAAGGCAACGGCCTCTATGCCGCCGACCTGACGGGCGAGCGACTGGGCGACGGGCGTTCGTTCAACAATTTCGTGCCCGAATCCTTCGACGTCGATCTCGACTATTATTCGGCGACGATCGATTATGATTTCGGCGCCGCGACGCTGACCTCTGCGACAACCTACAGCAAGACGCAGAGCGCGCAGGTTCAGGATGCGAGCTATGCGTTCGGCGTCCTGTTTCCGCTGCTGACGGGCGGCACGGTGGCGCCGGGCATCACGCCCTTCGCGCTCAATCTCGGGCTCAAGAAATGGACGCAGGAGGTGCGCCTTGCTTCCCCCAGCGGCGGCCGCTTTGAATGGTTGGTCGGCGGCTTCTTCACCGACGAGGAAACGAGCAATTCGCAGCTGGTCCGGTCTTTCGACATGGCGGGCAACCCGATCCCGGGGCTCGATCCGCTGGCGACGGTCGGCTTGCCCGCGACCTACAAGGAATATGCGGTCTTCGGCAACGCCACCTTCAAGCTCAGCGAACAGTTTGAAATCACCGGCGGGCTGCGTTGGGCGCGCAACGACCAGACCTTCCGCCAGATCAGTTCGGGCGCGATCGTTCCGCAGGCCGACGATCCGGGCAAATCGTCCGAAGATGTCTTCACTTACTCGATCAGCCCGCAGTTCCACATCAATGAGGACGCGATGCTCTACGCGCGCCTCGCGACCGGCTATCGTCCCGGTGGCCCGAACGTCATTGTTCCCAACGTGCCGCCGACGGTCGATGCCGACCGGATGAAGAATTACGAGGTCGGGCTGAAGGCCGATTTCGCCGATCGGATGGTGTCGGTCGATGTCGCGCTGTTCTGGATGGACTGGACCGACATCCAGGTCGTCCGCGCCTTTGGCGGCGTGTCCGGCGGCGCCAACGGCGGCAAGGCGACGAGCAAGGGGATCGAAGGCAATATCGCGCTGCGCCCCGCCGCAGGCCTGACGCTGAGCGCGACCGGCAGTTACACCGACGCCACGCTCAGCGAAGATGTGCCGGAAATCAGTGGTTTCGATGGCGACCGTCTGCCCGCGGTGCCGAAATTCAGCGGCGCGGTTCGTGCCGACTATGTGTTCGAGCTTGGCGGCGGCAACAATGGCAGTTTCGGCATCGGCGTCCGCCATGCCAGCAGCCGCTTGTCGCTGGTCGAAAGTGACCCGCTGGTCGCGCGCGCCAAGCCCTATACATCGGTCGATCTCAACGCTTCGATCACCTTCAACGATCACTGGACTTTGCGCGCCTATGCCCGCAACCTGCTCGACAACAAGGGCGAGATGGCGCGGTCGACCTTTGCCGACGGGCTCAATCAGCCCAGTTTCCTTGGCATTTCTCCGCTCCAGCCGCGGACTGTCGGTGTCGCGCTCGACATGGCCTTCTGATCGTTTTGGAGTTGGAAAAGATGAACGCGCCCATCGGCAGGCTGGCCGACAGCATGACCCTGCCGCAGCCTTATCTGCTGTTCCTGGGCGACACGACCGAGGCCAGCTATGCGAAGACCGCATTCGGCCTTGCCGACTGGGCCGGCGATCGCTGCACAGGGGAGTGGGCGATCGACGGCTGCACGGTGTCCACCGGCCTGCCGCGCCTGTCTCCCGCCGAGGCGCGGGCGGCGGGTGCGCGGTCGCTGGTGATCGGCGTCGCCAATCAGGGCGGGATTATAGGCGAAGCGTGGGTCGCAGTGCTGGTCGAAGCAATGGAGGCGGGGCTCGACATCGTCAGCGGACTGCACACCAAGCTGACCGGCGTTCCGGCGCTGGTCGAGGCGGCTCGGCGCACGGGGCAGCGACTGATCGATATCCGCACCCCGCCGCCCGCAATTCCGGTCGGCACCGGCCGCAAGCGCAGCGGCAAACGACTGCTCACCGTCGGCACCGATTGTGCGCTTGGGAAGAAATATACCGCGCTCGCGCTGCACCGGGCTTTCCTCGCGCGCGGTCTCGATGCCGATTTTCGCGCGACCGGACAGACGGGCATTATGATCGCGGGCGGCGGTATGCCGATGGATGCAGTGGTTTCGGACTTTGAAGCGGGGGCGGCCGAAATGCTGAGCCCCGATGCGCCGGCGGACCATTGGGACGTCATCGAAGGGCAGGGCTCGATCTTCAATCCCGCTTATGCCCCGGTGTCGCTCGGCCTGCTTCACGGCAGCCAGCCAGATGTTTTCGTCGTCTGTCACGACCCGACGCGCACGGTGATCCTTGGCATGGAGAGCTTTGCGCTGCCTTCGGTCGATGAGGTCATCGACCTGACGATCCGGCTTGGTAGCCGAACCAATCCAGCGATCCGTTGCGGCGGGGTGAGCTTCAACACGTCGGGCTATGACGCCGCGGCGGCGGCGGCATTGATGGCGGCCGAAAGCGACCGCCTGGGGCTTCCCGTCGCCGACCCGATCCGCGGCGGCGCCGGTTTCGACGCGCTCGTCGAAAATATTCTCGCATGAGTGTGGGCGAGACGGGTAGCAGGTCGAGCTGGTTCCAGCGCTTCCTGCTGCCCGGTTTCGCGCTGAAGGCCGTCATTATCGGCGGCGGCTATGCGACGGGGCGCGAACTTGCCGAATATTTCGTGCCGTCGGGACCATGGGGCGGGCTCGCCGCGATGCTGCTCGCCACGCTGATCTGGAGCGTGGTCGCCGCACTGACCTTTGCGCTCGCGCGCAAAATGGGGACATATGATTATCGCGCCTTTTTTGAAGGCTTGCTTGGCCCGGCGTGGATCGCGTTCGAGATCGCCTATCTGATCTTCGTCATCCTCATCCTCGCGGTGTTCGGGGCGGCGGCAGGCGCGATCGGTGCCGCAACCTTCGGCTGGCCCGACCTTGCCGGTTCGGTAATGCTGGCCGTAGGAATCCTTGGCTTTACCGCTTTCGGCACCGCGCTTGTCGAAAGCCTTTTCAAATATGCCTCGATGCTGATCTATGCGGTCTATGCGCTCTTTCTGGTCTTTGCGCTTGCCAGCTTCGGCGGCCTGATCAGCGACGGTTTTGCGACGTCGCCGCCGCCATCCGGAAACTGGATAGCGGGCGGGCTCACCTATGCGAGCTACAATATCGTCGGTGCGGTCGTTATCCTGCCCGTGCTACGCCACCTGACCAGCCAGCGCGATGCCGTCGTTGCGGGGCTGATCGCGGGGCCGCTGACGATGCTGCCGGCCATCCTGTTTTTCGTGGCGATGATGGCCTTTTATCCGGCGATCGGCGGAGAGACGCTGCCTTCCGACTTCCTGTTGCGCCAGATGGCGGTGCCCGGATTCCATATCCTGTTCCAATTGATGATTTTCGCTGCGCTGCTCGAAAGCGGGGTAGGGGCCATCCATGCCATCAACGAACGGGTATCCGGCGTTGTCGAGGCGCGCGGACGCCCGCCGATCGGCGTCGGCCTGCGCACGGCAATCGGCGGCGTGGTGCTGATCGGTTGCATGTTCGTCGCGTCGCGCGTCGGGCTCGTCGACCTGATCGCGAGCGGCTACCGCTTCCTCGCCTGGCTGTTCCTTGCCGTCTTTGTCCTGCCGCTGCTGACCGTCGGCGTGTGGCGCCTGCTGCGTCCTGCTGCCCCCATGTCCATGGAGTCTTCGCAATGAAAGCCGTTCGCCTGCTTGCCCTGTCGTTGATGCTGTCGGTCGCTGCGCCAGCCTGGGCCGAACCGCCCGCCGACGTCGACGCCAGCGTCGAGGCGCTTCGCAAGAAAGTCGGAGCGGCCGGGGTGTCGATCGCGATCGTCGAAAATGGCAAGACGACGCTGTCGCGCGGATGGGGGGTGCGCAAGATCGGCGAGCCGGCGCCCGTCGATGCGCAAACCATCTTCCAGACCGGATCGACCGGCAAGGCGATGACCGCGACCGCTCTGGCGATTCTGGTCGACGAGGGCAAGATTGCGTGGGACGATCCTGTCATCAAGCATATGCCCTGGTTTCGCATGTATGATGCATGGGTCACGCGCGAGATCACGATCCGCGACCTGCTCGTCCATCGCAGCGGGCTGGGGCTGGGGCAGGGCGATCTGATGTTCGTGCCGCGCACACATCTGACGCGCAAGCAGACGGTAGAACGCGTCGCTCACCTCAAACCCGTGACGAGTTTCCGCTCGGCCTATGCCTATGACAATATCCTTTATGCCGTCGCAGGCCAGCTGATCGAAGAGGTCACGGGGCAGACATGGGAAATATTCATGCGCGACCGCGTGTTGCGCGCAGGCGGCATGAACAACGCGACGAGCGACAGCGAGGACCGTTTCCGCATCGCGAACCGATCATGGCCGCACGCCCGGCTGTCGGGGGCGTTGCGCGGCCTCGGCCAGCAACAGGCGCTGAATGAACGTGACGAACTGGGCCGCAACGGGGCACCCGCGGGCGGGCTTGCGCTTAGTGCCGACGATATGGCGGCGTGGTTGAAGATCCAGCTTGCGCACGGCGCGCTGCCGGACGGCAAGCGGCTGTTCAGCGAAAAACAGGCTGCGGAAATGTGGGCGCCGGTCACCCCGATGCCGATCACTCCGCTGCCCGATATGTTGAAACCCGCGCAACCGACGCAACAGGCCTATGCGCTCGGCTGGCAGGTTCAGGATTATCGCGGCCACCGCATTATCCAGCACGGCGGCGGGGTATTCGGGTCGATCACCCGCGTCGTGATGATCCCTGACAAAAATGTCGGCTTTGCGATCATGATGAACAGCGAGGACAGCGGGATGCTGCTGGGGCTGACTTACGACCTGCTCGACCATTATCTGGACCAGGACGACTATGGCTGGATCGCGAAGTGGGAGGATTGGTATCAGGCGCGGCTCGCTGGTGGGGCGGCGTTCCTGAAACAAACCAAGGCGTCGCCGGTGAAGAGCGGTCCCTCGCTCCCACCGGCGCGCTATGCCGGGCGCTACCGCGATCCCTGGTATGGCGACATCGTGATTGGTGCGCCGTCGAACGGGCTGACGATCGACTTTACGTCAACGCCGCGCATGGCGGGGCGACTGAAACATTGGCAATATGACAGCTTCGTCACCGAATTTGACGATCCAGCGATCGAACCGGCCTATGTCACTTTCGCGCTCGACGCCGACGGCAATATCACCGGCGTGACGATGAAGGCGGTAAGCCAGATTGCCGATTTCAGCTGGGATTATCAGCATCTCGACCTGAAGCCCGTGAAGGACAATAAGTGAAGCATTTCGCCATTCTGCTGACCGCCACCGCGCTCACCGCCTGTTCGCCGGGCGGCGACGAGCCCAAGGCGACCGAGGCGCCGCTGCACAGCCGGATGCTCGTGCTCGACACGCACCTCGACACGCCGCTCCATTTTGAGCGTGCGGGCTGGAGCTTCGCCGATCGGCACGCGCTCACCGACGACATGGCGCAGCTCGACATTCCGCGGATGAAGGACGGCCATCTCGATGGCGGCTTCTTCGCCATCTATACCGACCAGGGGCCGCTGACGCCGAAAGGCTATGCCGATGCGCTCGCCTTCGCGCGCAAACGGTCGGACCTGATCGACAAAACGATCGCGGCCAATT
>NZ_MIAM01000033.1:466-5721 GCF_001830555.1 Sphingopyxis sp. RIFCSPHIGHO2_12_FULL_65_19 | reverse complement strand
TCGCGGTCGACGTCCAGGCTGCGCTTGTCGAACGGTTGTCGGGCCAGCCATTCGCGGACTATGTGCGCCTCCATATATTCGAGCCGCTCGGGATGCGGGACACCGCCTGGCGCCAGCCCGACGCGCGATTGTCGCGCTTTGCGGCGATGAATGTGAAGGCCGATGGCAAGCTGGTCCAACAGGATGCCGCGACCGCGCGAAAGCTGAATTTCGAGGACCATGCGCTGACCCCCGGCGGGTTCGGGCTCGCTTCGACTCTCGACGATTACCAGCGTTTCGCGCGGATGTTGCTGAACGAAGGCGAACTCGGTGGCGCGCGCATCTTAAAACCTTCGACCGTGCGGCTGTTGGCGACCGACCAGCTCGATCCCGCAATTACCGAACGCGCATGGCTTCCCGGCAAGGGCGCGGTCGGTTTCGGGTTCGACGTCGCGGTGCGCAAGTCGCCGCCGCAATCGGCCGCGGAAAGCCGCGGAGCGACGGGCGAATATTTCTGGGATGGCGCGGCCTCGACCCTGTTCTGGGTCGATCCCGCGAACCGGCTGACGGCGGTCTTTTTTGTCCAGACCATCCCCTATGACGGCACGCTCCACCGCGATTTCCGCGCGGCGGTCTATGGGGCGGATTATAGGGGTCCGGGGGGCGACTAGCCTGTCATTCTTTTGTCATCTCCATGGCGTTGAGCGGGCCGAGGAGCTTTTGAATGTCCCAACCCGACAAACGGGCCTTGCTGGCCGAGGGGCTTGCGGCCGGTGACGATGACGCCGCGCTCCATGTGCGGCTGGTCGCGGCGGGCATGTCGGCGGCGGCGGCGAAATATGAAATCGACCGGCTCGGCAAGGACCCGATGGCGGCGATGCTGCGGCGACAGGCGGCGCGAATGGCAAAGCAGGCATGGCTGCTCGCCAATCAGGACCGGCTCGCGCGCGAAGCCGACGGGGGCTTCGCGCTCGACACGCTCGTCGCCCCCGACAGCGGGTTTTTCTATCGCCATCATTATGAGGCGAACCGGCCCGCGAAACTGACGGGCATCGTCGACCACTGGCCCGCGCTCGCCCGCTGGTCGCTCGATCATTTCGCGCGCGTCGCGGGCGACGCCGTGGTCGAGGCGCAGGTCGAGCGCGAACGCGACCCGGACTATGAACTCGCGAAGGACAATCATCGCCGCCTCGTCCGCTTCGGCGAACTGATCGACTGGCTCCGCAAGGACGCGGCGAGCAACGACATCTATCTGACGGCCTATAACAGCGGCACCAATGCGGCGGCGCTCGCCATATTGTGGGACGATATCGCGCCGATCGCACTGCTCGACGACAGGCGTCCGCGCGACGGTTTTTTCTGGCTCGGCCCGCGCGGCACGCTGACCCCCTGGCATCATGATCTCACCAACAATCTGCTGGTGCAGGTCATGGGCCGGAAACGCGTGCGACTGGCGCCCCCATGGGCGCTCGCACGGATGAAAAACGGCCGACATTGCTTTTCCGACTGGGGCAATGACGCGCTGCCCGCCGGCGGCGGCGATGAAGTTCGGCCGCCGGTGCTCGAAACCATCATCGGGCCGGGCGAGGCGATCTTCCTGCCCGTCGGCTGGTGGCACCAGATCGAAGCGCTCGACCTGTCGGCCAGCATGAGCTTTACCAGCTTTTGCCGACCCAATGCCCATGTCGAGGATTATGCCTCGTGGGGCGAGCTCTAGGGTGGAACACCAGGGGGTTGTGTTCCCGGCGCGGGTCGGCAAGATTGCCTGTATGGGAAGCATAAGACGCGATCGGTCGATCTTCGTTTTACTGGCGGTGCTGCTGGTGCTGCCCGGCACGGGCGCCGCAAAAGAGCCGGTGCGGTTACAGCCCAGCTCCAAATGGCATGTCCATTATGCCGCCGACAGCTGCCGCATGGGGCGCAGCTTCGGCGAGGGCGACCAAAAGATTGTGCTGATGATCGATCGGTATCAGCCGGGCGACGCGCTGCGCATCAGCTTCATCGGAAAACCCGCCTTTACCGGGCAGAGCGAGGGGCATGTGCGGCTGCGTTTCGGACCCGATGAGGCCGAACAGGAGGTGCAATTTTATCCCGCAACCGCGGACGACAAGACCCCGTCGCTGATCATCCGCGGGGGCGTGCGCATCGCTGCGCCCTCGCCCGAACAGGTTGCCAAGTATAAGGCGTCGCTCAAGGCCAAGGAATTCAACTTTGAATGGCCTGATATCACGCCCGAACAGGAAGCGGCCGTCACCTATATCGAGGTGACACGTGCGATCCGCCAACCCTTCATCCTCGAAACCGGATCATTGGGGGCACCGCTGGCCGCGCTCGAAAAATGCACCGACGAATTGCTCGATCATTGGGGCATCGACGTGGCGCGCCATGCGACCCTGTCGCGAAAGGTGCGGCCGCGCACCAATCCGGGCTATTGGGTGACATCGCGCGATTATCCGACCCAGATGTGGATGACCGGAAAGCGCGCCATCGTCCAATTCCGGCTCGACGTCGATGCCGCCGGCAAGGCCACCGCATGTCATATCCAGCAATCGACCCGGCCCAAGGCGTTCGACGATGCGGTGTGCGGCGCCATCATGCGCAACGCGCGCTTTGAACCGGCGCTCGATGCCACAGGAAATCCGATCGCCTCCTATTGGCTGAACTCGGTCAATTTCCACCTTTAGGGCCCGGATCCTATTCGGCGGAGGGCGGGGCGGCGTGGGCGACGCGTCTCACCGCTTCCGCACAAATTCCGCGCGCAGCACCAGCCCCTTGATCCCATCGTGGCGGCAATCGATTTCCTGGTCGTCGCCGGTCAGGCGGATCGACTTGATCACGGTGCCGACCTTCAGCGTCTGTCCCGCGCCTTTGACGGCCAGATCCTTGACCAGCACGACCGAATCGCCGTCGGCCAGCCGATTGCCGACCGCGTCGCGGACCTCGGGCCCCGCCGCCGCGGCGGCCGCACGGTCGCGCGCATCGCTGGCGGACAGCCACTCGCCGCTCGCCTCGTCATAGACATAGTCCTCGTCGTCGCTGGTCATCAGATCATCCCGGTTTGCGGAAGCGCAGCGCGAACTGGTCGGTCTTGCCGCGGATTTCCTTGTCGAAGACATTGGCGGTACGCGGATCGTCGGGGCGGCGATAGAGGTCGTTTTCGGCTTCGAGTTTGAAGCCCGCGCCGGTCAGTGCGGCGACGACCGCATCCTTGTCGATCCGGTGCAGGCTGTCGGACAAGGTCGTGCCGCTGCCGTTGGCGGCGCTATGGTCGACGACGACCAACGTGCCGCCGGGTTTGAGCGCCGCGAACAAGGCCGCGCTCGCCTTGGCGCCGGTGCCTTCCGGGAAGGGCTTCAAATACAGGTCGTGGAAATTCTGCACCGTGATGATCGTGTCGAGCGGTTCGGGAAAGGCGGGCGCCGCGAACGGTCCGGCGACGGCATCGACATTGACATAGGCCGCGTCCACCGCGGCCTGGTCGTCGCCATATTGTTTCTTGAAGGCGATGAACTCGGCGGGCTGGAAGCCATAGACCTTGCCCGCCGGGCCGACCGCGGCCGCCAGCAGGCGCGTCACATAGCCGCCGCCCATGACGAAATCGCCGACCTTTTCGCCGGGCGCGATTTGCGCAAACGCGAGCAGATCGGCGGGCTTGCGCGCCGCGTCGCGTGTCCGGTCGGCGTCGGGACGCGCCGGATCAGCGAGCGCGACCTTGTAATCGGGGGCGACCTCTTTGGCGGCGAGCGGGGCCGCCGAGACGGCGAGCAGCAGGGCGAGGGTAAGCGGGCGGATCATGGCATCGACTCCCTTTGGTGTATCGCGCCAGTATAACAGTTTCGCGCCGCCTGCGCCCGCTTATTTGCATCTCGTGATTTTGATGATAGGTTTTTCTGTGAAACTAAAAATCGGGAGACGGACATGCATGATCTGGTGATTCGCGGCGGCACCGTCGTCGATGGTTCGGGTGGCGCGCCCTTTGTCGCAGATGTCGCGGTCGATGGCGACCGCATCGTTGCGGTGGGTGAAAATCTCGGCGCAGGCCGCGAAGAAATCGACGCCAGCGGCAAGATCGTCACCCCCGGCTTCGTCGACGTCCACACCCATTATGACGGCCAGGCGACATGGGACGCCGAAATGGCGCCGTCGAGCTGGCACGGCGTCACCACCGTCGTCATGGGCAATTGCGGCGTCGGCTTCGCCCCCGCCAAACCCGACCGCCACGAATGGCTGATCTCGCTGATGGAGGGGGTCGAGGACATTCCCGGCACTGCATTGGCCGAAGGCATGTCGTGGGATTGGGAGACCTTCCCCGAATATATGGACGCGCTCGAAAAGCTGCCGCGCACCGTCGATGTCGCCTGCCACGTCCCGCACGGCGCGGTGCGCGCTTATGTGCTCGGCGACCGCGAGAAACCCGGCGCGATCCCGACCGAGGCCGACATCGCCGAAATGTCGCGGATCGTCGAAGAAGGCGTGCGCGCCGGCGCGCTCGGTTTCTCGACCAGCCGCACCGTGCTCCACAAGTCGATCGACGGCGAACTCGTCCCCGGCACCACCGCGACCGCCGAAGAGCTGATCGCGATCGGCCGCGCGATGGGGCGCGTCGGATATGGCGTGTTTGAAATGGCGAGCGACCTGAAGCGCGAGTGGAACGAGTTTCAGTGGATGGGCGATTTGAGCCGCGAAACCGGGCTGCCGGTGACCTTCGCCGCGCTCCAGTCGATCGCCAAGGAACTGCCGCTCGAGGAGCAGATCGAGGAGATGCGGCGCCAGAATGCGACCGGCGCGAACATCGTGGCGCAGATCGCGCTGCGCGGCAACGGCGTCATCATGGCGTGGCAGGGGACGGTGCATCCGTTCCGCTTCAAACCCGCGTGGAACGAGATCATCGACCTGCCGTGGGACCAGCAACTCGCAAAATTGCGCGACCCGGCGTTCAAGGCGCGGATGATCGAAGAAGAGAATGTCTGGCCCGAAAGCGACATTATCGACTTCCTGAAGATCGTCGCGCTCGGCTGGCCGGTGCAGTTCGAGATGGACCCCGATTTCAATTACGAGCCGAAGATGGACGAAAGCATCATGGCGCGCGCCGCCGCCGCCGGGGTCAGCCCTTCCGAATATGCCTATGACCTGCTGATGAAGGACGATGGCAAGGGCTTCATCTATTTCCCCATCCTCAACTACCGCGACGGCAACCTCAATTTCCTCGAGGATCTGCAGGCCGCCGACGACACGGTGAACAGCCTGTCCGACGGCGGCGCGCATTGCGGCACGAT
>NZ_MIAM01000033.1:0-373 GCF_001830555.1 Sphingopyxis sp. RIFCSPHIGHO2_12_FULL_65_19 | reverse complement strand
GTGCCGCGACACCGCGCTGCTTTACGGGCTCGAGGATCGCGGCGTACTCGCGCCGGGATATCTCGCCGACCTCAACGTCATCGACATGGACGCGATCAAGCTCGGCAAACCCTGGCTTGCCTTTGATCTGCCCGCTGGCGGCAAGCGCCTGCTGCAAAAGGCCGACGGCTATGTCGCGACGATCAAGTCGGGCGAAGTGACCTTCCGCAATGGCGCGATGCAGGGGCCGACCCCCGGCGGCGTCATCCGCGGTCCGCAGCGCGTCGAGATGGCGATGGCGGCGGAATGATGCGCGCCATCCAGCTTCGCGCTCCCGCTTCGCTCGACAATCTGACGCTGGTCGATCTCGCCGACCCCGGCGATCCGGGGCCGG
>NZ_MIAM01000032.1:37274-51904 GCF_001830555.1 Sphingopyxis sp. RIFCSPHIGHO2_12_FULL_65_19 | reverse complement strand
CATTGCGGCGGTCAATTCGGTGATCGCAATCCCGAAACCGGCACAGGATGCCGCCGCGACCGGCGCGCAGGCCCTGCTGCTGCTCGCGATCGTCGCCACCGCTATGAAGGCGCGATTGCACCTGCTGCTCGATCAGGGATGGCGCAGCTTCACGCCGATCATCGTCGCCACGCTGACCAGTTTCCTGCTTTCGCTCGCCGCCGCGCTCTGCCTGTGACGGCGTGACGTCACCGTAACGCGCCGGGATATCAGCCCTTGGGCAGCGCCCAGCTCACCGTCAGCTGCGTCGCGCGGCGCGGGATATCGAGCTTCGCCTCGCTGAAATTGACCTTTTCGTTGGGCGGCAGCATCCGCACCGGCGGCTTGATCGTCCAGCTGTAGACGATCGTCCCCTGCGCATCGCGCAGTTCGGCAAGGATCGGCGGCACCCGCTGTTCGCGGTCGGTCGGGTTGATGATCACCCCCGACGCGGCGAAATAGATCGTGCCATCGGCCAGTTCGCGATGATCCTGGTTCGGCGGCAATTCGATCACCAGGTCGGGTTCGGCCGCCATTCCCGGCAGCCCCAGCCCCTGCGCCCAGCCCGGCAGGCCGAAATAGGCAAGGCCGGCGGTTGCGGCGAGCATGAGCACCGCTGCGCTGGCTGCCATGATCGTCCAGCGTTTCGCCGGGTTACGCCGCGGGCGACGAAACGGCAGCGGCGCGTCGTCGATCGGGGCCGGGGCAGACTGGGCGCCCGCGCGTGCAGCCCGATCGGCGGCCGCGGCGAAGGCCGGCGGCGGCGATACAGCGTCCACAGACGGCGGTTCGGGAAAATCGGAATAGGTCGCCGCGGGTTCGGGCGCCGCGACGCTCGTCGGGCCAGCCGCGGGCGCCGCATCGGGGGCGACGACGGGCATGGCGGGTGCCGGCGCGGCGTCGATGGGCGCCGCCGCCGGTTCCTGGAACCAGCTATGGCGGCAATTGGCGCAACGAACCGTGCGGCCCGTCGGTCCGATCGCCGTATCGGGCACGACGTAGCGCGTATGGCAGGACGGGCAGGCAAGGATCATGGGGTTCTTCTAAACACGCTGATTCGCGGTGTTGCAAGCCTCGCGTGGCACCCCGACCGCTACTCGCCGCTTTACGTCGGTGAACAGCCGTGTAACAGGCGTCGGCATGAGCGCCGATGCTCCCCTGTTCCGCAAACCGCCCCTGGCGCAACACCGCGCGCGGGTGACGCCATGACGGACGCGGCGCCCGCGCGTCCCGGCGGTGCGATGGTCGAATTCGACGGCGTCGGGCTGCGTTATGGCCCCGATGCCGAAGTGCTCTGCGACATCAGCTTCAACCTGCAACCGGGCAGTTTCTATTTCCTGACCGGCGCGTCGGGCGCTGGCAAGACGTCGCTGCTCAAGATGCTGTATCTGGCGCAGCGCCCGAGCCGGGGCATCGTCCGCCTGTTCGGCGAAGATCTGGTTGCGATGCCGCGCCACCGCCTGCCCGGCTTTCGCCGCCGGATCGGCGTTGTTTTTCAGGACTTCCGCCTGATCCCGCACCTGTCGGCGCGCGACAATATCGCGCTGCCGCTGCGCATCGCGGGGGTCAGCGAGGAAGATCTGTCGGGTCCGGTCGGCGAAATGCTGAGCTGGATCGGCCTGGGCGATCGCGCCGAAGCGCGCCCCGCGACCCTGTCGGGCGGCGAGCAGCAGCGGGTGGCGATCGCGCGCGCGGTGATTGCGCGGCCGCAATTGCTGGTCGCCGACGAACCGACGGGCAACGTCGACCCCGAAATGGCGATGCGGCTGCTCGGGCTGTTCGAGGCGCTGAACCGCCTTGGCACCACCGTTGTCGTCGCGACCCACGACATCCACCTGATCAGCCGGATCGAAAATGCCCAGATGATGCGGCTCGAACGCGGGCGCCTGTCCGACCCCACCGGCGCGCTGCGTTACCCGCCGGCGAACCGGACGTGACCCGCCGCCCATGATCATCCCGCGCGTCCCCGTCCAGCATCGCCGCCTGCTGCCCGACCATCGCCTGTCGGGCCCCACGCCGTGGGTCATCGCGATATTGATGATGCTGACGCTGCTGGCCGCCGCCGCAGGCGTCGGACTTGCCCGGTCGGCGAATGCGATCGGCGATGCGATTGCAGGGCGCGTCACGGTCCAGATCGTCACCGCCAACCCGGTGACCCGCGCGCAGCAGGCCGCCGCGCTGCGCCGCGCCGCCGCCGCCCAGCCGTTCGTCCTCTCGGCGCGATCGGTCGAGCCGGAGGAATTGCAGGCCACGCTGGGGCAATGGTTCGGAAGCACCGAGGGCGACGACCCGGTCCTGAAATCGCTGCCGCTTCCCGCGCTTGTCGACATTGATTTCGTCGGCGAAGATCGCGCCGGCCCGATGCGTGCGCTTCGCACCCTCGTCGCGCGCGAGGCCCCCGGCGCGCGCATCATTCCGCACGCCGAATGGCTCGGCCCGGTCGCCAGGCTGATCCGCTCGCTCGCGTGGATCGCGGGCGGCATGGTCGTGTTGATGGCACTTGCCAGCGCGGCGGTGGTGATCATGACCGCACGCGCCGCGCTCGGCACCCATTATGCGACGATCGAAATGCTGCACCTGATCGGCGCGACCGACCGCCAGATCACCCGGCTGTTCCAGCGCCGCATCGCGATCGACACCGCCTATGGCATCTTGCTCGGCAGCCTCGTCGCCGCGGCGATCCTGCTGTTGATCGGCTGGCAATGGTCGGGCGTCACATCGGGCCTCGCGACAACCGCGTCGCTTGGTCCCGGCGGATGGGCGCTCTTGCTGGCGCTGCCGCTATTGGCTATCGCGCTGGCAGCCCTGACGGCGCGCCAGACCCTGCTCGCCGCGCTCAAGAAGATTTTATGATCAAGCGCTTGATTTCGATTTTGTTCCTGGCCTGGGTACTCGGCTTCGCCTGGTTTGCGCTGCTGCTGCCGCTGCCCGCGCCGGCGCAAAAGACCGATGCGATCGTCGTGCTGACGGGCGGGCCGGGCCGCATCGACCGCGCGCTCGAACGGCTCGAAGCGGGCGATGCCAAGCGCCTTTTGATCAGCGGCGTCGCGCGCGAGGTCAAACCGCGCGAACTGGCGGCCGAATATAAGCGCCCGATCGACCTGTTCGATTGCTGCATCGCGCTGGGGTTCGAGGCCGAGGATACGCGATCGAACGCGACCGAAGTGTCGACCTGGGTTGCGCGGCGCAACTACAAGAGCGTCCGGCTGATCACCACCGACTGGCACATGCGCCGCGCCGAATATGAAATCGGCCGCGCGATCGGCGACAAGGTCGTGATCCTGCCCGACGCGGTGCGCAGCCAGCCGAATTTCGCCACGCTGTTCCGCGAATATCATAAATATCTGGCGGGGCTGGCGGGCGGCCTCCTCGGGCTTTAGGAGCAGCGCCGATGCGCTACATGATCGCCCTGGTCCGTTCGATCCTCTTCTGGCTGCTGTTCGTATTGATTAGCAGTTTCAGCTCGATCGGCGCGGTGATCTCGCTGCCGATATCGCACAAGGCGACGATCTGGTTCGTGCGTATCTGGGCGCAATTCCACCGGCTGATCTGCCGGTTCGTGCTGGGACAAAAAATCATTGTCGAGGGCGAGATGCCCGACATTCCGGTGCTCTATGTCTTCAAGCACGAAGGCGCGTTCGAGACGATCGAACAGCCGGGCCTGTTCAAGCATCCCGCCGTCTTTGCCAAGGAGCAGCTTTTTTCCATCCCGGTCTGGGGACAGGCGGCGCGTTTCTATGGCCTGATCCCGGTCGATCGCGATGGCGGCGGCAAGGCGATGCGCGCGATGCTGAACGCGGCAAAGGCCGCGCTTGCCAAGGACCGCCCGCTGGTGCTGTTCGCCGAAGGAACGCGTATCCCGCACGGGCTGGCACCGCCGCTGCGCGCGGGCTTTGCCGGCATCTACCGCCTGCTCGGCGTTCCCGTGATCCCCGTCGCGGTGAACAGCGGCATCGCCTATCCGCCGCGCCGCTGGGTCAAATGGTCCGGAACGATCACCTACAAGGTCGGCGAAACGATCCCCGCAGGCTTGCCGCGTGAAGACGCCGAAGAGCGCGTCTGGCGATCGATCAATGCGCTGAATCCGCCCGAAGCGTTGTTGATCGACTGACTCCTTCTCCCTCGATGGGAGAAGGATACGAAGCTTTGGTCGCAAAGCGTCCTAAGCGAAGTTGGATGAGGGTGATGGTGCGTCGCTGCACCGCCGCTTCAGGCCGAAACTCCACCCCCACCGCTGCGACTAGGCAGCAAGCTGCCGAGTCTCGCTGCCTCCCCCATCAAAGGGGGAGGGTCCGGCTAGTGCCGCCGCCCGAAATCGGGCGCCGCATCATCCTGTCCCTGTTCGATGATCGAGCGGCGGATCGCACGCGTGCGGGTGAACCAATCCTCCAGCTTGTCGGCATCGCCGCGGCGGATCGCCTGCTGAAGCGCCGTCAGATCCTCGTTGAAACGCTGCAAGGTGGCGAGCACCGCATCCTTGTTCGCCAGGAAAACGTCGCGCCACATCACCGGGTCGCTGGCTGCGATACGCGTGAAATCGCGAAAACCGCCCGCCGAATATTTGATGACCTCGCTTTCGGTCACTTCCTCAAGCTCGCTGGCGGTTCCGACGATCGTATAGGCGATAAGATGCGGCAGGTGGCTGGTCACCGCGAGCACCATGTCGTGGTGCGCGGCGTCCATCGTCTCGACGCGGGCGCCAAGCGCCTGCCAGAAAGACGTCACGGTCGCCACGGCGTCCTGGGATGCGCCGACGTCGGGCGTCACGATGCACCAGCGCCCCTCGAACAGCGTCGCAAAACCCGCCGCCGGGCCGCTGTTTTCGGTTCCGGCAACCGGATGCGCCGGAATGACCGCATGGCCGGGCAGCGCCGTTGCCAGCGCCTTGGCGACCCCGGCCTTCGACGATCCGACATCGGAAATGATCGCGTCGGCTTTCAGCCCCGGCGCGATGGCGGCCGCCGCATCGGCCATCCGGCCCACCGGCACCGCAAGGATGACGAGGTCGGCGTCGACCACTGCGGCGGCGGCATCGTCGGCGATCCTGTCGCAAAGACCCAGTTCGCCGGCGAGCGCACGCACGTCGGCGCTGGCGTCGTGGCCGGTCACCGTCACCTGCGGCAACCGCTCCGCAATCGCGCGCGCGATCGACGAGCCGATCAGGCCCAGTCCGACAATCGCGACGCGTTCTATAGCCATCAGCCGTTCAGTGCGCCGCGGATCGCCGCCGCCAGACCGCGCGTCTCGTCCTCGGTGCCGATCGTCATGCGCAGCGCGTTGGGCAAACCCTGTCCCGGCAACCAGCGGACGATATAGCCCGCATCCATCAGCCGGTTGTAGACGGTCTCGGCGCTGACATCGCCCTCGAACAGCACCAACAGGAAATTGCACGCCGACGGCACCACGCGCACGCCATGATTGCCAAGCCCTTCGAGCTCCGCCGCCAGCCAGGCGCGCCATTTGGCATTATGCTCGCGGCTGCTGACCACAAACTCATCGTCGCCGAGCGCGGCGACCGCCGCCGCCTGGCCCGCGCGCGTGACGTTGAACGGCAGGCGGATGCGGTGGAGCGCCGAAATCACCTCGGCGGCGGCATAGCCCCAGCCGATGCGTTCGGCCGCGAGCCCGTGAATTTTCGAGAAGGTGCGCGTGATGAACACATTGGGCTGCGTCTTCGCAAGGTCCAGCCCGCCGTCATCCTCGGCATCCGACAGATATTCGCTATAGGCCTGGTCGATCACGAACAGGACGTTCTTCGGAAGGCCCGCGTAAAGCCGCGCCACCTCCTCGCGCGTTGCGAGCGTGCCGGTCGGGTTGTTCGGATTGGCGAGATAGACGACGCGCGTCTTGTCGGTGACAGCCGCGAGCAGCGCATCGACATCGGTCGCATAATCGCGGTCGTCGGCCTCGACCGGCACCGCGCCGACGCGCCGCGCCGCGATTTCATAGACCGCGAAACCATAACGCACATAAAGAATCTCGTCCCCCACCCCGGCATAGGTGCCCGCCGCAAGGTGGAGCAATTCGTCCGATCCGTTGCCGCAGATGATCCGCGCCGGATCGAGCCCGAACTTCGCCGCGATCGTCTCGCGCAATTCGACCGAACCCGGATCGGGATAACGCGACAGCGCGTCGGCCGCGCCCTGCGCCGCCGCGAACGCCGCGCGCGCCTTTTCGCCGGTTCCGAGCGGATTTTCGTTCGCACTCAATTTGATCAGGGGACGCCCGTCGGCGCCGGCCGACTTGCCGGGCACATAAGGGGCGATGCCGCTGATCCACGGCTTCGGGGCGAGAGTGGCACTGGTGTCGGTCATGCCGCGCCGTTTAACGGCTGGGGCGCGCGAGTCCAGCACGTTGACACACCCTGCACACCCGCTTAGCCCCGCGCGAACCATGGCAAGCCTGCTTCACCAGATTCAGCATCAGGGCGTGACGATCAACGCGCCGCTGCCGCTCGACAGCGGGCAGGTGCTGCCGTCGGTAACGATCGCCTATCAAAGCTATGGCACGCTCAACGCCGACAAATCGAACGCGGTGCTGATCTGCCACGCGCTGACCGGCGATCAATATGTCGCGAGCGACCATCCCGCGACGGGCAAGCCCGGCTGGTGGGCGCGCATGGTCGGGCCGGGCAAGCCGATCGACACCGATCGTTTCCACGTCATCTGCGCCAATGTGCTGGGCAGCTGCATGGGCACCAGCGGCCCCGCGACGCCCGACACCGCGAGCGGCGCCCCGCTCGGCATGGCCTTTCCTGTCATCACCATCACCGACATGGTGCGCGCGCAGGCGATGCTGCTCGACCATCTCGGCATATCGCGGCTTCATGCCGTCGTCGGCGGATCGATGGGCGGGATGCAGGCACTCGCCTGGGCCGCGGCCTATCCCGATCGCATCGCCTCGGCGCTGGTGATCGCCAGCGCGGCGCGGCATTCGGCGCAGAATATCGCGTTCCACGAGGTCGGGCGGCAGGCGATCATGGCCGATCCCGACTGGCGGGACGGCCAATATTATGGCAGCGCGCGCGCACCCACCAAGGGTCTCGCGGTCGCGCGCATGGCGGCGCACATCACCTATTTGTCGGAGGAGGGGCTGACCGAAAAATTTGGCCGCCGCTTGCAGGCGCGCGACATCAAAAGCTTTGGTTTCGATGCCGATTTCCAGGTCGAATCCTATCTGCGGCACCAGGGCCTGGCCTTTACCGACCGTTTCGACGCCAACGCCTATCTCTATATCACCCGCGCGATGGACTATTTCGACCTTGCCGAACCGCACGACGGACGGCTTGCGGGGGCGTTCGCCAAGGCCAAGGACGTGCGCTTCACGCTCGTCAGCTTCGACACCGACTGGCTCTACCCCACCTCTGAATCGCGGCGCATCGTCCAGGCGCTGCAAAGCGTCGGCGCGCCCGCCAGCTTTGTCGAACTGTCGGCGCCCTTCGGCCACGACAGCTTCCTCCTCGACGTGCCCGCCCTCGACCGCATCATCGCCGGCACGCTGGGGCGCGGCGGATGACAAAATTGCGTCCCGACCTCGAAATCATCGCCAACGCCATCCCGGGGCGCACGCGCGTTCTGGATGTCGGCTGCGGCGACGGCGCGCTGATGGCCGAACTGCGCGCGCATAAATATGTCGACGCCCGCGGCCTCGAAATCGATGTCGCCGCGATCGAGGCGGCGATGGCGCAGGGGCTATCGGTGGTGCAAGGCGACGCCAACCGCGACCTTGCGGACTATCCCGACGACGCTTTCGACTATGCGATCTTGTCGCAGACGCTCCAGACGACCGAACGTCCCGACCGCGTCGTCGAGGAATTGCTGCGCATCGCGCCGCGCGCATTCGTCAGCTTCCCCAATTTCGCGCACTGGCGCGTGCGGATGTCGTTGCTGTGGAACGGCCGGATGCCGGTGACGCGGCTGCTGCCCGTCGCCTGGTACGAAACGCCGAATATCCACCATGTCACGGTCAGCGATTTTCGCGATCTTGTGCGCGCCAGGGGCATAAGGGTCGAGCGCGCCTGGTATCTTTCGGGCGACCGGCCGACGAGCGACGCCGCCGCGACCTGGCGCGCCGAACATGCGATCTTCCTGATCGCCCGCGGTTGAGTCGCGGACAGCGGCTAGCGACCGATTGCGGACCTTGTTTCTTCGTCATCCCGGACTTGATCCGGGATCCATCACGGCGCTGAAGTCATGGACCCCGGATCAAGTCCGGGGTGACGAGAGGGCGGAGCGGACGCCCGCTTCCCACCCCCAATCCGACCTTCGACATTGCGTGGAAGCCGCCCTATGCCAAGGGCTCACCCTCAATCGCGCTTCTTGAGCCCATTTGCGAGCAGATCATTCGCGACGCGCGCAATCTCCGAAATGTCGGTCTCTTCGTCCCACAATCCGTAGCGCATCCCCAGAAACACGTTCATCCCGCCGATTGCCCAAGCGTGGATCTCGCTGACGTCGGGCCGGATCTCGCCCCGCGCGGCGCCACCTTCCAGCCGTTGGCGGACACGCGCGACCGTCGTTTCATAATGGCGGCGATAGCTGGCATAATCGACGAACTCGGCCTCGTCGATGATGCGATAGATCTCCTTATGCTCGCGCACGAAGCCCAGATAGGATTCCAGACCGATGCGTTCGGCGCTGATCTCGTCGGGCGCCGCCTGGACCAGCGGGGTGACATGGTCGCGCAATTGCTCGCTCATATAGCGGACAAGCGCCTGGAAGATTTCCTCTTTTGAATCGAAATAGGTGTAGAAACTGCCGAGCGCGGTTCCGGCGCGGCGCGTGATCGCGCTGATCGACGCTTCATGAAATCCGCGCTCGCCGAATTCCACCGCCGCAGCGTCGAGCAGCTTGCGCAGGGTGCGGCGCCCGCGCTCGGTGCGCGGCGTCTTGTCGGGGTTGCCCGCATCGCTTTTTTCGGCGCCCGGTTGGTCCGGTGCGGATGATCGCGGCTGATCCATGCTGCCTTCCATCTCCCCCGTCCCGTTCGGCTTTTAACGCCATCGTGGCTTTTTCGCACCACTGGCAAGCAAAAAGCGACGTCTGCATATTCCAAGTTGAAACTTGGTTCACCTTTCATTATTGGATGCAGCGCGGCTTGGCAAGCACCAGCCCAATAAAACCGAAAAAGGGTGGCGACGCGCCGCCCGCCACATGGGAGAGTCATCATGCGTCCTTTCGCCCGCTCGCTGCGCCGCGCCGTCCTTGCCACCAGCGCGCTTTCCATGTTGGCCGTCGCGCCGCCGATCTTCGCGCAGGAAGCCGGCGCGACCGACGCGGGGGATGACGAAATCATCGTGACGGCACGCCGCAGGGACGAACGGCTGATCGACGTCCCGGTCGCCATTACCGCCTATTCGGGCGACGCGCTGGCAAAGGCCGGCGCGATCGACATCACCGACATCGGCCAGACCACCCCGAACACGACGCTCGAAGTGTCGCGCGGCACCAACTCGACGCTCAGCGCCTTCATCCGCGGCGTCGGCCAGCAGGACCCGGTGTCGGGCTTTGAACAGGGCGTCGGACTCTATCTCGACGACGTCTATCTCAACCGCCCGCAAGCCGCCGTGCTCGACATTTATGACGTCGAACGCATCGAAGTGCTGCGCGGCCCGCAGGGCACGCTTTACGGCCGCAACACCATCGGTGGCGCGGTCAAATATGTCACCAAGCCGTTGCCGCAGGACGTCTCGCTCAAGATCAAGGGAACGCTGGGCACCTATGACCAGGCCGACCTGATCGTCACCGCGAGCGCGCCGATCGGCGATTTGCTGCGCGTCGGCGTGTCGGGCGCCCGCCTGTCGCGCGGCGGCTTTGGCGACAACCTGACCACCGGCCTTGAAAATTACAACAAGGACGTCTGGGCCGGACGCGGCACGATCGAACTCGGCGGCTATGGCGAGCCGGTGCTGATCCGCATTTCGGGCGACTATACCAAGGACAAGAGCGCCCCGCGCGGCGGCCACCGCCTCATCCCCTCGCTGGCGACCGCCGCCCCGGTGCTCGACGATGTCTTCGACAGCCGCGGCGCGCTCAACGATCCCAAGCAGGAGATCGAATCCTACGGCCTGGCGATGAACGTCACGGCAGAGCTTTCCGATACGCTGACGCTCCGTTCGATCAGCGCCTGGCGCAAGGACAGTTCGGCGACGCCGATCGATTTCGACGCGCTGCCGGCGGTTGACGTCGACGTCCCCGGCTTTTATTATAACGAACAGATCAGTCAGGAATTCCAGCTGCTCTACGAGGGCGACCGGCTCAAGGGCCTGCTCGGTTTCTATTATCTCGACGCCACCGCCGATACGCTGTTCGACGTCCGCATCTTCAACACCTTCGCGGGGTTGACCGCCTTCACCGAAGCCGATGTCGACACGACCACCTTTGCGGTGTTCGGCGACGCGACCTTCGACTTCACCGACCAGCTCAGCCTGTCGGTCGGCGGCCGCTACACCTGGGACAAGCGCGAGGCGTCGATCCTGCGCCAGAATTATCTGGGCGGCGGGTCGCCCGTTTTTGGCGGCGCGGGTGTGCCCTTCGGCGCCCCGGGCACCGATTTTGAGGGCAGCCGCAAGTTCAACAAATTCACCCCGCGCGCATCGCTGTCGTTCAAGCCGACCCCCGACCACACGCTTTACGCCAGCTATTCGCAGGGCTTTAAAGGCGGCGGCTTCGATCCGCGCGGCGTCGGGGTCAATGCCCCGGACACCGACGGCAATGGCGTGCGCAGCGACGACGAGATCGCCGCTTTCCTGAGCTTCCGTCCCGAAAAGGTCGAAAGCTATGAACTCGGCTACAAGGGCAGCTTGCTCGACGGCGCGGTCAATATCGCACTCGCGGGCTTCTACGCCGACTACACCGACGTCCAGATTCCCGGTTCGGTCGCCTGCTCGGTCGGCGGCCTGCCCAGCTTCTGCGGCGTCGTGTCGAACGCCGGCAAGGCGACGTTCAAGGGCATCGAATTTGAGGGCCGCGCGCGGCTTGGCGAAGACCTGGCCGCGACCGGCGACCGGCTGACGCTGTCGACCGCGCTCGGCTATATCGACGCCGATTATAAGGAATATGTATCGAACATCGGCGGCGTGCCGACCGACGTGGCCGATTTCCGCGAGGTGCAGAACACGCCGAAATGGACCGCCAGCGGCACGCTGGCCTATGCAACGCCGATCGGCGACGGCGACCTCAGCCTGGGCACCACCCTGTCGTATCGCAGCAAGACCTATCAGTTCGAGATCCCGAACCCCTATATCGACCAAAAGGGCTTTGCGATGCTCGACGCCAGCATCGTCTACACCGCGCCCGACGATCGCTGGAGCATCGGGCTGTTCGGCAAGAACCTGACCGACAAGGAATATAAGACGTCGGGCTATACGTTCATCAACGTCAACCCGACCACCGGCGCGCCAATCCTCGGCGGCAACGGCCTGCCGACCTCGGCGCTCGGCACCGAAGGCACGCTCACCGCCTTCTACGGCAACCCGCGCCAGGTTTTTGTCACCGGCACGGTCAAATTCTAGGCCTGACCTGAAAAAAAGGGGGAAAGGGGCGTCCGCTGCGGCGCCCCTTTTTCTATGGGGCCAGAGGGGGTGCGCCGGTCCGCGCGACCATGCGTTCGCCATCGATGACAATCGGGCTCGCGACCCCGTCGATCGACGCGCCTTCGGGACGGAAGCGCAGCCCGCGCGCCACCACCTGCGGGTCGGCAAACACGGCGCCAAGGTCGTTGATCGGTCCCGCCGGCACGCCTTCGGCCTCGAGCGCCAGCGACAGCGGTTGCGCATCCCATGCGGCGATCCTGGCCGCAAGCAGCGGGATCAGTTCGGCCCGGTTCGCGAGCCGCGCCGCATTGTTCGCGAAACGCGGGTCGTCGGCCCATTCGGGCACGCCCAATATGCCGCACAGCCTGCGATACTGGCCGTCGTTGCCGACCGCGATCACCAGCTGGCCGTCGGCGGTCGCAAAGACCTGATAAGGCACGACATTGACATGGGCATTGCCCATCCGTTTCGGTACGACGCCGCTCGCAAGATAGTTGGCGGCCTGGTTGGCGAGCACCGCGACCTGGCTGTCGAGCAAGGCCATGTCGATATGCGCGCCGCCGCCCGTGACGTCACGGCGTCGCAGCGCGGCAAGGATCGCGACGGCGGAATACATGCCGGTAAAGATGTCGGCATAGGCGATCCCGGCCTTTTGCGGTGGCCCGTCGGGATCGCCGGTCAGCGACATGAAACCGCTCATCGCCTGCACGATATAGTCATAGCCCGCGCGGTGCGCATAGGGCCCCGTCTGTCCAAAGCCGGTGATCGAACAGATGACGAGCCGCGGGAAATCGGCGCGCAGCCGCGCCGGGTCGAGCCCATATTTGACCAGCCCGCCGACCTTGTAATTTTCGATGACGACATCGGCGTCGGCGAGCAGCGCACGCACCGCGGCCTGCCCGTCGGCGCCCGCGATGTCGATCGCGACGCTCTGCTTGCCGCGGTTGCAGCTGTGATAATAGGCCGCACCCAAAGCTTCACCGTCGGCGCCGGTGACGAAGGGCGGACCCCATTCGCGCGTATCGTCGCCCGCGCCCGGCCGTTCGACCTTGACCACCTCGGCGCCCAGGTCGGCGAGCAATTGCCCGCACCATGGTCCCGCGAGCACCCGCGCCAGTTCGACGACGCGGATGCCTTCCAGCGGTTTCGGATCAGGCAAAGGCGCTGATGCCGGTGATCGCGCGTCCCAGGATCAGCGCATGGACGTCGTGCGTGCCTTCATAGGTGTTCACCGTTTCCAGGTTCACCGCGTGGCGGATGACATGATAATCGGCTGAAATGCCGTTGCCGCCATGCATATCGCGCGCGACCCGCGCGATATCGAGCGCCTTGCCGCAATTGTTGCGCTTGAGCAGGCTGATCGCATCGGGAATCAGGCGGCCTTCGTCGATCAGCCGCCCGACGCGCAGCGCCGCCTGCAAGCCCAGCGCGATTTCGGTGAGCATATTCGCGAGTTTCAGCTGGACGATCTGGTTTGCCGCGAGCGGGCGTCCGAACTGCTTGCGCTCGCCGGTATAGCCCCGCGCCGCTTCATAGCAGAATTCGGCGGCGCCCATCGCGCCCCAGCCGATGCCGTAACGCGCGCGGTTGAGGCAGCCGAACGGACCTTTCAGCCCCGACACATGCGGCAGCAGCGCATCCTCGCCGACCTCGACCCCGTCCATGACGATTTCGCCGGTGACCGACGCGCGCAAGGACACCTTGCCCTCGATCTTCGGCGCGGACAGGCCCTTCATCCCCTTTTCGAGCACAAAGCCGCGGATTGCGCCGTCGTGCGCCTCCGACTTCGCCCACACGACAAAGACGTCGGCGATCGGCGAATTGGTGATCCACATCTTCGCGCCCTTCAGGCGGTAACCGCCCGCGATTTTTTCGGCGCGCGTCCGCATCCCGCCGGGGTCGCTGCCCGCATCGGGTTCGGTCAGGCCGAAACAGCCGACCAGCTCGCCCGACGTCAATCCGGGCAGATATTTGCGCTTCTGCTCCTCGCTGCCATAGGCGTTGATCGGATGGATCACGAGGCTGCTCTGCACCGAACAGGCCGAACGATAGCCCGAATCGATGCGCTCGACCTCGCGCGCGATCAGGCCGTAGCTGACATAGTTCAGGCCGGCGCCGCCATATTCGGGATCGATCGTCGCGCCGAGCAGGCCGAGCGCGCCCATTTCCGACATGATCTCGCGATCGAAGCGTTCGTCGAGAAAGGCCGACGTGACACGCGGCAACAGCGCATCGGTCGCATAGGCGCGCGCGGTGTCGCGAACCATCCGCTCCTCTTCGCTCAGCTCGGCGTCGATCTGGAGGGGATCGAGCGGGTCGAGCGCCTCGATGCGCTGCGGGTCGGCGAGGGCCATGAACGGGCTTTCTCTATATGGGCGGGCAGCCCTTACCGGATTGCGCGCTGCGGGGTCGGTTCGGCCGCCTTCGGGGCCAACGCGGCAGCGGGGCTGTCGCGCGGTTCCAATATCGCCGCGGTTTCGATCAGGTCAAGCGCGCGCCGCGCCTCGTGGTAACGGCGCGCATCGATCAGCCAGTCGGTCGCCGCCGTCGCGCCCGGCATCGCCTCGACCTCGGCAATCGCCAGATCGGCCTGCCCCGCCCCCAAATAGCGCCGCGCACGATCGAGCCGTTCGGAGGCGCGCGGCGACTGTGTTCCGGCAGCGCGCACAACGAACAATTCGCCAAGTTCGCGGCGCAACCCGGTCCACAGGCTGCCATTTCCGTCGCCGTCGCGCCCGACAAGCTGCGGTGCCAGCATGTCGAGTTCGGCGCGAAGCTGTTCGAGCGTCACGGGTTCGCGCGACGTGTCGATGATCGTCTTGACCGCGTTGGGCTGGTCGTCGCCAAAGCGCAGCCGGAGCTGCGCGTCGAGATAGCCGAGCGACAATCCGCGATCGAGCGCGCGGCGAACCGCAAAGGCAACCAACAGCCCTTCGGCGCGCGAGGCGTTGCCCGATGCCGATTCGGCTTCGAGCGTGATTCGCGACAGCCGCTGTTCGAGTTCGGCGACGCGCGCCGCCAGCGCATTGGCGCCGTCGACCGGCGCGACGAGCAGCGGCTGGCCGTCGGGCGCCGCTTT
>NZ_MIAM01000032.1:19720-37188 GCF_001830555.1 Sphingopyxis sp. RIFCSPHIGHO2_12_FULL_65_19 | reverse complement strand
GATTTACCGCCCATCCGCCAACCGCAATCCCGACCAGGAGCAGGAGGAAGGCACCCAGGGCGACGGCGCGGAACGATAGGCCTCTCGTCGGGACCGCCTCGTCCGCGGTCGGCGAGGTGGTGTCGATGCTGTCGATTGCCATGTTTCTCTTTCGAACGACCCTATTTTGCACCCTTGTGCCACAAAGCGCGCGCCTGTGCCAATATTGCAACATCGTTGGGCTGTCCCGCGATGGCGAGATCGCGCCACCCCTCCCCCGCCGCCGCCGCGACCGCGGGGCTGATTGCGACGAGCGAAAGGTGCCCGCGCGCAGGGCCGACAAGGTCGGAAATGCGCGTCGCGGCGCGCGCCGAATGCGCCAGCAACACCGCGGGCGCGGCAATGGTTTCGGTCCAGTCCGGCGGCGGCGGGACGGGATCGACGGCATAGCAAGGCAGCGGCGTAATCGCCACGCCCGGCGCGCCAATTTCGGATCGATCGCGGCCGCAAAGCCATAATATGTTTGGGATATTTTCCGCAGCCATGGCGTCAAGAAGCCGCCGGGCATCGGCCGTTCCGGTCATCGCCACGGTCAACCCCGCCATTTCCGCCGCGCGCGCGGTGGCGGCGCCAACGGCATAGACGGGCAACGCGGCCAGGCAAGCGAACCCCGGGCCCGCGAGCCGCGCCGCGGCGGCGCTGGTCAGCAGCAGCGCGTCGAAATCGCCCACCGGCGGCACCGTCCAGTCCACCGCATGCGACGCAAAAAGCGGCGCGGGGCGCGCATCGAAACCCATGTCCCGCGCGCGCTGGACCGTCGCCGCATTGCCCGGTTCGGGCCGCGTGACGATCAGCGGCGGGCCGTCGGTCATGGGTGGAACAGCCGCCGAACGCTGTCGGGCGCTTCACCGAGCAGGCGGCGCGCCAACGCTTCGGGGTCGCCCGATGCCGCGACGATGATGTGCCCCGCGGCATGATCGGCGCCATCGTCCGAGAACATCTCGGCATCGAGGCGCAGCGTGCCGTCGGCCAGCCAGTGCGCGTGCGCCGCGACGGGCGAGCGGCAATCGCCACCGAGTGCCGCCAGAAAGACGCGCTCGGCCATTACCGCCCGGTGCGTCGGCGCATGATCGACCGCCGCCAGCAGCGCGCGGGTCGCCGCATCGTCGGCGCGGCATTCGATCCCGATCGCGCCCTGCGACGCGGCGGGAAGCAGCAAGCCCGCATCCTGCACCGTCCCGACGTCGTGCATCCCCAGACGCGCGAGCCCCGCCGCCGCCAGCAACGTCGCATCGGCGTCGCCCCCGGCAATCTTCGCGAGCCGCGTCGCGACATTACCGCGCAACAACACGGTTTCGAGATCGGGGCGGATACGCTTCACCTGCGCGGCGCGGCGGGGGCTGCTCGTGCCCAGCCGCGCGCCATGCGGCAAATCGGCGATCGACGCGGCATCGATCCCCTCGCGCACGACCAACCGGTCGCGCGGATCGGCCCGTTCGAGCATCGCGCCCAGGAAAAAACGCGCGTCGCGCAGCGTTTCGACATCTTTCAGCGAATGGACCGCGATGTCGATCGTCCCGGCGTCGAGCGCCGCATCGAGTTCGCGGGTCCACAGCGCCTTGCCGCCCACGTCGGCGAGCGCCCGGTCCTGAATCTTGTCGCCCGTCGCGGTCATCGGCACGATGTCGAGCGCGGCCATGTCGATGCCATGGCTGGCAATCAGCGCCGCAGCCGCCATATGTGCCTGAGCCATCGCCAGCGGCGACGCGCGCGTGCCGATACGCAGCGGGTTTTCGGGGGTCGGAAATGAAGTCATGGCCCGCTGCTAGAGCATTTCCAGAAAAAGTGGGAACCGGTTTTTCGACCGGAAATGCTCCAGACATCATCGGGAGCCTTTTCAAAGACTCCGCCGCGGGTTGCCCTGACGATAAAGGGGCGGGTAAAGGAACGCGCAACAATATGACCCTGATCCTCGGCCTTGAATCGAGCTGCGACGAGACCGCGGCAGCGCTCGTCGACAGCGAACGGCGCATTTTGGCGCATCGCGTCGCGGGGCAGGAGGCCGAGCACAGCCCCTATGGCGGCGTCGTTCCCGAAATCGCCGCGCGCGCGCATGTCGATCGGCTGGCGCCGATCGTCGAGGGCGTCCTGGCCGACGCGGGCGTCACGCTCGCCGACGTCGACGCCATCGCCGCGACCGCCGGGCCGGGGCTGATCGGCGGCGTGATGGTCGGGCTCGTTACCGGAAAGGCGCTCGCCCACGCCGCGCACAAGCCGCTGATCGCGGTCAACCATCTCGAAGGCCATGCGCTGTCGCCGCGCCTCGCCGACGCCGGGCTCGAATTCCCCTATCTGCTGCTGCTGGTGTCGGGGGGGCATTGCCAATTGCTGCTGGTGCGCGGCGTCGGCGATTACCGCCGTCTTGCCACCACCATCGACGACGCCGCGGGCGAAGCGTTCGACAAGACCGCGAAGCTGCTCGGCCTCGGCTATCCCGGCGGCCCCGCGGTCGAGCGCATCGCGCGGGACGGCAATCCGCACGCGGTGCCGCTCCCGCGCCCGCTGGTCGGCAGCGCCGAACCGCATTTCTCCTTCGCCGGGCTGAAAAGCGCCGTGGCGCGGGCGGCTGCGTCCGGCACGCACAGCATCCCCGACCTCGCCGCCTCGTTTCAGCAGGCGGTGGTCGACTGCCTCGTCGACCGCAGCCGCATCGCGCTGGCCGCCTGTCCCGACGCGACCGCCTTCGTTGTCGCGGGCGGGGTCGCCGCGAACGGCGCCATCCGCAGCGCGCTGACCGACCTCGCCGCCCGGTTCGACAAGCCGTTCGTGGCGCCGCCGCTGTGGCTGTGCACCGACAATGGCGCAATGATCGCCTGGGCCGGCGCCGAACGCTTTGCCGCGGGCCTGACCGACGATCTGGGGGTGGCGGCGCGCCCGCGCTGGCCGCTCGATCCCGACGCGGAAGCCGTGCGCGGCGCCGGAGTGAAGGCATGAACCGTGAAAGCATGACGTCAATTCCGCACTTCGGCGTGATCGGCGGCGGTGCGTGGGGCACTGCGCTCGCCCAGCTGCTCGCCACCGACGGCGTGCCGGTGCGCCTCTGGGCGCGCGAGGCCGAGGTGGTGTCGGCGATCAACCGCGATCATGCCAATCCGGTTTTCCTCCCCGGCGCGGCGCTGTCGCCCTCGCTGACGGCGACCGCCGATCTTGCCGACATGGCCGACCTCGATGCACTGCTGTTGGTCGTGCCAGTGCCCTTCCTGCGCGCGGTGCTCGCCGAACTGCCCGCGGGCGACGCCCCGTTGATCCTGTGCAGCAAGGGCATGGAAGCGGGCAGCTTCGCCTTCCCGATCGACATGGCGCGCGACCTTGCGCCGCAGCGTCCGCACGCCGTGCTGTCGGGACCGACCTTTGCGCATGAGGTTGCCGCGGGGCTTCCCACCGCAATCACTCTCGCCGCCGCCGATGCGGCCGTCGCGAACCGGATCGCTCAGGCGCTCGCGCGTCCGCACTTTCGCCCTTATGTTTCCACCGACGTCATCGGCGCGGAAATTGGCGGCGCGGTCAAGAATATCCTCGCGATCGCTTGCGGTATCGTCGACGGTGCCGGGCTGGGGCTCAACGCGCGCGCGGCGCTGATCAGCCGCGGCTTTGCCGAAATGACGCGGTTCGGCCTGGCGCGCGGCGCGCAGGCCGAAACGCTTGCCGGCCTGGCCGGGCTTGGCGACCTAGTCCTCACCTGCACATCGCCCAATTCCCGCAATTTCGCGCTCGGCCAGGGGCTCGGCCGCGGCGAAAGTGCCGAGGTGCTGATGGCCGATCGCCGCACCGTCGCCGAGGGCGCGTTCAGCGCGCCCGTCGTTGCCGCCGCCGCGCGCGCCGACGGCATCGACATGCCGATCACCGAAACCGTCGCGCGCCTTGTCGCGGGCGAAACCCGGGTGGCCGAAGCCATTCAGGCGCTGCTCAGCCGACCGCTGCGATCCGAAGGGCGATGAAATGTTTCGACCAATTGCCTGCACTCCCCCGCCGCGCTAGACTGCGCTTCGGGGAGCAGCAGAAGGGGCGCCAGGCTTGAGCCAAACGGACAGCGCAGCCGCGCCCCCTTCGTCGGCCCTTCCCTCGGGGGATGCGGACACGGCCGCGCTCGCCAAGGGCGGGCGCACCAATTTTTTCGGCTTCCTCCTACGCCTCGTCGCGCGCCTGCCCTTCCTCTATGTGGCGGGCCGCTGGTACGGGCCCGAAGCGGTCGGGCGTTTCGCCTTTGCCGTCCTCGTCATCGAACTCGTCGCGCAGCTTGCGACGCTGGGGCTGAAGCGCGGCCTCGCCGAACAATTGAGCGCCCCCGGCGCCGACCACCGCACCGTCGTCTGGGACGGTATGTTCGTCGCCTTCCTCGCCTCGGCGACGGGGTCGGCGATCCTCTTCCTGCTGCCCCAGCTCATGTATCCGGCGGGCGGGATCGACAGCGCCGACCGCTGGATGGCGCTGCTTGTTTTCGCGATCGCGGGCACCGACATCGCGCTCGCCGCCTGCGCCTATAGATTCGACATCGGCGCCACCGTGCGCGCGCGCGCGATTGTCGAGCCGTGGGTGATCAGCGCCGCCGCAGCCGGATTCTGGTTTGTATCGGCGCGCGACGGGCTGATGCTCTCCTACGCTGCGGCGATGCTCGGTGCCTTTCTGACCGCGCTGATTCCGATGATCCGCCATTATGGCGGCCCCGGCGTCTGGCGCCCGCATCCCGCGCACCTGATCGGCCTTGCGCGGCGGAATGCCCCGCTCGCCGCCGCCGACGCGATCGAATGGGGAACGCGCCGCCTGGACCTCTTCATCCTCGGCCAGTTCACCTCGCCGACGATCTACGGCATCTATTATATGGCGCAGCAGGTCGCCTCGCTGCCGCAAAAGCTCAAGACCAGTTTCGAGCCGATCCTTGGCCCCGTCATCACGCGCAACCTTGCCGAAAACCGGCTTGCCGCCGTGGCGGCACAGGTCAGCCAGGTCGGTTTCTGGATCATCGCCGCCCAGGCCGGCGTCGCGCTCGCGCTCGGCATCCCCGGCGAAGCGGTGATGGGCCTCGTCGGACCTGAGTTCGTCAGCGGCACCGCCGCGCTGGCGTTCCTGCTCGCCGCCGAGGTCGTGGCCGCGACCGCCGTGGTCAGCGAGGCGGCGCTCGTCTATGTTGCGCGCCACCGCAATCTTTTGATCAGCATCGCGACGCTCGCGCTCCAGGCGGGGCTCAGCGTCGCGCTGATCCTGATCGCGCAATCCATGGGCCTGCCCCCGATCACCTATGCTGGTGCCGTCGCGCTCGCGCTGATGCTCGCGCTCGGCTTCGCCTCGCTGGTCAAGGCGCGGCTGCTCGGGCGCATCCTGGGCGCCCCGGTGAACAGCCTGCGCTGGGCGCTGGTGTGGGCCACCGGCGGCGCAACGGTGCTCGGATGGGGGGCGACGCAGCTTCCCGAATGGGCCGAACTGCTGATCGGGGTGCCCTTCATCCTCGGGATCTACGCCTGGCTGATCTGGACCCGCGGGTTCGGCCCCGCCGACCGGGCGCTGTTCAAGAAGCACCCCGATCCGGCGGAACCGGCCGCAGAGCGTCCTTAATCGACCGCTTGCTGCGCGGCGTCGCCGATGTCCTGCGCGGCATCGCCGACCTTTTGCGCCGCTTCGGTGACCGCACCCGTCTGGGCATTGTCGTTGGCGAGGAACTGGAACCCCACGAACGCCGCAACCGCCAGCACGACAAGCAGGATCAGGCCCATGCCCAACCCGCCGCCGCGCCGCGGTTCGCGGTCGATGATCGTCGTCGTGTGCGTCGTCCCGTCGGGCGCGCGCGTTTCGTGAATTTCATCGGCCATGATCGTCTCCTTTGCCTGATGGCGCATAGGACGCTTCATGTCCGATGAAGGTTCCTAGCCGAGGCGCGCGGCGACCTGTGCCTTAAGGTCGGTTTGCGCACGTGGGCCGACCTGCGCGATGATTTCGCGCGCGCACACGGCGCCCATCGTCAGACAGTCGGCGATCGAACGCCCCTGTGCCTGGCCCGACAGGAAACCGGCGGCAAACAGGTCGCCCGCGCCCGTGGTGTCGACGACGGTGTCGATCGGTTCGGCACCGACTTCGGTGCGTTCGCCGCCGGTGATCGCCAGCGCGCCGTGCGACCCGCGCGTCACGACGAGCAACGGCACCTGCGGCGCGATCTTGGCGACCGCGGCCTCGAAATCTTCGGTTTCGGCCAACGCGCAAATCTCGACCTCGTTCGCGAACAGGATGTCGAACAATCCCTCGGCGATCAGGTTGCGGAAATCGGCGCCGTGGCGGTCGATGATGAAGGCGTCGGACAGGGTGAAGGCGACCTTGCGCCCCGCGCCCCGCGCCACGTCGATCGCGCGCCGCATCGCCGCGCGCGACAGTTCGGGGTCCCACAAATAACCTTCGAGGTAGAGGATGTCGGAATCGGCGATCCACGCTTCGTCGATCATCGACTGTTCGAGCAGGTGGCTGGCGCCGAGAAAGGTGTTCATCGTCCGCTGCCCATCGGGGGTGACGAGGATCAGGCAACGCGCGGTCGGCGCGCCTTCGCCCAGCGGCGGGGTTTCATAAGCCACGCCGAGCGCGCGCAGGTCGTGCGTAAAGACATGGCCGAGCTGGTCGTCGGCGACCTGGCCGATGAAGCTGCACCGCTGGCCGAGCGCCGCCATCCCGGCGAGCGTGTTGGCGGCCGAACCGCCCGACATCTCGATCGCGGGCCCCATCGCTGCATAAAGCCGTTCGGCCTCGTCGGCGTCGATCAGCCGCATCGACCCCTTGGTCAGGCCTTCGGCGGTAATCAGCGCATCGTCGGCGCGGGCAATGACGTCGACGATCGCATTGCCGATGGCAACAACGTCGAAACGGGCGGTGGAGGCCATGAAATATCCTGTGATGCGTGGAAAAAGCTGCCGCGCGCCTTAGGCGGCGGCGCCGCGCAAGGCAAGCAGAACGCTTGACGCGCGCGGCGGCGCCCACCATCCCCTGGGCATGACCCGCGCCGTTCACGCTTTCCTGCTCGCGCTCAAGGACTTGCCCCACCCACGCGTGATGCGGGTGCTGGCACAGAGCCTTGCGCTGACGCTGTTGCTGCTCGCCGCGTCGGGGGCCGCGATCTTCCTTGCCGCGCGCTGGGGGCTTGCGCACTGGCAATGGCTGGGCGCGGCACAGCAGGATATGGCAGGAATATTGATCGTCCTTGCGCTGGTCGCGGGCAGCTGGCTGCTGTTCCGCGCGGTCGCGATCGTCGTTGTCGGACTGTTCGCCGACGGCATCGTCGCCGACGTCGAGGGGCGCCACTATCCCGCTGCGGCGCAGCGCGCCGTCGACGTCGACTGGCGGCAGAATATCCGCCTGGCGCTCGCATCGCTCGTCCGGCTCGTCGGCGGCAATCTGCTCGCGCTGCCCGTCTATATCCTGCTCCTCATCACCGGGATCGGCACGCCGATCTTTGCCCTGCTCGTCAACGCGCTGCTACTCGGCCGCGACCTGGAGGCGATGGTGCTCGCGCGCCACCCCGAACGGCCGCGCTTCGACCGCCCGGCGCGCTGGTCGCTCGGGCTGCTGTCCGCCGCAAGCTTCATGGTGCCCATCGCCAATCTGTTGGCGCCCATCCTGAGCGCCGCTATGGCGGTGCACATGCTGCACCTGCGCGACGGGAACGAAAAAAAATGATCCAGAAGAACCGGCTGACGGCGATCGCCGGCCTCGCCCTGACGCTTGGCGCCTGCGCCGGCCCGGCGATTCCGCGTCCCGCAACGCCGCCCGCCGCCGGGCCGCCGCCATCGGCAGTGGTTCGGCCGGTGCAAAATAATGCGCTGATCGGCAACAGCGCCGACGCCGTCGGCCGGATGTTCGGCAAACCGCGGCTCGACGTCAGCGAGGGCGCCGGCCGCAAGCTGCAATTCGCCGGAACGGCGTGTGTGCTCGACGTCTATTTCTATGCCCCGCGCGCGGGCGCCAATCCGGTCGCCACGCATGTCGATGCCCGCACCCCCGATGGCCGCAACGCCGAAGTGAACAGCTGCGCGCAGTCGCTGCGGCGCTAGCGTCCGGACGGGCGCGCGCCGCTTTCCCGACAAGCGACGTCAAGCCGTCAGTTCGGCCAGCGCCCACAGCGCCGCGTCGGCAACCATCGGCGATTCGTCCGCCGCCAGCCGCGTCAGCGCCGGGACAAAACGCGTATCACCGCTGTTCCCGGCCGCGATCGCGGCGTTGCGTACCATCCGCCCGCGTCCGATCCTTTTGATCGGCGACCCCGCAAAGACCTGCCGGAAATCGGCGTCGTCGAGCGCAAGCAGGTCGCCGAGCGACGGCGCCGCCAGTTCGGCGCGCGGCAGGAAAGCCCGGTGCGCGCGCGCGGTGTCGGCAAATTTATTCCACGGACAGGCCGCCAGGCAATCGTCGCAGCCATAGATGCGGTTTCCGATGCCGCGGCGCAGCGCGACCGGGATCGGGCCATTATGCTCGATCGTGAGGTAAGAGATGCAGCGCCGCGCATCGAGCCGATAGGGCGCCGGAAAGGCGCCGGTCGGACAGGCGTCCTGGCATGCCGCGCAGCTACCGCATGTATCGCGCCCCGGCGCCGATGGGGTCAGGTCGATCGTCGTGTAGATCGCGCCGAGGAACAGCCAGCTGCCATGATCGCGGCTGACGAGGTTGGTATGCTTGCCCTGCCAGCCCAGCCCGGCGGCGGCCGACAACGGCTTTTCCATCACCGGCGCCGTGTCGACGAACACCTTGACCTCGGCGTCTTTCACTTCGCCGACCAGCCAGCGCGCCACGGCTTTCAGCGCCTTTTTGACGACGTCATGATAATCGCCGCCCTGCGCATAAACCGAAACGCGCCCGCGCGTCGGATGATCGGCCAGCGCCAGCGGGTCGAGCGCCGGGGCATAGCTCATGCCAAGGGCGATCACCGATTTGACCTCGGGCCACAGGCCCTTGGGCGATCCGCGCTGCGCCGCGCGGCTTTCCATCCAGATCATGTCGCCGTGACGCCCCTCGGCCAGCCATTGCTCCAGCCGGGCGGCGGTTTGCGGCGCCGCATCGGCGCCCGCGATCCCGAATGCGGCGAAACCATGCGCGCGGGCGACCGCTTCGAGGCGGTCTTCGAGCGAGTGCGTTTCCGGGGGCAAGGCTTCCGCAACCATTGGCGCTCTATACGCGAGCCACCTCGACGTGCCATAGTTTGCATGATTGATGATTGGGGACCGGAGTTTGAGCGATTTCAGCGTCGAGGCGAATGGCCTCACCAAATATTTCGGCAATTTCAAAGCGGTCGATCAGGTCAGCCTCGCGGTGCCGGCGGGCAGCATCTATGGTGTGCTGGGCCCCAATGGCGCGGGCAAGACGACCAGCCTGCGGATGACCCTCGGCATCATCGACCCGGACGAGGGAACGAGCCGCCTGCTCGGCGGGCAGCGGCCGCAGAGCGTCCGCAACCGGATCGGCTATCTTCCCGAGGAGCGCGGGCTGTATCCCGGCATGAAGGCGCGCGAAGCGATTGCCTTCATGGGCGCGCTGCGCGGGCTCGACTGGTCGGAAGGGCGCCGTCGCGCGGCGGGGTTCATGACCGAACTCGGACTCGAACGCGTGATCGACGAAAAGATCCGCAAGATGTCGAAGGGCATGGCGCAGATGATCCAGCTGATCGGCTCGATCGTCCACGCGCCCGACCTCATCGTCCTCGACGAACCTTTTTCCGGGCTCGACCCGGTCAACCAGGAACGGCTGGAGATGCTGGTCCGGCGCGAACGCGACCGCGGCGCGACCATCCTTTTTTCGACGCATGTCATGGCGCATGCCGAACGATTGTGCGACCGGATCGCGATCATCGCGCGCTCGCAAAGGCGCTTCGAGGGCACGGTCGACGATGCGCGCGCATTGTTGCCGATGCAGGTCCGCTACACCCCGCGCAGAGCGGACGATCCCGCCGCGGTCGCCGCCAATCTGCCCGCGGGCGCCGACCTGCGCGGCGACGCCTGGCATTTCGCGATTCAGGATGGCGATGTCGAACCCCTGCTCGCGCGCATCACCGCAAGCGGTCATGGCGTCACCGGCCTGTCGATCAGCCGCCCCGCGCTCCACGATGCCTTTGTCCATATCGTCCGCCAGGTCGATGCGGGGTTCGACGCCAACCCCGCGATCGACGCCGTAGAGGAAGCCAGCGCATGACCCCCTTCATCCGCAGCATGTTCGTGGTTGCGCGGCGGGACTTCCTGGCGATTGTCGCCACCCCGACCTTTCTCCTGTTCCTGCTCGCCCCCCTGTTCATGGTCGGCATGGGGCTGGCGGGCGGCATGGGCGCCTCGCAGCTTGCCGACAGCGCGCGCGGCGCCGGCCGGATCGTCGTCGTCGCCGATGCGGCCGATGTCGAGGCGCTGCGCAGCGCCGATGCGCGGCTTCGCGGCGCGATGGGCCGCGAACCGGCGGCGCTCGACATCCGGATCGCCAGTCCCGCCGCCGCCGACCCGGTGACGATCGCGCGCGAAAAGGGCAGCGACACCTATGCGGTGATGAGCGGCCCGCTGTCCGCGCCGCGCATCGTCGAACGCGAACAGGGCAGCAGTTCGGGCCGCTATCTCGCGCTGCTGGCGGGCGATGTTCAGCGGGCACGCGCCGCGGGGCCCCTGCCGCCCGTTTCGCCGCGCTTTGAATCGCTCTCGAACGGCGGCACCAGCATCGCGGTGCAGCAATCTCTGGGGTTCGGCGCGGTGTTCATCATCTTCCTGCTGACGCTGCTCCTCGCCGGTCAGACGGTCAGCTCGCTGGCCGAGGAAAAGGGCAATAAGGTCATCGAGATCCTGGCCGCCGCGGTGCCGCTGGAAAGCGTTTTCCTCGGCAAGCTGCTCGGGATGCTTGGCGTCGCCATGCTGTTCATCGCCTTTTGGGTCATCCTCGCGATGGGGGGCGGCATGGTCGCCGCCACGCAGGTCGATCCGGCGGCGCTCGCCGCGGCGGGCAAGCCAGCTGCCACGCTCGCCGCGACACCCGCGACCGGCTGGCCCTTCTTTCTGGGCATCGGTTTCGCCTATTTCATCCTCTCCTTCCTGCTTTTGGGGGCTGCTTTCCTCGGCGTCGGGGCGCAGGCAGCGACGGTGCGCGAGATTCAGATGCTCAGCCTGCCCATCACCATTTTTCAGGTCGGCATGTTCAGCCTGTCGGCGGGCGCCGCGAGCGCGCCGGGCAGCAGCCTGGCCCGTTTTGCCGAGGTTTTCCCATTCTCGTCACCGCTCGCAATGGCGGCACGCGCCGCGACCGACGATGCCAAGGCGGTGCATCTGCTCGCGCTGGGCTGGCAGGCAATCTGGGTCGCGCTGGTCATCTGGGTTTCGGTGCGACTGTTCCGGTCCGGGGTGCTGAGCAGCGGCAGCGGCTGGAAATTCTGGCAGCGCAAAAGGACGATTGCGGCCGCGGCCGCGGCCGGGGAAGCGGTTTCGTCCCAGCTTCGTTGACAAAGCTGTAAACAGTGGCATCCTGCAACTGATCTGGCCGACGGCGGCAAACGCCCGCGGCGAGTCCCTTTTGAGGAGGAGGATGCCCGATGGCGAGCCTAGCCGCGCCCCAGCCTGTCACCGACCGTTACGACATGAGTCCCGCTGCGATCTATTCGGAGGATCGCTGGCAGGCGCCGTTCGCCGAAATCCGCAAGGCGGGCGGCATCGTCAAATGCGAAGACAGCGTCCACGGCCCCTATTGGAATATCGCCAGCCACCAGGCGATCCAGCATGTCGAGGCGCTGCCCGACATTTACAGCTCGTCGTGGGAATATGGCGGAATCACGATCCTCGAACGCGACGAGGATGAGGATTTCCGCCTGCCGATGTTCATCGCGATGGACCGGCCGCAGCACACCGAACAGCGCCGCACCGTCGCGCCCGCCTTCACCCCCGCCGAAATGACGCGCCTGTCGGAAGATATTCGCAGCCGCACCGGCGAGGTGCTCGACGGCCTGCCGTGGGGCGAAACATTCGACTGGGTCGACCGCGTGTCGATGGAATTGACGACGCAGATGCTCGCGCTGCTGTTCGATTTCCCGTGGGAGGACCGGCGCAAGCTCACCGAATGGTCCGACTGGATGGGCGACGTCGAACTCGCGCAAAAGGTCGAACTCAAGGAACAGCGCCGCGCGGTGCTCGAGGAAGCCTTTGTCTATTTCCAGCGGCTCTGGATGGAAAAGCTCGACCAGCCGCCGACCCCCGACCTGTTGTCGATGATGCTGCACAGCGAAGCGATGCGCAACATGGACAAATATGAATTCATCGGGAACCTCGTGCTGCTGATCGTCGGCGGCAACGACACGACGCGCAACACCATGTCGGGGCTCGCTTATGGGCTCGACCAGTTTCCCGACCAGCGCGCCAAGCTCGAAGCCGATCCATCGCTGATCCCCAATGCGGTGAGCGAAATCATCCGCTGGCAGACCCCGCTCGCGCATATGCGCCGCACCGCACTCGAGGACGCCGACCTGTTCGGGCACCAGATCAAGAAAGGCGACAAGCTGATCCTCTGGTATCTGTCGGCGAACCGCGACGAAAGCGTGTTCGACGATGGCGAGGCGCTGAAACTCGACCGCGAAAATGCCCGGCGGCACCTGTCGTTCGGCTATGGCGTTCACCGCTGCGTCGGCGCGCGCCTTGCCGAACTGCAATTGCGCATCCTGCTCGAAGAGATGGCGGCGCGCCGGATGCGCGTGACCGTCACCGGCACCCCTGAGCGGGTCCACGCCTGCTTCGTCCATGGCTTCCGCACCTTGCCGGTGCAGATCGAGAAATATTGACCGGGGCTTGTAACCCCTGACCCAAGGGATACGTATCAAGGGACATGATCGAACGTCGTTATCTTCTGGGTGGCCTGGCGCTCGGCGGTGCCGTGATCGGCGCGCCGATGCTGTTCGCCAAATCGGCGCGGCCGAAAGCGGCACCCGGCTGGCAGCTGTCTGACGCCGAATGGAAAAAGCGCCTGTCGCCATTGCAATATCGCGTGCTGCGCGAGGCGGCGACCGAACGCCCCTTCACCAGCCCGCTCGACAAGGAAAAGCGCCGCGGCACCTTCGTTTGCGCGGGTTGCGCGCTGCCGCTTTATTCCAGCCGGACCAAATATGACAGCGGCACCGGCTGGCCCAGCTTCTGGGCACCGCTGCGCGGCGCGATCGGCACCTCGACCGACCGCGATCTGGGCTATCCGCGCACCGAAGTGCATTGCAAACGTTGCGGCGGCCACCTCGGCCATGTCTTCGACGACGGACCGAAACCGACGGGCAAACGCTATTGCATGAACGGCGCGGCGCTCGGCTTTCGCCCCGCCTGATCCGTATCACTCGGGCCGCACGCGCCACACCGACAGGCCCGCGCGCGCGCGTATCGGCACCGCTTCGAGCCACGCGGGCGGCGTTCCCGCATAAAGCTGCGCCGCGAGCCCGTCCTTGCGCGCCCGGCGATAGCCGGTGAAATCATTCGCCGTCGGGCAATAAACGATCAACCTCGCCTGTTGCTTGCGCACCAGCGCTTCGGCCGCGGCGGGATCGCCGATGAAGATATGGATCGTGTCTGCCATCGCCTCGCGGTTGCGATGATGGGGAGTCGCGACCAGGCTGTGGTGCGTCCAGAACAGGATGGACGGGCCGAGGTCGATCGGGGTCAAAATCGTCGTCGGCGGCAGCCGATCGAGCGCCGCGATCGCATCGCGGTCGAGGCAGGTCGCTTCGCGCGGCGTGACGGCTCCGGCGCCCTTGTCTGACGCCTTCGATGCCGGAACGATGGTCTCGAAAGCAGCGACGGCGGCCATGCTGCCGAGCAGCGGCAGGGTCAGCGCCGCCGCCACCGACGCCAGGATGCGCGGCAAAGTCGATGCGATCGAGCGCGCCCGCGTCCAGGCGCGCAGCCCGAGCCAGGCGCACCCCGGCAAGGCGAACAGATGGGCGGTGCCCGCGCTGCGCAGGACGAGCAGCGACAGCGCCGCCGCGCCCGCCAGCGCGACGATCACCGTCGCCCAGTTACGGCGATCGGCGGCATTTGCCGCGCTACGCCACGCGAGCAGCGACCCGGCCAACCCGACGAGCGAGGGCAGCAGCACATGGATCGCATCGGCCGGCTTCGACGCCCACACCGGCTGCCCTTCGAGCACGTGCCGATACCAATATTGAACAACGATCGGATCGAGCGACGCGAACGGCCCTTTGGCACATTGCGGTTCGGTCCAGACAAGCGCCCCCGCCGCCGCGACCCCGGCCGCGCCGATCCAGGCAAGGCGCGACCACGGCCGCGCAGGATGGGCGGCCGCTGCCGCGAAAATCAGCGCGGTGGCGGCGATGAAGGCCGCCAGATACGGCGCCGAGAGCGAATCGCACCAGTTTCCGATGAGCCCCGCCGGCCCCCGGGTCAGGAACTGGAACAGCAGCGCCCCGCCGGCCAGTGCGCCCATATAGCCGCACAGGCGCGCGCGGTCCTCGGCATGCCCGCCCACAACCCAGCGCAGCGCCGCCAGCCCCGCAAACAGTGCCGCGATCGGCAATCCCTCGATCGAAACCGCGATCAACGCCGCGGCGGCAAGCCCGGCGTAAATCCCGGCCCGGAATGTCGCGGGCCGCAACGCCTGTCCGATGACGATCATCGCGAGCAGGATTTGCCAGCCGTGATGGTCGATACGCAGCGGCCGAAACTGGACGATGATGTAGCCCGCCATGATCAGGAACAACGGCACGACAAGGGCGATCCGGCGATCGGACAGGTCGCGGTAGCCGAGCACACAGGCCACGCTGAGCGCGGCGCCGAGCAGCGGCGGCCACAGCGTCATCACCACCCGCTCGGCCATAGCCTGCCCGAAAAGCGGTTCGAGCAGAAAGACCCCGGCGGCCAGCGGCGCATCGACGATCCGCGACCAGTGCATCAGCACGCCGCCGCCCGCCGGATTGACGCGATATTGCGCCAGGTCCCACCAGGACTGGCCCGCCAGCAGGTCGCGGACCTGCACCATGCGCATCGCATCGTCGGTGTCGGACAGGTCGAGCGCGACGATCGCGCTCCAGTTGAAGATGATCGCAATCAGACTCATCGCCGCCCAGACGATCAGGGCGATCCGCACCGGCGTGAGCCAGGGCGCCAACATCATGCCGCCCGGGGGTGCCGACGCCGACGGCACCGGCGTGTCGGCGCCCGGCACGGCGGCGCCGGTCATGCCGCCGCGGCCCGGAATACGATATGGCGGCGAAGCAGATAGGTGGTCTGGAAACTGACGACGATCGCCGCCAGCTTGGCAAGCCGCGGATCGAGGCCGAACATGCTGCCGGTGCCAACGATGGCGGTCGTGACGGCGAGGCCGACCAGCGCCGAACCGACGAAAAGCAGTTTCTGCCGGTGACGCTCGCCGGTCCCGCGCGCCGCGGCGCCGTCGGCGAAGACAAGCCGGCTCGACACCATCCAGTGCACCAGGATTCCGGCGCAATAGCCGGTCGCCGACGCCGGAACCGGCGACAGCCCCGAATCAAGCAACAGCAGGAACAGCCCCGCATCGCTGCCCAGCGCGAGGGCGCTGGCTAGCAGATAGTTCAGCCAGCGTATCTCGCCGCGCCGGACCGACGCGATCAATTTGATGGCGGAATGCATCACGGCGGCGCCTCCAGCCTGGCCTCAGGCGGCCTTGGACACGCGTGCGGGGACGTCGCGAACCGACGCCAGCGCCGCCTGTTCGCCCTCGGTGCCGCTTTCATGATATTCGGCATCCTCGTTGACGCCCCAGATATCATAGAGTTTTTCGCCCGCGACGATGTTGCGCACCGTCAGCATCGCGGTCATCATCGCATGATCCTGGTTGTTATAGCGGTGCATGCCGTTGCGCCCGACCATGTGCAGCGTCGGGTAGCGCGCCTCCAGCTCGCGGCGCATCACGTCGACATGCGCGGCATATTCATCGTCGTAAACCGGATAGGCCTTTTCCTGCCGCACCACCGTGCCGCCGACGACATCTTCGGGATCGCAGAGGCCCAATATCTCCATTTCCTTCGTCGCCAGCGCGACCAGCTTCTCGTCGCTCGCCGACCAGAGCCCGTCGCCCTCGAAACAGAAATACTCCAGGCCGACGCAAGCAAGCTCGGGATCGGGCACCATTTCGGGCGACCAGCTGCGAAAATTCTGCACCCGGCCGACGCGCACCTTGCTGTCGTGGATATAAATCCAATTGTCGGGGAACAGGTCCTCCGACCGGATTTTCAACGCGACGGTCAGGAAGTCGCGATATTTGAGGTTCGGCGCCGCGCTCAACGCGCACGACGGCAGCGGATGGATACGCGCCGCCAGCTCGCGCATCGGCGCCGAGCTGATCACATGCGCCGCGTCGATCACGACATCGCCGTCGGGGCCGGTCGCGGTCATCCGCCAGCGGCCGGTCTTCTGGTCCTCCGTCAACTGCTTGAAACTGTGGCCCATCAGCACATGGTTGCCGCCCGCGACCACCTTGTCGCGCGCCGCGTCCCACATCATGCCGGGACCGAGCCGCGGGTAGCGAAAGGTTTCGAGCAGGGTCTTGGTCGCCATGCCGTCATTCGGGCGCTTGTTGAGCCCCAGGCTGCGCGTCAGCCCGTCGACCACCGCGGCGCCCAGCGAAAGCCCCTTGATGCGCTGCGCCGCCCAGTCAGCCGACATTTCGTCGCACGGCATCCCCCACACCTTCTCGGTATAGGTCTTGAAAAAGATCGAATAAAGCTTCCGCCCGAACTGGTTGATCGTCCAATCCTCGAAACTGCGCACCGCCTTGTTCGGAAACAGCTTTGCCTGCGCGTAGCTGATCATGCACAGCGTCGACCGGAAAATGCCGAGGTTCCACAACGCCTCGAAAGCGCGCAGCGGGTAGGAATAGAATTTGCCCTCATAATAGATGCGGCTCATTCGCGGGCGCTGGATGAAATCGTCGGGAAGAATCTCGTTCCACAGGTCGACGACTTCCTGGCTTTTGGAAAAAAAGCGATGCCCGCCGATGTCGAAGCGGAATCCTTCATGCTCGACCGTGCGGCTGATCCCGCCGACATAGACCGGGTCCTTCTCGATCACCGTCACGCTATAACCCTGGCGGGTCAGTTGGTAGGCGGCGGTCAGCCCCGCGGGGCCGGCGCCAATAATGGCAACGTCGGCGCTCGTCGGACGGCTTTTCGGACCAAAAGCTTCGGACATGATGATAGTTCCCCACAGGCAAATTCTTGCTCGTTACCCCTGTGACCAATCATGGATAAAAACTGGTTAACGTCGCGGCGACATTCTCGTGAACACGTGGCTTTCTGCCCTCGGCAGCGAAAGCATTTGCGGCAAAATCGCGTCGGCCGAGAAAGCGCGCGACAGGACAGGCGGACTGGCAATCTTGGGTGTCTCGACTTCGCTCGACACGAACGGACAGGGAGATTCGTCGGCTAGCGACCGATCCCCACGCCAAAGCCAACGCCTGCGAAAAAGGCCTTTCCTACA
>NZ_MIAM01000032.1:145-19708 GCF_001830555.1 Sphingopyxis sp. RIFCSPHIGHO2_12_FULL_65_19 | reverse complement strand
CCCATCTCCCCCCCATCGTGGCGCGCGGCCGGTACGTCCGCCCGGTCGAGGTTCAGATCGCGAGTCGCACAAGGCTGAACTTTCCTGAACTTTGAACCGTAGCGCGGCTCGCTCCCCGGAGCCGAAAAGGACGCCTACAACCCCGCGCCCGGCGGCGCTCGCGCGCCGTTGTCCGCGCCCTTTGCCCCCTCATCCTGCACAGCCATGTCGCGGCGCAGCGGCTTCAGCACCAGCGTGCCCAGCCTGACGCGCGGGTTGGCCTTGCCCGGCACCGCGGCGATCGCAAAACCGCCGTCGAGCCGCAGCGCCGCCGCCGACGCCTTGCCCAGCCGAACGGTGTAGCGTCCGTAAGCGACGCTTTCAAAAAGGAAATATCCGTCGAATTCGGTCAGCGTCGCCCCGCGCACGCGTCCCTCGGCATCGATCAGTTCGACGCTCAGGCCCTCGACGGGATTGCCGCCGTCGCGCCGCAGCGTCCCCTCGATCTCGCCAGCGGCGGTCATCGGCAGCGCGACGCGCGTCGCCACACCGGGCCGCGGCGACACGACCACACCGGGCAGCGCGGGCTGGACATAGGGGTCGGGCAGGCTGCCCGCGTCGATGCCGATCATCACCGGACGAAATGGCTCGAGCCCGTCGATCCGTCCCCGCCCCTCGCGGTCGGTCGCCGATTCAACCACGGCATTTCCGGCGGTCAGGGGGATGCCGGGCAGCGCGGCTTCGCCGGGCTGGCGGACCCCGTCCCCATTTTCGTCCATCCACACATCGGCGATCACTTGACCGCGGCTCGCGAGCTTTTCGGCCGATATGCGCCAACCGCCATCCGATTTGGGGCCGAAGCTGAACGCAAGCGCCAGCGACGCCGCGACCGACCCGTCGCTCGCGACCTCGCCGAAACCCGTCAGCTGCAACTTGTCGAAACGGCGCGTATATCCCAGGCCCGCGCGCGCGCGATCGAGCCCGCGATCATACCCCAGCTCCGCGCGCCATTCGGCGTCGCCCTTTCCGGCCCATTCACCGATCATCGTCATGCGGGTATCGCTATTGTCGCCGGACAGCGCAAAGCGCGCCTCGCCGCGCAGGCGGACGCGCCCGATCCGGGCGTTCGCGAGCAGGGTGGCGGAAAGATTGTCAGGCGGATCGGGGCCGACGGGCACTTTGGTGCGGCTCCAGTCGAGCTGGCCGGTAAAGGTCAGCGCGCGGAAACTCGCCGAGGCGCGCGCGCTGGCCTCCAGGCTTTCGACCCCCGATCGCCGCTCGACCTGCCGCACGTCGAAATGGAGCGGCAGCACCGTCCGTCCCAGCGCCACCGACTGATCGACCGAAACCGAATATTGTCCGTCGATATTGCCGAGGAATCGATCCGACACAAACCCGCCCCAGCCGCGCATCGCATCGGCGCGGACATAGGTTTCGCCGAACGCGGCAAGCCAGCTGGCGCGCGCCGCAAAGCCGCCCCCGCCTCCTCGCGACGTGTCGGCGTAGCTGCCTCCGACCTCGAGCAGGGTCGGCCCGATCGAACGTCGCAGCGCAACCTCGCCGTAATTGTAACGGACATTCTCGATCATCAGGCTGTGGAAATAGGCCGCGGCCGACGTGCGCGTATCGAGCCCGCGCTCGATGCCCATGGTTCCGCGCCAGCCGCGCCGGAACGCGCCGCGCCGCGCGCTCCCAAATTCGACCAGGTCGGCATTTTCCTGCGCGAAGCCCGCCCAATACCAGGTCTGCTGCGGCGGAATCGAATCCATACCCACCTGCACCTGTTTGATTTCGCGCCGGATTTGCCCCTGCGGGCCGTACAGCACGATCTCGAAGCGGTTGGCGCCATATTGCAGCGGCACGTCGATAAATTCGTAGCGGCCGTCCCCATTGGGGCTGGTGAAAGCGAGCAGTTGGCCGTTTCGATAAAGTTCGGCGTCCCAGCCCGCGGGCAAATCGCCGCGGAACGTCGTCTTGTCAAAGGCATCGGGACGCTCGACCGGACGATTGGTGAGCACCGCACCGCGCCCCGACGCCGACGCCGCGACGATCCCCGTCGACAACAGGCTGACGTCGCCCAGGCCATAATGCGTGGCCTTCAACGGCCCCAGCAACCGGCCCTGCGGATCGGTGCGATAGAGCCGCATCCGCAAACTGTCGGGCACCGCCTCATTGTCCGACGACAGGCGCGCGTCAAAGCTCTGCCCCAACAGCTCGCCGGCCGCGAAAATCTCGTAACGCGCCTGCGCATAGGACCCGCCGCGCTTGTCCGACACCACGCCCGCCGACGCGACGACATCGACCGACGGCGGCGCCCACGCCTGATAGGGCCGCGCCGCCTGCGGCAGGCTGGCGAGGTCGAACTGCGCTTGCGGGCGGATCGCGGCGGCCCGCGCGCGGCGTTCGGCGGCCAGCTGGAACGGCAATTTGTCCTTGGAATCGATACGCAGCACTGCGTTCGACATATCGGCGGCGAGCGGCACGCCCAGCCAGCCGTTCAGGCTGTCGAGGTCGACGCACCAGCCCGCCGGCGTATCGCGAATGGTCGATGGGCCGATCCGGAAGGCCTGGCTGCCCGCGCGCACCTCGCCCGCATCGCGATCGATCGTCAAACTGCGCCGCTCGTCGAATACCCAGCCGGTTGCGCGGCGCAACTTCTTGTCGATGCGCACCGCGAGGTCGAGCGCCAGCACGACATCGCCCAGGTCGACGCATATCCCATCCGGCGTCTGATAGCCGCGCACCCCGTCGCCCAGGCGATATTGTCCCGACCGCACATCGAACAGCCAGCTATCGTCCTCGCTGGGCACCCAGGAATCGGCCGCCAGCGCAACGGGCCTTGCTTCCACGGCTTGCGCGCCGGTGGAACAAAGCCCCGCCAGCGCCAGCCCGGCCATGACGACCGGCTTCCATCGTGCAAGCGCCGCGCGGATCATCGTCCCGCCCGCTTCGCCCCGCTGCTACCGAATCACTTCACCACCCGTTCGGCCTCGTCGATCGTGCCGCCGCCGATTTCGCGGTCCTCGCTATAGCGGATGCGCACCGGCCCCTTCAGCTTTGCAGCCAGCTCGTCCGGGACGCGCAGCGACACCTTGCGCTGGGCCACCTCGGGATAGACCGCGATCCCGCGTGCAACGAGCAGGGGCTCGGCGACCCCCGGCCGCGTCACCTCGATGTCGCCATAGACCGATCGGTTGCCGCTGCGCGCCAGGTCGAAATTGAAAGCAGGACCGTCCGGAGTGTCGCTCACCCACGCCTCGCCGATCACCGCCGCCGCGCCCAGGTCGCCCACGCGCACGATGACGGGGATCGTGATGCCATAGATCGGGGTCAAGGCGATCGACACACCGCCAGTCGCCGGTTTCGCTTCGGTGGCCGACGCCGCGTCGGGGATCGACCGGAACAACATATGCGCGCGATATTCGCCCGGCGGCGTCCCTTCGGGCAGGCGCACCCCCACGCGCACGACCTGCGGCTGGTTGGGCGGCAGCGTCACGCGGCGCGGGCTGAACGCGATCATGTCGAGCGCCGTCCGTTCGGCCGGAGTCACATTCTCTTCGGCGATCTCGTCGAGTCCGCCCTCGGCGGTCATCCGCTTGATCTCAAGGCTGATGCGATAGGTGGCCGGCTCGGCACCGATATTGTTGAGCACCACCTCGGTCCCGCGCGATCCGTCGAGAATGACGCGCGTCGGCGCGACGAGCAGGTCGCCCGCCGCCAGCGCGGGCGATACCGCGGTGCCGAACGCAGCCGCGATAAACAGGCCAAAGGCCTTCAGAAAGCGAAACATGGATACGATCCCCACAATCGTCCGGGAAACGGCCCCACACCGTCCCGATGGTCGCATCCTGCCTGCGCCAACATGGTTTATATTTCGCTAACCAAGACAGCGATTGGCACAAAAAGGGCCGCCGGACCTGCGCCCGGCGACCCCATTTTTTGCCGCTGGCGGATCTTGGCCCGCCAGTTCCCCAAATTACTGGTAGTTGGCAGTAACGTTGAACGACCCCGAATAGTCGCCCGACGCCTGGTTGGCGCCAACGCTCAGCGTGCCGCCGACCTGAAAGCTGCCGCCGGTCGCGCCGAGCGTGATGTTCGGCGCCGAATAGCTCAGCGTCGAGGTCATCGTGCCGCCGAGCGATCCGTTGAGCGTGACGCTCGAATCGCCGCCGACCAGCACCACTGCACCGCTCGTGCCCTGGACGTCGAAGCTCCCGGCCGTCGTCGTCCCCGTGCAGGTCAGGCCCGCGCCGCAGGTCGCGGCACCAGCGGTCGACACGGCGACCGTCGACGCGGTCGCGCCGCTGATGATCGTCGCATATTGCAGGTCGCTGGTCTTGGTGAGCGTGATCTGGCGCAGGATCTTGGCCGTCGCCGTGCCGGTGGCCGACGCCGCATGGGCCGCCGAGGCGTTCATGGCGAAGGCAGCAATCGCGGCGCCCACGAGGGCGCGCTTCATTCCAAAGTTGCGCATATGATTTGGTCCCTTGAATTCTGAAACAGACATCGAAACACGAATGGATATCCCACCCCATTCGCCGACCTCTTTAAGGGGCGACCTGTTCAGGCTTTGCCAGCAAGCTTGGTTAACAGCGCATTAGGAATTGGCTCGCCCCACCTATGGTAAGCGATATAAATCAGGGATTTAACCCGATTCTACTGGGGTCATGGAGACCGCCCGTCGGTCTTTAACGGCCCGGACTGGCACAAATTAAGCGCCCCGCGCCGCGTCGATTCGCCCGCGCCGTTCGCGAAACGGTCAGATGCCCTCGCCGCTCAGCCGCTGGCAGATCATGTCGAGCTGGTCGAGCGACGCGAATTTCAGCGTCAACGCCCCCTTGCCGCCGCCCGCATATTGGATCGCGACTCCGATACCCAGCAGTTCGGACAGATGGCGTTCGACCGCCACGATGTCGGGATCGCGCGCGCCATCCATGCTCTTATATTCCAGCGGCGCCTTGCGCGGCGTCGTTCCATCTTTGGCGGAACGCACCAGCGCCTCGACCGCACGAACCGACAACCCCTCTTTCGCGACGCGGCGCGCGATCGCTTCGGCATCGGGGGCGCCGATCAGCGCCCGCGCATGGCCCATCGCCAGCGAACCGTCGCCAACAAGCGACTGGACACTGTCGGGCAGGTCGAGCAGGCGCATCAGATTCGCGACATGGCTGCGCGACTTGCCGACGAGTTTCGCCAGCGCCTCCTGATTATGCCCGAAATCGTCGATCAGGCGGCGATAGGCGCTCGCCTCTTCGATCGCGTTCAGATCCTGGCGCTGGATATTCTCGACCAGCGCAATTTCATAGGTCGCCGCATCGTCGAGTTCGCGCACGAGCGCCGGAATCTGGTGCAATCCCGCGCGCTGGGCCGCACGCCAGCGCCGTTCGCCGGCGACGAGCTGATAACCATCGCCATCGGGCGCGCGCCGGACGATGATCGGCTGCAACAGTCCGCGCAGCCCGATCGAATCGGCCAGCTCGGCGATCGCATTTTCATCGAAATGGCGACGCGGCTGGCCGGGAAGCGGGCGGATCGACCCGACCCCGATATGCTGCACGGCGTCACCCGAAACCGACGCCGCAGCCTTTGCCGCCCCGCCTTGTGTTGCCAGCACCGGCGCCTCGACAGCAACGTCGCCGAACAGCGCGTTGAGCCCGCGCCCCAGCCCCGACGGACGTTTGCGGACAGGCGTCGTTTCCGGTCCTGTTTCGTCTTTTTTATCAGACATTTAAGCAGCCTTGCGGACGTTGGGAAGGCGGTCGATCAACTCGCGCGCCAGCGCGATATACGCCGCCGATCCGGCGCACCGATGGTCATAGATCAGCGCAGGCAAGCCATGGCTGGGCGCCTCCGACAGGCGCACGTTGCGCGGAATTACGGTCTCGAACACCACCGGGCCCAGCACTTCGCGCACATCGTCGGACACCTGGTCGGTCAACCTGTTGCGCCGGTCGAACATCGTCAATGCAACGCCAAGAATCGACAATTTCTGGTTGAAGCGTTCGCGAACGCGCTCGACCGTGGTGAGCAGCTGGCTCAATCCTTCGAGCGCGAAAAATTCGCATTGCAGCGGCACGATCAGCGATTCGGCGGCAATCAGCGCGTTGAGCGTCAACATGCCGAGCGAGGGCGGGCAGTCGATCAGGCAGATGTCCCACTGCCCAGCCTCGGCGCTCGACAGCGCCTGTTGCAGGCGGTGAAGCCGGTCCTGAAATTCGATCAGCTCGATCTCCGCCCCCGAAAGATCGACCGTCGCACTGACGATGTCGAGCCGCGGCACTGCGGTCGGGATTGCGCATTCGGCGAGCGTCGCGTCGCCGCGGAGAAGTTCATAACTCGAACGGTCACGCTGCGACTGCTTGATCCCCAATCCCGTCGAGGCATTGCCCTGCGGATCGAGATCGATAATCAGCGTGCGCCAGCCCGTCGCCGCGAGCGCGGTCGCCAGATTGATCGCGGTCGTCGTCTTGCCGACCCCGCCCTTCTGGTTCGCCACGGCAATGCGGATCATCGCTTTCCTCGCTGTTTTCCGCCGATCTTTCCGGTTCCGACCAAAATCTGGCTCTCGGCGTCGGTGCGGCTCTGTTCCACGTGGAACATTCTCTGCCATGGCTGGGGCAGCAATGCCAGTTCCTTAACTGCGTTTCGGCCTTTTGGCAGCAGCCAGTGCGTCGATTCGGTGGAAAAACGGGCGGACAGATCGAGCAATCGGTCGAGCGGCGCGAAAGCACGCGCGCTGATCGTTGCCGCGGGCCGCGTTGCGACGCGCTCGAGCGGCGCCTCGGCGACTTCGACATGGCCCAGTCGCAGCTCGCCAATCACGGCGCGCAGGAACTCGCAACGCCGTTTTCGTGATTCGACGAGCAGCATCGGCCGCGCAGACAGGATCGTAACGACGAGCCCCGGCAACCCCGGGCCGCTCCCCAGGTCGATCCACAGCCCCTCGCCATCACGGCTATCAAAGGTCAACAGCTGCGCACTGTCCGCGATATGGCGCACCCACATGGTCGGGATCGTCGACGCCGCGACCAGATTCTGCTCCGCATTCGCGGCGATGAGCAACGCGACGAAATGGTCCAGTTTGCGCCATTGATCGGCGGTCGGCGCGAAGGTGTCTTCGACCCATGCACGCGCCGCCTCTTCGCTATCGAGCGTAAAGGTCACGCGGCGCGCCGCCGGCTATGCACCATGATCGCGGTGAGCGCCGCGGGGGTTACGCCGTCGATCCGTGCCGCTTGTCCCAATGTCTCGGGCTGGGCCTTGGTCAGCCGCTCGACCATCTCGCGCGACAAACCGCCGATTGCGCCATAGTTGAGCGCCGGATCGAGTGCGATGGCCTCGTTCGCTGCCAAGGCGCGCAACTCGGCATCTTGACGCGCGATATAGGGTGCATAATGGGCATCCTCGACCACCTCCGCCAGAATGGCCGGATCGGTCATTTTCAGGTCCGGAGCCAGCAGCGCAAGGCGCGAGGTCGTCATATCCGGGTAGCGCAAAAGATCGATCCGCTTGCGGGCAATGCCATCGCCCGGCAGCCCCAGACCGACGGCGGCATAGTCGGCGGTCGCCACCGGCGCGTCGAGCAGCCCGGCGATTCGCGCGCGTTCGCTTTGCCGCGCCGCGAACAACGCAGCTGTTGCGGGCCGCACCAATCCCAAATCGATTCCCATCGGCGTCAGTCGCGTCACCGCATTGTCGGCGCGGAGCCGCAGCCGATATTCGGCGCGGGCGGTCAGCATGCGGTACGGCTCGGTCACGCCTTGCAGCACCAGGTCATCGACCATCACGCCGATGTAGGATATGCTCCGATCGAGGATGAGCGGCGCGTGATCCTGCACCGCCAGCGCCGCGTTGGCACCCGCGATCAACCCCTGCGCCGCCGCTTCCTCATATCCTGTCGTGCCGTTGATCTGCCCGGCGCACCAAAGTCCCGGCAAGGCGCGGACCTGCAACGTCCGGTCAAGCGCGCGCGGGTCGATATGATCATATTCAACCGCATAGCCGGGAACGACCATCTCGACCGTCTCTAGGCCTGCCATCGTGCGCAACATCGAAAGCTGCACATCGGCCGGCAGCGAGGTCGATATCCCGTTCGGATAGACGAGATGCGTATCGAGTCCTTCGGGTTCGAGAAAGACCTGGTGCCCGTCGCGGTCGGCAAAACGGTGAATCTTGTCTTCGATCGACGGGCAATAGCGCGGTCCGGCCGCGCCGATGGCGCCGGTAAACAGCGGCGAACGGTCGAGATTGGCCGCGATGATCGCGTGGCTTGCCGGGTTCGTTCGCGTGATGGCGCAGAAAATCTGCGGCACGGTCCGTGCGCTGTTCCACGTGGAACAGGTCCAGGTCGCCCCTTCGGCGCTGTCGGACGCCTGTTCGTCGAGCCGCGCCCAGTCGATCGTTCGTCCGTCGAGCCGTGGCGGCGTTCCCGTCTTGAGCCGCGCCATCGGCAGGTCGGCGCGGCGAAGCTGTTGGGCTAGCTGGTGTGCCCCCGCTTCGCCGACACGTCCGCCCTCCATCCGCTCCTCGCCGCGGAACAACCTGCCGCCAAGGAAGGTCCCCGTCGCAAGAACGACCGCCCGCGCGCGCAGGATCGTTCCATCGGCCAGGTCGAGTCCCTCGACGCGTCCCTCGTCCGACAGCCGCAGCGCCGCCGCCTCTCCCGCGACGACCGTGATCATCTCCTCTGCCGCAAGAAATTTCTGGATCGCCTCGCGGTAAAGTTTTCGGTCGGCCTGGATGCGCGGCCCCTGCACCGCCGCGCCCTTCGATGCATTGAGCATTCGGTAATGGATCGCGGCCGCGTCGGCGGCGCGCGCCATCCAGCCGTCGAGCGCATCGACTTCGCGCATCAGATGACCTTTGCCCAGTCCGCCGATCGCCGGGTTGCACGACATCGTCCCGATCAGCGCCGGATCGAAACTGACGAGCGCGACGCGCGCGCCGAGCCGCGCAGCAGCTGCGGCCGCCTCGGTTCCAGCATGCCCACCGCCGACGACGATGACATCGAAAATATCTGAATCCTGCATGATTGCCGCGCTCTTAGACGAAAGCGCGTCGCGAATCCACTGGCGCCGACACCATGCGATGTTTCACGTGGAACGTCATTTGCCGATGCAGAAACGGCCAAATAGCGCGTCGAGCATCTCTTCGACGCCCGCGCGCCCTGTGATGCGGTCGAGTGCCGTTGCGGCTAGCCTAAGCCGCTCTGCCAATAGAATTAAATCCCCCGCTTCGCGCGATCCTGCGACAATTGTGAGCCAATCCTTTGCCTCGGCGAGCGCCGCGCGCTGGCGCTGGCGCAGCGCCGCTTCGCCCTCGCGCGGCAGCAGCGTCCGCGCCATCGCGACGATATAGGCGTGGAGCCTGTCCAACCCCACGCCCGTCGCTGCCGACAATGTCAGGTCGCAATGCGCCGCGCGCGCTTCGGCTGCGGCATCGCCGCGCCAGCGATCGGCTTGCGCGGCGACCAGGATCGCGCGCGGGTGCGCGGGCGCGTCCTTCGGCGACCCCAGCCACAGCAGGATGTCGGCCGCCTCGACCGCCGCTCGAGCACGGTCGATCCCGATCGCCTCGACAACATCGGCACCTTCGGCGCGGATACCTGCCGTGTCGGAAAAGCGCATTGCGATCCCATCGAGCGCGAGCGGCGTTTCGATCACGTCACGCGTCGTGCCCTCTATCGGCGACACAATCGCCAACTCACGCTGAGCCAACGCATTGATAAGTGTTGATTTTCCAGCATTCGGCGGTCCCGCGATCACCACCGACAGCCCTTCGGCGATGACCTCAGCCGCCGGCCGCTCCAGCCAGGTCCCCAATTCCGCCGCCAGCCCGCCCATCCCCGCAACGAGGCGCTGCGCAGCACCCTCGCCCACTTCGACATCATCTTCGTCAGCGAAATTCAGTTCGGCCTCGGCCCCCGCCATCAGGTGGAGCAACCGATCCTGCCACGCCGCCACCGCGCGCGACACATGCCCGCTCGCCATGCCCAGCGCCTGCACACGCTGGCTCTCGGTCTCGGCCGCCAGCAGGTCGGCGAGCCCTTCGGCCTCGGCGAGGTCGATCCGCCCATTCTCGAACGCGCGCCGCGTAAATTCGCCCGGATCGGCGCGCCGCAGCCCCGGAATCACTCCGAGCGCCGCCTCGACCGCCGCAACGACCGCCCGGCCGCCGTGCAAATGCAACTCGGCCAGATCCTCGCCCGTCGCCGTCGCCGGCCCCGGAAACCAGAGAATCAATGCCCGATCGAGGGCTGCACCATCGGCATCCTTCAACTCCGCGAGCGACGCGCGGCGCGCATCGGGCAATCGCCCCGCCAGTGCTCGCAGCGCTTCGCCCGCGCCGGGGCCGCTGATGCGCACGACGCCGATCGCTGCGGGCGGCATCCCGCTCGACAGCGCGAAAATCGTATCGCTTACAACGGCCTGAATCAGCTCTTGCGCCCCTTGGCAGGCTTGTCGTCATCGGCCGCGTCGCTCGACTTCGACGTCCCACCCATCAGTCCGCCGCCAAACTGGCCGAGCAGCGACTGCACGAGTTCAAGCCCGCTGCCGCCCATCGGCACCCAGGTCTTGACCATCGACTGCACCATGTCGGGTGTAATCCCCTTCGCCATCAATTCCTTGACGCGGTCGAGATAGATATCGTGAAGCGGTTCGAGGTCGGGAAGCCCGAACAACCGCCGCGCCTCCTCGGGGGTGCAATCGATTTCGATATTGAATTTCATGGCCTGTCTCCGCCCCGAAAATGCCCGTTAGCCGCTTGAGCCATTCCCGCGGCCCCGCTAGCTTCGCGCTTTCACAGCAAAGAAGCAAGAGACAGGAGAGCTCCCCACATGGCCGCAACGAACACCGATATCCCGACGCTGGACGGCGCCGGCACCATTCCCGCCTATGTCGCGCGTCCCGATGCCGACAGCGCGCGTGCGATCATCGTTATTCCGGAAATTTTCGGTGTGAATGCGGGTATCCGCAAGAAATGCGACGACTGGGCGGCCGAAGGCTATCTGGCGATCGCGCCTGACATTTTCTGGCGCTTCGCCCCCGGCGTCGAGCTGAACCCCGATGTTGAGGCCGAATTGCAGGAAGCCTTCGGCTATTTCGGCCAATATGACGCCGACGACGGGGTCAAGGATATCGAGGCGTCCATCAAATGGCTTCATGGCCAGGGTGCGTCCAAAGTCGGTTGCGTCGGCTTCTGCCTTGGCGGGCGCCTCGCCTATATGGCTGCCGCACGCACCGACGTGAGCGCCTCGGTCGGCTATTATGGCGTCATGATCGACCAGATGCTGAACGAAAGCCATGCCATCGCGCACCCGCTGATGCTCCACATCCCGACGGAGGACCATTTGGTCGACCATGACGCGCAAAAGCGCATTCACGACGGACTCGACCCGCATCCGAAAGTGACGCTGCACGATTACCAAGGTCTCGATCATGGTTTCGCAGCCACCATGGGCAATCGCCGCAACGAAGAAGGCGCCCAGCTTGCCGATGGACGCACCCGCGCCTTTTTCGCCGAGCATCTGGCATGAGCACGCACCCCGGTCTCGCCGCCTGGCACGCCTATATGGCGGACGGCGGCGATCCGCAGGCGCTGCACGGCCTGCTCGCCGAGGATGCGATATTCCACTCCCCCGTCGTCCACACGCCGCAGGCCGGTCGCGACAAGGTGTTCGCCTATCTCCACGCCGCCAGCCATGTGCTCGGCGGCGAGCATTTCCGCTATTTGCGGGAAATCGTCGACGGCGACCAGGCGATGCTCGAATTCCAGACCGAGCTCGACGGAATTCAGATCAACGGCGTCGACATCATTCGCTGGAATGATGAAGGAAAAATAAGCGATTTCAAGGTGATGGTTCGGCCGCTGAAGGCGATCAACAAGGTCTGGGAAAAGATGGGCGAAATGCTGGCGGCGCAAGCGCGCTAGATCAGCATCAGCTCGGCCAGCTCTCGATAGAGTTCGGGAGGCAAAGCGCCAACCCCACTGTCGTCGTCGATGCCCTGGGGCGCATCCGCGTTGGCCAGATAGCGCCACCCCTGGTGCGCGCGCTTGGGCTGCGGATGGACGCGTTCCAGATCGGCAACGCATATGATATCGATCCGCCCATCGCTGCGATCGTCGAAGCGCAGGATTTCGACGCGCCCGACGAGCGCATGTTTCACGATGAAATGCAGCTTGCCGCCAATCAGCTCGTCGGCGCGCTTCGGTCGAAAGCGCGTGGTGAATCGAATCTCGCCGCGCTCAGCATAGTTGGCAATCCGCGCTTCGAGCGCCGAATAGTCGGCGCAGCCGACGGCGACGCGGGTCATATGCAACTTGGACATGGGTGGAAGATGGGAAGCGGGCCGAAAATTGCCAGCCCCGCCTGGGCCGGCCCCTATATTCTTGGCAGCGGCGCAGCATCTGGATCACAGCGGATCGCCGAAATAGCGGACCTCGGGAACGGGGTCGTAGAAGCGGTGCAGCAAGCGGCGCCATTGCTGATAGCGATCAGAGGTCCGAAAACCGTCGCGATGGTCCTCGACCGAACGCCATTGGACCAGAAGCAGATAGGGCTGCCCTTGTTCGACCGGCCGGCGGATCTCCAGCGAGATGAACCCCGGCGACGCCGCAATCAGCGGCCGTGCTTCGGCGACGGCCGCCTCGAAACCCGCCTCGCTCCCCGCACGCACGGGAAGCAAGGCATGTTCGATGACGGCCATTGCGTTCGCTTACTGGTTCATGCTGTCGAAGAAATCTTCGTTGGTCTTGGAATCCTTGATCTTGTCGAGCAGGAATTCCATCGCGTCGATCGTCCCCATCTGCATGAGAATGCGGCGCAGCACCCACATTTTCGACAATTTGTCTTTTTCGACGAGCAATTCTTCCTTGCGGGTGCCCGACTTGCCAACGTCGAGCGACGGGAAGATGCGCTTGTCGGCGACCTTGCGATCGAGCACGATTTCGGAGTTACCCGTGCCCTTGAACTCTTCAAAGATCACTTCGTCCATGCGGCTGCCGGTGTCGATCAGCGCGGTTGCGATGATCGAGAGCGAACCGCCCTCTTCGATGTTGCGCGCGGCGCCGAAAAAGCGCTTGGGACGCTGGAGCGCATTGGCATCGACACCGCCGGTCAGCACCTTGCCCGACGACGGGACGACGGTGTTGTAGGCGCGGCCGAGGCGCGTGATCGAATCGAGCAGGATGACGACATCCTTCTTGTGCTCGACCAGGCGCTTGGCCTTTTCGATCACCATTTCAGCGACCTGGACGTGGCGCGTCGCGGGTTCGTCAAAGGTCGAGGACACGACCTCGCCCTTCACGCTGCGCTGCATGTCGGTGACTTCCTCGGGCCGTTCGTCGACCAGCAGGACGATCAGATAGACCTCGGGATGGTTGTCGGTGATCGCCTTGGCGATATTCTGGAGCAGCACGGTCTTGCCGGTGCGCGGCGGCGCAACGATCAGCGCGCGCTGGCCCTTGCCCTGCGGACTGACAAGGTCGATGACACGCGCCGACTTGTCCTTGACCGTCGGGTCGACGGTGTCGAGCGAGAGCTTCTGGTTCGGATAAAGCGGCGTCAGATTGTCGAAATTGACGCGATGGCGCACGACGTCGGGATCGTCGAAATTGACGCTGATCAGCTTGGTCAGCGCAAAATAGCGTTCGCCGTCGCGCGGCGCCCGAATCTCGCCCTCGACGGTGTCGCCGGTGCGCAGGCCATATTTGCGAACCTGGTTCGGCGAGACATAGATGTCGTCGGGACCCGCAAGATAATTGGCATCGGACGAGCGCAGGAAACCGAACGAGTCCGGGAGAACCTCGATCGTGCCCGATCCGATGATTTCCTCGCCCTCTTCGGCAAGTTCTTTCAGGATCGAGAACATCAGGTCCTGCTTGCGCAGCGTCGATGCGCCCTCGACACCCAGTTCTTCCGCCATTTCGACGAGCTGGGCGGGCGATTTGGTCTTGAGTTCTTTAAGATGCATGGATGGATTCCGGGTCGATTTTCAGGAGAAAGATACAGTCGATTTCGATGCACCGCTGGGGTGCCTATCCGGCCGTGGGACGACCGTTACAGATAGCGTCGGCGCCAGAAAGCGCCGCCCGCACGAGGCGGGGTTGGTCGGCCCCTATAACCGGGCCGGGTGCAAGTCAATCGGGCAGCGCCCGACGGACCGGGATTCAAGGGCGAACCACGACAAGGATCACGATGATCGCCGCGGCGATTCCTGGCACTTCGTTGAGCAGGCGAAGCCGCTTTTCACTGAGCGGACGAAGCCCGCATGCCAGCTTTTTCGCATAGCCGATCATCCAGCCATGATAACCCGACAGCGCCAGCACCAGCACCAACTTGGCAATGAACCAGCCTTCGCGCCAATAGTCGCCGTTGAAGGCGAGCATCAGCCCGAAGATCCACACGATAATCAGCGCGGGGTTCAGGATGATCCGCCGCAGCCGGTCCTCGCGTTCGATCCACTTCCTGTCCTCGTCGGACCCGACCGGACATTGATGATGATAGACGAAAAAGCGCGGCATCATGAACAGGCCGGCCATCAGGAAGATGACGAAAATGATATGCGCGGCTTTGACCCAAAGCATCGTCGCCCCCAGAAAACCAGCCAATTCCATATTTATCCGCCGCGAACCCGTTTGATCAGATGTTCGACATGGGCGATCGGCGTGTCGGGCACGATCCCATGGCCGAGGTTGAAGATATGGGGGCGCGACGGGAACGCCGCAAGGATGCGGTCTATCGCCGCGTCGAGCGCCGGGCCGCCGGCGACGAGCGCAAGCGGGTCGAGATTGCCCTGCACCGGGAGGCCCGTCGGCAGCGTCTTGTCGGCCCATGCCGGATCGACCGTTTCGTCAAGCCCGACCGCATCGACCCCGGTTTCGTCAGCATAGGCGCGGAGTTTTCCACCGGCGCCTTTGGGAAAGCCGATGATCGGCGTATCGGGGTGCAATGTCCGCAACCGGCGGACGATCTCGGCATTCGGCGCGATCACCCATTGCTCATATTGCGCGGGGCTGAGGCTCCCGGCCCAGCTGTCGAACAATTGCACCGCATCGACGCCATTCTCGATCTGCCCCGACAGATAGGTTATGCTCAGTTCGACGATCGCATCGATGATCGCCTGGAACGCCACCGGGTCGCCATAGGCGAGGCGCCGGGCGGTAGCCTGGTCCTTCGACCCCTGCCCCGCCACCATATAGGTCGCGACCGTCCACGGGCTTCCTGCAAAGCCCAGGAAGGTGGTTTCGGGCGGCAGCGCCGCCGCGACCCGTGCGACGGTTGCGTAAATGGGGTCTAGGCGCTGCGGCGCGGCTTCCAGCGCCGATAATGCCGTATCGACAAGCGGTGGCGCGAGCCGCGGCCCTTCGCCCGCCTCGAACCACAGATTCTGGCCGAGTGCATGCGGGATGACGAGGATGTCGGAGAAGAGGATCGAACCGTCAAAGCCAAAGCGACGGATCGGCTGCAGCGTCACTTCGGCTGCGGCTTCGGGATCGTAGCAAAGCTCGAGGAATCCGCCCTTGGTCTCGCGAAGGGCACGATATTCCGGCAGATAGCGTCCGGCCTGGCGCATCAGCCAGAGCGGTGGGCGCTCGTGCCGCTCACCGCGCAACGTCGCTAGCAGCTTCTTCGGTGTCGCTTTCACGCGGCCCCTCTTTCTCTCTTCATAAATATATAAATATGATTGTGGTTGTTTGTTGGTCGGCGGACAAGCGCGGCTTTAGGCTGGGGCGTCCATTTTGCCAACAGCTTGACTCTCCATGGCGGGCGGCGTTGCACAGAGTCGTTCGCCGCTTTCCCCCTAATTCACAGCCTGTGGATAAGATTCATCCCTTGTGGAAAAGTGATAGAGCGGAATCGGCACCACCGAGGACGAATATTGTCTGCCCAAACCGTCCCTGCGGTTATGCAAAACTTATCCACAGCCCCCTTTTTTGTCGTCCGGCCCCGATCGGGATTGCCTTTTTCGGCCGATGGCCGCCATGGTGGCGCGATGGGCCGGCTCCACCTTCATCTCATATCCGACTCCACGGGCGAGACACTCGAAAACATCGCCAAGGCGGCGATCGCGCAGTTCGACGATGTCGAAGTCGTGCGCCATTTCTGGCCGATGGTCCGGTCGGAGTCGCATCTCGACCGCATCATGGCCGAAGTGCAGGCAAGTCCGGGCATGATCCTCTTCACCCTCGTCAATGGCGAGCTGCGCGTCAGCCTCGAACGCCGTGCCGGCGCGCTGAACCTGCCGACCGTGGCCGCGCTCGACGCGGTCACCGATGCCTTGTCGCGGATGCTGGGGCAGGAGGCGAAGGCACGCCCCGGCCGCCAGCATGTGCTCGACGCCGCCTATTTTGCGCGGGTCGAGGCGATCCAGTTCACCGTCGCCCATGACGACGGCATCGGATGGGAAAATTGGGAGCAGGCCGATATCGTTCTGGCGGGGGTGTCGCGGACCTCAAAAACCCCGACCAGCATCTATCTTGCCAATCGGGGGTTCAAGACCGCGAATATCCCGATCGTTCCCGAATCGCCGCCGCCGCCCGCGCTCTATAATCTGAAGCGCCCGATGGTCGTCGGGCTGACGACAGGGCTCGACCGTCTGGTGCAGGTCCGCCGCAACCGGCTGCTTTCGCTGAATCAGGCGCCAGAGACGAGTTATGTCGATGACGAGCGGGTAAAGGCCGAATTGGCCTATGCGCGGCGAATGTTCGCCGACAATGGCTGGCCGGTGATCGACGTCACCCGCCGATCGATCGAGGAAACCGCCGCGGCGGTGATCAAGCTGGTCGAGGATCGCGGCGCGAGCATGGGGGCATGACCCTCCTCCTCGCTTCGCAAAGCAGCGGTCGCGCCGCGATGCTCCGCGCCGCCGGGCTCGATTTTGAAACCAGCGCTGCGCATGTTGACGAAGAGGCGCTTACCGCCGCGTTGCTTGCGACCGGCCAGACCCCGCGCAACATCGCCGACGCGCTGGCCGAGGCGAAGGCGGTCAAAATCTCGTCGCGGCTGCCCGGCGTCACCGTGCTGGGGGCGGACTCCACCCTCGCCCTCGACGGCGGCTCGATGCTGTCGAAACCCGAAAGCCCCGAAGCGGCGGCCGATCACTTGCGCCGCATGGCCGGAACCCGCCACCGCCTGTTCAGCGCGGTGGTCGCCGCCCGCGACGGCGCGCCCGTCTGGCGCGCGATCGGCGAGGCGAAGCTGTGGATGCGTCCCCTGTCCGACGCTTTCATTGCCGACTATGTCGCGCGCGAATGGGACAGCATCCGCTGGACCGTCGGCTGTTACGAAATCGAAGGCGCGGGCGTGCAATTGTTCGACCGGGTCGAAGGCGATCCCTGGACCATCATCGGCATGCCGATGCTCCCCCTGATGGCATGGCTGCGCACCATCGGACTGGCCCGGAAATGAGCGAAAATCCTATGACTAATGTCCCATATGCCGACGTGATCGGCGATCCGATCGCCCAGTCGAAATCGCCGCTGATTCACGGTTTCTGGCTCCGATCGCTCGGGCTGGCCGGCGATTATCGCCGCGCGCATGTGACGCCGGAAGAGCTCGCCGCCTATATCGCCCGGCGCCGCAGCGATCCCGACTGGCGCGGCTGCAATGTCACCATGCCGCACAAGGGCGCGGTGATGGAACTTGTCGACGATCCCGGCAATATCCGCGGCACGATCGGGGCCATGAATACGATCGTCCGGCAAAAGGACGGATCGCTGATCGGCACCAACACCGATGCCGCGGGCTTTTATTCGCCTCTCGCCGAACTGGATCTCGACGGCGCGCCGGTTGCCGTTGTGGGCGCCGGCGGCGCCGCGCGCGCGGTGCTGTTCGCGCTCGCGCGCGCCAATGTCGGGTCGGTCACCATCCTCAACCGCTCACCGTTAAAGGCGATGGGCCTGCTTGCGACCTTCGGGCTCAAGGGCGAGGTCGTCGCCCTCGACGCACAGCTTCCGCCGGTGGCGCTGCTCGTCAATTCCAGCAGCCTCGGCATGAAGGGCCAGCCGCCGCTCGACATCGACCTGGCGCCGCTTCCGGACGGGGCGATCGTGTATGATCTTGTTTATTCGCCGCTCCAGACCGGGCTGCTCAAGGCGGCCGAAGCGCGCGGGCTCGATACCGTCGATGGGCTCGACATGTTGATCGGTCAGGCCGCGCTGGCTTTTGAACTCTTTTTCGGGGCGTCGCCGCCCGAAGGCCGCGACGAAGAGCTTCGCGCGCTTTTGACGGCATGACGCACCGCCCGCGTCCCGGCTCGCGGCTTCGCCGCCCCTTCATCATCGGGCTCACCGGGTCGATCGGCATGGGGAAATCGACCGCGGCGGCGATGTTTGAACGCGAAGGCGTCCCGGTGTTCGACGCCGATGCCGAAGTGCATCGGCTTCAGGGGCCGGGCGGCGCGCTCGTCGCCGCGATCGAGGCGCGCTTTCCCGGCACCACGGGCCCAAAGGGGGTCGACCGGCAGAAACTCGGACAACTCGTGCTCGGCAACACGCACGAACTCGCCGCATTGGAAGCGATCGTCCACCCGGCCGTCGGCAAGGCGCAGAAACGCTTTCTCGCCGAAAACCGGGCGCGCGACGTCATTGTGCTCGACATTCCGCTCCTGTTTGAAAAGGGCGGCTGGCGCCGGGTCGGTGCGATCGCCGTCGTTTCGGCGCCCGCGTGGATGCAGCGCAAGCGTGTGATGCGCCGGCCGGGCATGACCGCGGCCAAGCTGAAGGCGATACGCCGGTTGCAGGTGCCCGATCGCGTCAAGCGCGCGCGCGCCGATTTCATCATCGAAACGGGCCGTCCCAAAAGCGAGACGCACCGGCAAATTCGCTTCATCGCCTCTTGTTTCCGCGCCCGATAGGGTCCAGATTATGGCTTCGATGCGTGAAATTATCTTCGATACCGAAACCACGGGTTTCGATCCCAGGACCGGGGACAGGCTGGTCGAAATCGGGTGCGTCGAACTGATCGACCGCCGCGAGACCGGCGTCACCTTCCACGCCTATTTCAATCCCGAGCGCGATATGCCGGCTGCCGCCGAAGCGGTCCACGGGCTGTCGATCCAGTTCCTGTCGGACAAGCCCTTGTTCGCGAGCCGCGTCGATGAATTGCTGGAATTTCTGGGCGATGCGCCGCTGGTCGCCCACAATGCCGTCTTCGACTTCGGTTTCGTCAACGCCGAACTCGCGCGGGCGGGCCGCCCGGCGCTCGACATGACGCGCATGTGCTGCACCGTGCAGATGGCAAGAAAGCTCCATCCGGGCGCGAAGCACAGCCTCGATGCGCTCTGCACGCGCTATGGCATTGATCGCAGCCACCGCGTCAAACATGGCGCGCTGCTCGACGCCGAACTGCTTGCGCATCTTTATATCGAGATGACCGGCGGGCGGCAGATCGGACTCGGTCTGGGCGCCGCCGCCGCGGGCGAATCCATCTCTGCGGCGCCGGGTGCCGTCGCTTCGCCCCGTTCCGATCGTCCCTTTCGCGAACCTCGTCCCCATATGGCGTCGGCCGCCGAACTCGCGCGCCACGCCGAATTTGTCGCAGGGCTGAACCAGCCGCTGTGGCTCGATACGGTGTGATGACCC
>NZ_MIAM01000032.1:0-107 GCF_001830555.1 Sphingopyxis sp. RIFCSPHIGHO2_12_FULL_65_19 | reverse complement strand
AATGGAAATCCGCGTCTCTGGACACCAGATCGAAACCGGCGAAGCGCTCCAGTCGCATGTGTCGGACCGGATGAACGCGATTGCCGACAAATATTTTTCGCGGGCGA
>NZ_MIAM01000031.1:6298-11887 GCF_001830555.1 Sphingopyxis sp. RIFCSPHIGHO2_12_FULL_65_19 | reverse complement strand
TAATTACAAGACCGACATTCTGGAGGCGGAGAAGGAGCTGACCAGCGACCTTCGCCGCGCCACCGACCGCGAGGACCGCTGGGACGCGTGGGACGAATGGGAGACCGAGGTGGTCGACGCCGACAAGGATTATGTGAAGGAAATGCGAAAGAAAGGCTATCGCAGCGGCCGTGTGACGGTCGGCGGATAAGTCATGCCGAGTTCCCCGGAGCCTTGCTCTGGGTCGCAGGGAAGGGCGGGCGTCATGGGGCGTCCGTCCTTTCTTTGCGTCCCCCTCCCGCAAGCGGGAGGGGGCTAAGTACCAGCCTCGGCCAACAAAGCCTGCGCTTCTTTACCCTGCCAGTCGATTGCCCCGACGACGCGCCAAAGCTCACGCCCCTCGGCGTCGTAGAAAATGCTCGTCGGCAACGCGCTGCTGGCGGCATCAAGCAACCCGTTCTCGGGATCGACATAGGGTTGCAGCGCCTTCATCCCCGCTTTCTGGAACCAGGGGTCGACGACTTCGGCGCCTTGCAGGTCCTGCGCCACCGCGATCACCGTCATCCGGTCGCCGCTGGTCGCCGCGAGCGCGTCGAGCGTCGGCATTTCGGCGACGCACGGCGCGCACCAGGTCGCCCATAAATTGACGAGCAGCGGGCGCCCGCGAAACGCTGCCAGCGTCACCGGCGCATCGTCGGGGCCCTGAAAGGCGACGTCGGGGGCTTTCGCCCCCTTGCGGCTGCGATCGACGACATGCTGGAAATGATCGACGCCGCCTTGCTTCGCTTGGCCCGGCGAAATATTTGCTTGGCCTTCTGCCGCTTGCCCGTCCGTCTGCTTTTCCCTATCGCAGCCCGCGATTGATCCGGCCAGAAGCACGGCGAGGGTCGCAAGATACGGGCTTGGAACGCGGCGGATGGCGAATACTCCGGACAGCAACAGCATGTGGGGCGGCCGCTTCGGTGGCGGACCCGCGGCGATCATGCAAGAGATTAACGCATCAATCCCCATCGACAAGCGTCTGTGGGAAGAAGATATCACGGCCAGCCGCGCGCACGCCGCGATGCTTGGTGCCGCGGGCATCATCGGTGCCGATGACGCCGTCGTCATCGACCGTGGGCTGGCGCAGATCGCGGATGAATTTGCCGCCAATGGCGTCCCCGTCGACCTCGCGCTCGAAGACATCCACATGACCGTCGAATCGCGGCTCAAGGAACTGGTCGGTGAAGCCGCCGGACGCCTCCACACCGCGCGCTCGCGCAACGATCAGGTCGCGACCGATTTCCGCCTGTGGACGCGCACCGCGTGCGAGCGGATCGACGCGGGCCTTGGCGCGATCCAGGCGGCGCTGCTGGCGCGCGCCGAAGAACATGCGGGCAGCATCATGCCCGGCTTTACCCATTTGCAAGTCGCGCAGCCGGTGACGCTCGGCCATCATCTCCTCGCCTATGTCGAAATGTTCGGCCGCGACCGTTCGCGCTTTGTTGACGCGCGCCGACGCCTCAACGAATCGCCGCTCGGCGCCGCGGCGCTGGCGGGCACCAGCTTCCCGCTCGATCGCGATGCGACGGCATCGGCGCTCGGCTTCGACCGTCCGATGGCGAACAGCATCGACGCGGTGTCCGACCGCGACTTCGCGCTCGAATTTTGCGCGTCGGCCTCGATCGCGGCGATCCACTTGTCGCGCCTTGCCGAAGAAATCGTGATCTGGGCCAGCCAGCCTTTCGGTTTTGTGGCTTTGCCCGACGCCTGGTCGACCGGCAGCTCGATCATGCCGCAAAAACGCAACCCCGACGCCGCCGAACTGGTGCGCGGCCGCGCGGGACTGCTGCTCGGTGCGTTCCAGCGTTTGGCTGTGATCGTGAAGGGGCTGCCGCTGACCTATTCCAAGGATTTGCAGGACGACAAGGAAACCGTTTTCGGCGCGTTCGACGCGCTCGCGCTGTCGCTCGCGGCGATGACCGGCATGGTCGAAACGCTGACCTTTCGGACCGACCGGATGCGCGCGCTGGCGGCGTCGGGCTATTCGACCGCGACCGACCTTGCCGACTGGCTGGTGCGCGAGGCAGGGCTGCCGTTCCGCGAGGCGCATCATGTCGTCGGCGCTTGCGTGAAGCGGGCCGAAGAACTGGGCGTCGAGCTGTCGGCGCTGCCCGCCGAGGATGCTGCGGCCATCCATGCCGCGGTAACGCCCGACGTCCTGGCGGCGTTGACGGTCGAAGCGTCGGTTGCCAGCCGCACAAGCTATGGCGGCACCGCGCCCGACCGGGTAAGGCAGGCCATCGCCGCAGCCCGCGCGGCGCTCGAAGGAACGATGTGATGGCGACAAAGCGCCGCGTCATTTTTGCTATCGCTGCGACCGCGCTGCTCGGCGCGTGCGGCAGCAAGGAAGATCTGAAGCCCGTGGCAGGCCAGCCCGCCGCGGCGATTCCCGTTGGCGCCACGCGCGCCCCGACGACGGAGGAGCTCACGACGCCTGACGCGCAGGCCCGGCCAGCGCGCAGCGACGAACTTCTCAAACGGTCCGAACAACGCGAACCCGACGATTTTGACTTGCCGCCTCCGGGCTGAGCTTCAGGACTATAACTAATGACCTATTTTGAAATTCGTGACGGCGTCATGCACGCCGAAGACATCCCCTTGCCGCGCATCGCCGAAGAAATCGGCACGCCCGTCTATGTCTATTCGCGCGGCGCGCTCGAAGCTCATGCACAGGCATTTCGCGACGGGCTGAAGGATGTTCCGAAGAAGCATCTTGCCTTCGCGATCAAGTGCAACCCCAATTTGGGCGTGCTGCGCGTCCTGGCGCGGCAGGGCTATGGCGCCGACGTCGTTTCGGGCGGAGAGCTTGAGCGCGCGCTCGCCGCGGGCATGGCGGCCGAAGATATCGTCTTTTCGGGTGTCGGCAAGACGCGCGCCGAACTGGCGCAGGGGCTCGACCGCGGCATCGGCCAGTTCAACATCGAACATGAGCCGGAGGGTGTCGCGCTGTCGGAAATTGCGCTGGCAAAGGAAATGACCGCCCCGGCGGTGCTGCGCGTCAATCCCGACGTCGATGCGGGCACACATGCCAAGATCTCGACCGGCAAGGCCGAAAACAAGTTCGGGGTCGGCATCGACGTCGCTCCCGAAATCTTTGACCGCCTGTCGGCGCTGCCCGGGCTGAACATGCGCGGCATCGCGGTGCATATCGGCAGCCAGTTGACCAGCCTCGAACCGCTCGAAGCCGCGTTCCGGCGCGTCGGCGAACTTGTCACCGACCTGCGCGCCGCGGGACACAGCATCACGCATGTCGACCTCGGCGGCGGTCTTGGCGTGCCGTACAAGGACGACGATAATCCACCGTCGCCCGCCGAATATGGCGCCATGGTCGCCCGCGTTACCCGCGACTGGGACGTCACCTTGATGTTTGAACCCGGCCGCGTGATCGCGGGCAACACCGGCGTGCTGCTGACCGAGGTGCTGTGGGTCAAGCCCGGCGCAAGCCACCCCTTCGTCATCGTCGATGCGGCGATGAACGACCTGGCGCGGCCCGCGCTCTACGACGCCTACCATGATTTTGTCGCGGTCCGGCCGACGGGTGACAAGATGACCGCGTCGATCGTCGGCCCGGTGTGCGAAACCGGCGATACCTTTGCGCGCGACCGGGTGACCGATGCGGTGCAGCCTGGCGACCTTGGCGTCTTCCGCACCGCGGGCGCCTATGGCGCGACGATGGCGTCGACCTATAACAGCCGCAGCCTCGTTCCCGAGGTGCTTGTCGACGGCGACCGCTATGTCGTCGTCGCCGATCGCATCGCTGCGGGCACGATCATGGCGGCCGAACGCGTGCCCGACTGGATCGATTGACGTGGACCAGCTTCCCATCTTCCTGAACCTGGCCGGCCGCACGGTCGTGCTGGTCGGGAAGGGGGAGGCGGCCGATGCCAAGGCGCGGCTGATCGTCCGCGCGGGCGGCCGGATCGTGCCCGAATGGGAGGAGGGCGCGGCGATCGCCTTCGTCGCCCTCGACGATGAAGCCGACGCCCGCGCCGCCGCGACGGCGCTCCGCGCGCGCGGCCTGCTCGTCAATGTCGTCGACCGCCCCGATCTTTGCGACTTCACCACCCCCGCGATCGTCGACCGCGCCCCGGTGACGATCGCGATCGGGACGGGCGGTGCGTCGGCGGGCCTTGCCAAAGCCATCCGCCAGCGGATCGAAGCCTTGCTCCCCGCGCGGCTCGGCGCGCTCGCATCCGCGCTCCATGCGGCGCGCGGCGCGTTGAAAGCCCGCTGGCCCGACGCGGCCGACCGCCGCCGCGCGATCGACGATGCACTGGCGCGGGGCGGTGCGCTCGATCCGCTGGGCAGCGACGCGGCCGACCAGGTCGACGCCTGGCTGGCGCGCGAAACGCCGCTGCGGCCGTCGCGCCTCGAAACGATCACGCTGGTCGGCCCCGACCCCGACGACCTCAGCCTGCGCGCCGCGCGCCTGCTGGGGGAGGCTGACCATATTTTCCATCCCGCCGACGTCCCCGCCGCGATCCTCGCCCGCGCGCGCGCCGATGCGGTTCGGCACATCGCGGATGCGCCACCCGTCGACCCGCCGCCCGGATTGTCGCTCTGGCTTGGACCCTGATATCGGCCTAGGATCGCGCCGAACCCTTAGGGAGATGGATATGTTGCGAACAATGCCATGGGCTTGCCTGATCGCCGCGGCCGCGCCGACCGCCGCCGCGGCTCAGGTCGCGGAGGCCGACCGCGCCGCGTTTCAAACCGCGGCGACGGACTTCACCGGATGCCTGCGCGCGACCGTCCAGATGGGCATGACGACCAAGATGGACCCGGCGAAGTTCCAGGAAGGGTTCGCGAAAAGCTGCCTCGAACAGGAAGCGCGTTTCCGCGGCATCGCGGTCAAGGTCGCGATGGCAAGCGGGCGGTCGGAAAGCGCCGCCCAAGCGGAAATCGACGGCAATATCGCGAACGGCCGCCGGGCGTTTGCGGCCGATCAGGAAAGCTATATCAAAACCGGCAAGGTGCCGCGCTAAGGCACTATTGCCCGCCAGCTCCCCCCACCCCTGGCCCCATTACAATAAGTTAACTGGCCGCCGCGCGCGCCGTTTTCTAGCCCTGTGACCGGCGGCCGGGTCGCGCCGCCGGTCATTCAAGGGGAGGGGATTATGGAGTTGCCATCGATCGACATCGACGCATTGCCGTTGCTCGACACCGCGGTCGGGCTGTTCGGCTCGCTCGTCGGCGACACCGCCGCGTCGGGACCATCGGTGTTCGAGATCGCGGTCACCGTCGCGCTGATCATCTACGACTGATGGCGGCGGGTGTGCGCTGCCCGGTGGCGCGCACCCCGCCAAGGCCCCCGTGACGACCGCCGCATCATCCCGCCACGACCATTTTCCCCGCGCCGACATCGCGCGCCGCGATGCGATGCGCCGGGCGGCGCGCGATCTCGACGCGGCATGGACCGCCGCCGATTGCGCTCCCGGCGGCCTGGCCGCGGCGATCGACGCGCTGGCCGATGCGCCGCCCGATGTCGCGATCGCCCGCCTTTTGCCCTGGCTTTCGGACGGCCACTGGCTCCGCGGCCGGATCGACGCCGCCCTTGGCTTGCTCGCG
>NZ_MIAM01000031.1:0-6290 GCF_001830555.1 Sphingopyxis sp. RIFCSPHIGHO2_12_FULL_65_19 | reverse complement strand
GCCGCTGCGCCTCGTCGGCGGCGGCGATGGCGGCGCGGGCGGACTGGTGCTCGCCGACCGCGGCGCGATCCGCCTGTCGCTCCAGCTTCGCCCGGACCCCGCAAAAACGCCCGCGCCCGCCACCGCCATCTTCGTTCCCGGCCGCGCCGCGCTGCACATCCTTGCCGACGGCGGTGCGTCGATCACGCTGCACGATGTCGCGGTCACCCGGGCCGAAGAAGACGGCGCCTTTACCGCGAGCGCCGCCGCATCGTGCCGCCCCCGCGCGCCGCGCTCGCTGCGCACGGGCGAAACGCTGATCCTCGACACCGCCCGGCAAAGCTTCACGCTTGGCGCTGGCGGGGCTGGCCGTGCTGGCGGCGGGGCGTCCAGCGGCGACGTGCTGCTCCTCGAACTCGCCGTCCAGCCGCCGTCGCGCCTCCCGATCCGCGCCTATGACATCGCCAGCGGCCGCCTGGCGCGGGTCAGTGCGTCGCGCCGCGACAGCAGCTTTCGCGCGATGGCGCTCGCGCTACTGCGCGAGTTCGGCCGCGCCGATGCCGCGCCGCTGTTCGCGGCCGAGGCGGCGAGCGAGGATTTCGCCGCGCGCTGGAATGCGATGCGCGAACTCGCCGCGCTCGACGCCGCCGCCGCGCGTCCGTTGCTCGCCGCGATGGCCGCCGCCGATCCGCATCCGGAGGTGCGCCGCGCCGCCGCCGCGACGCACGCGCTGCTGTCGCCGCCTTCGGATGCGCCGCGCGCGCCCGGCCGCCTGTCATGCCGCGCCTGATCGACCCGCCCGCGGGCGCCGCGCTCGACCTTGCCGAAGTCGCGGCGCGCCTCGACGAAAGCGGCGTCGACCTGGCCGACGAGGACAGTATCGCGCGCTGCACCCCGCTCCTCGCCGGGCTTGCCCGCAACCGCGACTTCCTCGCCGACAGCGTCCTCGCGGCGCTCAAGGCAAGCTACGCCGACCAGCTTTCGCTCAACCGCTATTCGGCGCAGGTGTTCCTCCTCCACCGCGGCGCGCGCGGCTTTTACCTCCGCGCCAACCTGTGGCCGTCGGCGCGCGACGCCGCCTATGCCGCCAGCGGCCCCGCGGCTTTTTCCTACGGCGTCCCGCACGACCATAATTTCCATTTCCTCACCACCGGCTATTTCGGCCCCGGCTATGTCAGCGATTATTATGACTATGACGCCGACCGGGTCGACGGCCGCGTCGGCGAACCGCTGAACCTGAAATTCGCCGGGCGCAGCCAGCTGGGCGAGGGCCAGATGATGCTCTACCGCGCCCACCGCGACATCCACAGCCAGTTGCCGCCCGCCAGCCTGTCGGTCAGCCTCAACATCATGGACGAGGGCGACCATGTCCCCTGGCGCGACCAATATATCGTCGATCTCGGCCAGGAAACGGACGGGCGCGGCACGATCGCGAAGCGCCCGACGCTCACCAGCAGCGAAATGCTGCTCCGCTGCGCGGTGCACCTGACCGAGAACGGCCGGGACGTGGCCGAGCATTTCGCGAAGGCCCACCCCGTCCCCCGCGTCCGCGCCAACGCCATCGCCGCGCTGGCGGCGGTGGAGGAGGGCGAAGCGAGGGTTGCGGTGCTGGAGCGGGGCATGCGGGATAGCGACGCGCGGGTGCGGGATGATTGTAGGCGGTGGCTGGCGATTTAGACGGAGACTCGCGTGTCCGCGCGTCGGCGCGTAATAGGGCGACCGGGCGATGTCGCTAGCCGCAAAAATCAGTCTCTATTTCGTCCGATAATTTCGAACAGCATTCTCATCCAACTGTTCGGCGGGGACCAGTTTGTAGTGTCGCTCCTCGACAACACGCAGTTCGTCGTCTTGGAGCGTAAGTTCAAACATCGCGACAATGCCTCCCGCCATAAATTGAACGGAAATCGCTCGGCATCTCATGCCCGAAAATCGTTGTTCGACAAAACGAATATCTTGGGTTGTTTGCACGACTCCAATTTGATCGTTGCCGCCCTTTGCCTGCACGGGGATGGCGTAGTGGCACCCGTTTCGATCAAGACCGATATATAGTTCGTCGATTTCGATCTGACCGATGCCGTCAACCGTCGTACGCAAATGATTCTGCAAGCTATAAGTCGTGATGCCGAGAAATGTATCGATGAGCCTATTGTAGCGAACTATAGCAAGTAGAGCTTGCTCGTCATCGAGCGCGTAAGCCCGGATCAACTCCGGCGTTGCATCGGGTATGGTGACAACGATTAGATCGTCGCGCGGAACAATTCGCGTCGCTGTGACCAGCCGGAAACGATATCGAGACCGGCCAGCCCCCTCGATAATCCATTCTCTTCCATCGGACTGAGTATCGAGAACGCTTTGTGGCAATGCGGTCCGATAACGGATTGCATAGACGACGTCCCCAACATTGCGTGGCAATTCGATGTTCAGCGCGGCGGCCTTGGCTTCGATTTCAGGTCGTGCGAACTCGAAAGATGTCGTACCTTTTTGCCAGTGGTCGAAGAATATTCCTTCGATCAATGCCTGATAACGATTTTGCGCGCGCGGCTCAGGCATAGAGTGACCGTTTTTCAATGTGGCTCATTGCCTCTATTTCTGCCTGCTTTCGCTTGGTAGCGCCGCTTTTACGGTCGCGCTTCGACGGCATCGCGGTCACTCCAAAATGATCTGCGGCTTGGGACAGATTCATCCGCAACAAGGCAGTGTCGCCGAGGTCGAGCGTTTCGAAAGGCCGCTTCGGCACCACACTCATGGATGCCAGTACCTGTGCTGCAACCGCGCGAGCCAATGGAGGGGGAACCGAATTTCCGATCTGCCGCGCGCCATGCCATTTAGTTTCGTTAAAACGAAACCAGTCGGGATAGCCATGTAGCCGCGCCATTTCGCGGACGGTTACGCAGCGCGGATGTTCATAATGGATAGGGCGAGGGCTAGTGAAAGCTCCTCGCGCACCGTCGGTTCCGGCGCGCAACGTATTGCTTAATCCATTCGGGGAGAGCTTGTAAAACCGCGAGACGGGCTCGGTATCGCCAGCTGTTGTCGCCGAAAAGCGCCGCCGCGAAATATCAGTATGCTCGGTCCTAGCGCTCGACGTGAGCAGGGAAGGATCCCATTGTCGAACATAGCCATAATGCCACGCGTCGTTGGTCAAGCAGCGGAACTCGCTGGCGTACACGCTCGGATCACCCCAAGTATCTGGCCGGACTTCGTCGGTGTGAGACAGCGCCTCAAATAAATCTGCATCGGGAATATCCGATAACGCTTCGAATGCGTTCGGCCCGATAGGGAGTGCCGCGGAGGCCTTGCCGCGGCCATCGGCTGCCCTAGTCGTTTGGTGAGGATAACTCGGGAGCGTCTTCGATCGTTTTGCTCCGTACAGGAATAAGCGTTCGCGGTGTTGAGGAACGCCGAAATGAGCCGCATCCAGCACCCGCCAAGGCGAGAGCACATCGTAGCCGAGTTCATCTGCCGTGGCGACAATTTCGTCCAAAAACTGACGATGCCGGCCGAGCGTTAACCCCTTAACATTCTCGAACACGAAATAGGTCGCGTCGAGTTCTGCCACGATCCGCAAGAAGTCACGCACAAGAGCGTTGCGGGGATCGTCGAGCGCTCGCTGCCCGATCATGGAGAATCCTTGGCAAGGCGCACCGCCAAATACCACATCGACCTTTCGTTTGCCTATCCCCGCAGCAACGCGAATTTCGCTTCCAGTCAGATCGACCACCGAGCGCGGCATAACAGCACAATGCGGGAAGTTGAATTTATGGACAGCGCAATGGACGGGGTCGATCTCCACCGCCGCAACGATATCGAAACCGGCTTGTTCAAAGCCAAGGCTCATCCCGCCAGCACCGGCGAAAAGGTCGATCCCGATAGGCCTCATTTCAAACTCCCTTCGAATCTCAGGCGGTAGAAGTAGCAGAACATTTAGGGAATGTCGATCGGTTTTGTTGGCCCAAGAAAATTCTTCAGCCGATCTTTAAGCGCCTGATTGTCCTTGATTTCACATTGCCACACTTCCTCGACGGACCATCCAAGCTGCTCCAATTCGGATCGTTTCTCAGCGTCGCGTTTTCTATTTCGCTCGATCTTCTCGTGCCAGAAACCCAGATTGGATTTTGGGAGCTTGCCGATCCGACAGCCGTGACCGTGCCAAAAGCAGCCGTGAACAAAAATAGCCTTACGACGCCGCTTGAAAACGATGTCGGGCTTACCCGGCAATTCTTTGCGGTGCAGGCGAAATCGGTAGCCTAGGCGATGGAGCAAGGACCGCACCGCGATCTCGGGCTTGGTGTTTTTTGAGCGCACTCTCGCCATCAACTGGCTTCGGCTGTCTTTCGAGCGGTTATCCATCACTCTAGAATGTACACGGATTATGGAAGGCCTTCATCCCCCACAGAGATCGTTCGACCCTTCCTAGCCTCGGTTTAACAGTCTTTTTCCGCGTCCTCCACATCACCACCCAAAAAACCGCTTTCCTACATTATCCCGCCATGCCAGCCTCGCGGTCTGGCTCTTTGATTTGTCCGCTCCGCCGTCCTCGTCCGTTGCCCGCGGGTGCGACCCTTCGCGCCATGCTCGCGCGCATGAAAATTGTTTCGCAGGGCTGACTTTCCCTGAACTTTGGATCGACGCCGCGCCGCCCGCTGCGGTCGGTCGCCGCGGCGCGGGTGAAGACGCGTTCGCGCTAAAGCCACAAAGCTTGTCCTGAGCTGGTCGAAGGGGACATATCCCGGCCCGCGCACAGGGGGGCTTGTGCGGCTTTAAGACCCTTGCTGACAGCGCGGCAAACCCCTGCTAGGGCGCCCCGCATGACCACGCCCATGTCCCACATCCGCAATTTTTCGATCATCGCGCATATCGACCATGGCAAGTCGACGCTTGCCGACCGGCTGATCCAGTTCACCGGCGGGCTGACCGCGCGCGAAATGTCGGCGCAGGTGCTCGACAATATGGACATTGAAAAGGAACGCGGGATCACGATCAAGGCGCAGACGGTGCGCCTGAAATATACCGCGAAGGACAGCGAAACCTATGAGCTGAACCTGATGGACACGCCCGGCCACGTCGACTTCGCCTATGAAGTGTCGCGGTCGCTCGCGGCGTGCGAGGGCGCTTTGCTCGTCGTCGACGCGGCGCAGGGGGTGGAGGCGCAGACGCTGGCGAACGTCTATCAGTCGATCGAGCACGACCATGAAATCGTGCCGGTGATCAACAAGATCGACCTGCCCGCCGCCGACGTCGACAAGGTGAAGGCCGAGATCGAGGATATCATCGGCCTGCCCGCCGACGACGCGGTGCTCGCCAGCGCCAAATCGGGGATCGGCATCGAGGAATGCCTGGAGGCGATCGTGACGAAGATCCCGCCGCCGAAGGGCGATGCCGCGGCGCCCTTGCTCGCGATGCTCGTCGACAGCTGGTACGACCCCTATCTGGGGGTCGTGATTTTGGTCCGTGTCGTCGATGGGGTGCTGAAAAAGGGCCAGCAGATCAAGTTCATGCAGGCGGGCACCACCCACCTGATCGACCGCGTCGGCTGTTTCACGCCCAAGCGCGAGGAACTGACCGAGATTGGCGCGGGCGAGATCGGCTTCATCACCGCACAGATCAAGGACGTCGCGCAGGCGCGCGTCGGCGACACGGTGACCGACGCCAAGAAACCCGCCGCGGCACCGCTGCCGGGGTTCAAGGAAGTCCAGCCGGTCGTCTTTTGCGGCCTGTTCCCGACCGACGCCAACGACTTTGAAAAATTGCGCGAAAGCATCCAGAAGCTCCGCCTCAACGACGCGAGCTTTTCGTTCGAGATGGAAAGCAGCGCGGCGCTCGGCTTTGGCTTCCGCTGCGGTTTCCTGGGGCTCCTCCACCTTGAGATCATCCAGGAACGGCTGACCCGCGAATATGACCTCGACCTCATCACCACCGCGCCGTCGGTGGTGTACAAGCTGAAGCTGGGCCACACGAAGAATGAGGCGGCGAAGGAGATCGAGCTTCACAACCCCGCCGACATGCCCGACCCCAACCGCATCGACGAAATCCAGGAACCGTGGATCGAGGCGGTGATCTACGTCCCCGACGATTATCTTGGGCCCATCCTGAAGCTGTGCCAGGACCGCCGCGGGGTTCAGAAGAACCTCACCTATGTCGGCGGCCGCGCCCAGATCACCTATGAACTGCCGCTCAACGAAGTCGTGTTCGACTTCTATGACCGGCTGAAAAGCATCAGCCGCGGTTATGCCTCTTTCGACTATCACCAGATCGGCCACCGCGCCGGCGACCTCGTCAAGATGAGCATCCTCGTCAACAACGAGCCGGTC
>NZ_MIAM01000030.1:96404-126429 GCF_001830555.1 Sphingopyxis sp. RIFCSPHIGHO2_12_FULL_65_19 | reverse complement strand
CGGGGTCGATGCGTCGGGCATCGGGGCCGGATCGACCGGCGTGGTCGCCGTATCGGGAGCCGGTTCGCCAGCCGTCGGCGGCGCCGTGGGGTCGGCAGGTGCGCTCGTCTGCGCCAGTGCCGGGAAGCTTACAGCGGCGGCACCGATCAAAAGCATCTGTTTCAACATCATCTATCTCCTGAGTCTGGGGTTATTCCGGTTCCGATTCCGGGTTGGGTTCGGCATCCGGAGCAGGCTGGTCGACCGGAGGGGCCGGTTCAGCCGCGGGCGGGGTGTCGGTTGGAACGGCGTCTTCGGTCGGCGCCTTGTCATCCATATGGTCATCCATGGGCTTCTGGTCGTCGGTCGGCTTCTCGCCCGGCGCAGGGGCTGGCGCGTCGGTCGGCGACGGCTGCGACTGCGTCGTCGGGGCCGTGTCTTCCGCGGGAGCGGTCGTCTGAGCGAATGCGGGGAAGCTGACCGCCGCAGCGCCGACCAAAAGCATTTGTTTCAACACATTAATTCTCCTGTACCGGCGACGTTCAGCGGATGCTGCGACCTGTCGCCTTTCTGATGGGGCATAAAAGCAACCCGCCATGTTTCGGCTAAGTTGCGGATGCGCGGGGTTTGGCGAAACGCCCCGTCCCTGCTACGGGGCGCCCCGACCCGGTTTCGCGGGGATTCCGCGACAAGCCGCCCGAAAAGGAAGGAAATTCAATGGTTCCGCGTTACGCACGGCCGGAAATGACGGCGATCTGGTCGGCCGAGAATCGCTTTCGCATCTGGTTCGAGATCGAAGCGCACGCGACCGACGCCCTTGCCGAACTCGGCACCGTGCCAAAATCGGCGGCCAAGGCGTTGTGGGATTGGTGGGCCACAAATCCCGTGATCGACGTCGCCGCCATCGAGGCGATCGAGGCGGTCACCAAGCATGATGTCATCGCCTTCCTGACCTGGGTGGCCGAAAATGTCGGCGATGAAGCCCGCTTCATGCATCAGGGCATGACCAGCTCCGACGTGCTCGACACATGCCTTGCGGTGCAGCTCAGCCAGGCGGCCGACATCCTGCTTGCCGACCTCGACGCGCTGCTGGATGCCATCAAGCGCCGCGCCTATGAACATAAGCTGACCCCCACGATCGGCCGCAGCCACGGCATCCATGCCGAACCCGTGACCTTCGGGCTGAAACTTGCCGAGGCCTATGCCGAATTTTCGCGCTGCAAGCTGCGGCTCCAGGCTGCGCGCGCCGAGATCGCGACCTGTGCCATCTCGGGCGCCGTCGGCACCTTCGCCAATATCGACCCGCGCGTCGAAGCGCATGTCGCCGCCAAGCTGGGCCTCGCGATCGAGCCCGTATCGACGCAGGTCATTCCGCGCGACCGTCATGCGATGTTCTTCGCCGTGCTCGGCGTCGTCGCTTCTTCGATCGAGCGCCTTTCGGTAGAAGTCCGCCATCTCCAGCGCACCGAAGTGCTGGAGGCCGAAGAATATTTCTCGCCGGGCCAGAAGGGTTCGTCGGCGATGCCGCACAAACGCAACCCGGTGCTGACGGAAAATCTGACCGGCCTTGCGCGCATGGTCCGCAGCGCCGCGATCCCCGCCATGGAAAATGTCGCGCTGTGGCATGAACGCGACATCAGCCATTCGTCGGTCGAACGCTTCATCGGTCCCGACGCGACGATCACCCTCGATTTCGCGCTCGCGCGGCTCACCGGCGTCGTCGACAAGCTGCTCGTCTATCCTGCGCGGATGCAGAAGAATCTCGATCGCATGGGCGGTCTCGTCCACTCGCAGCGTGTCCTGCTTGCGTTGACACAAGCGGGCGCCAGCCGCGAGGAAAGCTATGTCCTTGTCCAGCGTAACGCGATGAAAGTGTGGGATTCGGACGGCCAGCTTTCGCTGCTCGAACTTTTGAAGGCCGATGCCGACGTCACGGCAAAGCTGTCGGCCGACGAGCTGACCGCCCTGTTCGACCTTGGCTATCATATGAAGCATGTCGATACGATCTTCGATCGGGTGTTCGGGGCGGCATAGCCCCGGACTGGAATCGTTCGGCAATCTGTCATAGGGTCGGCGCCGGACCGACAGAGGAGCAAGACGAAGTGGGCATGCTGCGAACGATCATCTGGGTGTTGCTGACCGCTGTTCTCGTCATTTTTGCCATGGCGAACTGGATTCCGGTCACCGTGACAATCTGGCCCGGGCAAGTGCTCGACACCAAATTGCCGGTTTTGATCCTGACCTCCTTCCTGATCGGCAGCGTGCCGATGTGGGTCGCGCTGCGCACCACGCGATGGTCGATGAAACGCCGCCTCGACGCCAGCGAGCGGCAGGCGGCGGATCTGCGGGCGCTCGCCAATCGGCCGGTCGAGGTGACGCCGACTGCGCCGGTCAACGACATTCCCCCCGCACCCACCGATCTGTTTTCGACGGACAAGCCATGACATCGCCGCTCTATCTCGCCATCGACACGACGCACCTCGACGCCGCGCTGACGCTGGCGCAAAAGGTGCGGCGCCATGTCGGCGGTTTGAAGCTGGGCCTCGAGTTTTTCTGCGCCAACGGCCACCACGGCGTCCATGAAATGGCGAAGCTCGGCCTGCCGATCTTCCTCGACCTCAAGCTCCACGACATTCCGAACACCGTGGCGAAAGCAATTCAGGCGCTGCGCCCGCTCGAACCCGCAATCCTGACGGTCCATGCCGCCGGCGGCCGCGCGATGCTCGAAGAAGCGAAGGCGGCGGCGGGGCTCAATACCAAGGTGGTTGCGGTCACCGTGTTGACGAGCCTCGACGCGCCAGACCTCGACGATATCGGTGTGGGCGGCACACCGCACGACCAGGTCGTGCGCCTAGCGGCGCTGGCGCGCGAATCCGGCCTGGATGGCATCGTCTGTTCAGGCCACGAAGTGAAAGCGGCACGCAAAGCGTGGCCCGGTGGCTTTTTCGTCGTCCCCGGCGTGCGTCCCGCGAACGGCAAGATCGGTGACCAGAAGCGCGTCGTCACGCCGGCACAAGCGATGGGCGATGGCGCCTCGATCCTGGTCGTCGGCCGCCCGATCAGCCAGTCGGCCGACCCCGACCTCGCCGCGCGCGAGATCGAAGCGACGCTTTAATAGCAGGCCTCAGTTCATAATCAGTGCTTGCGACTGGATGTTGTAGCCGACAAGCATGGGGCCCTTCGAGGACGATTTGAAGGTGAAGGTTTCGACGGCATCGCCCTTGGCATATTTTGTTTGCATATTGAGCACGATGAGCGTTGCGCCATTTCCGTAGTTTACGCGCCATCCCTGCTGGGAGGATTTTCCTGCGTTGCCAAGCTTTCGCTGAACGACGCCGAGAAACTCCTCAAATTCCACAATATCGGCGGAGTTCTGCATTTCATCTGCTGACCCGAAATAGATATCGTCAAATTTGCCGGCGTTCGCAGAAGCGTGAAAGGCCGCGACGGCTTTTTCGGAAGCAGCCAGTTCAGCGGTGGCGTTCGCCGGATTGCAGGCCGCGACACAAAGACATGATAAAGCCAATAATATCCGGTACATCGCGCCCTCCCCTTTAAGGGAAGCCTAGCATAATGATGACAACTGCCAATACCCCCCATATCGGCGGTTGCCTCTATGCCAATTGACGAGCAAAGAGCGACCATGCTCCCTCTCGTCAAAATCTGCGGGCTGAAGACGCCCGAAACGGTCGACGCCGCCATTCGCCATGGCGCCACGCATATCGGCCTTGTCCATTATGAGCCGAGCCCGCGCCACGTCGACCTCAAGACCGCGGCGGAGCTGCGCAAGCGCGCGGGACCGCATGTCAAAGTGGCCCTGTTGCTCGTCAACGCTTCGCAGCAGCTGACCGGCGATGCGCTCGGCATGGTGCGTCCCGACGTCATCCAGTTTCACGGTAGCGAGACCCCCGAATGGCTGGCCGTCGTGAAACGGCTCGCGCCCGCAGAAATCTGGAAGGCGGTCGGCCTGAAGGACGCTGGAACGCTTGAGCGCATCCAGCAATATCGCGGGATCGCCGATCGCATCCTTTTCGATGCACCCGCCGCGGCATTGCCCGGCGGCACGGGCACGCGTTTCGATTGGTCCCTTCTCAAAAACCATCGGCACATCATGGATTGGGGCATCGCCGGGGGGCTGACACCGGCCAATGTCGCACAGGCAATAGCCGAAACCGGGGCCCCGCTCGTCGATGTTTCTTCGGGGGTCGAAAGCGCGCCGGGCGTCAAGGATGTGGACAAGATCGCCGCTTTCCTTAAAGCGGTCGGCAGATGACCACGCTGCGCCCCCTCGTCCTGCGCATCGGAAAACGATGGCGCTGATCGCTTGAGACCTGATCTTCAAGTGAATGCCCACCCGTAACCGATGGATATGACGATGACCGACGCCCCAACCCTGCCCAACAGCCTTCGCTCCGGCCCCGACGATCGCGGCCATTTCGGCCAGTTCGGCGGCCGCTATGTCGCCGAAACGCTGATGCCGCTGATCCTCGATCTCGAGCGTCACTATCGCGCCGCGCAGGCCGACCCAGCGTTCAAGGCCGAGTTCGACGACCTGCTCAAAAACTATGTCGGTCGCCCCAGCCCGCTGTGGCTGGCGCAGCGACTGACCGATCATCTCGGCGGCGCGAAAATCTATCTCAAGCGCGAGGATCTGAACCACACCGGCGCGCATAAGATCAACAATTGCATCGGCCAGATCCTGCTCGCCAAACGGATGGGCAAGACCAAGATCATCGCCGAAACCGGCGCGGGCCAGCATGGCGTCGCGACCGCGACCGTCGCGGCGCTCTTCGGCCTGCCCTGCACCATCTTCATGGGCGCGGTCGATGTTGCGCGGCAACAGCCCAATGTGTTCCGCATGAAGCTGCTCGGCGCCGAAGTCGTCGCGGTCGAGAGCGGTGCCAAGACGCTGAAGGATGCGATGAACGAGGCGCTGCGCCACTGGGTCGCGAACGTCCACGACACTTTCTACATCATCGGCACCGTCGCCGGGCCGCACCCCTATCCGCAACTCGTACGCGATTTCCAGTCGGTGATCGGCGACGAAGCGCGCGCGCAAATTTTGGAAGCCGAGGGCCGCCTGCCCGACATGCTGATCGCCCCCGTTGGTGGCGGATCGAACGCCATCGGCCTGTTCCATCCCTTCCTTGATGACACGGACGTCGAGATCGTCGGCGTCGAAGCAGCGGGCGAAGGGCTGGACGGCAAGCACGCCGCCAGCCTCGCGGGCGGCAAGCCCGGCATCCTCCACGGCAACAAGACCTATCTGTTGCAGGATGAGGACGGCCAGATCACCGAGGCGCACAGCATCTCGGCGGGGCTCGACTATCCGGGCATCGGCCCCGAGCATAGCTGGCTCCACGACATCGGCCGCGTCCGCTACGAACCCGTCACCGATGCCGAAGCCCTCGCAAGTTTCCAGAAGCTCACCAAGCTCGAAGGCATCATTCCCGCGCTAGAGTCCGCCCACGCCATCGCCGCCGCCGAACGCATCGCGCCGACTTTGGACAAGGACAAGATCATCATCGTCAACTGCTCGGGGCGCGGCGACAAGGATATTGCGACGGTCGCCGATGCCTTGGAGGTTAAGCTATAAAGGCCCTCTCCCCTTCAGGGGAGAGGGTTGGGAGAGGGGAACGAATGCGGGACTGGAGGCTGATCGAATTCGCAAAGAAGATGCGGCGCGAGCAGACTGAACCTGAAACCCGCCTCTGGTTCCAGCTTCGCGCCGAGCGCTTTCACGGCATCAAGTTTCGCCGACAGAAGGTTATTGGGCGATACATCGCTGATTTCTCCGCGAGAGATCCGATGGTGGTTGTCGAGGTCGATGGCGATACGCATGGATTTCAGGAAGATTACGATCGGGCGCGGACAGTATTTTTCGAGGAACAGGGTTACAGGGTGATTAGATTTGCTAATTTCGACGTGATGACGAACATGGAAGGCGTGCTGACGCAGCTTGCGCTGTTTGTCGGCCATCCCCCTCTCCCAACCCTCTCCCCTGAAGGGGAGAGGGCCGAATGACCCGCTTCACCACCGCCTTCGCCAAACCCCACCCCGCGCTCGTCGCCTTCATCACCGCAGGCGACGGCAACACCGCCGCGAACCTCGATGCGCTCGTCGCGGGGGGCGCCGATGTGATCGAGCTGGGTATGCCCTTCACCGATCCGATGGCCGATGGCCCCGCGATCCAGCAGGCGAACCTGCGCAGCCTCGCCAAGGGCACGACCACCGCCGACATCTTCGACATCGCTGCCGCTTTCCGCAGCCGCCATCCCGAAACCCCGCTCGTGCTGATGGGTTATGCCAATCCGATGACGATCCGTGGCGGTGACTGGTTCGCGGCCGAATGCGCCAAGGCCGGCGTCGATGGCGTCATCTGCGTCGATGTTCCGGCCGAGGAAGACCCCGAACTCGGCCCCGCGCTGCGCGCCGCCGGGGTCGACCTGATCCGCCTCGCCACCCCGACCACCGACACCGCGCGGCTGCCCGCCGTGCTCAATGGCGCGGGCGGTTTCCTCTATTATGTCTCGGTCGCCGGCATCACCGGCCAGCAACAGGCCGCACAGGCGAGCATCGACGAAGCCGTCGCGCGCCTGAAAGCCGCCACTAACCTGCCCGTCGCGGTCGGCTTCGGCGTCCGGACCCCCGATCAGGCCGCGCAGATCGCCAAGGTCGCTGATGGCGTCGTCGTCGGATCGGCCTTCATCGACATCATCGCCGAACATGGCGACGCTGCGGCGCCGCATGTCGAGGCCTTCACCCGCTCACTCGCCGATGCTATTCACGGCGCAAAGGAGATCGCCGCATGAGCTGGCTCGACCGCGTTCGCAACGCCCTGCCCTTCACCGCCAAACGCGATACCGCCGACAATCTGTGGCACAAATGCCGCCAGTGTCAGCAGATGGTGTTCGTCAAGGAATGGGAAGATAATCTCAACGTCTGCCCACGCTGCGATCATCACGACCGCATCGGCGCCACCGAACGCTTCGCCCAGCTGTTCGACGGCGGGCTGCACGAGTTGATCGCCGCGCCCGCGGCACCCGAAGATCCGCTCAAATTCCGCGACACCAAAAAATATGTCGATCGTATCAAGGCGGCGCGCGCGCAGACCGGCGACCGCGACGCCTATCAGAACGCCTTTGGCCGCATCTCGGGCCAAGGCGTCGTGATCGGGGTGCAGGATTTCGCCTTCATGGGCGGTTCGATGGGGGTCGCGGTCGGCGAAGCCTTCGTCGCGGGCGTCGAGAACGCGATCAAGCGCGGCGTCCCCTATATCGCGATTACCGCCGCGGGCGGCGCGCGAATGCAGGAAGGCACACTGTCGCTGATGCAGATGCCGCGCGCGACCGTCGCGCTCGCGCGCCTCCGCCGCGCCGGCCTGCCCTATATCGTGCTGCTGACCGACCCGACGACCGGCGGCGTCACCGCGAGCTATGCGATGCTCGGCGATATCCAGATCAGCGAGCCCAAGGCGCTGATCGGCTTCGCGGGCCAGCGCGTGATCGAGAATACGATCCGCGAAAAGCTGCCCGAAGGCTTCCAGCGCGCCGAATATCTGCTCGACCATGGGATGATCGACATGGTCGTGCACCGCAAGGAGCTGCCCGAAACGCTGGGGCGGCTGATCGGCTATCTGGCGCCCGAAAAGGCGGCTTAGGCCGACGCAACCGGCACAAGTGTTTTCGTCACCCCGGACTTGATCCGGGGTCCATTCGGCGGCGCGGGAATGGATGCCGGATCAAGTCTGGCATGACGAAGGCGAGAGAGGCCCGAAGACATAGGCTCAACAATGCCCGACCACGCCCACTCCTCGAACCCCGCGGTCCAGACCCAACTCGATCGTCTCGCCGCCTTATCGCCCGGCCGCGACATCCTCGGCCTCGAACGCATCGCCGAACTCTGCGCGCGCCTCGGCAATCCACAGCTCCAGCTCCCACGCACCTTCCATGTCGCGGGCACCAACGGCAAGGGATCGACCTGTGCCTATCTGCGCGCGATCCTCGAAGCGCAGGGGCGCTGCGTCCACAGCTACACCAGCCCGCACCTCGTCCGGTTCAACGAACGCATTCGCCTTGCCGGGACGCTGATCGACGACGCGCTGCTTGCGGCGCTGCTCGAAGAGGTGCTCGACGAAGCGGAAGGGCTGCGCGCGAGCTTCTTTGAGGTGACCACGGCCGCCGCCTTCCTTGCCTTTGCCCGCATCCCCGCCGATGACTGCATTATCGAGGTCGGGCTTGGCGGGCGGCTCGACGCCACCAACATCATCCCGCCCCCCGCGGTCGCGGGCATCGCGTCGCTCGGCATCGACCATGAGGCGTTCCTGCTCGAACCCGAAACGGGCACACCGGACGAGCCTGCGGCGCGCATCGCATGGGAAAAGGCCGGGATCATCAAGCCCGACACGCCCGTTGCGACCTTCGATTACCCCCCCCTCCTACGCGACACGATTGCCGCGAAGGTCGCCTCGGTCGGCGCCACGCTGTTCCCCGAAGGCGACGGCTGGACGATCGACACCGATGCCGAGGCTTTTCGCTGGTCGTCGAAACTGGGCTCGGTCGACGGGCCGCTGCGCCCGCGCATGGCCGGCGCGCACCAAATGCGCAACGCAGGACTGGCGATCGCAATGCTCTACCTGGCGCCCGAACCGCGGCCTGGCGACGCAGATATCGCGCGCGGCGTTGCCGCCGCCTTCTGGCCCGGCCGTATGCAGTTGCTCGGCGCGGGACCGCTCGCCGCATTGGTCCCCGATGGCACCGAAATTTGGCTCGACGGCGCGCATAACGTGGACGCTGGTCTTGCGCTGGCCCGGCGGTTTGCGGCCGAACCGCGGCGCATCCACCTGATCACCGGCATGCTGGCGAACAAGGATCCCGCGGCAATCGTCGCACCGCTGGCGGATCGCCTCGCCAGCCTGACCGTGGTCCCCGTGCCGGGGCACGAGCATCATGCGGCGGATGCCTTTGGCGCGGACGCGAGGGCAGCGGCATCGGTTGCAGACGCGCTGCGCCGGATCAGCGTCGATCCGGCGGGTGAAATTGTCCTGATCGCAGGCTCGCTCTACCTTGCAGGCGATGTGCTCGATGCCAACGGGGAGCAGCCCGCCTGAGGCCCCGTCATCAGGCGGGTTTTGTGGTGCCGCCCTTCCACGCCAGCAAGGCACCAACGGCGAAGGCGGCGATCGAAGCCGTCATGATCGACGATGCCAGTTCAAGTTGCTGCGCCAGCAGGATGCCGACCAATCCGGCAACGATCGCGGCAAAGCCGACGACGCGCCAGGCACTGACGGGCTGTCGCAACTGACGTTCGTCAACGACGGTGGTCTGCCGAATGCCCTCCCCGACATAACCCTTGCTCCACAGCAGCCAGAGTAACAGCATCCCCGGAAGGGCGGCGACCACCGTAAAGCCCCAGAACCCGACCCAGCCGAGTTTCTCTGCGACGATTCCCGCGGGCCCGGCCATGAATGTCCGCCCGACCCCGGCAAAGGACGACAGCAGCGCGAACTGGGTTGCGGTATAGGCGATGCTCGACAGGCCGGAGAGATAGGTGGCGAATACGGTCAACCCGATGCCGCTAGTCAAATTTTCGGTGACGATCGCGGCGACCAGCATCCAGTAATTGTTGCCCGTCGCGGCCAGCACCATGAACATGACGTTCGAGAACATCATCATCAGCCCCGAGACCAGCAGCGCCCGCCCCATGCCCAGCCAGAGCAGGAAGGGCGCGCCCAGCGCCGAACCGACGATCAGCGCGCCGAAACCCCACAGCTTGTTCGCCGAAATATAGTCGAGATCGGGAAATCCGAGGTCGACGATCATCGGCCCCAGCATCGTCTGCCCCATCGCATCCCCGACCTTGTAGACAAGGACAAAGCCAAGGACGAGGAACGCGCCATGGCGCGTCAGGAACTCGCGGAACGGGTTGACGACGGCCTCGGTCAGCCATTGGCCGACCTTCATCCCGGCGGCATGTTCAAACCGATCGACGAATTTACCCGGCCCGGCCCACAGCGCGCCGAGTATCGCCGGGACGATGCAAAAGGCCGTCAGGCCGTACGCGGTCGCCCAGCCAAGCCCCAACCCCTCGTTCGAGGCGAAATAGATCGTCCCGGCGCCGGCGATCAGATTGCCTGTCCGGTATCCGAACTGGTTCGTCGCGGTGCCATGCGCAAATTCATCCTCTTCAAGGATCTCGATCCGATAGGCGTCGATAACGATATCCTGCGTTGCCGACAAAAAGGCCGTGATCAACGCCCAGATGGCGAAGGTGCCGAGTTGGCCGGGTTGCGGATTGCTGGCCCCCAACTGCCAGATCGAGACGAACAGCAACGCCTGGATGAAAAACAGCCAGCCGCGCCGTTGCCCGAACGTCCTGGTCAGGAACGGTAGCGGCAATTTGTCGACGATCGGCGCCCACAGGAACTTGATCGTGTAGGGAATGCCCAGCGCAACGGCGAAGCCGATCGTCGCGGTGTCGATCCCCACCTTTGCCAGCCAGAAGGTCATCGTCGCGATCAGCAGCGTCAGCGGAAAGCCGCTCGATATGCCGAGCAGGAAGGTGATCATCGGATTTTTGCGCAGATACGGCCGAAAGGCCGGGATCGACAGCGCGACGACCGCCAATCCGCCAAGGATCGCCACAAAAATGATAAACCGAATCAGATCGACCGACATGCAGACACTCCCCGTGCATCCGCCGTGCGAATGCCATTACCCGTCGGGAAACGGCCTAGAGGCTTGGTTCCAAATTGGAAGCGGCTATTTATCGGCTGGTCGCGATCAGGCGGCGGCGGGACGCCAATAGGTTCGCAGCCCGCCGACCTTGCGGGGGGCCTCGTTCTTGCACGTCATCGATTCGACCGCGCGGAGCGCCGCGACGAGGGCGGAGGGGTTGTGCGGCTTGGCGAGGCAGGCGACGGCAATGTCGGCCGCGTCCTCGGGGCATTGCCCGGTCACCAGCAGCACCGCGATGCCGCGATCACGCGCCAGCCGGGCGACTTCGCGCCCGGTCATATTTCCCGCCAGGCCCAGGTCAAGGACCAGCGCATCAATCGGTTCGGCTGCCATGATCGGAACCGCGGCCTCACCCGAATCGACCGTCGCGACAATATCGTACCCGCTGTGTTTCAGCGTGTGTTCGTTGTCGAACGCGGTCAGCGGATCATCCTCGATGATCAACAACCGCTTGATACAGGTCGGGCGATGAGCGAAGAGCATGCAGAGTCCCTTTAACGTCGCCATGACCCGCTCTGCGCCGTCCTGCAAGATCGCTTCTGCCCGCCATCGACGAAGCGATCCTTTTCCGGCTATGAGCGTGATCATAACGCAACACTATTCCCCCTGAAAACGACACGAAAGTCGCATCCGTTCCCATGACCACTCGCCGTCCACCGCGCTCCGCTCCGAAACCCTCGAACGACCCCGGCGCCCCCCCGGGTGGTCAGCGCGGTCGCCGCGCCGCCCGCGGCGCCGCATCCGCGCTCAAGGCGAAACCGGCGGAGGCCGATCGCGAGGATGGACCGCAGCGCATCGCCAAGCTGCTCGCGCGCGCCGGGATCGGATCGCGCCGCGATGTGGAACGGATGATCGAGGAGGGCCGCATCGCGCTGAACGGCCAGGTCATCGTCCAGCCGGCCCCCTTGCTCGCCTCGATCGAAGGGCTGACCGTCGATGGCAATCCCGTCGCCAAGCCGGTCTCGACGCGCCTCTACCGCTTCCACAAGCCCGCGGGATGCATCACCGCAGCGCGCGACCCCAAGGGACGCAAGACGATCTATGACCTGTTGCCCAAGGACCTGCCCCGTCTGATGCCCGTCGGCCGCCTCGATTATAACACCGAGGGACTGTTGCTGCTGACCAACGACGGCGAATTCAAGCGCCAGCTCGAACTGCCCGCCAGCGGGGTCGAGCGCACCTACCGCGCGCGCGCCTTTGGCGACATCAGCCAGGCCCAGCTTGAAGAACTGGCGATGGGGATCGAGATCGATGGCGTTCGTTATGGCAAAATCGACGCCAATCTTGAACGCCGCACCGGCCGCAACCAGTGGGTCGAGATGACGCTGACCGAGGGCAAAAACCGCGAAGTGCGCAAGGTGCTCGAACATTTCGGGCTCCAGGTCAGCCGCCTGATCCGCACCCGCTACGGCGTGTTCGAGCTGGGCGACATGCCGCTTGGCGCGGTCGATGTCGTGCCCCGCGACGAATTGTTCAAATTCCGTCGGCACCTCGGCTGATGCGCGTCATCGCCGGCGAATGGCGCGGCCGCAAGTTGCTCGCGCCCCGAAATGACATGACGCGTCCGACCGCCGACCGGACGCGCGAGACGCTCTTCTCGATGCTGACCAGCCGCCTTGGCAGTTTCGAGGGGCTCCACGTCGCCGACCTCTTCGCCGGATCGGGCGCGCTCGGGATCGAGGCGCTGTCGCGCGGGGCCGAACAATGCCTGTTCGCCGAACAGGACAAGGATGCGCTCGATGTGCTGCGCAAGAATCTGGTGGCGCTTGACGCCAACGCGCGCGCCGACATCCGCGCCGGATCGGTGCTCGCCCTCGGTCCGGCGCGGCGCACATACGACCTGCTTATGCTCGATGCGCCTTATGATACCGGCGCGGGGAGCGTCGCCCTGGACAAGCTGAACCGTCTTGGCTGGATCGGACCCGACAGTTGGATCTCGGTCGAAACGACCCACGGCGAGGCGATCAATATCGCGGGCTTTGAAATGGATGCCGAGCGCAAGGTCGGCAAGGCAAAACTGACGCTGCTCAGACCTGCCTGAGCGTTTGTCAGCGTATCGTCGGCAGCCCCGGCCAGCTAATACCATGCCGGCCAGCGCCGGATAGACTCATGGCACCGCTTTGCCATCCTCTCGCGACTTGCTTTACGGTTCACCTCGGCGGCCCTGCGCCGCGAGTTGGGCGCGCAGCCGCTGCAATTCGCGCTCGGGGACCGGCGCAAGCGATGCCGCGGGCTTGCCCCTGCGAAGCCGATCGCGGTCCTTTTCCGACGGCTCGACGCGGCGCACGCGCACCGGCGCATGCCCCTGTTCCTTCATTCCGAGTTCTTCCGCCGCGCCGCGCGACAAGTCGATAACCCGCCCGAGCGCGAAGGGGCCGCGATCGTTCACCCGCACAATGATCCGCCGTCCGGTATCGAGCGCCGTCACCTCGACAAAGGTCGGTAGCGGCAGTGTCGTGTGCGCGGCGGTGATCCAGTCGGGACGAAACTGCTCGCCATTCGCCGTGCGGTTTCCCGACTCGCTGCCATACCAGCTCGCATACCCCATCGCGTCATAGCCGGGGGCCGCGGCGGGGACATAGGTCGTGCCGCGAATCGTGTAAGCGGGGCCGATCCGCACCGGCGCATCGGCAACGGGACGATATTTGGCCCCCGCACATGCAGAGAGCGCAAGGACCGCCAACGCGGCGCCAGCCAGTCGAATGATCCGATATTCCCGCATGGCTCGATCGTAGATGGAGCGAATGGCGAGATGAAGTCCAGAGGATTGTTGGGCATCGCGCGAGTTTGCACAGGCCGCCTGGCGCCGATCCGCTTAAATGCTGCGTCGCACAAATTTTTCGCCGATCCTCTTCAAATCTTCATATTTCACGACCAGATAGCACCCATCATCGGTGCGGCGATCTTCATCATGGGTTCAGGCGCTGCCCACCAAATGGCACACATTCCCAATGGATGGGAATCGATTCAGGATGAAGGACAGGCCGCGACGTGCGGCCGGACCGAAAAGACCCAGAATTACGTGAGATTGCGGCAATTGGCACGGCCTTTGCGATACATCCGGCATCGGCGCGGCTCGGTGCTCGCAGCCCAAGGGAAAGACAAGACAATGGACACGGAAACCACCAATCTCTTCCGCCGCCGCGACACCTTTTTCGGGATTTGCGAGGCCGTGGGTCAGGATTTCGGCTTCAACCCGCTCTACCTTCGCCTGGCATTCATCGCGCCGCTGTTCTTTTTTCCGGTGCAGAGCTTTGCCGCCTATTTCGGACTCGGGATCGTGGTGCTGGCATCGCGCCTGATCTTTCCGGCCAAGGCCACCGCGCCCGCCCAGCCCGCGCTGAGCGCGACCGAAAGCGCCGAACCGCAGCGCGAAAAGGCAGAAGAGCTCGCGCTCGCAGCCTGAGCACGACACCGCAGGACGCCCGCTCTCTTCCGCGTTCCTCAACTATTTGCGGCGCTTCCCCCGGGGCGCCGCAAACGGGGCCGGCAAGCTCTCCCCGGTGCTTGTCGGCCCCTTTCGCGCGCCAGTCGGTTGTCCCTGACTGGAACAGGACAAGGCTCAAATCAGGTGCCGCTTATAAACGTCGCGTTTACGACGTTGGCCTATGGCTGATCTTTGCAATTCCATCGGCTTGGGTCGCGCACGACCTGCCGCAGCGAGGATCAAGCGTTGAGCCCATCGACCCAGCCCAAGATGCAGACGCGCGGCGTCGCAGAACTGCTCGACGCGCTGGTTGCCAGCGACGGCACCGGCGCCCACGCTCATGTCCGTTCGGGCGCGTTGTCGAGCGGGCCGGAAGCGATGCGCAACCTGGCTGATGCCGTCCATTTCCTCTGCCTGCTCCACGGTCGCCACCCCGGGGTGATCGACAATGCCGCGCGCAAAGCCGTCGACCCCGCTTCACGCCAGTGGATGGACGAGGCGGCCGAGGCCTTCGCCGCCGAGCGCGCCTTTCTGTCGAAGATCGCATCCGCGGTCGGTCCGGTGCCGAGCACCCAGGGCCAGGCACAATGCGAAGCCGCGGTTGCCGCACAGCGAAAGGCGATCGACATGCTCGCCGAATCGGACCGTCACGGTTGCGCCGTCGGCGCGGCGATCGCGCTGACGCTCGACTGGCGGACGATCCGCGTCCTGCTCGACATCAGCGCCCAGCGGCTCGACCTTTCCCCCGCGCCTTGCACCCTGCCCGACCTGCCCGGCACCGCCCGGCTTGCCGCAAAGGTTGCCGCCACACCTGCCGTCGAACGCGCGATGCTGTTCGGTGCGCAGCAGCTGATCATGCAGCAAAGCGGCCTGTGGGACCTGATGGCGGCGCGCGCCGCCAGCCGCGCGCATCCCTGAACCCGGCCGTCGCCATCGCTTCGCGACAGGGTGGATTCGGATTGCCGCGCCCTTCGGCTTGCACCACTCCCTCGCCGCCGCTATGCCCGCTTGACGTTCACGTTAAGGGAAAGAGCCGATGCGTTTTGAAGGCACCAGCGCCTATATCGCCACCGATGACCTGAAGGTCGCGGTCAACGCCGCCACCCTGCTGCGCCGCCCGCTGCTCGTGAAAGGCGAACCCGGCACCGGCAAGACTGTGCTGGCAGAGGAAATCGCAAAGGCGTTCGACGCGCCGCTGATCACCTGGAACATCAAGTCAACCACCAAGGCCCAGCAGGGCCTGTATGAGTATGATGCGGTCGCGCGCCTTCGCGACGGCCAGCTCGGCGAAGAGCGCGTCCACGACATCCGCAACTATATTCGCAAGGGCAAATTGTGGGAGGCGTTCACCAGCCCCAAGCTGCCCGTCCTGCTGATCGACGAGATCGACAAGGCCGACATTGAATTCCCGAACGACCTGCTCCAGGAACTCGATCGCATGGCGTTCCATGTCTATGAAACCGACGAGACGGTGAGCGCGAAGGAACGCCCGATCGTCGTCATCACATCGAACAATGAAAAGGAACTGCCCGACGCCTTCCTGCGCCGCTGTTTCTTTCACTATATCAAATTCCCCGACCGCGACACGATGGCGTCGATCGTCGAGGTGCATTTTCCCGGCATCCAGAAGATGCTGGTCAGCCGCGCGATGGACATTTTCTATGAAGTCCGCGATGTGCCGGGGCTCAAGAAAAAGCCATCGACCAGCGAATTGATCGACTGGCTGAAGCTGCTGCTGAACGAGGATATGCCGCTGGAAGTGCTCCAGAACCGCGATGTCGGCAAGGCGATCCCTCCCCTGCACGGCGCGCTGCTCAAAAACGAGCAGGATGTGATGTTGTTTGAAAAGCTGGCCTTCATGGCCCGCCGCCAGGGCAGTTGATCCGATAAGCCCCAACCGGGCCGCCTATCCCGGCCACGGCGGGGGAACGCCGCTTTTATCGCCGCGTCCTAAAGCTGGTACGCCACCTCGACATCGCCCCAGCGGCGGCCGTTGATGATCGCGGGCATATAGACGTTGCGCACGGTGACATAATTGATGCCGTCGCCTTCCTGGCGATAGACCGTCATGAAATAGGGCGCGGTGCTGCGCTTGGCAGCGGCGTCGGTTTCGTCGTAGAGGATGCGGCCGTTGCGGCAATGCGCCGTGTCATGCTCCAGGTCGCCGGTCGGCGCGCGCGAGCAGTTGGTAATATGCGTCGGCAGAAAGCCGTTCATGTCACCCGCCGACGACATCTTGATCTCCGGATGCTCGGCAACGACGCGATCGAACAGCGGGCGCCAATGGGCGTCGGCCCAGTCGCACAGCGTCGTGCGGAATCGTTCGGGATTGGACCCCGGCACGCGGACATAATCGGTGTCGAACAATTGTTCCATCGTCAGCTCGCCGCGATCGACCGCGCGTTCGGCCAGCCCGACAAATTCGTCGCGCACTTGGGCCGCCAAGGCGACGATTGCCGAATCCTGCGGGCTGACGCCGGCCGAAATCACGGCGTTGAACATGCGGTTCGACACATGTTCCATCGACAGGATCGAATCGCGTGTGCCCACCAAGGTCAAACTATTGTCGCGCACCGACGTGACGACGCGGTCCAGTGCCTCGCGCACCTTTGCGCCATTCGCATGCACCATCGCGCTCGACTGTGCGATACGGTCGCTCTGATCGTCGAGCAGCGCGACGAGGTGCGTCGCATCGTGCAGCGCGTCGGTGATCGTCTCGAACTGCGCCTCGGCGCGGCTCGACTGTTCAACGCCCGACTGGATTTCCGCGACCAGTCCGCTCGCCTCGGTAGCAAGGCTGCCGATGCTGCGGCGGATTTCGTCGGTGGCGCCGCGGGTGTTCTGCGCCAGCTTTTTCACCTCGGCGGCGACGACGGCAAAGGTGCGGCCCGCATCGCCCGCGCGTTCGGCCTCGATCGCGGCATTGAGTGCGAGCATGTTCGTGGTCTTGGCGATCTGTTCGATCGACTGGCTGACCTGTTGCACCTGTTCCATCACCGCGGCGAAATTGGTGACATGCGCACCCAGCCGGGCGATCAGGTCAATGACCGAGCGAAATTCGCTGACCGCGGTGTTGACCCGTTCGGCACCGCTATCGAGCTGCTCGCACGCGCGTGCCGACAGCAATTTCGCCTCATCGGTCGAGTCGGCGATCTGCCGCTGGTCGGCCTCCAGGCTGACGACATATTCCTCCAGCCGGCCAAGTTCGCCGATCTGGCGATCCATCTGGTCGGTCGCGCGTTCGATCCGCCCGGCGGCATCGCTACACCCGACGGCCAGTTCGCCGCAGTCGCTGGCGACCGACTCGTCGAGCACCGGCGCTGCCGGATGGATCGGATCATATTTCATTGGCTTGCCCACGTCCCTGGATGATCGAAACGCTATGCCCAACATTGGTTAACGGCGGGTCAATGGGGCGCAGCCGGGGCGGCGGTTCCGGGGCGGAATATCCTTGCGGTGGCGTGGCAATGGGAGGGATGCGCGTTGGCTTCCGATCGAAAACAGACGTTCCGTTGGCAAAACAACAACCCCGCGCTACGTCGCGCCTATGACCGGCATCCCTTTCCAACAGCCCGGCGTCATCGGCGCGGGTCGCGTCGCGCAGGCGTTGGCGCTGGCATTCGTCCCCCATTCGACCCTGCCCCCGCTCATGTGGGGCCGATCGCTCGACCGGACGACCAGCGCGGCGACACGCGTCGGTGCCGTGACGGCCTCCGCGATCGATCGGCTGATGGCTGAATGCGACATCGTCGCGATCGCCGTCGCCGACGATGCCTTGGGCGATGTCGTCAACGCTCTGGTCGCCCTACCGGCGGCAAGCCGCACCCGTCTGATCTTTCATGTCAGCGGGCGCAGCGGGGCGGCGGTCCTCGAACCGCTACGCCGGGGCAGCGCACGCACCGCCGCGATCCACCCCGCGATGACCTTTACCGGCGACCCCGCGGGCGAGGTGCAGCGCATGGCGGGGGCGCATTTTGCCGTCACCGGCTCGTCCGCCGATGCGACGAAGCACGCCCAGCAGATCGTCGCGCTGATCGGCGGCTTTGCGGTCGAGATCGCCGAGGAACGACGGCCACTCTATCACGCGGCGCTCTGTCATGCGTCGAACCATCTGGTGACGCTGATCGCGGGCGCATCGCGCATATTGGAGGACGCCGGGGTCGAAGACCCGGCGGCGCTGCTCGGCCCGCTCGTTCGCGCGGCGCTCGAAAACAGTCTTGCGATGGGCTTTGCCGGATTATCGGGACCACTTTTGCGCGGCGATGCCCGGACCATTGGCGAGCATCTGAATATGCTGGCGGCGCAAAGCCCCGACACGCTGCCCGCCTATCGCGCCATGGCGCGCGCAACGCTGGCCGAGCTGAAACGCGGCGAAACCACGCCCTCTACCCGCCTCACTGCACTGGACAGCCTGCTCGCTGTTCCCTAATCGTTCGCGCGTGAACATGCCCCCCATCTCGACCCCCGACCTGACCCGTCCCGACCCGTCGGACCCACCCTATCTGCAAGGATTGAACGGTCCGCAGCGGCAGGCGGTGCTGACCACCGAAGGCCCGGTGCTGATGCTCGCGGGCGCGGGCACAGGCAAAACCGCGGCGCTGACCGCACGCCTTGCGCATATCATCGCGACGCGACGCGCCTGGCCTTCCGAGATTCTTGCCGTCACCTTTACCAACAAGGCGGCACGCGAAATGCGCGAACGCATCGGCCGGATGATCGGCGATGCGGTCGAGGGGATGCCCTGGCTTGGCACCTTTCACAGCATTGCGGCCAAGATGTTGCGCCGTCATGCCGAACTGGTGGGCTTGCAGAGCAATTTCACCATCCTCGACACCGACGACCAGCTGCGTGTCCTGAAACAGTTGATCCAGGCCGAAGGGCTCGACGAGAAACGCTGGCCCGCGCGCCAGCTTGCCGGGCTGATCGACAAATGGAAGAACCGTGGGCTGACCCCCGCCGACCTCGATGCCGCCGACAAGGAATCCTATGCCGACGGCAAGGGCCAGCATTTCTATGCACTGTATCAGGCGCGACTGAAGACGCTGAATGCCTGTGATTTCGGCGATCTACTCCTCCACATGCTGGTCATATTGAAGACCCACCGCGATGTGCTCGAACAATATCAGGCGCGTTTCAAATATGTCCTCGTCGACGAATATCAGGACACCAACGCCAGCCAGTATTTGTGGCTGCGCCTGCTCGCGCAGGCGCGCAAGAATATCTGCTGCGTCGGCGACGACGATCAATCAATCTATTCATGGCGCGGCGCCGAGGTGGCGAATATCCTGCGCTTTGAAAAGGATTTCCCCGGTGCGACCGTCATCCGCCTCGAACAAAATTACCGCTCGACCCCGCAGATCCTCGCCGCCGCATCGGCGCTGATCGCACAGAATAGCGATCGACTGGGCAAGACGCTGTGGACCGACCTCGAACCCGGCGACAAGCTTCGCGTCGTCGGTGTGTGGGACGGCCCCGAAGAGGCACGCCGGATCGGCGAGGAGCTGGAGACACTCCAGCACCGCCGCGTGTCGTTGGACCGCACCGCAATTCTCGTCCGTGCGCAATTCCAGACGCGCGAGTTCGAGGACCGCTTCATCGCGATCGGCATGCCTTATCGCATCGTCGGCGGCTTTCGATTTTACGAGCGCGCCGAGATCCGCGATGCGCTCGCCTATCTGCGGCTCGTGCAGTCGGCGGCCGACGACCTGGCTTTCGAGCGCATCGTCAACGTCCCCAAACGCGGGCTTGGCGACAAGGCGCTTGCGCGCATCCACCAGTTCGCAAGGGCCGAACAGGCGCCGCTGTTCCACGCCGCATCGCGGATCACCGAAACCGACGAGCTGACCCCGCAGGCGCGCCGCCAACTCGCCAATTTTGTTGCACAGATGCGGAATTGGCAGGCCAAGGCAAACGCGCTGTCGCATCCCGAGCTGACGCAGCTGATCCTCGACGAGTCGGGCTATACCGCGATGCTCCAGGCCGACCGCAGCGCAGAGGCTGCGGGCCGGCTCGAAAACCTGTCCGAACTCGTCCGCGCGATGGAAGAGTATGAATCGCTTGAGGCTTTCCTCGAACATGTCAGCCTCGTGATGGACCGCGACAATGACGATCAGACCGAGACGGTGACGATCATGACGATCCACGCCGCCAAGGGGCTGGAATTCGACCATGTGTTCCTCGCCGGATGGGAAGACGGCGTGTTTCCGTCGCAGCGGTCGATGGACGAAGGCGGGATCGCCAGCCTGGAGGAAGAACGCCGCCTGGCTTATGTCGCGATCACCCGCGCCCGGCAGCGCGCGAGCATCTATCACGCCGCAAACCGCCGCATCTACGGTCAGTGGATGAGCAGCATTCCCAGCCGCTTCATCGCCGAAATCCCGCCCGAACATGTCGATAGCGAAAACAGCTTTGGCGGCGGGCAAAGCCTGTGGCGAGCGAACTGGTCGGCGCAGGGCGACCCCTTTGCGCATGTCGCGGAACGCCAGCCTGCACGCACGATGACGCGCGGACCGGCATGGCAGCGGGCCATGGCGACCTCGACGACGGTCACCCGCGCCCCCGCCCCTTCCGAGCGCAGCCCCGCCGCGTCGATCGGCGCCAAGGCGCGCGCCGACCTCGCGGTCGGGATGCGCGTCTTTCACGAAAAATTCGGTTACGGCGAAATCACCGATATCGACGGCAACAAGCTTGAGGTCGAGTTTGACCAGGCAGGATCGAAAAGGGTGCTCGACAGCTTCGTCAAGCTCGCCTGAAATAGATTGTCTACTCTTTCAATAATGATATGTCATTACGTGCGACCGCGAGTCGCATGTTGGGAGAGACTTCATGAAAACCAAGCTCTTAGCGGGCGCGATGGCGCTCGCCCTGATCGGCTGCTCGGAAAATAAATCCGAAGCCCTAAGAGAAGCGCCCGCCTATGACATGGCCCCCGTCGATGTATCGGAATCGGCGTCGACCCGCGCCATTCCGGCCCCGGATGCCGCTCCCCCGCTCGAAATGCGCAGTCCCAATATCAGCATCACATCCGCGCCCGGCGTTGCCTTCAACTATTCCTATGCGTTCCGGCTCGACGATAACCAAATTGCCAAGGTGCAGGAGGACCATGCCGCAGCATGCGAAGCGCTAGGCACCAATCGTTGCCGCATTGCGGGCATGAGTTATCGGCTGGTGCGCGAGAACGAGGTCGAAGCGCAGCTGCTGTTCAAACTCGATCCGGCGATCGCCCGCAAATTCGGCCGCGATGCGCTCGCCAGTGTCGAAAAGGCCGAGGGCGTGCTCGCGGCGACACGGATCAGCGGCGAAGATGTCGGAACGCAGATCAGCGACTCACAGCGCCGCAGCGCCGACCTCAACAGCGAAATCACGCGCCTCGAAACGCGGCTCAGACAGGGCGGTCTCGGTGACCGCGAGCGGGCCGAACTGCAACAGCAGGTCGCAGGAATGCGCCGGCAAATCGACGGCGAACGCGACGCGCGCAGGACCGGCGAGGCGATGCTCGCCACGACACCGATGCAATTCGACTATGTCGGCACCGGCGGTCTCCCCGGAATCGGTTATGGCAATCCGTTCAGCGACGCACTGAACATGCTCGTCCACAGCGGCGGGGTCATGTTGTCGTTCATCCTTGTCGTCGGGGCGGCCGTACTGCCCTGGGCCGCACTCTTTGCGCTGTTGCTGATCATCTGGCGGACCACGCTGGTCCGTGGGGTGCGGGCGTGGCTTCGCGGCACGGCGAAACCGGCAGCAGCCGCGCCGCCTGCCGAAGCCTGAGGCACGCGGGGCGCCCGCTTGCAATGGTGTGACGCCCCGTTATGGCTGGAACCATGACGGGGCAGGCAACATGGCTGGACCAGGCGCGCGACGCGCATCGACGCGGCGATGTCGCGGCCGAAACGGCCGCGCTCAATGCCGCGATCCGCGCCGATCGCGGCAATATTGCGGCGTTGCTCGCCATGGCCGAACTCAAGCGCCGCATCGCCGACGACCGCGCGGCGGGCAGTTTCTATCGCCTCGCGCTCGGCACCGCAGCGCAGGCCCGCGGCGTCCCGCCCGCGCTTCACCCCGGCCTCCAGCGCGCCGAACAATTTATTGTGGCGACCGACCGGGCTTTTGCCGATCACCTGCTCGACAGATTGCGCGGCGCAGGAATCGATGCCGCCAATGCCGCGCCACGCGTCGCCGCGGCGCTTCATATGCTCGCGGGTGAACAGCCGCTCTATCTCCAGCAACCGAGCATGTTCTACTTTCCCGGCCTCGTGCAGCGCCCCTTTTTCGAGCGCGCCGATTTTGACTGGGTCGAAGAGGTCGAGGCCGCCGTACCCGCGATCCGCGCCGAGTTGCTGGCGCTGGTCGACAATGCCGCCGATCGGTTCGGCCCTTATGTGACCGCCGATCCGGACCGCCCGCCGCCGAACAACCCGCTGCTCGACAAATCCGACTGGGGCGCTGCCTGGCTGTGGAAGAATGGCGCCGTCGCCGATGGGATGGATGCCCTCTGCCCCGCCACGCTCGCGGCGCTCGCGCTGGCGCCGCAGCCGGTGATCCCCGGCCGGGCCCCGATTGCGCTTTTCTCCCGCCTTGCCCCGGGCACGCATATCCAGCCGCACCACGGGCTGCTCAACACACGGCTGATCTGCCATCTCCCGCTCGTCGTTCCCGATGGTTGCGGCCTGCGCGTCGGCGCCGAAACGCGAAGCTGGTGCGAGGGCGAGATGCTGATCTTTGACGACAGTTTCGAGCATGAGGCGTGGAACCGCGGGGCCAGCGACCGCACGATCCTGTTGTTCGAGATATGGCGCCCCGACATCGACGCCGACGAACGCGCGCAATTGACGCGCATCTTTTCAGAGATCGACACCTACGGCGAACAATAGGCACGCGGCCGTTCACCGTGACGGCGGCATTTACCGGATTTGTGAAGCAACCGCGCAAGCCTGACCGCTAGGCCTCGCGGCTCGATCATGGGAGTATCCGCGGGAAAAGGTCGCTGGTGGAGCCGAGGGGAATCGAACCCCTGACCTCTGCAGTGCGATTGCAGCGCTCTCCCATCTGAGCTACGGCCCCGCGACGGGCGGGGTCTTAACGACACTGTCTGGCAGTGGCAACGGCTTTTCTGTCCTTTGTCGCCGCCACCGGGCGAAATTGAGGAATGGGGGGATTCCGATGGCCGAGGCATGGCATTTGACCAGTCGTCCGCAGGGGCTGCCGACGATGGATAATTTCGCGCTGCGTGAACTCCCCGATACGCCGCTCGACAAGGATCAGCTGCGTGTGCGCAACCTGTGGCTGTCGGTGGATCCCTATATGCGTGGGCGAATGAACGACGCCAAAAGCTATGCGGCAAGCTTCCAGATCGACCAGCCGATGACCGGGGGAGCGATCGGCGAGGTTATCGAAAGCAGCATGGAAGGTTTCGCGCCCGGTGACATCATCCTTCACATGGGCGGATGGCGCGATGGCGGCGTCATCGGACTGGACATGATGCCCAACAAATTGCCCGTCGAGACGCTGGCCGCGGGCATGACCCCGCAAACCTTCCTGCACAACATGGGCCTGACCGGCGGCACTGCCTGGATCGGCCTGCTTCGCGTCGCGAGCGCACGTCCGGGCGACACGCTGTTCGTATCGGCGGCGGCGGGCGCCGTCGGGTCCGCGGTCGTCCAGATCGCCAAGGCGCGCGAAATGACGGTCATCGGTTCGGCTGGCGGTGCGGAGAAATGCGCCTGGGTCGACGATCTCGGCGCAGATGCGATGATCGATTACAAGGCGGGGGCCGTCCTGCCGCAGCTTGCCGCCGCGCTCGACCGCCTCGGCAAACCCGGTATCGACGTCTATTTCGACAATGTCGGCGGCGAACATCTCGACGCGGCCTTTGCGACCGCCAATGATTTCGCGCGCTTCGCGATCTGCGGCATGATCGACGTCTATAACGACGGAAAGGCGCAAGAGATGAAATATCTGATCCGGTCGATCCCGGCGCGCATCCGCATGGAAGGTTTTATCTACACCGACCAGTTCATCGAGTGCATGGAGGAATTTTATGCCGACATGGGCGGGCTGATCGCCAGCGGAGCGGTGACGATGCGCGAAACCGTGCACGACGGACTGGAATCCGCCCCGGAAGCCTTCCTCGGCCTGTTTTCCGGGGGCAATATCGGAAAGATGCTGGTCAGGCTCTGACCGGCATCGACCAGCGGCGCGTCAGCTGCCGAAACCGACCGACAGGAAACCCGGCATCGGGCCGTTCCAGCCGTCGTCGGGCGCGTCGAGATCGTCCTGTTTCGGCTTGCGATCTTCGCGCGGTTTGCGATCGTCGCGCGGGGGCTTTGCCGGCCGCGCTTCGGCGGTCGCGGGTGCCTTGTCGGACTTGCTCTCGGCTTTCGCCGCACCCTTGCCGCGCCCAGCGCGCGCGGGGCGGCCGCGGCGCGGCTCGCTCGCTTCGTCGGCACCGCGGTCGGGCTTGGCGGTATCAGTCGTCGATGCACCGCCGCCATGGACGGGAATGGTGTAGCCGGTCAGTTTCTGGATATTGTCGATCGCCTCGTCGTCCGACGGCGTCGCCAGTGTGAAGGCACGGCCCTTGGCGCCCGCACGGCCGGTACGACCGATGCGGTGGACATAATCGTCGGGGTGCCACGGTGCGTCGAAATTGAAGACGTGACTGACCCCCTTGACGTCCAGACCGCGCGCCGCGACGTCGGACGCCACCAGGATGTTGATCGTGCCGGCCTTGAATCGGTCAAGTTCCGCCGTGCGGCTCGACTGGTCCATATCGCCCTGAATTTCCCCGGCCTTGTAACCGTAGCGCTGGAGCGATTTTGCAAGTTCACGCACCGTCGTCTTGCGGTTGCAGAAGATGATCGCGGTGTGGATATCCTCGGCCTCGATCAGGCTGCGCAGCGTATCGCGCTTACTGCGTTCTGACGTCTTCACCACAAATTGTTCGATATTTTCGTTGCGGCTCGCCGGACGCGCGACTTCGACCGTCTTCGGGTTCGACAGGAACTTGTCGGCCAGTTTCTTGATCGGCGGCGGCATCGTGGCGGAAAACAGCAAAGTCTGCCGATTCGCAGGCAGTTTGGTGCAGATATTCTCGATATCGGGAATGAACCCCATATCGAGCATCCGGTCGGCCTCGTCGATCACGAGCAGATTACATCCGGTGAGCAGGATCTTGCCGCGCTCGAAAAGGTCCATCAGACGGCCGGGGGTGGCGATGAGGACGTCGACGCCCTTTTCCAGCGCCTTCACCTGATCGCCCATCTGTACGCCACCGATCAGCAGTGCCATCGACAGCTTGTGGTACTTGCCATATTTTTCAAAGTTTTCAGCGACTTGCGCAGCCAGTTCGCGTGTTGGCGCAAGGATCAGCGAGCGTGGCATCAGCGCGCGCGCGCGGCCGTGGGCCAAGATGTCGATCATCGGCAGCACGAAGGAAGCGGTCTTTCCTGTCCCGGTCTGGGCGATGCCAATGATGTCGCGCATCATCAGGACCGAGGGGATGACGCCGGCCTGGATCGGCGTCGCTTCGTCATAGCCCGACTCGTCGATGGCGCGTAAAAGTTCGTCGGAAAGGCCGATCTCGGCAAATTTCATAGGATTATCATGTCCGGAAAAAGAGTGGCGCCCTGCCTCCCACGCAGGCGGGCGTTGCCGCCGCCATTGGGGAAAGGACGGCCAAAAGTCAAGGAAAGTCCGAGTGAAACGCGATGGGGCCAGGCCCCTAATCGTCGTCGCGGACGGGAACCATCAGGCGAAACTTGTCGATCTCGCATTTTGCGCCGGTGCGGGCGTGAATCTCGTCCCGATCTTCGCAAAGCCGCCCGTCCTTGCTGCCCTGCATGTAGAAGCCGGCGTAGAAATCGAGCGCGCGGCACCCGCGGTTGAGCTGCGCCCGCAGCCGCTGCTTCTGCCGGGTTATGATGTCGATACTGTCACGCTGGACCGCCTGCATCCCCAATATGTTGCGCATCGCGATGCATTTGGGGGCTTTTTTTTCTTTCCAGACGATCGGCAATTCGGTGGCACGCCGCGACGGCGACGGCCCTGCGGCGAAATTGTTGAGCGGCGACCGCTGGGCGGGAACGCGGATGATCAGTTGCTGCTCGATCACCACCTGCCAAAAAGACGACATCTGATCGGTCGTCGGCGCGCCAACCGCAACCAACGGTTCGGGGACGGCGACGGGCGTCGCCGCATCGGCCGCCGGCGCAGCCATGATCCACAGGAAAGCCCCCGTCAGCACAACCGCGCTATCGCTCCTCCGGCGTCCTCACATTGGAAATTGCTCACCCGTGGCTCCTGCGTCCATCCCGCTGGACGAAATCATCCTATTCGTCCATCGCCCCATTTAACAACAATGATTGAACATCAAATGAACTGCCGCGGCGCCACCAAAGGCCGCGAAAGACATTTCCGGATTGGAACGGCATGACGCGCCCGCCATCTTCATCGCTGCTCGATGGGCTTGCAAATTTGCTCGGACCCAAGGGCTATAGCGCCGACGTCGACGAGATGGCGCCGTGGCTGACCGATTGGCGCGGCAAATATCATGGCCGCGCGGCCGCCATGCTGTCCCCCGCCACCACCGAAGAGGTCGCCGCCATCGTGCGCCTTTGCCGCAATGCCCACGTCGCGCTGGTCCCGCAAGGCGGCAACAGCGGCATGGTCGGCGGCGCAACGCCCGACGCGAGCGGCGACCAGTTGCTGCTCAGCCTGCGGCGCATGAACCGCGTCCGCCATATCGACGCGGCGGCAGGCCTGGCCGTCGCCGAAGCGGGCGTGGTGCTCGAAACTTTCCACGAGGCCGCGCTCACCCACCACCTGCGCTTTCCGCTGACGCTCGGTGGCAAGGGGTCGGCGACGATCGGCGGGCTGGTGTCGACCAACGCGGGCGGGACGCAGGTGCTGCGCCACGGCACGATGCGCGCGCTGGTGGCCGGGATCGAGGCTGTGCTGCCCGACGGCAACATCTTTGACGGGCTGGCACCGCTCAAAAAGGACAATCGCGGTTATGACCTGCGGCACCTTCTGTGCGGTGCCGAAGGAACGTTAGGGATCGTCACCGCTGCGTGTCTCCAGCTTGTTCCCGCCGCCGCCGCGCGGCGCACGGCGTGGATCGGCGTCGATTCGCCCGAAACCGCACGGCTCCTCCTGCGCCGCCTCGATACCGCGATCGGGCGCGAACTCGAAGGATTCGAGCTGATCCCGCACGCCTGCCTCGACGCCGTGCTGCGCCACATCCCTCAAACGCGCGCGCCGCTCGCCGCGGCGCAGCCCTGGTATGTGCTCGTCGAGCTGGCGGGGGGCAGCGACCAAGCGCTGGGCGACGCACTGGAACAGCAACTCGCCGCCGCGCTGGATGCGGGGTTGGTCGGCGATGTCGTGATCGCGAAAAGCGACCGCGAAAGCGAAGGTTTCTGGCGGCTGCGCGATTCGATTTCGGAGGCGGAGCGTGCCGAAGGCCCGGCGCTTCAGCATGACGTCAGCGTGCCGGTCGATCTGATGCCCGCGTTCATCGCCGAAAACCCGCTCCGGCTGGACCACGCTTTTCCGGGGGCGCGGGCCTTGTCGTTCGGCCACCTCGGAGACGGCAACGTCCATCATCATGTCCAGCCGCCGCTGGGCGCCGACGGCGCGGCGTGGATTGCGCAGCACGGCACAGAGGTCAGCCGCCTCGTCTACGCGCATGTGCTCGAGCTGGGCGGGTCGATTTCGGCAGAACATGGTATCGGCCAGATGAAGCGCGACGTCCTTGCGGAGCTCGATAGCCCGGCGCGGCTGGCGGCGCTGCGCGGGGTCAAGGCGGGGCTCGACCCGGCCGGCATCTTCAATCCCGGCAAGCTTATCGCCTGAAACGCCCTCCACCGGGCACCGACGCCCCCTTGCGCCACGCGGCGCGGGTCAATAAGGCGCTTTATCTTTTTCGTCCCGCCTGCGGGACCCTACCGGAGTTCAATCATGGCCACTGCGCCCGCACCTGCCAACCTGCCGCTGTTTTACAAGGACCTCGCTCCGCTTTCGAGCGTCGACCATGCGGACTTCCATGCCCGCCCGCTTGAAAACGCCGAATTTCTGGTCGGACAGCACGCGATCCCGCTGACGTCGGACGAATTTGTGTCGGCCTGCCGCTTTTTCCCGATCGTGTTTTCGGCGGGCGACAATCCGGTTCCGCTGGCCCTGATGGGCCTTAACGAGGGCATCAACACCTTCGTCGACGACGAAGGCAAGCTGATCAATCCGGTCTACGTCCCGGCCTATGTCCGTCGCTATCCCTTCCTGCTTGCCCGTCTTCAGCCCGATTCGGAGGAATTGTCGCTGTGCTTCGACCCCACGTCGGGCGCCCTTGGCAAATTCGACGAAGGCGATGCGCTGTTCGTCGACGGCCAGCCGTCCGAACAGGTTCAGGCCGTCCTGGAGTTCTGCAAGAATTTCGAGGAAGCGGGCCAGCGTACCGGCATGTTCATGGAAGAGCTGAAAAAGGCCGATCTGCTGATGGACGGTGAAGTCGCGATCCAGCAGGAAGGCAATGACAAGCCCTATATCTATCGCGGTTTCCAGATGGTCGATGAAAACAAGCTGCGCGAACTGCGCGGCGACGTGCTGCGCAAGCTGATGCAGAACGGCATTCTCGCCCTGATTTTCGCGCACCTATTCTCGTTGCAGTTGATGCGCGAAGTGTTTGCGGAACAGGTCAAGAGCGGCAAAATGCCGCTCAACGCCGAGCTGCCAACCGCCTGAGCCAAATCAAAACCCGGGTCGCCCAGTCTTCGGTATGGGCGGCCCGGCTTGGCGCGCGATCGCGCCCCTGACGGCCGCGTCAGAAATCGACCGCGATCCCTTTCAGCTCCCAATCGCCGTAGCGCACGGGATTGCGTCCGCCGGGCTGGTCCTCCGCCTTGTCTTCGCGGATCGACGCGGGCGGCGGCAGCGTGCTGGCCGTCCACCCCGCGGGCGCCCTTAGGTGCGGGGGGCGCTTTACAGCGCGCGGTGTTCCGCCGATGGTCGTGTTCTGGATGCTGTCGGTCATGATATGCACCACATAGGATTTTTCATGCGTCACGCCAACCACGCCGTTGCCCGTCATGGCTGACCGCCATCCACCCCGGCGTCGGCGACCTGTCGGCGCGGCCGATCCCGCGGGAACGGCGACGCGGCGGGCCGCCTTGCGGTTGATCGACGCCATCCTGCGGCGCGGCGATCCGCTCGATGTGGCGATGCACGCAGCGGCGCAGGGCCTGGGCGGTGCCGACCGCGCGTTCGCGATCGCCATCGCGTCGGAAACGCTGCGCTGGATGGTCGACATCGACGCGCTGATTGACGGCGCAACAGCACAAATCCTGCCCGACGACGTCAAATCGCGCACCGTCCTGCGGATCGCGCTGGCGCAGCTGCTGGTGCTCAAAAGCCCCGGCCATGCCGTGGTATCGACGGCCCTGCCGCTCGTCGATGGGGGGCCGCGCCGCCTGGTGCACGCCATCCTCTCTCGCGCACAGCAAGAGGAATGGCAGCTTCCAGATCGCGCCACCCTGCCGCTTGCCACCGCCGAACGCTGGGCCGAGCAATGGGACCTGAAGATGGTCGAAGCCGCCGAGGCGATCTGGAGCGCGCCGCCGCCGATCGACCTTAGCTTCGCCAGCGAACCTGGTGCCGATGAATGGCCTGACGCAGTTTCGCTCGCCCCTCGCCATCGCCGCCTGCCGCGCGGTCAGGCGGTCGAAACGATGCCGGGCTATGGCGAAGGCGGCTGGTGGGTACAGGACCTGGCGGCAAGCCTGCCGGCGCGCCTGTTCGGGCCGGGCCAAGGCCGCACTGCGCTCGACCTGTGCGCGGCGCCCGGCGGCAAGACAATGCAACTCGCAGCGGCGGGCTGGAATGTCGTCGC
>NZ_MIAM01000030.1:84346-96379 GCF_001830555.1 Sphingopyxis sp. RIFCSPHIGHO2_12_FULL_65_19 | reverse complement strand
CGGACCGGCCTGTCGGCCGATATCGTCCAAGGCGATATACGGTCCTGGGCGCCCGCCGGGCCCGCCGATGCCGTGCTGCTCGACGCACCCTGTTCGGCCACGGGCATCTTTCGCCGCCATCCCGACGTGCTGCACCGGATCGAACCACGACAGATTGCAGAGATGGCCGCGTTGCAGGCCGAGTTGCTCGCGCGCGCGGCCACTTGGGTCAAGCCCGCCGGGACTCTGGTTTATGCCACCTGCTCGCTCGAACACGCCGAGGGCGAGGAGCAAATCGCGGCGTTTCTCGATCGTCACAGGGATTGGGCCGTCGATCCCGTTCGCAGTGACGAGCTGCCCGACGCGGTTGCGCCAGACGGCGGCGGGTTCATCCGCACCCTTCCCGGCATGGTCGCCGAAGCGGGCGGACTCGATGGCTTTTTCGTCGCACGGCTGCGCGCGCCTTCAAACTGAACGGCGCCCAGCGACTAGCTCCGCTATAAGCTAGCCGCCGGACGGCTCATCGGCCTCAGAACACTGCCTTCGGCGCGTCTTCCTTCATCATCGCAGCGCGCACCATCGGGATTGGCGGCCCGCCATAGGACAGGAACTCGTCGTGGAATGCCTTCCACTTCGTCCGGTCGCCCTTCGTCCAATCCTCGCGCAGCTTGCGGATCATCAGCTTGCCCATCGTGTAGTTGAGATAGGCGGGATCATAGGTGCCGCGCGCGGCCTGCTGGCGGGCGTTGCCCTCGTCCTGATAGCATTGTTCCTTGAACAGCTTTTCCGACTCCGCGACGGTCATGCCCTTGGTATGCAGGCCGATGGCGGACAGGTAGCGACAGTCGCGCAAGAGCGCGTTCGACAATTGGCCGATGTGCGTTTCGACGTCGCCTTCGCCCAGCCCCGCATCCCACATCATCTCCTCGGTGTAATGCGCCCAGCCCTCGGCAAACGCATAGCCGACGAACAGCTTGCCGAAGATGCTCTCGGCGCGGTTCGAGTGGAGGAAATTGAGGAAGTGGCCCGGCCACACTTCATGGACCGAGGTAAACATCAGGTCCTTCTTACCCGGAACGAAGGCATCCTGCGTCGCCTTGTCCCACGCCGGATCGGGCGGCGAGATATAATAGACCGACGGCAGACCTTTTTCATACGGTCCCGGAATGTCGATGTAGGCGCTGTTCTGGCGGTTGTACGGCGGCGATTCTTCCACCTGCGCCTGTTCGGTCCCGGGGATCGTCACAATATCCTTCTCGACCAGAAAGGCGCGCAGGACCGGAAGCTGGCGGCGCGCCTCGGCGACGGGGCCGTCGGCGGGCTTGTCGGCGTTCATCTTTTTCATGCAGTCGGCGATGGTCATGCCGGCGGCATAAGTGGCGCATGCCGTCTTCAGCGCGTCCTGGTTGCGCTTGAGGTCGGCCTGGCCGATCCGTTCCAATTCGTCGAGCGGCGTGTCGACGCCCTCGTTGGTCAGGATCATCTTCGCGAATTTGTCGGCGCCGAGCGCATAGCCATCGGCCGTGCCGGGCTGCGATGCCACATAGTCGGCAAGGTCGGTCATCGCGGCGCCGGCCTTGGCGACGGCCTCGTCGAACTGCTTCTGCAATGCCTCGTCCTTGACGGAGGCAAAGGCGGCCTTCGCATCACCCGTGTAATAATCGGCAAAACCGCCAAAACCGGCGGTGCCATATTTGACGAAGGTCGCGGGCAGCGGAAGTTTCAGGTTCGCCTTGATCTGCGCCGCCGCCGCCGGAACCTTCTCGGCATAGGCGATGAAGGCCTTCATCCGGGTCGTCGCATCGGCATAGGGACGCGCGATATAGACATTGGGGTCGAGCGCGCCGGTATAGAAGGCGGGATTCTTCTGCGCGGAATCGGTATCGCGCAGGAAGAAGAGCTGGCCCTGCGCAACGTGGATCAGGTAATCGCGCTCGAACTTCTCGGCGTCGGTCATCTCGCCGTCGAACGCCTTAGCGTCGGCGATCGCCTTTTCGAGATAGGCCGCCTGCTTTTCGAGGCCTTCGGGCGACCAGTCGGGCAGCTGGCCGTCATATTCATGCTTGCCCTGATAGACCGCGAAATTCGGATTGAGCGGAAAATAGCCGGCGAGGAACTGGTCGCGAAACTCGGTCCATTTCGTCACGTTCGGCGCGGTTGCCGACTTGTTGCCGGATGCGTCGCAGGCGGTGAGCATAAGCAGCGTCGCGGCCATCGCGGCGCCGCCAAAGCGGGCAAGTTTACGGTTCATTCGGCTATCTCCCGGATTTTGGATGACGGCCTTGTGCCAGCGGCGCGGACCAATAACATCCGATAATCGACGAACGACAAAGGCGTGGCATCTGGACAGCCGCGAAAAGCGGGTTACGGCAAAGCGCGATGGCAACGATCCCTCCCCCCGAAGGCGAAGACCCGGTATTGCCGGACGCGACGCCCAAAGCGCCCTCCCCGCTCAGTTTCCCGGACTTCCGATATTTCTGGCTCGCCCGCTTCACCGCGGTGATGGCAACGATCGCGATGGTCGTCGTGATCGGATACCAGCTTTATGACACTGCGCGCACCGATTATGGCATGTCGATCGAGGAAGCCTCGCTCCAGCTCGGGTTGCTTGGCCTGTTCCAGTTCGTTCCGCTTGCCGTCCTGACCCCCGTCGCGGGCTGGGCGGCCGACCGCTTTGAGCGGCGACGGGTCGCGATCTTTTCCAACCTCATCGACCTGTTGATCGCCGCGACGCTCGGCTGGTTTACCTGGCATGACGCGCTGACCTTGCCGCTCCTCTTTGGCCTTGCCGCCATGCACGGCGTCGCGCGGGTCTTTTCGGGCCCGGCGATGAGTGCGATCGCGCCCAATATCGTCCCGCCGGCCGTTCTGCCGCGCGCGATCGCGATGAGCAGCATCGCGTGGCAATCCGCATCGGTCATCGGCCCGGCGGCAGGCGGCCTGATCTATGCCGCGCATCCGGCGTCGGTCTATATCTTCTCCGCGCTGCTCCTTGCCGTATCGGCCTTCACGCTCAGCCGCGTGCGGCAGGTTCTGCCGCCCCCCGCCGAAGTCCGTCGACACCCGCTGCGCGAAATGGCTGACGGCCTTAGGTTCGTATGGGTCGAACGATTCCTGCTCGGCACCATCACGCTCGACCTGTTCGCGGTGCTGCTGGCGGGCGCGACGGCGATGTTCCCGGTGTTCGCGCGCGACATATTGCATGCCGGACCCGAAGGCGCGGGGCTGATGCGCGCCGCCGTTGCCGCCGGGTCGGTCGCGGTCGCGGTGGGCCTCGCCATCCGTCCGATCGAACGCAATGTCGGCGTGAAGATGCTGTGGGCTGTTGCAGTGTTCGGCGCCGGCACCGTCGTGTTCGGCCTGTCGACCAACCTCGTCCTGTCGCTGACCGTCCTGATCCTCATGGGCGCGGCTGACATGTTCTCCGTATTCGTGCGCGGCACGTTGATCCAGCTCAACACGCCCGACCATATGCGCGGCCGCGTCAGCGCCGCGTCGGGGCTTGCCATTTCGGCGTCGAACGAGCTTGGCGAGATGCGCGCCGGCGCGATGGCCGCAGCATTGGGGCCGATCGGCGCGGTCGTGATCGGCGGCGCTGGCGCGATCGGTGTGACGGCGCTATGGGCTTGGCTGTTCCCCGAACTGCGCCGGGCACGCACCTTTGAACCTCAATTCAAGGCAGGATCGACATGAAAGCCAATTCCATCCTCGATACCATCGGCAACACGCCGCATATCCGCATGGCAAAGCTGTTTCCGGGCGCCGAGGTCTGGGTGAAGTCGGAACGCAGCAATCCCGGCGGGTCCATCAAGGACCGCATCGGGCTTGCGATGATCGAAGCCGCCGAAAAGGACGGCAGCCTGAAAGCCGGCGGCACCATCGTCGAACCGACGTCGGGAAACACCGGCATCGGCCTCGCCATGGCCGCCGCGGTCAAAGGCTACAAGCTGATCCTCGTCATGCCCGAAAGCATGTCGGTCGAACGCCGCCGGCTGATGCTCGCCTATGGGGCGACCTTCGACCTGACGCCGCGCGAAAAGGGCATGAAAGGCGCGATCGAGCGCGCGATCGAACTGGTGGAAACGACCCCCGGCGCGTGGATGCCGCAGCAGTTCGAGAATGAGGCGAATATCGACGTTCATATCCGCACCACGGGCCCCGAAATCCTTGCTGATTTCAAGAACAGCCCGATCGATGTACTGATCACCGGCGTCGGCACCGGCGGCCACATCACGGGCACCGCGCAATTTTTGAAAGAGCATTGGCCGAACCTCAAGGTCTTTGCCGTTGAACCCGAAGCCTCGCCGGTCATTTCCGGCGGCCAGCCGGCCCCGCACCCGATTCAGGGCATCGGCGCCGGTTTCATCCCGCGCAACCTGCACACCGACCTGCTCGACGGCGTCATCAAGGTCGACGCCGGCGCGGCCAAGGATTTCGCGCGCCGCGCCGCAACCGAAGAAGGCATGCTGGTCGGTATTTCTTCGGGCGCCACGCTCGCCGCAATTGCGCAAAAGCTCGCCGAACTGCCGCCTGGCAGCCGCGTGCTGGGTTTTAACTACGACACCGGCGAACGTTACCTGTCGGTTCCCGATTTCCTGCCGGAAATCTGAGCTTACTCCATGCGTCCAAGCGGCGATCAGGATGCGTTGCCGCGGGGGCGCGACTGGACGGGCTGGCTGTTCGCCCTGTTGGCGCTCGCAGCGGTCATCGGCGTCCTTCATGCAAGCCACCCGGCAGCCAGCGGACATCGGACCACGGCCGCGCGCCCGGCGGCACCGCCCGCCGACGTCGTCCCCGACGTGGCGCCGGTCGAGCTCGCCCCCGTCACCGAAGCCGACGCGCGTGCGCAAAATGCCCAGGTCGCGCTGATCACCAAGGGCTTCGTCGCTCCACGCCCCTTTGTCTATGTCGGCGGCGGCGATGCCAAGGCGCGCGCGCGCGACTGCCTCGCCGCAGCGATGATCTATGAAGCCGGGGACGACGCCAAGGGGCAGCAGGCGGTGGGCCAGGTGGTGATCAACCGGGCCCGGCATCCCGCCTTTCCAAAATCCATCTGCGGCGTTGTGTTTCAGGGGTCGGAACGCGTCACCGGCTGTCAGTTCACCTTCACTTGCGACGGGGCGCTCAATCGCCGCTATTCGGATGCGGCGTGGCAACGCGCGCGGAACAATGCCGATCTGATGCTGTCGGGCGGGACCTATCCGCCGGTCGGGCTCGCCACCCATTATCATACCGATTGGGTCCGCCCTTATTGGAGCGACAGCCTGGAGAAGATCGCGGTCGTCGACACGCATCTTTTCTTTCGCTGGCCGGGATATTGGGGGACGCCAGGCGCGTTTCGCGGCGCCGTGTCAGGCAGCGACGGCCCGGTTGCCAAGCTCGCTGCGATATCGCCACTCCACGCCATCGCGCTCGGGCTTCCGACAGACCTCGCGGCGGGCGTCGATGCCAATGCCGCGGTCGGCGAAGCCCGCGTCGTCACCGGCGCGGGCGAGAGCGCAGGCCGCGACACCATTTACACCCAGCTCGACCGCAAGGCGGCGCCAGAAAGCTTCGTGACGACCGCGCTGCGGCTGTGCGGCGACAAGCCCTATTGCAAGTTCATGGGCTGGACCAACCCGGTGTTGAAGCCCGAAAGCGACGCGATGAGCGACACGCAGCGCGCGGCGATGAGTTTCTCCTATTTGCGCGACGACAAGGCGGGTTTTGAAAAGGCACTGTGGAATTGCAGCGAATATAAGCGCGACGACGCGCGCCAGTGCATGAAGCGGTGAGCCTGACGTCGGATTAAGCATTGAAATTCAGTCAGTTAAGGGCGACCTAGTTCGCGTCTTATCACAACGGCCTGCGTTCCAAAGTTCAGGAAAGTTCAGCCCATTGTGAAACCCGCTATGGACCGGAAAACTGCCGCGGCGGCACCGCTGAGCTGGACCGCGCCCCCCGACACTCCACCAGATCAAAGAGCCGGATGAAGGCTGACACAGCGGGATATTGTAGGAAAGGACTATTTGAAGGCGATGTCGGTTTTGGGGTGAGAATCGGGCGTTGAGGTCGTGAACGGATTTCCCCTCCCGCTTGCGGGAGGGGCAGCAAGGCTTGCGAGCTTGCTCGCTAGCCGCAGCGGGGAGGCCTGCATCGTCACAGGCCCTCCCCCGACCCCTCCCGCAAGCGGGAGGGGAGAGGAAATGTCCGCAATCGGTCGAAACCGGACTTGCTGTAATCCGCGCCCTACCCGTGCGGTTTGATCAGATATTTCTCGCCGGTGCGCTTGGCATTATAAGCCTGCGCGGTATCGACATCGAGCGCCTCGGCTAGCGAGATTTCGTGGCTGTAGTGGCTCTTGAAGGTCGTCGTCAGTTCGTCGACGACGCGCTTGCGCATCCGTCCCACGGTTTCCATGCCCGCCTTTGCCATGAAGGGCGTGAGCAGGAAGCCGCCAAGCGCCCAGGTCAGGCCGAAGCTGCGCGCCGAAAAGGTCGTCGGCGACAGATCGAGCGCGCCATAGATGTAAACCTGTTTGAATGTGTCCGACCCATAGCGGCTGTAGGTCGTCATGCGCTTGACGGCGGCAGCCTCCATCGCGGTCAATATCTGCCCGGCCAGCTTTCCGCCGCCCGTCGCATCAAAGCCAATCGTCGCGCCCGTTTCGACGATCGCGTCGATCAACCGCTCCATGAAGTCATCGGCGCTGCTGTTGACGATATATTTTGCACCGATGCTTTTGAGGATTTCGACCTGCGCGTCGCTGCGCACGATGTTGACGAGCGGGATATCGTCCTTCGCGCAAATCTTGACCAGCATCTGGCCGAGGTTCGACGCGGCCGCGGTGTGGACGATCGCGCTGTGATTTTCCATCCGCATCGTTTCGGTAAAAGCGAGGCTGGTCAACGGGTTGACGAAGCAGGAAGCGCCGTCGGCGGGATCTGTGCCGTCGGGGAGCGGCATCACCATCTGCACCGGCAAGCAGCGATATTCGGCATACATCTCGCCGCCGAGCAGCGCGACGGTCTTGCCCATTAAGGCCTGCGCCTCGGGCGAATCGCCGGCCGCGACGACGGTCCCGCACCCTTCGTTGCCGATCGCCAGCGCATCGCCGATGCGCCCGCCCATCGCGCGCATACCCGCAGGTGGAACGTCAGCGATAATCAGCGGCTGGCCGCCCTTGGTCGAAGCACGCGCGGTTGACATGTCGGCGCCGCCGAACAGCAAGCCGAGGTCCGACGGATTGATCGGTGCGGCGAGTACCTTCACCAGCACTTCATGCGGCTTGGGCGTCGGCATCGGCCGGGGTTCGAGCGACACTTCGAGCTGTCCTTCGGGCGTCACAAGCGTCAGCATGGTAAGGTTGGTTTCAGGCAGGTCGGTCATCGCGCATCTCCCGTCGCTTTTCGGTTTCTTGATGCAACGGATTAGGGCGCACCGGCGCCGCTGGCAATGCCCTGCCCGTCAGCCGCGCGAATATTGTGCGGCCAGCCTCAGCACCTCTTCCGCCAGCTCGCTCCGGCAAATCAACAGGTCGGGCAGATAGGTGTCGGCATTATTATAGCGGATCGCCGACCCATCGACGCGGCTGACGTGCAGCCCTGCCGCCTGCGCCACCGCGACGGGGGCGCAATTGTCCCATTCATATTGGCCGCCGGTGTGAAGATAGATGTCGGCCTCGCCGCGCACCACCGCCATCGCCTTCGCGCCCGCCGAGCCCATGGCGAGCAGCTCCGCGCCCAGCCTCTCCGCGACGAAGACGGCTTCGGCGGCAGGGCGTGTGCGGCTGACGAGCATTTTGAGCGGCTGGTTCATGGGCTGGAGCGGCACGGGCGCACCCGACGTCAACGTGATGCCGAAACCCGGCAGCGCGACCGCGCCGACGGCCGCGACGCCATCGACGGCCAGCGCGACGTGCACCGCCCAATCATCGCGACCCTCGCCATATTCGCGTGTGCCGTCGAGCGGATCGACGATCCAGACGCGGCGGCGCCCGCAGCGAGCCTGATTATCCTTTTCTTCTTCGGAAAGCAGCGCGTCATCGGGACGTGCGGCCCGAATTTCGCGGCACAGCATCGCGTTCGCTTGCTGATCACCCGCCTGCCCCAGCGCCTTGCCGTCGAGATCGCCGCGCGCCCGCAGATCAAGCAGGATCGCACCGGCAGCCGTCGCCAGCCGTTCGGCAAGCTGTTCGTCATTTTCTCCCACGCGCACCCTACCCCAGCAAACGATCGATGATCAGGTCGGCGGCCTCTTCGGGCGTCATTGTCGTCGTGTCGATACGGATTTCGGGCGCCTCCGGTGCCTCATAAGGGCTGTCGATCCCGGTAAAATTCTTGAGCTGCCCCGCGCGCGCCTTTTTGTAGAGGCCTTTGACGTCGCGCTTTTCGGCTTCGGCCAGCGGAGTGTCGATGAACACTTCGATGAACTCACCCTCGGGCAGCATCGACCGCACCATGTCACGTTCGGCACGAAACGGAGAAATGAACGCGGTGATGACGATCAATCCCGCGTCGCTCATCAGCTTTGCCACCTCGCCGACGCGGCGGATATTCTCGATCCGGTCGGCTTCGGTGAACCCCAGGTCGCGGTTGAGGCCATGGCGCACATTGTCGCCGTCGAGCAGGAAACTGTGCCGGTTCATTCGGTGCAGCTTCTTTTCGACGAGGTTCGCGATCGTCGACTTGCCCGACCCCGACAGGCCGGTGAACCAGAGCAGCGCGGGGCGCTGGTTTTTGAGGCTTGCGCGCATGTCGCGATCGATGTCGGTCGCCTGCCAATGGACATTCTGCGCGCGGCGCAAGCTGAAGTGCAGCATCCCCGCGGCGACGGTCGCGTTAGTAAGCTTGTCGATCAGGATGAAGCCGCCGAGTGAGCGGTTGTCGCCATAGGCCTCGAACGTAATCGGCTTGTCGGTCGAGATTTCGACGACGCCAATGGCGTTCAATTCGAGAGTCTTCGCCGCGAGATGGTCGAGCGTGTTGACGTTGATCTCATATTTCGGTGCCTGCACCGTCGCCGATACGCTCTGCGTCGCGAGTTTCAGCCAGTAGGCCCGGCCCGCAATCATCGCTTCGTCCGCCATCCAGACGAGCGTCGCCTCGAACTGGTCGGCCGCCTCAGGCGGATTGTCCGCCGCCGCGATCACGTCGCCACGCGAACAATCGACTTCGTCGGCCAATGTCAGCGTCACCGACTGGCCGGCGACCGCTTCGTCCAAGTCGCCGTCGAGGGTGACGATACGTTCCACGGTGGTCGTCTTGCCGCTGGGCAGGATGCGAACGGCATCGCCCGGCTTCACCGTGCCGCTTGCCAATTGGCCCGAGAAGCCGCGGAAGTCGAGATTCGGGCGGTTCACCCATTGGACCGGCAGGCGGAAGGGCTTGGCTTCGTCGGCGGCGGCGGCGATCTCGACATTTTCGAGATGCTCGATCAGCGCCGGACCTTTAAACCAGGGCGTGTTTTCCGACAAAGCGGTAATATTGTCGCCCTTGAAGCCCGAAATGGGGATCGCGGTGAAGTTGGTGATACCGATCTCGCTTGCGAAGGCCCGGTAGGCAAGCGTGATTCGGTCGAACACCGTCTTGTCATAGCCGACAAGGTCCATCTTGTTCACCGCGAGCACGATATGCTTGATGCCGATCAGGTGCGCGAGGAAGCTGTGGCGGCGCGTCTGGGTGAGCACGCCCTTGCGCGCATCGATCAGGATGACGGCAAGGTCGGCGGTCGAGGCGCCGGTGACCATGTTGCGGGTATATTGCTCGTGCCCCGGCGTGTCGGCGACGATGAATTTGCGCTTTTCCGTCGTGAAAAAACGGTAGGCGACGTCGATCGTAATCCCCTGCTCGCGCTCGGCGGCGAGGCCGTCGACGAGCAAGGCAAAGTCGATCTCCTGCCCCTGGGTGCCGACGCGCTTGCTGTCTGCTTCGAGCGCGGCGAGCTGGTCCTCGAAGATCATCTTGCTGTCGTAAAGCAGCCGGCCGATCAGCGTCGACTTGCCGTCGTCAACCGACCCGCAGGTGATGAAGCGCAGCAGCGATTTCTTCTCATGCCCCGCGAGATAGGCGTCGATATCTTCGGCAATCAGCGCGTCGGTGACGTAAACAGGGGTGTCGGAGGAATTTGGCATCAGAAATACCCTTCCTGCTTCTTCTTTTCCATCGACGCATCGCCGCCATCCTTGTCGATGATCCGCCCCTGTCGTTCGCTGGTCGTCGTCAGCAGCATTTCCTGGATGACCTCGGACAGCGTCGTTGCCTCGCTCTCGACCGCGCCGGTCAGCGGATAGCAGCCGAGGGTGCGGAAGCGCACCGAGCGGAGGGTCGGCACTTCGCCTTCCTTGAGCGGGAAGCGGTCGTCGTCGACCATCAGTAGCAGGCCGTCGCGCTCGACGGTCGGGCGCGGCGCGGCAAAATAGAGCGGGACGATCGGGATATTCTCGCGCGCGATGTACTGCCAGATATCGAGCTCGGTCCAGTTCGAGATCGGGAAGACGCGGATGCTTTCGCCTTTCGCCTTGCGGGCGTTGTAGAGGTTCCACAGTTCGGGGCGCTGTTTCTTGGGGTCCCAGCCGTGGCTCGCGGTGCGAAACGAAAAGATGCGCTCCTTGGCGCGGCTCTTTTCCTCGTCGCGCCGCGCACCGCCAAAGGCGACGTCGAAGCCGTGAAGGTCGAGAGCCTGTTTCAGCCCCTCGGTCTTCCACATGTCGGTGTGCAGCGGACCATGGTCGAACGGATTGATCCCGCGCGCCTTGGCCTCCGGGTTCTGGTAGACGATCAGCTCCATGCCGCTTTCTGCCGCCATGCGGTCGCGCAGGTCGTACATCGCCCGGAATTTCCATGTCGTGTCGACGTGGAGGAGCGGGAACGGCGGCGGCGACGGATAAAATGCCTTGCGGGCCAGATGCAGCATTACCGCGCTGTCCTTGCCCACGCTGTAAAGCATCACGGGATTGGCGGCGTCCGCCATCACTTCGCGCATGATGTGAATGCTCTCGGCCTCCAGCCGGTCGAGATGGGTCAGCGTATCGGTCATGTCCCGCCCTTGCCGCCGCAGGGTGCGACACGCAAACAGTAAGGCCTTTTGCCCATGCAAGCCAGACTTGCAGGGTAACGGATCATGCCGCGATATCGACCCGCGCCTGCCGCCATTCGGCCGCGATGGCCGCAATCGTTTCGAGCGCGTGGCGGAGCCGCGTGTCGATGTCGGGAAGCGCGCTCCACGCCGGATCGACGATCAAACCCAGTTCGCGGCGAAAATCATAACCTGCGACTTTAAGCGGCACGATGCCGTCGATCGCAAGCGACACCGGCGCGGTCGTGATGCCGATCCCCGCAGCGACCATGCGCAGGCAGCGTTCGTCGCTGTCGCTGCGCAGCGCGAAGCGCGGGCGGACGCCGTGGCGCGTGAAGAAGCGGCTTGTCGCGTCCAGAAATTCGCACGAACGGCGGGCGATCATCGTCTCGGCGGCCAACTCCTCCGGACCGACCTCGATACGTCCCGCCAGCGGATGGTCCGATGCGATGAACATCGCGAACGGCTCTTCATAAAGCGGGTGGATATGGCCGCCGCGTTCGCCGGGCCGCAATGGCACGAGCGCGATATGGATACGCCCGCTGCCCAGCGCGGCCCGCAGCTCCGAATCGCTGTTTTCGACCAGTTCGATTGCGAAACCCGGCCGCAAGGCTGCTGCGATCGCTTGCAGCAGCTCGGCGGGCGCCGATCGGATGATGCCCAGCTTGAGTTCGGCCGCCTGACGATCGTCGGCGCGCCCGAAACCGTCGGCGGCACGAAAGCCGCGCTCCAGCTCACGGGCGATGGGCAGGAATCGTCCGCCCGCCTCGGTCAGCCGGATCTGGCGACGGTTGCGGATGAACAGCGGGGTGCCGACAAGTTTTTCGAGTTCGGCAACGCCGGTCGACAGCGCCGGCTGGGTCACGCGGATGCGAAGCGCCGCCTGGGTGAAGCTGCCAGCATCGACGACGGCAAGGAACTGGCGAATATGGGCCCGTTTTATCATAAATTTTTCTTATGCTAAATCTTATCGCCTTTCAATTTCCATATGCGAAAATT
>NZ_MIAM01000030.1:77646-84317 GCF_001830555.1 Sphingopyxis sp. RIFCSPHIGHO2_12_FULL_65_19 | reverse complement strand
CTCGATCGATAGGTATTTCATGCGCGCCACCCCCGATTTCGATTTCGCGCTTGGCGAAACCGCCGACATGATCCGCGACACCACCGCCCGCTTTGCCGATGAACAGATCGCGCCGCTGGCGGCAAAGGCCGACGCCGACGACTGGTTTCCGCGCGACGAATTGTGGACCCAGATGGGCGCGCTGGGCCTGCACGGCATCACCGTAGAGGAAGAGTTTGGCGGGCTGGGCCTCGGCTATCTGGAGCATGTCATCGCGGTCGAGGAAGTCAGCCGCGCCAGCGCCGCGATCGGCCTGTCCTATGGCGCGCATTCCAACCTGTGCGTCAATCAGATCCGCCGTTGGGGCAATGCCGAGCAGAAAGCGAAATATCTGCCCAAGCTGATCAGCGGCGAGCATGTCGGCAGCCTGGCGATGTCCGAAGCGGGCGCGGGCAGCGACGTCGTGTCGATGAAGCTGAAAGCCGACCGGGTTCAGGGCGGCTATGTCCTCAACGGCACCAAATTCTGGATCACCAACGCGACCTGCGCCGATACGCTGGTCGTTTACGCCAAGACCAGCCCCGAAGCGGGTTCACGCGGGATCACGGCCTTCCTGATCGAAAAGGATATGCCGGGGTTCAGCATCGGGCAAAAGATCGACAAGGTCGGGATGCGCGGTTCGCCAACCGCCGAGCTGGTCTTCACCGACTGCGAAGTGTCCGAGGAACAGGTGATGGGCCCGGAAAATGGCGGCGTCGGCGTACTGATGTCGGGGCTGGATTATGAGCGCGTCGTGCTCGCAGGGCTCCAGCTCGGGATCATGCAGGCGTGCCTCGACACGGTCATTCCCTATGTTCGCGAGCGCAAGCAGTTCGGTAAGCCGATCGGGTCGTTCCAGTTGATGCAGGCGAAGGTTGCCGACATGTATGTCGCGCTTCAGTCGGCGCGCTCCTATGTCTATAACGTCGCCAAGGCGTGCGACGCGGGACAGACGACGCGCTTTGATGCCGCGGGGTGCATATTGCTCGCCAGCGAAAGCGCGGTGAAGGTTGCGGGCGAAGCGATCCAGGCGCTTGGCGGCGCGGGCTATACCAAGGACTGGCCGGTCGAACGCTATTGGCGCGATGCCAAGCTGCTCGACATCGGCGCGGGGACGAATGAAATCCGGCGGATGCTGATCGGCCGCGAACTGATCGGCGCGGGCGCGTGATCTGGCTCTGGCTGTCGGCCGCCCTGATGGTGACGACGGCCGGGGTCCATTCCTTGCTGGGCTATCGGCGGCTGGTGCAACCGCTGTTGCGCGCCGGGGACGGCCCGCTTGCCGACCCGATCGCGCGTCGTATCGTCCGGTTCGCCTGGCATGCGACCTCGATCCTGATGCTGATTTCTGCGGCAGCGATCGTCTGGCCGGGAACGCCGGCAGGATTGCTGCTCGTCATCGGCAGCGGCTGGCTCGCGACCGGATTGGTGAACCTTGCCTACACCAACGGCCGCCATATCGCGTGGCCCGCGCTCAGCGGTGCAGGCATCTTCGCCCTGATCGGGGCATGGGCATGAGCGAGGCGCTGCTGACCACCCTGCAATATTATGGCGCCGGCGCATCGACGCTGGCGGCGTTGCTCGTCTCGCTGAACCTCGGTCGCCGCTGGACCGGCTGGGCGTTCGTCATTTTCGTCACGAGCAGCCTCGCCCTGATCGGCTGGGGTTTCTTGCAACCGGACAGCGAAGGCATCGGGTGGCAGAATGTCGCTTTGCTGATCATCAACGCAATCGGGGTCTATCGTTACCTGATCGCCAAAAACATAGCGGACCATCCGCCCCAAAGGCAGGGAGAAACCAACCAGTGAGCGCACCCGTTCTTGGCACGAGCATCAACGCGGACAGCGACGAATATCGCACCCGCAGCGCGCACAACCGCGCGCTGACCGACGCGCTGCGGGCGGCGGTCGCCGAAGCCGCGCTCGGCGGCAATGAAAAGTCGCGCGAACGCCACACCAGCCGCGGCAAATTGCTGCCGCGCGAGCGCGTCGAGCGGCTGCTCGATCCGGGCTCGCCTTTCCTCGAAATCGGCCAGCTGGCGGCGAACGACCTGTATGAAGGCGAAGTGCCGGGCGCGGGGCTGATCTGCGGCATCGGGCGCGTGTCGGGGCGGCAGTGCATGATCGTGTGCAATGACGCGACGGTGAAGGGCGGCACCTATTATCCGATGACGGTCAAGAAGCATCTGCGCGCACAAGAGATTGCGGAGGCAAACCGCCTGCCGTGCATCTACCTCGTTGACAGCGGCGGCGCCAACCTGCCGCATCAGGACCAGGTCTTTCCCGACCGTGACCATTTCGGGCGCATCTTTTTCAACCAGGCGAATATGTCGGCAAAGCGCATCCCGCAGATCGCCTGCGTGATGGGAAGCTGTACCGCGGGCGGCGCCTATGTGCCGGCGATGAGCGACGAGACGGTCATTGTGCGCAACCAGGGCACGATCTTCCTCGCCGGTCCGCCGCTGGTGAAGGCGGCGACGGGCGAGGAGATCAGCGCCGAGGATCTGGGCGGCGGCGACCTGCACGCGAAGAAATCGGGCGTCGTCGATCATCTTGCCGAAAATGACGAACATGCGCTGACCATCGTGCGCGACATCGTCAGCCACCTCGGCGACGACAAGGGGTTCGAGGTTGTGCTGAAGGACCCGCGGCCGCCGAAATATGATGGCGAAGAACTTTACGGCGTCATCCCGGACGACGTCCGCGCGCCCTATGACGTCCATGAGGTGATTGCGCGGATCGTCGACGCCAGCGAATTTCACGAGTTCAAGGCGAATTACGGCGCGACACTCGTCTGCGGTTTCGCGCATATCTGGGGCATCCCGGTCGCGATCCTCGCCAACAATGGCGTGCTGTTCAGCGAGAGTGCGGTCAAGGGCGCGCACTTCATCGAGCTGGCGCAGCAACGGCGCATCCCCCTGCTCTTCCTCCAGAATATTTCGGGCTTCATGGTCGGCGGCAAATATGAGGCCGAGGGCATCGCCAAGCATGGCGCGAAGCTGGTGACGGCCGTGGCAACCGCCACCGTGCCGAAAATCACCGTGTTGATCGGTGGCAGCTTCGGCGCGGGCAATTACGGCATGTGCGGACGCGCCTATAGCCCACGTTTCCTCTTCAGCTGGCCCAACAGCCGGATCAGCGTGATGGGCGGCGAACAGGCGGCATCGGTGCTGGCGACCGTCCACCGCGACGCCGACAAATGGACGCCGGAGGAAGCCGAAGCCTTCAAGGCGCCGATCCGCCAGAAGTATGAGGATGAAGGCAATCCCTATCACGCCACCGCGCGCCTGTGGGACGATGGCATCATCGACCCCGCGCAGACCCGCGACGTGCTGGGTCTGGCCTTCGCCGCCACGCTGAACGCTCCGGTCGAAGACCGCGGCTTCGGCGTGTTCAGGATGTGATGCGATGAGTGAAGCACCCGACCGGCTGTTCATTCTCGATCGCGAGTTCGACGATCCTGCGTTTCCGGGCGCAACCTTTTATTGCCGCGACTGCATCCTTGTCGAAGGTCTGCTGGCGATGTTTCCCGATCGTGCCGCCCACCTTGAGGTCATTCGCGTACCTTGGCCGCGCCCTCGCCAACTTGTCGTCGAGGCTATTGGCGACGCGAACCAGAACCTCCCCGCGCTTGTCTTTTCCGACGGCGGCTTCGTGAATGACATCAAGCCGCTGCTTGAAGCGCTCCATACCCGTCACGGCTTTCCGGAACCGCACCCATGATCAACTCCCTCCTCATCGCCAATCGCGGCGAAATCGCCTGCCGCATCATCCGCACTGCGCGCGAGATGGGCATCCGGACCGTTGCGGTCTATTCGGACGCCGACGCCAAGGCGCTGCATGTGCGCGAGGCCGACGAAGCCGTGCATATCGGCCCGTCGCCGGCGCGGGAGAGCTATCTGATCGGCGAGAAGATCATCGCCGCTGCGCAGGAAACCGGCGCCGAGGCGATCCATCCGGGCTATGGCTTCCTCTCCGAGAATGCCGAGTTCGCGCAGGCGGTGGCTGATGCGGGGCTCGTCTGGGTTGGGCCGAAACCCTCGTCGATTACTGCGATGGGGCTGAAGGATGCGGCGAAGAAGCTGATGGCCGATGCGGGCGTGCCGGTGACGCCGGGCTATATGGGCGAGAACCAGGACCCGGCCTATCTTGCCGAGCAGGCGGCGCAGATCGGCTACCCCGTGCTGATCAAAGCGGTCGCGGGTGGCGGCGGCAAGGGGATGCGCAAGGTCGATGCTGCAGCCGACTTCATCGACGCGCTCGCTTCATGCCAGCGCGAGGCGGCGGCGTCGTTCGGCAACGATCATGTGCTGATCGAGAAATATATCCTGACCCCGCGCCATATCGAGGTGCAGGTGTTCGGCGATAGCCACGGCAACGTCGTCCACCTGTTCGAGCGCGACTGCTCGCTGCAACGCCGTCACCAGAAGGTGATCGAGGAAGCCCCCGCCCCCGGCATGGACGAAGCGACGCGCGCCGAGCTTTGCGCCGCCGCGGTGCGCGCGGCGAAGGCGGTCGACTATGTCGGCGCGGGCACGATCGAATTCATTGCCGACGCCAGCGAAGGCCTGCGTGCCGACCGCATCTGGTTCATGGAAATGAACACCCGGTTGCAAGTCGAGCATCCGGTGACCGAGGAGATCACCGGGGTCGATCTTGTAGAATGGCAGCTTCGCGTTGCGTCGGGCGAGCCAATCCCGCTGGCGCAGGACGAGCTTTCGATCAACGGCTGGGCAATGGAAGCCAGGCTCTATGCCGAAGACCCCGTCAAGGGCTTCCTGCCGTCGATCGGCACGCTCGAGCTGTTCCAGCTTCCCGAACATATGGGCCGCGTCGATACGGGCGTCTATGAGGGCGCCGAAGTCTCGCCCTTTTACGACCCGATGATCGCCAAGGTCATCGCGTGGGGCGAGGACCGCGAGGAAGCGCGCGAATTGCTGTCGGAGATGCTGGAGGACAGCGCGATCTGGCCGGTGAAAAGCAATTCGGCGTTCCTGATCAATGCGCTGGGTCATTCCGACTTCGTCGCGGGCACCGTCGATACCGGGCTGATCGGCCGCGACGGCGACGCGATGACCGAGGAGCCGGTGCCGACCGCCCAGGCGCTGACCAACGCCGCGATGGCGATGGTGCCGCGTTCGATGCAATCGGGATTTCGCCTCAACGCGCCCGATGTGCGCAGCGCGCCCTTCATGCTCGACCGCAAGCGCGTCGAGGTGGCGCTGCACGGCCCCGGCGCCGATGAGCCCGCCCCCGCGATGCTGGTCGCCGAAAGCGGGTCGGTGTGGCAGCTCACGCCCTGGCGCGCCGCGGGGAGCACCGGCGGCGCGGTCAGCGACGGCGCGATCCTGTCGCCCATGCCCGGCAAGGTCATCGCGGTCGATGTTGCGGTGGGCGACAAGGTGACCAAGGGGCAGAAATTGCTGACGCTCGAAGCGATGAAGATGGAGCATAGCCTGACCGCGCCCTTCGACGGCGTGGTGGCGGAGCTTAACGCAACCGCGGGCGCGCAGGTGCAGGTCGAGGCACTGCTGGTGAAGATCGAAGCGGCGGCCGACTAAACGACCTTCTCCCGGCGGGAGAAGGATATGGAGCCTTATCGCGCAGCGATTAGGCGGAGTTGGATGAGGGGTTGCGAGCTAACGGGAGGGCACAGCCCCTCACCCAGCTGCGACTAGCCGGCAAGCCGGCAAGTCTTCGCATCCCTCTCCCATGGGAGAGGTAAAGATATGGCCGGCAAATATTTCGACGAGTGGGCAATCGGCGACACGCTGACCCACGACATCCGGCGCACGGTGACCGAGACCGACAATCTGCTGTTCACCGTGATGACGCACAATCCGCAACCGCTGCACCTCGATATCGAGGCGGCGAAGGCGTCGGAATTCGGACAGATCCTCGTCAACGGCACCTTCACCTTCAGCCTGATGGTCGGGCTGTCGGTCGGCGACACGACATTGGGCACGCTCGTCGCCAACCTTGGCTATGACAAGCTGGTCATGCCCAAGCCCGTGTTCATCGGCGACACACTGCACGCGACAAGCGAAGTGGTCGGCCTGAAGGAGTCGAAATCGCGGCCCAATGCCGGCATCGTCACTTTCCTCCACCGCTGTATCAACCAGCGCGATGAACTTGTATGCCAGTGCGAGCGTTCTGCCCTTATCCAGCGGAAGGCCAGCTAATGCGACTTCGTTCCCTCCTCTTCGTGCCCGGCGACCGTCCCGAACGCTTCGCCAAAGCCGCGGCGTCGGGCGCCGATGCGATCATCCTCGACCTGGAGGATTCGGTGTCGCCCGCGAACAAGGACATGGCGCGCCATGCCGTCGCCGAATATCTGGCGGGGACACGCGAAGTGGTCACGCTGGTCCGCGTCAATCCGCTCGACGGACACCTGACCGCGGCCGACATTGCCGCAATTGCGGGCGCGCGGCCCGACGCGATCATGTTGCCCAAGGCCGAAGGCGCGCCGAGCATCCTGCAACTCGACACCATCTTGCGCAGCGAATTGGCGCGCGATGCGTCGCTGCCCGCGATCCTGCCGATTGCCACCGAAACCCCCGCGGCGATCTTTAAGCTTGGCAGCTATCGCGAAGTGAAAGAGCGCCTGCTCGGCCTGACCTGGGGGGCCGAGGATCTGCCCGCCGCGATCGGCGC
>NZ_MIAM01000030.1:73323-77637 GCF_001830555.1 Sphingopyxis sp. RIFCSPHIGHO2_12_FULL_65_19 | reverse complement strand
ACCGCCGCGATCGACACGGTATTTCCTGCCATCAAGGACGAAGCGGGCCTCGCTGCCTATGCCGCCCGCGCCCGCCGCGACGGTTTTACCGGCATGATGGCGATCCACCCGTCACAGGTCGAACCGATCAACGCCGCCTTCACGCCCGCTGCCGAGGATGTCGCGCGCGCGCAGGCTATCGTCGATGCTTTTGCGGCCAATCCCGGCGTCGGCGTGTTGCAAGTCGATGGCAAGATGGTCGATGCCCCGCATCTCAAGCAGGCGCAGCACATCCTGTCCCTTGCAGACTGATCACCCGTCATCCCGGCCTTCGCCGGGGCAGCGGACGGAATAGATCAGTGCCCGTGCCGCCGGAACGGCCGGTGCCGCTTCATCCAGTTTTTCCCCCGTCGCCAGCTTTTCTTCAGCCCGCGCTCGGCAAAGCTCTCGAACATCGCATCGGGGCTCGTCGGATCGAGCAATTCATTGTCGGCGATGAAATCGTCCATCGGCCCCGGGGCGACCAGGTCGAGCAGTTCGAGCGAGCGGCCAGGCCCGCGCAGCGCCTCTATCGCGGCGATCAGCGAACCCGATGCGTCAAAGGCGCGCGCCACCTCGGCCGGATCGACGTCCAGATGTTCGGCGATCAACGATTCGCGCAGCTTGCGGATCACGGGCGGGGCGCCCCGGTTTGCGGGCAGCGCAGCATCAATCGAGACGTCGCATTCGCTGTCGAGTCCCATCGAGCGGTTGTTCATGTTCGACGATCCGACGCGCAACAGCCGGTCGTCGACAACCGCAGTCTTGGCATGGACATAGATGGGTTTGCCGCCCGCGGTATAAGGAACATAGATGCGCAGCCGGTCGCCATGTTTCGTCTTGGCGATCGCGCGAACCAGCTTCACCCGCGCCGCGTCCATCGCCATCTGTTCGAGCCAGCCGTCGGCGGTTTCGGGCATCACCATCACGAATTCGGGGGCGTCATCCTCGTCGAGCCGCGCCGCAATCGCAGCCGCGATCTTGCCGCTCGTAAAATATTGATTCTCGAAATAGATAAAGTGCTTCGCCGCCGCGATCATGTCGAGATAGAGTTGCTCGATTTCGCGCACGTCAGGATAGCCATTATATTCGGCGCGCGAGCGCGAAATCGCCACGTCGACATCGGTGAAATCGGGTTCGAGCGCGTCGGGCCACGTCTCGCCGTCGCCCTTAACCTCGCGCAGTTCTTTTTGCGTTGCGCGCTGCCAGCGTTCATTGCCCAGTTCGGCGAGCGCGCGCCCGACATCCCCGGCCAGGATCATCGTGGAATCGTGCCACGGCATATAGGCTTTGCCGTCGGGGTTGGACCGCCGCCCGTCACCGTCCATGTGCTCGCGCGTGTCCCAGCGCGATGCGGCAACGTCGATCCCGCCGCACACCGCCAGATGATCGTCGAACACCGCGACCTTCTGATGATGGCTGCACCCGGCCGGATGCGCGCCGTCGAGGCGAAAGCTGATCGAGCGCGTCGCTTTCCAGCGCAGGATCATCGCCACGATGCTTGGCACCAGAAAATGCTTCAACCCGCCAAAATTCCAGCGCAAAATGTCGATGTCGCGTTCGGGTTTGGCGCGCGCCAGCCCAAGCAGGTAATGGCCGAGCGATTCGCCTTTGCCGTCCGTCCCGGGCACCAGCGCGATGCGCGGGTCGAAATCCCAGCCGATCAGCAGGATGCGCTCTTTCGCGCCTGCCATCAGCTCTTTCAGCAGCTTAAAATAGTCGGCGGCATCGACAATCATCCGCGCCTTGTCGGCGCGTTCGATGCGCCAGCAATTGCGCCCTTCGACGACGATCGGTGCAAGATCCCCTTTGCTCATCGCCGCCGACACGCATGACGGCGGCGATGGTTGCATAGGCGCATATCAGGCGGCGACAAACTGCTCGGGCGCCAGCGCCATCATCGCCTCGCTGCCCGCTTCGATCTTGCGGCGGAGCGACCCGGCGTCGGGCAGGAAGCGTTCGGCGAAATAGCGTGCGGTAACGAGCTTCGCTTCGAGGAACGCCTTGTCGCCGCGACCTTCGGCCAACGCCTTCTGCGCCGCTTCGGCCATCATCAGCCACATCGAGCCCAGCGCGACGATGCCAAGGATATGCATATAATGATGAGCGCCCGCGCCGACGTTGTTCGGGTTCGCCATGCCGTTAGCCATGAACCACATCGTTGCAGCCTTCAGCTCGCCATTCGCTTTTTCGAGGCGCCCCGCAAAATCCGCCAGTGCCTCATTGTCTTTGGCACGGCCGCATTCCTCATCGACGATCGCGAAAAAGGCCTGGATGGCGCGGCCGCCATTCTGGGCCAGCTTGCGGCCGACGAGATCCATCGCCTGCACGCCGTTCGCGCCTTCATAGATCATCGTGATGCGCGCATCGCGGACATATTGCGACATGCCCTGTTCTTCGATGTAGCCGTGGCCGCCGAACACCTGCTGCGCATTGGTCGCGACCTCATACCCCTTGTCGGTGCCGAAACCCTTGATCACCGGGGTCAGCAGGCTGACGAGATCATCGGCGCGCTGGCGCTCTTCCTCGCTTTCGGCGACATGCGCCAGATCAACCTGGAGCGCCCCCCAGGTGCAGAGCGCGCGCAGTCCCTCCACCGTCGCCTTGCCGTCCATCAGCATGCGGCGCACATCGGGGTGAACGAACAGCGGATCGGCCTTTTCCTGCGGGTCCTGCGGCCCGGTGAGCGCGCGGCCTTGGCGGCGGTCCTTCGCATATTGCACCGCATTCTGATAGGCGACGTCGGCCTGGCCCAGCCCCTGGATACCGACGCCGAGGCGCGCCGCGTTCATCATCACGAACATCGCGGCAAGGCCCTTATTTTCTTCGCCGACCATCCAGCCCTTCGCGCCATCATAATTCATCACGCAGGTCGAATTGGCGTGGATGCCCATCTTGTGCTCGATCGACCCGCACGACAGCGTGTTGCGGTCGCCCAGCGAGCCATCGTCGTTGACGATGAATTTGGGCACGATGAACAGCGAGATGCCCTTGACGCTGTCCGGCGCGTCGGGTGTCTTCGCCAGCACCAGGTGAATGATGTTGTCGGTCAGGTCATGCTCGCCCGACGAAATGAAGATCTTGGTGCCGGTGACGGCATAGCTGCCGTCGCCGTTCGGCACCGCGCGCGTGCGGATGAGTCCGAGGTCGGTGCCGCAGTGCGGTTCGGTCAGGTTCATCGTCCCGCCCCATTCGCCCGCAATCATCCTGGGGACATAGGTCGCTTTCTGCTCATCCGATCCCTTGACGAGAATCGCCGCGGTCGCGCCCTGCGTCAGCCCCGGATACATGGCGAAGGCCTGATTGGCGGCGTTGCGATATTCCTCGACCGGAAAGCCGATGACGTGCGGCAGCCCCTGCCCGCCAAATTCTTCCGGCGCGGTCAGCAGGCCCCAGCCCGCTTCCGAATAGGCCTTATAGGCTTCCTTGAAGCCCTTGGGCGTCGTCACCGACCCGTCATCGTGCCGCGTGCAGCCTTCAAGGTCGCCCGACTGGTTGATCGGGAACAACACTTCCTCGCAGAACTTGCCCGCCTCGGTCAGCACCGCTTCCACCATGTCGGGGGTCGCGTTGGCGAAACCCGGCAGGTTTGCATAGCGCTCGATCCCGAGCACATCGTTGAGGAGGAACAGCGTGTCTTGCACGGGTGCGCGATAGACGGGCATGGGAAATCCTTCTGAAAAGCAATTTGGTCAAACTTGCCTGGGGAGAGGCAGAGGGTCAGCAGCCGGACGGCCTATTGGCCCGCGTCGACTTTCTTCACCATATCGATGAAACGTGACAGCTCATCTACAGCGCTGTCAATATCGTCGCGCTGGCGTTGCAACAGGCCGATGCGCTGTTCGCATTTTTCGATCGTCACCTGGCGCTGCAACTTGCGGCCGTCGCCGACATCATACAGGTCGATCATCTCGCGAATATCGGCCAAGCTGAACCCCGTGCGCTTGGCGCGCAAGATCCAAGCCAGCCGGGCGCGATCGCGTTTTGAATAGATGCGCGACAATCCCTTGCGCGACGGGCTGATCAGCCCTTCATCCTCATAGAAACGCAGGGCACGAGCAGTGACCCCGAACTCGGTCGACAAGTCGGTGATGCTGAATTGTTCGCGCCCCAGATGATCGGGCGTATCGATATGGGCGTGGCCGTAAGGTTCGGTCATGCCGATGAAACTAGTTTCCGTTGACGTGAACGTCAAGACCGGCAGATCGGGCCATTTCGGGGCGGGTCAGCCGTCGCAAGGACGCAGCATATTGCCCTGTCGATCCGCCATTCGCAAGTCCCCTGCATCGCGTGCCG
>NZ_MIAM01000030.1:0-73316 GCF_001830555.1 Sphingopyxis sp. RIFCSPHIGHO2_12_FULL_65_19 | reverse complement strand
TGGGGCACAGGCGTTCGCATTGCGGCGGCAGGCGTCCGGGCAGACGAAGCTCGTCATCCTCTTCGCGCACGATCGCTTCGCAGCCATCGGCGCCCGCGAAGCGCATCCTCCAGCCGCCATTATCGTCCCGCGTCATCGTCCCCGTTGCGGTGCAGGACAGGCTGGCGCCGAACGCCGCCGTGACGGCAAAGCGCCATCGTCCTGCGCCGTCGGGAACCACGCACATGGCGTCGCGGCCCAGATCGTGCGTGCGTTCAAACACCCCGACCGGCGTCGCGGCTTCGGACCGCACGACCCCGCGTTCGCGCGCCGCTGCCTCAAGCGGATTGTCGGCGTCGCCCCCAATGCCGCCGTTCGGCGCGGCCCGGTCGCATCCCGACAGCAACGCCGCGGCAAACGCGAGCAGCGCGCTAACCTTGTGCATCGTCTGCCAGAAAGGTCAGGCTGTCGTCACCCTCGACACGGCGATAAAAACAGGATCGGCGCCCGGTGTGACAGGCGGGGCCGACGGGCGTCACGCGCAGCAGCAATGCGTCCTGATCGCAATCGACGCGCATTTCGACGATCGTCAGTTCGTTGCCCGACGTCTCGCCTTTGCGCCACAGCGCGGCCCTCGATCGTGACCAGAAATGCGCCTGCCCCGTCGCGCGCGTCCGCTCGATCGCTTCGGCGTTCATATGAGCCACCATCAGCAATTTATGCGTCTCTGCATCGGTGACGATTGCCGTCACCAGTCCGGCGGCGTCGAAACGCGGAAGAAATCGGTCGGTCGTGTCGCGCTGATCATCCATAAACCGCGCTTTAGAGCAGGATAGACGCCGCGGCCACCCCGTCCGCACGGCCCAGTGTTACAAATGCGTGATTAGGGGGGCGACAATTGCGATCACCGTCCCTATATGCGCCCCAGTCACAGCCCCCCTGCCCCTGGAACGACATGCTGACGACCCACCCTTTTGACGACGACAAACTCCGCGAGGAGTGCGGCGTATTTGGTATTCACGGCGCCGATAGCGCCGCCGCAGTCGTTGCGCTGGGGCTTCACGCCCTGCAACATCGCGGACAGGAAGCCGCCGGCATCACCGCCTTCGACGGCAAGGAGTTTCACACCCACCGTGCGATGGGCCATGTCGCGGGCAATTTCGACCGCGACGACATCATGCGCCAGTTGCAAGGCGGGTCGTCGGTCGGGCACGTCCGCTATTCGACGACAGGCGAAACGGCATTGCGGAACGTCCAGCCGCTGTTTGCCGACCTGTCGACGGGTGGTTTCGCCGTCGCGCATAATGGCAATATCTCCAACGCGGCGGCGCTCAAGAAAGTGCTCGTCCGCCGCGGCTCGATCTTTCAGTCGACCAGCGACACAGAGGTCATCATTCACCTTGTCGCCACGTCGAACTATCGTTCGCTGCTCGACCGCTTCATCGATGCGTTGAAGCAGGTCGAAGGTGCCTATTCGCTGATCTGCCTCACTGCAGAGGGGATGATCGGGTGCCGCGACCCGCTCGGCATCCGGCCGCTCGTGATCGGAAAACTGGGCGATGCGCACATCCTAGCATCGGAAACGGTTGCGCTCGACGTCGTTGGCGCCGAATTCGTCCGGTCGGTCGAACCGGGCGAGCTTGTCATCATCCGCGACGGCCAGCTGACCTCGCACCGCCCCTTCGCCGATCACCCCGCACGGCCGTGCATTTTTGAATATGTCTATTTCTCGCGCCCCGATTCGATTGTCGACGGGACGAGCGTTTATTCGGTTCGCAAGGCGATCGGCGCCGAACTGGCACGCGAGAATCCGGTTGAAGCCGACCTTGTTATTCCCGTCCCCGACTCGGGAACGCCTGCGGCGATCGGCTATGCCCAGGAATCGGGCATTCCGTTTGAACTCGGCATCATCCGCTCGCACTATGTCGGGCGCACCTTCATCCAGCCGGGCGACAAGGTCCGCCACCTCGGCGTCAAGCTGAAGCACAACGCCAACCGCGCGCTGATCGCGGGCAAGCGGATCGTGCTGATCGACGATTCGATCGTGCGCGGCACGACCAGCCTCAAGATCGTGCAGATGATGCGCGACGCCGGTGCGACCGAAGTCCATATGCGCATCGCCAGCCCGCCGACCCAGCACAGCTGCTTCTATGGCGTCGACACGCCCGAGCGCGCGAAACTGCTCGCGGCACAGATGAGCATCGGCCAGATGGCGAATTTCATCAACGCCGACAGCCTGTCCTTCATCTCGATCGACGGCCTGTATCGCGCACTGGGCGAAACGAAACGCGCCGACGACGCGCCGAAATATTGCGACGCCTGCTTTACCGGCGACTATCCGACCACGCTGACCGATTTTGACGAGCATGGATTGGAAGATCAATTTTCCCTGCTTGCCGAACGGGTTGTTTGATACCATGACCATCAAGTCTGAAGAATTGGCGGGCCAGGTCGCGCTCGTCACCGGGGCCAGCCGCGGCATCGGCGAGGCGATTGCCGAATCGCTGGCGGCGCGCGGCGCGCATGTCGTCATCACCGCACGGACCGCGGGCGGGCTCGAAGAGTTGGAGGATCGCATCCACGCCGCAGGCGGCAGCGCAACGATCGCGCCGCTCGACCTGACCGACGGCGACAGCATCGCCCGCCTGGCGAGCGCGATGGCCGAACGCTGGCAGCAACTCGACATGCTCGTGCTCAACGCCGCGATGCTCGGCACGCTGACGCCGGTTGCCGCGATCGACGGCAAGGAATTCAACAAGCTGCTGACACTGAACCTGATCGCGCAGCAGGCGCTGATCGCCAATTTCGACCCGCTGCTACGCCGCGCTGCCAACGGCCGCCTGATCGCGCTGTCGAGCAGCGTCGCGCGCGAACCGCGCGCTTATTGGGGCGCCTATGCGGCATCGAAGGCGGCGTTTGAAACGCTCGTTACCAGCTATGGCGCCGAAATGCGCAATATATCGACCGTGCGCACCGCGATCCTCGACCCCGGTGGCACCCGCACCCAGATGCGCGCGCGCGCCTATCCGGGCGAAGATCCGCAAAGCATCAAGAACCCGGCCGACGTCGGCGAATTTGTCGCCCGGATGATGGTCGACGGTTTCGACAGCACCGCCTTCCACGCGCTGCCAAAGGTCATGGAAAAAGCTTGAAGCCATCCTTGCTTTCCTGCGCTAAGACGCTCGCATAACAGGGTTTGCGAGGGCGCGGGAATGACCAGGGATATTTTGCGGGCGGCAATCGCCGCAGTGATCGGCATCGTCGTCGCATTCGGGCTGATCTGGATCGCCCAATATGCAGGCAGCGAAATCTCGCCCTCCGAATATGATACGACAACGGGTGAAATACTGATCCCGATCGGATCGACGATCGCCCTGGTCGTCGGCTGGTTCATCGGCACTTTTGCGGGGAGCTGGCTCGCGATGCGGATTTCTGCCGGGACGGGCGCCGGCTGGGTGGTCACCGGTGCGGTGATCGGCGCCGCCCTTTATACCGCGGTCGATTTTTCCGACACATGGTGGATCATGGTGCTGGGCGTCGCCGTCCCGATCGCAGCGGTGTGGATGGCCCAGCGCGCAGCGAGCGTCGTCACCGACTAATCTGATTTTGTTATCCCGGCGGAGGCCGGGATCTCGACGGAGAGACCCCAGCCAGAGAACCCCGGCCTTCGCCGGGGGTGACGAAGCTTAGTTGGCGGCTTCCTTGTCCACCGCAGCCTGCACGCGCTTGTAAAAAGCCTCGCGCGCCGCGCCGACACCTTCGGGATCGGTTGCGGTCGGCCAGTTTCCGTTCGACGCGATCACCAGCTTGCGTTTGGGGTCGATGAAGATGCCCTGTCCGAAAATGCCCTGTGCGGCGAAGCTGCCGTCGTCGTTCGTCCACCATTGATAGCCATAGCCACGGCCGGGCACCCCAATGTCAGCCTGTTTGACGGTCGCGGAGGCGAACCAGTCGTCCGGGACCACCTTGACGCCGCCCGCGATGCCGCCGTCCAGCACGAACTGCCCCAACCGGGCATAGTCCTTCAGGCTGGCCGATATGCAGCAACCGCTGATTTCATGCCCGGTGGCACCGAGCATCCAGACCGCGTCCTGTTCCATTCCGAACGGCTTCCAGATCTTTTCCGACAGATAGGTCGACAGCGTTTTTCCCGTCGCGCTGGACACCAGAACCCCGATCAGATTCGTTTCGCCGGTGCTGTAGAGCCACTTCGATCCAGCAGGAACATCGCGTGATAAGGTTTTCATATAGCTGACAGTCACGTCTTCCCCGGCCACCGGCTTTTGCAGGTTGAACAGGGCGACGTCGGATTTCGGATCGGTATAATCCTCGTTCCATTTGACCCCCGACGTCATCGTCAGCAGCTGCCGCACCGACACATCGTCATAAGCCGAACCCCTGAGACCGGGGATATAGACCGTCACCTTGTCATCGAGGCTTTTGATATAGCCGTCCTTTACCGCAGCCCCCACCAGCGTGGAGGTGAAGCTTTTCGCGACCGAAAAGCTGGTCCAACGCCCTGCGGCGCCATAGCCCAGCGCATATTTTTCGAGCCTGACCTTGCCGTCTTGCACAATGATCAAGCCCGCATTACGCTGTTTCGCCATATGGGCATCGACGTCGACGCCCAGATCGAGAGGCGCGCCTTGCGGCAACGGATAAACGGCATCGCCCGCTTCGACCGTGTTGAACACGACCTTTGGCATCGTTTCAATCGTGCGAAAGGCGGCATCGCGTTGATCCTGGGTCCAGAACAGCACATTCATATCCTTTGGCATCGTGTCGGTGGTCTTTGTGGTCGCGGGCGCGCTGCAAGCCGCGACGGCGGCCCATAGGGACGCCGCTGCCAAATATCGTCGCATGTGTCTCTCCCCTGTTTTCAGGCTGTCTTTTCCAGCGTAACTTGCGCGACGTCGATGCCGCCGCCGCGAAAGCCGCCTTCGCAATATTGCAGATAATAACGCCACAGCCGGATAAATCGGTCGTCGAATCCCGACGGCAGTTGGTCAGCGGTGACCACCGCATCAAAGCGTTCGCGCCACTGACGCAGCGTTTCCGCATAATCGCCGCCGAACCGCTGCACATCGCGCCACGCCAACCCGCGTGCCTCGGCGAGCGCACGAAAACGGCTTTCCGAAATCAGGCAGCCGCCGGGAAAGATATAGGCCTGGATGAAATCGCTGCTCGCGGCATAGCGTTCAAACAGCGCATCGTTGATCATAATATACTGGATCGCCGCCTTGCCTCCGGGGCGGAGCAATCGGCTGATTGCGTCGAGATAGGCGGGCCAATAGGCCTCGCCCACCGCTTCGACCATCTCCACACTTGCAATCGCGTCATAGGGACCCTGCGCATCGCGATAATCGCAGATTTCGATCCGCGAACGCCCCGACAGGTCGACCGCGCTCAGCCGCGCGTCGGCCACGTCCGCCTGTGCCGGCGACAGGGTGATCCCGGTGTAGAGTACGTCGTGACGTTCGACCGCCCGCTCGGCGAGCGCCCCCCAACCGCAGCCAATTTCGAGCAGACGGCTTCCCGAACGCAGGTCGAGCCGGTCAAGAATTGCGTCGACCTTCGCCGCCTGCGCCTCCTCCAGCGACTGACCGGGGTCGGTAAACAGCGCGCTCGAATAATTCATGCCCGAGTCAAGCCATAAGCGATAGAAATCATTCCCCAAATCATAGTGAGCATGGATGTTGCGCTTGGCGCCCCGGCGGTCATTGCGGTGGAACGCGTGGATCGCCTTGTTCAACCAGCGCCACGGTCCGCGCGCGCGCGCCGCGTTGCCCAGCGCCTCGCCGTTGCGCATGAACAGGTCGAACAGCGGCACCGGGTCGGGCGACGACCATTCGCGTGCATCCCACGCGCGATACCATCCCACCGATCCCGAAATCGCCAGCCGGGCGAGCGCGGTCCAGCTGTGAAGATGCACGACCGCAACCGGCCCCTTGCCGCGCCCACCCATCAGCCGCACGCTGCCGTCAGGCAGATGCCCCTCGATCGTGCCGAGCGCCAAGCCCGAATCGATGCGGTCGAGCATCCGGTGGAACAGCCCTGCCGGCGCCAGCGCAATCAGCCGCGCCAGCCCCCCGCCCGCGCGATAGGCGCGGTCGGCGCGGAGCAGTTCCTTGCCGCGACGCGGGCTGACATGCGTGTTCATAACCCCTTCCTGCCCCAAAGTCGGGCGCCTGACAATCGGTTGCAGCGCGGCGCCATGACGTCACATGCGGGGACGGATGCGCCCGATTATTGGGGACGGCTGGCGGTGTCGGGCGCGGTCAGCCGGACCTGGAAACGGTCCTGCGCCAAGGGATGCATGAAACGCTGATCGCGCAGCAGGATCGCATCGCCATCCTTCTGCGCAACGGGCATCCGCGACCAGAACAGAAAGGCACGCGCCGCGGGGTCGGCCTTGACCCAGGTCGTCAGACGCGGATCATCCATAGCCGTCGGCATCCCCACCGTATCGACCTCGCCGCCGCCCCCAGGAACGAAGCTTGCAGTGCCATAGCGATCGGCGGTCCGCCAAAAGACGTCGCGTTTCCAGAAGGCGAGCGGGGGCGGACTCGCGACGACCAGCGCGTCGGCGTGCCCGGCCTTGCGAAGCGCTTCCGCCACCCTGCCCTCTGCGGCGCCGGTGATCGCACCATTGACAAAAATATAGGCAGAGATGCCCACAAACCCGACCCACGCCGGCCGCCGCCAGTGCGCCGTGCCGCGCCGTTGGCGGCGCAGCGACACCCCGATCGACAGCCCCAGCGCGATCCATATCCACAGGTCGATGATGAAAATGCTGTCGCCATAGAACCAGCGGTGGCTGAACGGTTCGAGCAACCGAATGCCATAATTGTTGAGCCAATCGAGCGCCGGATGGCTGAAGCAACCGATATAGGCGAGCGCGAGCAACCAGCCCTTGTGAATTGGGAGCCGCGTGACCGGACGTTTCCCGCGCCGTTCCTGCCAGCGGTCGAACCCGATCATCAGCGCCCACAGCAGGATCGGCAGCAGCACCAGCGCAATCGGACCATGCGTGATCCCGCGCCGCATCGACAGCGATTCGGTGCCGTAGATCGCGCAGCCCGCATCGATATCGGGCAGGTTTGCCGCGATGATCAGCGTCGGCATTGCAAGCCCGGTCTTTGTCTTAAGCCCCATCTGCCCAAGAACCGCGCCGACAAGGCTGTGCGTCAGATTATCCATGGCGGCGGAGAATCAGAGTTCGGGCCCGCCCTCGGCCACTGTCCAAGTCTGCCCTTTTTTCAGCAACCCTTGCAAATCGGCCTTTTTGCCCTCGGCCGCCGCCTTGTTCTGGCGGACGACATCGGCCTCGAAAGTCGGGCGCGGATCGTCGTAGAGCACGCCGAGCGCCATCGGAAATTCGCCGAAGCGCATTTCGACGAGCATATGCGCGACGCTGCGGTTGGTGACGTCATGCACGATCACCCCCGCGGCCTGCCAGTCGCCATCCACGACATCGACGGTCTTGAGGTTAAGAGCATCAACGTCGAGCGCGATCCCCTTGGTGCCCTTGGCATAGAGCATCGGCTCGCCCTGCTTGAGCCAGAGCTGGCGATCCTCGGCGCCTTTGGGTGCCGCAAAATCCTCGAATACGTCTTTATTGTAGACGATACAGTTCTGGAAAATCTCGATAAAAGCCGCGCCCTTGTGCGCGTGAGCGGCTTTCAACACGTTCGGCAGCTCCTTCGACACATCAAAACCGCGTGCGACGAAACGTGCGCCTGCGCCGAGCGCAAAGGCCGCGGGCTGCGCCGGACGGTCGACCGAGCCATAAGGGGTCGAGGGGCTCGTCGTCCCGACGCGGCTCGTCGGAGAATATTGCCCTTTTGTAAGGCCATAGATCTCGTTGTTGAACAGCATGATCTGGCAATCGAGATTGCGGCGGATCAGGTGCATGGTGTGATTGCCGCCGATCGAAAGCCCGTCGCCGTCGCCGGTGACGATCCACACGTCGAGGTTCGGATTGGCAAGCTTCAGCCCCGTCGCGAACGCCGGCGCACGGCCGTGGATCGTGTGGAAGCCATAGGTTTCCATATAATAGGGAAATCGCGACGAGCAGCCGATACCGCTGATAAACACGGTATTTTCGGGCGCGGTGCCGATTTCTGGCATGGTGCGCTGCACCGCCTTCAGGATCGCATAGTCGCCGCAGCCGGGGCACCAGCGGACTTCCTGATCGGTTTCCCAATCCTTGAGCGTGGTGGTGCGCGCGATAGTGGTCATCTCGTTCACGCGAGTGCTCCTTCGATGGCGGCCTCGATTTCGGCGATGGTGAAGGGCTGGCCCGACACCTTGTTCACCGGCTTGGCATCGACCAGATATTGGTCGCGCAGCACGGTCTTGAGCTGGCCCGTGTTCATTTCGGGCACGATCACCTTGTCATAGCTTTTTAAAAGCTCGCCCAGATTGGCGGGCATCGGCCAGATGTGGCGGATGTGGACATGGCTGACATCGGCGCCTTCGGCGCGCTTGCGGCGCACCGCCTGGTGGATCGGACCAAAGGTCGAGCCCCAGCCGACGACCGCGAGCTTGCCCCCCTCGGCGCCGAGTTCGACGACCTGGTCGGGGACCTTGATGCCGTCGATCTTGTCCTTGCGGATGTCGGTCATCGCCTGATGGTTGTCGGGCGCATAGTTGATGTGGCCGGTGTCGAGTTCTTTCTCGATCCCGCCGATCCGGTGAAGCAGGCCCGGCGTCCCCGGTTTCACCCACGGGCGCTTGAGATTTTCGTCGCGGCCATAGGGCTTGAAGCCGCCTTCCGGCACCGCGGTCAGGAATTCGACGGGGAATGCGTCGTACGTCGTCAGATCGGGCACCGCCCATGGTTCCGCGGCGTTGGCGATGTAACCGTCGGTCAGCAGCATCACCGGCGTCATATATTGCACCGCGATGCGCACCGCCTCGATCGCGCATTCAAACGCGTCGCCCGGCGATCGCGCCGCGATCACCGGCATCGGCGCATCGCCGTTGCGGCCATAGACTGCCTGATACAGGTCCGATTGCTCGGTTTTCGTCGGCAAGCCGGTCGACGGACCACCGCGCTGCGAATTGACGATCACCAGCGGCAGTTCGGTCATGATCGCGAGGCCCATCGCCTCGCCCTTCAGCGCAATGCCCGGGCCCGACGAGCTGGTGACACCAAGCGACCCCGCATAGCTAGCGCCGATTGCCGAACAGATAGCGGCGATTTCGTCCTCGGCCTGAAAGGTCGTGACGTCATATTCCTTGAGCCGCGACAGATGGTGCAGGATCGCCGAAGCCGGAGTGATCGGATAGCCGCCGAAGAACATCGGCAGCTTGGCGAGTTGGGCGCCCGCGACGAGGCCGAGCGCGATGCCCTCGGCGCCGGTCAGCGTGCGGTACAGACCGGGCGCAACCGGCGCCGGATCGACATGATGCTGCTTGAGCGGCCCGGCAAGCTCGGCCGTTTCGCCATAGGCGTGGCCTGCATTGAGCGCCGCCACGTTCGCCGCCGCAAGATTTGGGTCTTTCGCGAACTTCGCGTTCAGCCAGTCGATCAGCGGCTGGCGATCGCGGTCGAACATCCAGAGCGAAAGCCCCAGCGTCCACATATTCTTGCAGCGCAAGGCTTCCTTGTTGCCGAGCCCGAACGGTTTGACCGCGTCCATGGTGAGCTGGCTGATATTGAGCTTGAGCAGTTGCCATTTCGCAAGGCTGCCGTCCTCAAGCGGGTTTGCTTCATATTTCGCCTTGGCAAGGTTGCGGTCGTTAAACTCGCCCTCGTCGGCGATGATCAGGCCGCCCTGCTTGAGCGACGGCACATTGGTCTTGAGCGCCGCGGGATTCATCGCGACGAGCACGTCGGGCGCGTCGCCCGCGGTGTCGATCGCCGACGATCCGAAATTGATCTGGAAGGCCGAAACGCCGAACAATGTGCCCTGCGGCGCGCGGATTTCGGCGGGGAAATCGGGGAAAGTCGCAAAGTCATTACCCGCCAGCGCCGAAGAGAGGGTGAATTGACCGCCGGTGAGTTGCATCCCGTCGCCGCTGTCGCCGGCAAATCGAACCACCACTGCATCCGAAAGGGGGGACTGCCGCTGGTCGGCCTGGTCCACTGCCGCTGTCGCCATTTTCTGTATCTGCCTTTGAATCTTGCGAACCTGTGACATCGGCCTAGGCCCGTGCGCGCCAAGCCGCAATTGAGAAAAAGTTGTGCGCTGCAAAGGGCGGGCGACAGGTCGGTTTCGATTTGCGATTGAATTTGCCTCGCCGATGCCGAATAGCATGGCGAAAATATCGATCAGGGAGAGACTGGATGACCGACAGCACCACCCAACATGCGCGCCCCGATGTGGCGGCCTTTCTCACCTTCCTCAATGCCCAGGAAGGCCCCAAGATGGAGGAGCTGCCGCCCGAAGCGGCACGCGAAATGTTCCGGGTGATGGGCCAGCTCGCCGACGCCCCGCGCGGTGAGATTGCCGCGGTCGAGGACCGGACGATCCCCGGCCCGGCGGGCGATATCGGGATTCGCCTCTATGACAATCGCCCGGACCGCGAGGCCGGGCCGGTCATGATTTTTTATCATGGCGGCGGCTGGGTGATCGGCGATCTCGACACGCACGATGCCTATTGCGCCGAGGCTGCGCGCCTGCTCGACATGCCCGTGATCGCGGTCGACTATCGCCTGGCGCCCGAACACCCCTTCCCCGCCGCCCCCATCGATTGCGAAGCCGCGACGCGCTGGGTTGCCGACAATATTCCCTGCACCGGCCTGGTGCTGTCGGGCGAAAGCGCGGGCGGCAACCTGACCATCGCGACCGCGCTGACGCTGCGAGACAATCCCGCATCAAAGCCGGTGATCGCAATCCACCCGATCTATCCCGCGGTCACCACCCACGACGACTGGCAAAGCTACCGCGATTTCGGCGAAGGTCATTTGCTGACGCAGGGCAGCATGACCTGGTTCGGCAATCATTATGCCGCCGACCCCGCCGATTATCGCGCCGCGCCGCTCGATTTTCCTGCCGAGGGGCTGCCGCCGACGCTGCTCATCACGGCGGGCCTCGACCCGCTGCGCGATCAGGGCCGCGCCTATGCCGCCAAGCTTGTCGAGGCCGGTGTCCCCACCACCTATCGCGAGGCGAAGGGCACGATCCACGGCTATATCAACCTCGCGCAGGGCATCCCGAGCGCACGGGAAGATATCCGCGGCGCATTGACGGTATTGAAGGCGATCGTCGCCGAAGCTAACGGGGCGGCATGATCGACCACAGCAAACTTCCCTACCGCCCCTGCGCGGGCGTGATGCTCGCCAATCGCGACGGCCGCGTCTTTGTCGGTCAACGGCTCGATACGACGAGCGAAGCGTGGCAGATGCCGCAGGGCGGGATCGACGATGGCGAGGATGCCGAAGAAGCGGCGATCCGCGAACTCGGTGAGGAAACCGGGGTGCATGGCGGGCTGGTCGAGATTATCGCGCGCAGCCGCGAGGAATATTTCTATGATTTGCCCGACCATCTGATCGGAAAGATGTGGGGCGGCAAATATCGCGGCCAGCGCCAGCACTGGTTCCTGATGCGCTTCATGGGCGAGGACGGCGACGTGAACATCCACACCGCGCACCAGGAATTCCGCGCGTGGAAATGGGCCGAGCTGGGGGAGATCGAAAAACTGATCGTCCCGTTCAAACGCGCGCTCTATCGCGGGCTGGTCGAGGAATTCGGTCCGCTCGTCTGACCGTTCAACGCCAGTGCGGTGCGAAAGACATCGGCAAACATCGCCGCCGTCAGTCGCCCCGTGTTCGTGTTGTAGCGCGAGCAATGATAGCTATCGACGAGGTACCGCCCGCCGGGCAGCACATGCACCGCACCATGCGCGAAAGGATGTGCAGCCAGCCTCTCGCCAAAGGCGCGGAGCGCCGCGTCATGGGCGATCCGGCCGAGCGCGATGATGACGCGCAGCTTTGGCAACGCGTCCATCTGCTCCTCGAAGAAGGGCCGACAGTTCGCGATTTCCGCCGGCGTCGGCTTGTTCTGCGGCGGCAGGCATTTGACGCTGTTGACGATAATCGCGCCGTCGAGCGTCAGCCCGTCGTCCACGCGGGCATCATAATGCCCCCGACTCAAACCGAATTCGGCAAGCGTCGCGAACAAGAGGTCGCCCGCATAGTCGCCGGTGAACGGCCGCCCCGTCCGGTTCGCACCATGTTTGCCGGGCGCCAGTCCGGCAAAGGCCAGCCAGGCGCCCGGATCGCCAAACGCATAGACCGGCGCGTTCCACCAGTCGGGATGCTCGGCCCGGCATTCGCCGCGCAGCGCGGCAAGCCGCGGGCATCGCGGACAATCGCGCGGTGGCTCGGTGCCGGGCAACGGGCTGTCAATTTCCACGCTTCTGCGATAGGCGCGAGGGTATGAGTAACGCAACGCCGCTCCCCCTTTATGCCATCGGCCTTGGGTCGAATCGGCGCCATGTGCGGTTCGGCGACCCGCGCGCGGTGCTGCTGGCGGCGCTCGCCGCGCTCGAAAGCGACGATATCGAGGCGGTCGACGCCAGCCCGATCATCGCCAGCGACCCGATCGGCCCGTCGCGCCGCCGCTATGCGAACGCCGTCGCGCTCGTCGCCTCGCCGCTCAGCCCGCCCGAAATGCTCGAACGGCTGCAAGCAATCGAAGCCAGCTTCGGCCGCCGCACCGGCCAGCGTTGGGGTGCCCGCACCCTGGACCTCGACATCCTGCTGTGGTCGGGCGGGGCGTGGTCCGACGGCACGCTGACCATCCCGCATCCCGCAATCGAACAGCGCGCGTTCGTGCTCGGCCCGCTGCGCACGATCGTCGCCGACTGGCTGCACCCGCTGACCGGCCGCAGCGTCCGCCAACTCGCCGCGCGCCTGACGCGTCCGAAGCCAGTTGACCGGGGCGCATCGGCGCACTAGGGCGACGGCTCACTTTCGCGCGCCGCTTCGCCGGCGCCGGATGGGCCCTTAGCTCAGTCGGTAGAGCAACTGACTTTTAATCAGTAGGTCGCTGGTTCGAACCCAGCAGGGCTCACCACTAATGCATTGATTTTGATGTATTTTTTATGCGGATTTTTGAGAAACCGCTGGAGCTTGAACTATAAGAACCGAATAGAAACCGACTATTCGAGCAGTTTCAGATTGCTGATATGTCCTGGGACGGTCTGGTTTAAGCGAGCGCGGCTATTGGCGCCGTCCACTCATATCCTGGTTTCTTACCAAGTTCGCTGCGATCACGCGCTCGTCAATATGACGAGCCAGCGCATCCACCGCCCGCCGAGCGTCCCCAACGAACTGATAATTCGTCGCAATTTTTCCTTCTCGCACCTGAATTTGAGGATAGTCTGCGACATATAGGTCATCAACGCGCCCGTCGCGATGCACGAGAATATGGCGAGCATCAAGATATGGCATGGCCCCGTTCAAGACGTTCTGGTCAAGCGCTAAACCGAGCCGCGCGCTTGCCTTTCGCAAGAGCTCCTTCGTGTTTCGCTCATTCTCGAGTTTACGGAATATCGCGTCTGACACAAGGCGGACCGCCGCGTCCCAGTTCCCAGTTGCAAGAATATCAGCGGCATGGAGATCCAGACGAATCTCGCCCACAAACCGGGCAGGGTCAATGCCCGCAAGAGCAGCTTTAGTCATCGTATCCGAAATAAATGCCGAAAAATCTTCGAAAAGATCCTTTATGAAGGCGGCATACAAAGTAGATTTCAGGTGATTTCCACATATGTTTTTAGAATTGCGCGAATTAACGCGGCGCGAAAGACTTGGATGGATATCCGCGGTTGACCCCAAAGCCACTGCAAGATTTTCGTCGGAATGGGGTGTCTGAAAAAACCTGCCTACTAAGAGTTCGCACAGCTCGATGTCGGTGTTGTAATAAGCTATCCGGTTCAAAAACCTGTGGTACGCCTTAGTCGGCACTGTATTCCTCCCCGTCGAAACTCCAGAACAACTCGTAGAGGGAAATTTCTGGCACTTCAAACGCTGACGACGCGGGCAGAAACTTGCGCTAGCTGTTTAGGTCGTTCAAACTCTTCCCGCTGGATTGCCGCTCTCGCGATTGCTATCCCCTTCCGAAATACGGGGGTGACAATGTGGCGGTTTGACCAAGGCAGGATTGAATACTTCCAGTTCGACGAACTGCGAAAAATTGCAAAATTTGCAGTCGCAGATGACCTGAAATCTGCAAGTCGCGGTCCTCTTGTGTCAGCGACAGGGTTGCCATTTCTTCCTGCGTCCACCGCCTATCCGCCGTGGCGCAACTACTCTCGGGTGTTCCGTACGGCAATGCTTGTCGCCAAGATTGGGGACAACGCGGTCCCTACGCCAATCGCTCAAGCACTCGCCAAAGACGGCCAAGTCACCTCGGATGACTATTTCCATTTTCTAGCCCAATCGTTCACTGATCCCGCGCCATCCTTTCAAGAATGGAAGCCAACGGAGACACCGCGCTTCCCACTTCTATTTGCGTTGAAATTCCTGCTCACTCGGTCGGTTTTGGGCAGTCCGGTCGTCGGCATCCGCGAAATTGTTGGGGCCTATCAAAGGAGCAATTTCGACGGTGAAGAGGACCAAACGGCTTTCATAGAGATCGCCAAAAAATCATGGACCTCAGGAGATCACCGGCAGGCGCGAGAAAGCATTCAGGTGATTGGACAGATTTCGTATCTGAGTGCGACATCGACGGAAGTCACGGTCTCCCTCGACAAGGACGACGCCATCGACGTCTTTGAAAGCCTGCAAGCGATCCGGGGGAAGCAAGAAAACGGCAGCGAGCGAGAGATTTTGCGCATAGCTGGCCTGTTCGAAAGCGCCGTCAGCGATTTCGAAATTGATTTCTCCAAAACGGTGCTTGATGAAACGGTCGAAGCGGGGTTTTCCGAGGGCACCCGTGTTGAGCGGACGCACATCGTGCTCGAACGCAACTCGGCGATCCGAAATGCCTACTTCGAGAAGAACCCGACCACGACCTGCGATTTCTGCGCCCGTGACACAAAATCGGAATTTCCATGGGCTGACCGTGTACTTGACATCCACCATGTGTTACCCCTTTGTTCCGGTACGAGATCGGATAAAAGCGGGACCGTTTTGGGTGACCTAGTTGCCATCTGTCCTACCTGCCATCGCGCCGTCCATCGCTTTTATACGAAGTGGTTGAAGGCGCAGGGCAAGAAGGATTTTGTCGACGCTGCAGAAGCTCGTGCGGTATATGACCAAGCCAAGAATCTGAGGAACACCACATGACGGCTGCGCAGCTAAAATTACCTGTAACAACCGATGAATACGCTGAGCAGCAAAAACTGATCTCTCAAATGGTAAGTTCCGACGACGATTTGGCCGCGGCACTGGCGGTCGCTGGCCTGAGCTACGACGACCTCATTTACCAGCGAGCGCATGAAAAGCGTTGGACGGGTGGAGCTCCTACAAAACTTGGCGATTTTAAGAAGCTCGTTAAGGGCGTCCCTGTGGTCAGCTTTTTCACCGGTTGTGGGGGAATGGATCTAGGGTTTGAGCAGATCGGTTTCGAAACCATCGCTGCATTCGAGCACAACGAGATTTTCTGCCGAACCCTCCGAAAGAACCGGCCGAAGTGGAAGGTATTCGGGCCCCCATTCGGAAGTGGAGATGTCTCTCAATTTGTCGAGGTAGTAGAAGCGCTTACCCCCCTGATCGACACACCATTCGAAGGTATTTTCGTCGGTGGCTCGCCGTGTCAGCCGTTTAGCATTGCGGCGAATCAACGATTTTCGCGATCAGGAGAGAATTTTAAGCGCGTCGGCTTTGCTCATGAAAAGAATGGCAATCTTCTTTTCGATTACGTCCAACTCGTGATCCGATTTAGGCCGAAAGTCTTCGTCGTTGAGAATGTACCTGGGCTGCGCGATCTTGATGGCGGAGAACAGCTGTCCGCGGCCATTGAGCTGCTCAGGCAGGAAGGATACGCCGTAAACGAGCCGACGGTGCTGAACGCGGCTGACTATGGAGTTCCGCAATATAGAGAGCGCCTCTTCGTCGTAGGATCGCGGACTAACGGTAAGCTCGTTGTGCCGCCCAAAAAACCTCACGTTGGCTGCGCTAGCGTTCTCAGCAAGCTGCCGAACGGATTGCCAAACCACGAGACCCGCACACATAAGGCCGGATCGATCGAGCGATACATGAAACTCGACTATGGTCAGCGTGACCAACTTGGTCGAGTTGATCGATTAGATCCCACGCTTCCATCTAAGACGGTGATCGCAGGTGGAACGAACGGCGGTGGCCGCTCTCACTTGCATCCCGAAATACCCAGAACATTAAGCGTTAGGGAATGTGCTCGCCTGCAAACGTTTCCTGACGACTACGTCTTCCTCGGGCCAACAGCGCGGCAGTTCACCCAAGTGGGGAACGCTGTGCCGCCCGTTCTGGCCGCAACGCTGGCCACTGCTTTAGCAAACGCTTATTTCCCAACCGCTTGAGAGACAGGTCGCGCCGCCTGCCTCAGCTGTAGCTGAGCAGGTCGGCGGGATGTACGCCGAGCGCGTCCGCCAATCGCGCAATGACCGACAGCGACGGATTGCGGCGTCCGCGCTCTATGCCACCCATGTAAGTCAGGTCGATTTCGGCGTCGTGCGCGAGTTGCTCCTGCGTAAGCTTCCGCTCGATCCGCAACCTCTTCACATTTGCGCCGACAATCTTGTTCCAGTCCATCGTCCAGACTGGAGCCGTGCCACGCGATATTCTCTAGGGACTATAGTCCCTATTCAGTTGACAGGCGAGATTGGCGCGGCAGTGTCGCGCCATGTTCGACGTTTGGGCCCCTGAGCACTCGGTGCTGCGCGAGAAGGTGATCGAGCATATCTTTTTGGCCGAGCTCTCACGTCATCTCCTGCTCGACGTGGGTCAACCGTTCGAGGTGCTGCGGCCGGAATATGATGCGTTTGGGTACGACATCGTCGTCCAGGTCGGGGACGCGATGCGCCACATCCAACTCAAGGCCACCACCGCCGGTGGCAGCCGCGCGCACGTAGATGTCCAACTCGCACTGGCCCAAAAGCCCGGCGGCTGCGTTGTCTGGATGTTCGTCGATCCGGCTACGCTGAACCTCGGCCCATTCCTTTGGTTCGGCGGATCGGTCGGACAGCCGCTGCCGCCGCTCGGGGATCGGTCGGTGCGACATTCCCGCGGTGACGCAGATGGCATAAAAAAGGTTCGGAGCGGACTTCGGCGACTGCCGCGTGGAGAGTTTACTCGTTTCGACAATATCAGAGATCTGGCCATGGCCATGTTTTCGGGGACCGCTGCGCCATAGTGCGGGTTCGCTTATCGGCTTCCACAGCGCTTTGTTCCGCAATGCAGTCGAAAGGAAGTCAGCATGAAAGCATCGGGAACGTCCGCAGGCTTAGCGAGAGGCGATAAGGGGCCGGTCGCGAGGTATGAAGTCCATCGAGATCGTGAGCCGGGTTCGCGCGGTATCGAACGGCAGCCCGTCATCGAAGAGTTCAACGCGCTCGATCGGGCAAGAATTTCCGCGCTCAGCTATGCACTCGATGGTCCGACATCTTCAGGTGAGCGCTTCACAGGCACGGTAACGGTAATGCAGGTCTATTGGATTGGAGACCGACGCGCCTCGACGGAGATCGTGGACGTGATCGACGAGCGCGTGGCCTTCCGCCTGCTCAACGAGGTGCGCATACCCCGCGCGCGCGAACTTACCGTGTCTCTCGAACGCATCCAGGCGGAAGTGAACGCCCTCGCCCATCTCGGCGCTTAGGTCAGCTCGTCGGTCACATTACAGTGCGCGTCACGGTGCTTTCGCGCCATCCTACTCTGGAAACCTTGGAAAACCGCGACCTACGGGGCGGCGTCCTGCTGATTGAATATCAGAAGGCCCCGAGACTGAAATCTCGGAGCCTTCTGCGTCAGAACCTTTCGTAGGTTTCCGTCTTGCCGCTGCGGACCGAGGCCACGTCGATCGGCCATGGGTTCCTGACCCACATGAGTTGCCCTTCATCCGATCCCGACTTGATCATAAATGTCTCCCGGTAGCCGAAGCCGCGCAAGATGCTACACAGCCCTTTCCTCGCCCGCATAGGCATAAGGTCGGGGTCTCCCCTGCCTGCAATCAGCAGCCGGAATGCTTCGTTCAGGCTGATAGCCTGATACCCGGCGAGCTTGCGGATCGAGGACAATACTGGATTGCGCGCCACGTCACGTCGCCGGATTGAGGAAGTTGCCGCCGCGCGTCAGTTTCGGCCAGGTGGAGCGGTTCGGTGCACCGACGGGAAGTCCCTGCACGGCGACAGCATCCATGCCCGCGCCGACGACAACGGCGGTGAATTTCTCGATCGACGGACCACCGGCCAATGCTTGAGCAACGGTGCGGGCGGCCGCGACGTCTGCGCCCTCGGCTATGATGAAGCCGATGCCGTCAGGACGGCGGAGGTTTTCGGCGGAGGGAAAGAAGGCATATACGGCCATGTGAAATTCCTTTTTTGGTTGGTGCTACGGTTTTATGGCGCGCGGATCAGGCCGCTTCGGCGGGCTGCTCGGCGTCTTCCTCATCGTCGGTATAGGCCCCGATTTCCTGCTCGCGCTTGCGGAGCATTGCGATCTGCAGTGCGCGCTGGGGGTTCGGCTTGCCTGTCTCGAACTCGGCGTCTTCATTGAGCGCTTCGAGTACGCGCCGCTCGGCCTCGACGAGCGCCTGGCTCATCTCCCGGTGCAGGTCACCGATGAGCACGTCGGCCAGTTCGGCGGCCGAGAACGGACGATCAGAGCGTGGCAGGTCGGCGATGCGACTGCACAGCGCCGCCGCGAGCTCCTTGTCCTTGGTGGCCGCCGCGAACTCCGCCAAGCTGGCGAGCTCAACCGGGCCAGACGCCGCGGTCTGCTGCATGATCCTGCTGCGCCGTTCTGATCCAAGGGTCTCGCGCATGAGCATCTGGACCGGACTGCGGTAGTGAACGGAGGCCGCAGTCAGCTTCCCGGCAAGCCCGGCCAACTCACGGGTGTGAGCGATCCGCTGGTCAGCGCTCTCACGGACGAGCTCGCCGCGGAAGCCGCTGATCGACTTCGCGACCACGGAGGGGCGATCCTTCGCGTCAAGCGTACGAAGAGAGCTTGCGACCTGCTCGCCGTGGCGTTCGACGCGACCGGACAGGTTGCGGAGCAGATTGGAGTGCGCCGTGCGGCCCGCATGGATGCGGGTGATGGTGGATCTTATGTCGGTCGGGCTCAGCCATTGCGCGCCGAGCGTGGCCTTGGGTGCGGGCATGTTCTTCTCCTTGAAGGTCCTCGCGTCTCGCCAGGGGCTTCATGATCCGACCATGCCCGGGCTCAGCCCAAGTGATGCCCGCCATCGCGGGCATGGCCGAGACGCAGTTGCCTCGAGCGAAACACGATTATGGGATGCGCTTGCCAAGTCGCGATTGGGACCAACATTGAGCTCGAACGGCCTAGTTCGGTGTCCGCCGCGGTGCTCACAGAACACCGCGACGGACATGTCGATGGATTTGCGCGATTATTCAGCGTAAGCCTGCTGATCTACGGTCAGGCAGCCATAGGCAGCAGCCCATCGCCGCGGCGCCCCTGCGCGTTGACAAGCTGCACGATCTCCTCCGCCACCTTGAGCGCATCAAGATCGCTGTAGGACGCGTAAGAGAGCTTAGCTGTATCCGATGGCGAAGCCGTCATCGGGCTCCATTTGCGGCCAGGGCCGCGGTCGACGTTCGTCTCGACATACTCCATCCCGATGACGCGTTCGGCGTACTCCCGCACCGCCGAGCGGCCATCGAACATGCACGTCTCGGTCGTCCATCGGATCAGGTCGTAGGAGAAGATCGGCAAGGCGCCGGCAACCCGCAGGAACGCCGCTCCGAGGAGGTTCAGCTCAGTCTCGGTGTATTCGTCGCGCATCGGGTGATCCGAGAGGTATCGGTCCTTGAACTTGCGCCCCTCAACAAAGCACTCGTTGCTTACGGTGAGGACGATTTCGTGCTCATTTTTCGGGATAGAGCCGCGGATAAAGGGCGTATTGTCATCAGACTTGCTCATTTGGTCGTACCTTTTCTGTTAAACAGTCCAGAAGCGGACGACCAACTCCAATAAGGGCAAACATCCGGTGCGCTACAACTACTTGACGACTGGGCATCAGTCATGGTCAAAAGTGTCCAATGAGCGAGGAGAACGACCGCTACCCGGATTGGCTGAGAAAACAGCGGGGTTTTAGATACCGCGGCCATGACCAGATTCCATCAGGGTCGGGGCCGTGGATGAACCGCACCCGGATCACCCGAAGGTACGCCGATGCGCTCGTAGCTGCCGGTCAACCTGTTACAATCGACGTGGTCCGCGAGATGCTAAGATACCTTGATCGCGGCTACAGCCTAAAACCCGACCAAATCGGGTTCGCTCTGCGCAGCCGATACGCCGACGACACGATCACCAAATACACAAACGCGACGGCGGTGGTGATTGATGGCGAGAGACACCGCGGCATCCGCGCCGCCGCGGAGGCCCTGGGCGTCTCACCACAGACCATCATTAATCGGATCGAGTCCGCGGATTTGAAGTGGGAAAGGTGGCGGCGGGAAAACTGAACGACGTCGCTGTGCCTGCTTCGGTGCTAGGCTGCCCTGCATATTGCCAAGTCGCTGCTTTCAAATCCCTTCAGGACATCGTGCCCGCTGATGACCGATCAGACGGGCGGATCACTATCCAACATCGTTGCTGTTAGGCTAAGGGGGTGAGATGTTCCTAGAAGACATTCCCATCACCTTCCTCGACAAGGCTGCAGCGCTACTCGCGGACACGAACTCCGGACTCACCGGCCCCCAGATCGTGCGCGCAATCAACAGCTATGGCGACATGTGGCACGTGCGTGTGCCACACCCGACCTATCCTTTCGAGGCGCCGAATAAGAGAACAGCGCTAATCGAAAGCTTGCAAGCGTTTTCGCCACCGCAGCAGTTCCAGATCATAGAGGAACTCTGCGAGCACCACTCCTTCACGGTTGGATCCTCATCCGGCGGCGAGAGAAAGAAGTTACGGGCAGAGCTGTTCACCCGGTTCGGTAGTTTGCGCCTGAACAAGGAGGTAAAGGAACTCGACGTACCGCTGATTGAGGAGACCCGCCATTGGCTGCACGGCTACCCGAAGTCGCTGGAGAAGCTGGAGCAGGCGAAACTTAAATATGATGCGGGCATCTTCCAGCGCAACCTGCTCGACGACCTGCGGCTAGGTCTGGAACTGCTGCTTAAGTCAGTACTGGAGAATACAAAATCGCTTGAGAACCAAGTCCCGCTCATAGGGGCCAAGCTCAAGGAGCGCGGCGCCTCGGCTCAGTTCACGAACATGTTCCAGAAGCTTTTGGACCTCTACGGCAAATACCAGAATGAGTACGTGAAGCACGACGATAACCTGCCAGAGGAGGAGGTCGAGTTCATCTTTGAGCTCACCGCTTCGTTCATGAAACACATCGTGAGGGTGGCCGGGTAGCTGTCTCAAACCTGCACCCAAGGCTTGCGAGCGGCCGCGGCGGTCGCTATCTTGGGCGCGTCAACCAGCTTCGGGGGTTGGGGTGGGTTCGAATCCCACGGCTGCACTAGTTCTTAGCGTCCCTCTGACCGTGATCCGATACATCGGTGAGCAAATAAAGGAGATACCTATGAACAAAAAGCTGATGAAGTTGAAGTCCAAAGCCTGTGCAACTAAGCGTCGTAAGTCAAAACTAATGTCGATCACCGCCCTTTTCTTCGAAACTATCTGGGCGCTGGGAGTTAGTGTAGCCGCGGCGATGGCTATCTCCACCTCCACCCGACCTCGAGCAGCTTAGCCAGGCAGATCACCCGGCAGCGTCCTCTCGATAATTAGGCCATCCGCCGTGGTCGGGTGGGTCCTCATTTCGCGTTCGTCCAAGGGCGCGTCGGGGCGCTCGCGATACTTAGCCTGCTGGAGCGCAGCGGCAGCAGTCCACTGTTCCAACGGCATGGTGCCTGGCACGACGAGCACACCGCCCCCGCCGGTGTCCACGCTCAGCTTCGCATCATCGCGATCGCGCCAGCCATGCCGCGCCTTGGCCAGGAAGATCGCCGCGACGGTGTCGCCCTTGCGGGCAAGCTCCATCAGGATGTCCCGGAGCTCTGCCTCTTCAAAGGCCCGCTGCGCCTCGACCTGATCCAGAAGCTCATCGTCGTCGTAGATGAGCCGATCGAGAGTCTTCGCGCTGATTGACAGCGCGTTGGCGATCGCAGCCTTCGGATAACCATTAAGCAGCGCCGCCATGACGCGCTGGCGGTTGGCGTCCGACAGCCGAACCTTGTTGTGGGGTTCGAAACCTTCGAGCCTTGTACGCGCTGGCGCCACCGACGAGCCGGGCGCCGGCTCGTCGAGAGGGTCGATGCCCATGCGCCGTGCGCGCTTGCGGGGTGATCCAGCCATGCCCGACGAATGCCGTGGGAATTGATGCGGGCGATACCAACGCTCCGCCAACGAAAATCGTTGACACCCATTTTAGGATACTACATATCCCAATTTAGGATAAAAAGGAGTTTCCAATGCGCACATACGAACACATCGCTTACCTGCTAATGCTGATGCTGAAGGAGTCTGGCAAGGCTCGCTTTCGCCTTAGCCGAAAGTCGTTGCAGATCATCTCCGGTCGCGACGTCATCAAGACTGCTCTGATCCGCAACATCGCGGAATGGATGGAGGGAGTAGCGGTCATTCTTCCGCTCAACCGAGGCGGCTATGTCGTGATTTCGCAAGAGAGCCTAGAAGGCATTGCGCCCATGAAGATTGCCGAAGCTGTACCCAATTGGAGAGAAATCAGCATCGACGATCTACGGACCCAGATCGATTCCGCAGGCGAGGACGACGATGAAGATTGAAGCCGGAACGTTGTCTGGTCCGGTGCTTGGAACGACCCTCCGAAATCAAATCATTGATAGCACGTAATTTTACCCTTCCACGCCCGCTGATCGCTACTCAGTGGGCCAGCCGCTACGCGCGCGCGGGCGCGTTTTCGGATCGGACGGAATGCGAGGCAGCGCATCTCGCGGGCTTTCCGCCCGACAGTCCAGGCGCCTCCGTGATACCCCCTGTATTCGCCCTGTCTTTACCCCTGTCTTCTCCTAAAGGCTTATTTTTATTATTATTTTACGACACAAAAGACAGAAAGACATACAAGACAGCACTTTTGAGTTGTGTAGCGAATGCAAGGTCGGAGCATGGCGTCGGCAGACGGCGCGGTTGCTCGGCGTCACTGCCTCGCCGTTCTCTATGCGAACCGGGAGAGGTCAGTATTCGTTGTCTTTCTGTCTTGGCGCGGCTTTTTTCCTTACGGTTTAAGTCCTTAGGCCAAGACGGACGGAAGACAGGGGCCATCGCCCTGTCTTCATAGACCAAGATCGGTCCGACCTAATCCTGCCCACAGGCCGCGCCGTCAGCCCTCGGGGTGCTTCTGCTCCAGAAACGCGTCAGCCCGAGCCGCGGGAGACATCGCAGCGTACCGATCATGATCGGCGAGCGACCAGAGCTTCTCGGTCGGTCGCTTGTAGATGCCCAAGTACGGCTTCTTCTTCTGCGTGGTCGTTCGCTCGTGCGACGTAGCCCCGAGGTCATCTCGCAACCACCGCTCAATTTGGTCGGTCACTGGCGCCTTCCCGATCTGGTCGATCGACCGCCTAACGACGGGCAGGTCCAAGATGTCGTCGTACATGCCGATCAGTTCCCGGCCGGTGGTGAAAGGCAGCTGGCCGTTGGCATGGAGGTCTGCGAGTTCCTGGACGACGCGTGGTCTGGTGAACGCAATCTGACGATCGAGCTCCTCGGTCTTGGGCAGATACCGCCGTGGATGAAACTTAGAGATGTCCCGCGCCTGAAGGTCGTGCAGCATGGCTTCCAGCCCGCCCTCATCGTCCATCTGTCGGTATAGCTTGTCGAAGAAGGCCTTCTTGCCTTGGAACCGGTTGCTGACGCGGCTGATGACGAGACGGCGCTCATCCTCGGATGCCGGCCATACCCAAGGGCTGTTCGACGCCCCCATGACGTGCAGATAGTTCTTGGCGACCACGACGTCCTTACCCTTGCCTTCGACGGTGATCGTCGGCTCGGTGATCACCCGCTTGAGTGTGCCTTCGGTCTTCTTGTCGCCCGCCCAGATCGCCTCATCGACAAACAGGAACACGCAGTCCCGAAGGTGGGCATTGAAGTGTCCGCTGAGATGCTGAGCGTCGCTGACGTGCATGCCGTGGCGTCCGGCGAGAGTGGTCAGCGCGCGACAGTAGGACCCCTTGCCCGTGCCTTTGCCGCCGACGAAGAACACGGCGACCTCGGCTGGCTTGTCGGGGTTCTGGATCATGAAAGCCGACCAGTCGAGGACGTACTCGAACAATTCACGGTTACCGTCACAGAGCCCTTCGAGGAGCAGTTCCTGCATCAGGGACCAGTCTCCCTTGCGTGGCTGTACTGACCAGCCCGTCCATAGGTTAAGCGTCAGGGCGCTCGCAGGAATGCGTCGGGCGGGATCGAACACGACCTTGGTGGCTCGGTTCCGTCGAGGCCAACGGAGCCACGAGGAGCCGACCGGCACGGTAGTCTCCTTTCCCTGCGGGGTGAGGCCAGGGACGGAGTGGCCCGCAACGCTGTCGATGAAGTCCTGCTTCTTCTGGACCTGCCAGAAGTCCCGGTTGAGTTCGAAGTCCCAGATCCGCCGAAAGACACGAAAGCCGCCGTCAGCGTCGGTGGCAATATACCCCATCGCATTCAATTCCGCTTCCGTCTTCGGAAGCTTTGACTGGTGATGTAACTTCGCCTGAACCTTGGCATTCGCGGTAGTGATTGCACCCGGTAATACCGGCTCTTCAAGTGGATCAATGTCGTCGAAGTCTTCCAACGCCGCGGCTTGGTCCGGTGCCACAAGATGGGCGACATTGGCGTCCACCAAGAACTTGATTAGCGTGCGCTCTGTGATGCGACCCGATTTCGCGGTGTCTAGGCTGTCCCAACGACGACCGATAATCTGGCCATGCCCGGCATAAGCGGGATCGCCGATAGACCATTCAACGAACTCATCGCAGCCACCGCCCTCTGTCGCGTCGTGGCACGACATCATTAGTTCGAGCCAACGTGCGTGCTCGCGGAAGTCTTCGACGTCCAAGTGCGAAAGGACATAAGCCAGCCTCTCTGGCGACCAGCTACCCGCGGCTGCAATGTTCGGCACCCCAGCTGGCCTAGCTGCGAGATCGAGTAGCGACTGCGGGACGAGAGGCTGACTGTCCAGCGGATCAATATCGCACAGGACAGAATATGGCTTTCGCGTCTCTGGATGGATGGAACCCGGCGCGACCACTTGGCCGCCGACGAATTTTAGGTCGATGCCAGGGTATCCATCCCGCTCCAGATTGCCCTTCAGTCGACCAGCGCCATTAGGCAGGCGCATATAGATGTGCTGACCGCCAGAGCCGGTGCGCACCGTGGAGAAATCCGAGGCATTGATAGCGAAGTCACGCTGAAGACGCTCCCACGAGTCATCGCCGCCGTTTCGCGGATCCACATCCACGACGAGATCAAGGTCGCCGAGAACGACTCCCACATTGCGGTTCTCCGCCAAGCGCTGTGCCGCCTCGTCAGCATCGAAACGTACACTTCGGTCAGTGGTCCATTTGCGGTCGACTGGGCGCTTGCCGTTGAGTTCGATGAACTCAGCATTCTGGAGGAATGCTGGCTGTTTGGGGGGAGCCCCGGCGGTATCGATATTCTCGTCAGACATTCAATGTTCCTAATAGCTCATGGTGCTTTTGTCTGTCTCGCAGTTGGCCAATCCCATTCCGGCCACACTAGGGGCGCGTGTCGAGATTTTCGGCCGCGCCCCTCTCTTTTCCTATTGCGTACTCATCGACGTCATCGCGGCGATAGAGCACGAAACGCCCCTTTTTTAGGAAAGGCGGCCCCTTGCCCTTGCAGCGCATCCATCTCAACGTCCCTTCGGTAGTTGAAAGTCGGGCGGCTGTTTCGCCGGGCGTCATGAAATCTTCGAGCATTCGATTACATCCTGGTCGTTGCGCTATCGATAGATAGCCCGCATCAACGCGAGATTGAGACCAGCAAAATGTTGGCGGCGCGCCAGTCAGCCGCAGCGATCATGCGCGAACGAAAGCGTCCAGATCTTCACGGTGGTAACGGACGAGGCGGTCCTGAACGATATGATACTTCGGCCCCTTCCCCGTTGCTCGCCAGTTCTTGAGCGTACCGGCGGTGGCGCCAAGGTACGCTGCGGCCTGATCGCTGTCCATCCACGGGGTGCTCGGCTTGCCGAGTTCCGCACGGATGACCTCGCGGATTTCGTCGATGGTGATGGCGGTCAAAAGGGTGCTCCTGAAAGAAGGAAGGCCGAGCGATCCGCCCGGCCTCCAGTTTGGGACTTACCCAATTTTGATAGCGGCTCGACCACGGCGGCTATCCCATCATTCAGGGGCAGGCAGGGCCAATTGGGGGCTGCCCAAGTCAATCGACACGGCATCCTCTTCGCCGTCGCGGGTGAACTGCGCGGCGCCGAATACCATGTCCTCCAGGGCCTGCGCATGGACCCGCAGTTGCTCGACCAAGTGCTGGGCATGGACATATCCACCGCTCGCGCCTGGTAGCTTTTGGCCGAGCAGCAGCGCGCTTTCGGCGTAGGGCACGCCAGCGGCGATATAGAGCGTGCGGGCATGGTGGCGATATTCATGCGGGCTCGGAAGACCCTTCTCCTTCGGTTCCTCGATGTGGCCGCTGCGGCTGGTCACCGACGGCCAGAGCCAGTCGCTGGCCAACGGCTCGTCGGTTCGCATCCGGTGCGCGAGAATTGTCGCCAGCCGGGCGCCCATCGGAAGCTGAAGCGGTTCGTCGCTGGTTTTCATGTGGGTCAAAGTCAGAACGGCCTTCTTCGCGTCCACGTCGTCACGGCGCACCTGCAGTATGGACGAACGCCGAGCGCCGGTAAGCAGCATGGAAATGTGGAGATCACGGCGCACAGGACTGAGCTGCAGCACATCACTCCACCACGCGGTTAGGTCGAGCGGAGCAACCCTCCGACGCTTCGTCGAGGGGACATGCAGTGCCGCGACCGGATTGCCGGTGAGTGTTTCGTCGATTCGCATGGCCGTGTTCACCACTGCCCGCAGCGTCCGCATCACCGACGCACCCGTTGTCTCGCCGTGCTTCCGTTTCAGTTCGCCGAACAGGTCACGGACCATCTGCCGAGAAATGTCGGCCACGGCCTTCTTCCGCCACGCTTTCAAGTAGTGGTCGAGGTGATAGCGATAACCTTCCTCGGTCCGCGGCCTGTGCGGTTTCTCGGTCAGATGAGCTTCCAATGCCCGCTCCAATGTGATGCCGGTCTCATCGGGCCCGTCCGTCGGGTCGATCCCCGACTGTATCTGCGACATAAGAGCCTTCGCGCGGTTGCGGGCATCGCGCAGCCCGATCCTATCCACCCGGTCGATCTTCACGCGCACTGTGCGGACATGGCGGCCGTTCCGCCGCACGTCTCCTTGGCAGGCATATGACTTCGTGGTCTTGTGGCAAATCACCATCAGGCCACGGACCTGGGTATCCCGATGGATGCCCGATCCGAGGGGTAGCTCGCGGATGCGAGCCTCAGTGAGATTGATTACGGCCATGCGACATTCTCCTTGCAAGCACCGCGTCAGACACCGAAAGGCCGCTATCTCTAGCCGCCGCCGAATGACGCTGAGTGCTGTGAATGTCGCGGTTTTACGTGCTTGCGAGCCGCCTGATGACCATGATTAGCCTCAGATTACCGGGCTATGCGCAACTTTTAATCAGTAGGTCGCTGGTTCGAACCCAGCAGGGCTCACCACTACAAAATCAGCCATTTTTCGCGAGTTTCGGCCCTCCCCTAACGGAGCAAATTTGGCCGAAATAAGTATATGGTCAGGATCGTACGAGCTTCGATACACCGTCGCTCCCCGGCACCGCCCAAGGGTGCGGGCTATACCGCATCGGCGTCAAGTGCGTCGGCACGACGGCGAGATAAGGATTCTTCGCACCGCACCGCTGACATTTGAACCGCTCGCGCCACCAGGTGAAACTATCATTGCCCGCGCTCATTTCTAGCAGCTTGTCGAGGCCTATCGTGGTCACGCGCTCGCATCCGCGGCATGTCAGCTTCGCGGTAACGACGTTTTGCAGCCAGCCAGAGACGCGATCGAGTTCCATCGCCCGACGCTAGCGATGTTCTCATATTGTTCGCAATGATTCGGTGAGCGTCCCGATCTAGAGCGGCCCCGCCCGATGGTTTATTGACGAGCAACTCCAACGGCGTATCATCATCAACACTTCGACCCGCGATTCCCTGGAGGGCGGAGGGGCTTGCATTGAGATATGCCGGAAAGCCCGCGTTCCACTGGCGCGGGCTTTTTGGTGCATGGTGGCCCCGCCGCTTGGGTCGCTGAGCGGCGGGGTTGTGCGGCGAATAACGGCTGATCGTGAAAGATCGGTGAAACTATCCCTTCCGGGTGATCGCTTCGAGAATCGAACCGACGCCGAGACAAAAGACGCCGAGCCCGATCGCGAACAGGCTGCCGCCGATCGCCAGCCCCTTGTGGAATTGCAGGTCGAGGTTGACGACTTCCCCGCCGCCAAATGGCCCGCCGCTTTCGACGGTGGTCCCCATGAACAGGCTCAGCGTGAGGGCGATGAGGCCGACCAAGGCGAACGCCCATCCCGACATGCGCCAGCTATCGGCCGGCGAGCTGGTCGCGGCGCTCATTCCCGGCGTCCATTCGACAGGATCGCCGCCGCCGTTGGCCGACGCGAACATATAGCCACACTGGCATCGTTCGGTATCGAGCGGCGCGTCGGTGCCGCATAGCGGGCAGGATTTCGTTGCAGCGGCCATCTTGGCTCCCCTTTGTCGCATGGCTATCGCAGACGGCGGATGCGCTCAATCCCTCTCACCGTCCACGACGGCCAGTTTGACCGGCCCATCCTTCTCCCACCTCTCAACGGTATTCGTCACGCCGGTAGCCATGATCCCCATGAGATCCGCTACAACGCCGCCCGTTTCGACTGCGCCGATACGAATGCACCCGGCGATGGCTCGCCCGTCGATAATTCCTTTTGCGTGGAGCGCGCCGACCAAGATCGCGAACGCGCGCGATGTGGCGGCAAATTCGTCACTGGTGTGTGAAATTATCATATCCATTGTCCCTGTTTAGCGTCCTGCTCCCGGCATCCGCGGTCGATTGGCGCGCCGCATGGTCTCGTTCGCCGCCGCGTCGATAAGCGGGCGGGCCGCTTGGCTTACGACCTCGACTGCGACGGGGCCAGAGACATTGACGATACGCGCGTCGAGATCGCCGCTCAGTTCGACACGCACCGTTGCGATGCCGTTACCCTGCGCCCCGCCGCGCGCCGCCATTTTGTTCACCTGCCCAAGCGGGATGACCTCGCCATTCGTCCAAGGCCGGAAATATTCGGGATTGCCGGGGGTAGCAGTCTCATTGATGCGATAGAGGCTCCCGGCCGCGACAGGCCCACCGCCCGCGCGGAAGCCTCGCAGGTCCATCCCGCCTGCATTGCCCGGCGCGCCGTCGCCGGTGAAGCCGCCGCCGAAGATGCTTCCCGCGACATTCATAAGCGCATTTACGATGGTCTGTTGGATTGCGATGCGGATGAGGTCCGCGATGATCGATTGCGCGACATTCTTGAAAACGTCGCCCAGGTTTTTGCTGTTCGCGATGGCATCTGCGAGCCCGTCATTGAGTGAGCGCAGGCCGTTCGCGGCGATGCCCTCGAATTGATCGTCCAGGTTAAGGCCCTGCTTTCGCAGATCATCAATATACTGCCCGAGCGCCCCCGCCTGGCCGCGATCGAAGTCAATCCGCTCGGCGGTTTGCTTGCGGGCCAGCGCGCCGCGAGCCTGAGCCGCGTCTAGCACGTCGCCGCGGGCTATCGCTTCGTCGAGCAACGACCGTTCGATTTGCTGCTGAATTTCCAGCATTCGGCGTTCAATCGCGACGCGGTTTTTCCGGACGTCGGTGATACCAGCTTCGGCGCCGAGCGCATCCAGTTCGTCGCGCATGGCGTCGTTTTGCTGGCGGGCAAGCCGTTCCTGCTCCTCCCGCGAGATGGCAAGCTGATAGGCGGTCTCGCGGCCCTGCACCGTGATTTCGTCGGCGGCGCCATAGAGGTTGTCGATAATCTTGCGGCGAGCGTTCGCTTCGCCTTCGAGCAGTTGCCCCTTGCGCTGAGCCTCATCGATATCCTTGCGGCGCATGGTCGCTTCGAGGTCGAGGGCATCGCGGGCAAACGATGCCCTCTCCTTGGCAGACGTGGCGACCTGTTCCTTGGCGCGCAGTTCTTCGAGCTGAAGCTGGCGCAGTTCCTGTTCGTTGCGAAACTGCGCGTCGAGCGGATCTTCGGCGGCTCGGGTGCGGGAGGTGCGGGTGCCTTTCGGTTTGTCGCCGGTCGCGGTGGCGGTGCGCTTGCCCCCGCCGTCAAGGTCAACGCCCGCCTGAAATGCCGCCGCCTGAACGTCGACGCGGACCCGCAGTCCCGCCTCAAACTGGCGTTCGCCCGCCAGTTTCTGTTCGGCTTGGACGAGTTGCGGAGATTTTCGGCCCTCGCGGATCGCACCCGGGTTGGCGGCCCGCTGCGCACGAATATATTCGGTGAGAACGGCCTGACGATCCTGCGATGCCCTGATATCGTCATTGTATTGCTGGATCTTTCCGCCAGCGGTTTCCTTGTTGAATTTGCGGGCCTCGATCAGGGCGTTCCGATAGGAATCCGAAAGGTCATCAACCGAGCCCTTCGCCCGAGCCGCCGCGGCCGCAAGCTCGTCCGTCTGCACGCCCGCGGCCTTCAGCTTCGAGATCATGCCGTCGAGTTCGGCGGCGTTTTGCTCATTGGCCTCCCGCAGGTCATCGATCGACAAGCCGGTATTCTCGGATTGCGACGCGAGATAGATCAGGCCCGCGCCCACCGCCGTTATCGCCGCCGCGACGCCGACGGGGCCAGCCAGGGCAGCACCGAGCCCGCCGAAGGCAAAAGTCGCCGCTTCGGCCGCTGTAGCAGCACCGCCCATGGCCGCCGTGAGGGCAAAGAATGCCCGCGAGCCCGCGATGGCGTTCGCGACCATGGTTCCGCCCATGACGGCTGCGATCGTGGCGAGCGCCGGGATGATGATATCCAGATTCTCGGCGAGCAACTGCATTGCGCCAGCCAGCGCAGCCGTTGCGCCGTTCGCTTCCGCGCTCTGCCCGATATACACGGTGAAGCGGCTGCTGAGTGCCTCAAAGGCACCGGCGAGGGTGAGCGTGGCTTTCGCGGCTTTCGCGTCCAGTTCGGCGCTCCCGGCGATGATGCCCGCGAAGAATTCCTGCGAGGTAACTTTGCCGTCCAGCATCGCGGCCCGCAATTTGTTGATATCGCCACCGAACCGCTCGGCCCCGGCCGCCGCTTGGAGCAGCGGACGCAAGCCGCCTTCGTTGATTTGCGAATATTCTTCGGCGCGGACGGTGCCGGATGCGAGGGCTTGGGAGAGGCCCAGAATGGCGCCCTGCGCTTGCGCTGCGCTGGTTCCGGTGATCTTAAGCGCCTGGCTGGTCGCTTCGGTAAGCTGGAGAATTTCGCCTTCACTGGCTCCGAAACTGCGGCCCGCGTCGGCGGCCTTGCCATAGAGGTTCGCAAGGCCTTCGATGCCGACGCCATAACGCGACGACAAATCGAGCAGCTGGCTTTGCACGCGCTGCAATTTCTCACCCTCAAGCCCCGCGACCTTGAGGCTATTTTGCAACCGGGTGAAGCTGTCGATCGCCGCGACAAGTTCGCGTCCGGTGAACAGCGTTGCGAATGTAGCGGCAAGGCCTCGGAGGCTCGCCCCGATCGCGCCCGATGATCGCCTGATCTGGTTTTCGAGGCGCGTCACGTCACGGCCAACGCGGTCCAGCCCCTGACCGGATTCGCGCTGGAATCGGCGCATCTCTTCCCGCGCGGCTCGGGTGTCTGCTATCAAGCGCAGCACCAGGGGATCAACTTCGGGCATTAACCTGCGCCTCCTCTTACGATGTGATCAACGGCCTCCGCGAATTTCTTGCGGGCCTCTTTCTTCTTCGCGTCGCGCGCGGGCCGAAAATACGGGCGCGCCTCCATTTTGCTTGTGCCCCATTCGAGAGGGGCACTATGCGCCGCGTTGGCCTGGACGACGACTTCCTCGTCGGACGGCTGCAAAACCTCGATCCCCTCTGCCAAGTCACCGAATTCGTTATTGGGCGGGGTGTTCGGGGCGCTGACGACGTGCTGGTGCTTGCCGCCGGATTGCCCGCTGGATGAGCCGGACGTGATGAGATGTTGAGCGTGCACGGCGATCGTCTCGCCAGCCTCGCGCAGCGCAGCGCCCAAAAGCCTCTTCGCTCGCGGCGATGTGATCGCCTTCAACCGCTTTTCGAGCGATCCGCGGCCGGACCAGCCGCCCATCACGTCATCACCATGATCGGACGGCCGATCAGGTCGGCCCACCGGCTCAATTCGCGCGACGTGATGCCGTCGGCCGCCACGCGATAGAGGATCATCTGCCCACCGACCCGCGCGCGGCCATCACCGTGGTCGCAGCGGCGTTGATGTTCCGCGAGGGCCAGCGCGTCGGCTTCCGGGTCGAACGAATGGCCGGGCCAAAGGTCTGAGCCTTCCAGCGCGGGCATGAACAGGGTCCGGACGGGCCGCAGCGCGAAGGTCTCGGCACCGCCCGCCAAGTCGGGCGTCGACGCCATGATTCCGCAGCGCCCTTCCTGCGCGTCTGCATCCCACCATGCGAGGGTGAGGCGGATGCCGTCGGGCAGGTCGCCAGCCTCGCCGTCGTCCTCTTCTTCGGCCTCGTCGACGAGCTGGCATAGGAAGGCGGACAATCGCGCGAAGGCGGTAGTTTGGTCGGGCTGGTCGGCAAGCCATGCCTCTATGCGGTCCTCAACCTCGCGAGCGGCGCGCCCGCAAATGCCGATCATCATCGCGAGGCGGGCGTCGGTGACGACCTTTTCGGCAAAGCCCAGGACAGTGCCGTCGCTGTGATAACCGGCGGTATCGGCGATCAGATAGGCGCCGCCTTCGCGGGCAAAGGCATTCATGGCGGTCATCGGATCGAGGTCCGGCCCGCGGTGACGCCGAAAACGGCTTTGCGTGGCGTTCGGGGGTCTATCGAGACGTTCAGGCGTTCAACCGACCCAACCGGCATTTTCGGCGCCTTGGGACGTTTCGCCAGCAGGGTTGAGCCGATACCAGCGCCCACCGCGATTGCTGCGGCGGGAAGCTGCCAAGGGCCGGGGATCATCGCGACGACCGACGCAATTGCACCGACGATTTTGAGGACTTTGGAAATTACCCGTCTCCCAACTTGCGCGGCGCCTCGACTTGGCTCGAACGCGGATGGACCGAGAACAGGCCGGAATAGACTTCGGCGCCGTGGTGGCGAAGGCGATAGACGAGATGCTCGATTTCGGGCCGCGCCGGACCCTGAGCGGCGGCGATTTGCTCGGCGGTGAGCGCGAGGGTGATTTCGGCTCCATCGGCGATGCGCTCGATCGTCAGATGATCGAACACGGCCATTTCCGGCTCGTCGGGATGCTCGCCGCGCAGGATGGCGAGCGTGTAGGCGCCGGTGCGGTATTTCTTGCCCTTGGCGCGCCACTTGCCCGCGAGCGGCTTTTCCTCGCCGCGCGTGACCCAGATCAGGCCGTGAAAGCTCAGCATGGCAGTTTTCCAAGGTGCGTTTCGGCGATGGATGGCACCGGGCGGGCTTCGAGGATTTGAGGGGGGCCGGCCCGCCCGGTGACCGGCGCAGGGGTAGCACCGATAGGGTTGACGAGGGGACAGCCAAGGAGTCCTGCCCCCTCGCCTTGGTCGACCGACGACACGCCCCCATGAAAAGACGCATCGTCAGCCGTGCGTCCGCCCGCAAAAAGGGACGACTGCAATGTCATGCGACGATGACCCGATCCGACGGCAGGCCGACGACCTCATTGTCTTTGAGGGGCGTCACGGTGCAGCCGTTCGCCTGGGCATCCTTGACGCCCTCGACGGTCATCACGGCTTCCCGCACATCGCCTTTGCCCATGGGCGTATAGCCGCGCCGCGTCTCAATCATGGTCCGCGAGCCGTTCGTCGGTCCCACGACCATGTAGCGTTTCCATCGGCCATGCTCGGTGGCCTTGGATTCCTGATAGGCAGCCCATTGTCGGCGCGAGGCTTCCTCCATACGCACAAATCCCGCCGCGAGCTTGTTAGGGGGCCATGCAAGGCCGTGCCCGCCAAATTCCGGGATCTTCATATTGACCAGCCGCGTCACAGGCGAAGGGCCGATATAAAAGTTCGCGGGGACACCGCGGGCGATCGCCTCGGCGCTTTCCAATGTCGTCCCGCCCCGCGCGTCCATTTCCTCGATCTCGGCGAGCAGGCCGGTGAGTTCGTCGAAAATGGCGGGGATGCGTTCGGCGAGGCGGGCCGCGAGTTCGTCACGGCTGGCGATAAGCGCCGCCTTTGCTTCCTCTTGCGCCCTTCGATGCTCCGAATTGCGCTTGGCTTCGAGCTTCGCCTGCAATTCGTCGATCGCCGTCGTGTAGGCCTTGGCGGTGCGCCGACAATGTTGCGCCAGCCGGTCGGCTTCCTCGCGGTCATCGTCGCTCAGCGCCAGGTTGACCGCCTCGGCGGCGTGATGCTCGGCGGCGCCGGTCTGCCGGTCGCGCTCGGCGGTGGCCTCGGCAATCAGGGCTTCGAGGTCAGTGATGTTGACGCGATCCGTCGACCGCGCGCTGGTGAGGCGCTCGTTGAGAGTTTTAGCCATGTCGAATTCCTCAGCTGTAGGCGTTGGAGCGCGCGAGGTTGCGCATCGCGGCATTGGTGTCATTGCCGCGCTGCGCCGCGTCAGCGGTCAAACCGGTGGCAGGCATTGCAGCCACGCCGGTGAGGGCATATTCGCGGGCAGCATCGGCAACCTGCGCGTTGTAATTTTGCACCTTGCTGGCAGCAATCAGGCGCGCACTGTCCTCATTGAACGGCGGCGCGCGGTCGCCCATGAAAGCGAATTTTCGGGTGTGCGATGCGCGCATCTGCGCGACCTCAAGGTTGATTTGGTCGATGTCGTTCGTCATTGCGCTGTCTCCGATGCGGGCTTTTTCCCCTGCGCGGCCCTTGGGAACCTGGGCGATATGGTCGCCGCGAATCTTGCGCTGGGTTGCCTGAAACGGCGTTCCATCCGGCGCGATGCCGTCACCCCAAACGAGTTCGCAGGCATAGCCGCCGCTGAGTTCGCGGGCCTCGCCGCTGTCATAGGCACGGATCGCCGCAGCATCGGCGAGCATCAAAGGGATTTCGACATAATCGCCATCGCGGGCAACCTTGCCCTCGGTCCAGCCGACGCCGTGCTGTTTCCAGTTGTCGATCGTGACCCCACCGGCGGGATGGCCGAGCGTGATGGCCTTGTGCGCGAAACTCGCCATCGCGGCCTCGTCGAAAACTTCGCTTTCGGGCCGATAGACGTTGACGGTCGCGAGATCGGGGCGGCCCAATTCGGCGCCGGTATATTGCTGGACACCGCTTCGGGCGAATTTGGCGACGGCGGCGATGCGGCCATCTGCCAAGCGGCGCACCTTTTCGAGCGGTGCGCGATCGTGAAAGGTCATCTGCATGATGCCTGAGCTCCTTGGCCTCAGCTAGGCGGAGGCGGACGCGGCTGGCAGGCTTGCCAGTTGGTGAAACAATGCCACCGCGCCGGGGATGATTTACCGCCGTTAGAGTTGTGCTATGGCTTCGTCCGCGACTGAATTTCAGGGAGGGGAGCAAATGGGAATATTGATCCAGCGCAGGCCGTTTGAGAGCCCGGTTATAGCCCAAGCCACCGCCGACTGGTTCCACGAGCCCCAATTTGCAATTCCCGGCCTGACGGTCTCGACGAATGTCATCGAGCAGGATGGTCAAATCTGGCTGGTGCTCAAACAAGAGGGCGCGATGGTGACCAACGCTAACGCGGTCTTACCAGATTATCAGATGGTGTCTTTCACCCCATAGGCGCCGACATTTGGGGGCCGTTTCAGGGGCCACCGCGAGGCTTTGCTTTCCACAGCGCCATCGCTTGCGCCGATCTGACCGACTTTGCGGTTCCCTGCTCAGGAACGAGGCGGCTATTTCACCGGGTGCAACATGGTCAGGCCATGCTCGCGCACATAGGCCGCGCGGTCGGCCCTGAGCTGCGATCTGCCCGTCTCGTCGATCCACCGCGCCACCGTCGACCAATGGGCGTGATAGTGATCGCAGATATGTTCCCAGCCGATCAGGATATAGGTCTCGCGAAAGTCGGCGGGGCATAGCCGATAAGGGCGAAGGCGCCCGCGGCGGTCCTTTGTTCGCGATCGTTCCTCGGGTGGCAGGTTGGCCTCGATCTGGCGCCAGTGGTCAGCGTAAGCGAGTTTCGATGCGGAGGCCATGCGGCGAGGAATTGCGCAGCCGGTGGCGCATCCTTACCGCCGTCAAAGGCAATCACCCTCCCCAATGAGGGCTGCCAAATTATACGGCTGCTTCACGGCCATGGTCTCGGTCAACGCCCACACAAGCGCGTCGAGCCGATCCGGCGATCCTGAGCCCCGATAACCGGTCGTTGTCGTCATCGTCATCTGTTCTTCGAGTTCGGAGAACGTGCCGACGTGATGGACTTTGCCCTGCTCATACAGCGCCGCGATCGGCTCGGCGCGCAGCACCTTGCCTCGCGAGGCCGTGACCATGCGGACGGGCAGTTTACGGGCGGCGCTGCGCAGCACGGCCTCGACCATGGCCCCGCCATAGTTACGCTCGGCCACGACGCGATCGGCCCCGAATTCTTCGGCAGCGCGGGCCACCATGCGCGCCCAGCCATCGGGCGACAGGCGGCACGACCGATCGGCGAGCACGTAGCCGTGCCCGTCATTGCCCAGCCCGACGACGACAATGCCCTGACAGTCACCGCCGGTGCCATCGGAGCCCGACGGGTCCACGCCGATGACGACGCGTTTCAACGCAGGGGGCGCGCCACGACGCAGGCTATCGATACCGGGCATATTTTGCCCGTCGTCGGCAATTCGGTCGGACGATGACCATAGTGCGCCCGGCACTTCGCTGAGATATTTGCCGTCGCGGAATCGCTGGCGCTGCTTGTCGGGAAGGCCGTCGAGTTCGGCGAGATACTCGGCGGGCAGATAGGGGTTGTCGGTCGGGTTGAGCACGACGAACGCCCTGCTCCCCGCCTCGATCGGCATACCGTTCTCCGGCCGCACGCCCTCGACGAATTCCTTGTATGTCCAATGCCCGCGGCCGACCGGGTTGAGGTCGTAATAGGCCTTGAGGGCAAGCGGCCGACCGTCGGCCTTGAGGCAGGCTTGCGACAGGCGGGTGCGCAGCGTCGTGATGGTCTCATAAGCAACCTGCGAAGCCTCGTTGACATAGGCGGTGGCAAATTCCTTGCCGAGAATCTTGTCGACGCGCTCTTTGTCGTCGAGGCCGCCAAACCATATCTCGGCGCCATTGGGCATCACGATATACTGATCGGACTTGTTGACCTCATACGGCACGCCGGGGAACGCCATGCGCATCATCTTGGGCCAGGTGTCGAGCATGATCGACTGGCGCACGTCGATGTTGTGGTGACGGGCAATCAGGTGGCGACTGCCCGGCGCCATAAGCCCGCGGTTGGCAATGCAAAAGCAGAAGCCGAAGGTCTTGCCTGAACGCGAGCCGCCATAAGCGAGGATATGGCGGGCGCTGCTGGTCGCAGCCCCGACAAGCTCAGCCTGCTTTTCAGTCAGCTCAAAGGTCGGCTGCGGCGCCCTCGATTTTGATTGTGATTGCACCGGTCAGTTCGCCTTTGAATTTTTCGACGTAGCGTTCGGGGCGATGGCCCTTGAGAAGTATCTCCATAAGCCGATCGCTCTGGCCTTCGGTCGCGCGCTTCCACGCCACCTGCTCGAGGGCGTCGGCGGCCTCTTCCTCGGCGTCTTTCCACGCCAGTGCGAATTCCTCGTCTGCTGCGCGCCAGTCATAGGCGGTGCGGCGACCGATCTTCGCGGATCGACAGGCGCCCGCGACATTGCACGAAACGCGCAGGACATTGAGGAACCGCTGCTTGGCGCGCGCCTTGTCCTGCTCGCGCTTGGCTGCGGCTTTGGTGAGGGCGGGTTTCTTTGCCATGCGGCAACATCTGCCAACGGCTCCCGCACACCGTTACCGCCGTCGCCAAATCCGCCGCACAACTTACTTTCCCATGCCTCACCGACGATCGGGCATAGAGAATCCCGCGAAATGCACAGATTTCCGCCACTCTTGCCGTGCCGTGCCGCTGAATATAAATCAGCGGGTCGTGCCAGATCGCCGCGATCGCTCGCGCGCGCGAGGCGTGCGGGGCCGCTCAAGAGGTTTTTCGCTCCTTTTGGGGTTTGCGTCCGGTCAGGGTCGCAAGGGTCGCTTAGGGTCGTGAATTGGCCAAGACGGTCACAGACGCGCGCGCGTGGAGCGATAACAGGGAAAAAGCGCCCTATGTGCCCCTTGCGACCCTTAATCATGGTGCGGAGCCGATCTGGGTTTGAGCGCGAGCCCATGATATGCGCGGATGCCGTTGCTTTTCTTCCGGCGAAATCCAGCGCGATTCAGTTTGCTGCTCATGCCGCGCTGACTGCCGGGATCCTCGCCGGCTGATCGGGCGAACTCGGCCCAATCGTTGTAAAGCGGCGTTGGCATCTCCCATTTTGCGGAACCCCGATCGCACCTCTCTTCGATCCATTGGCCGAACATGTCCTGGTCGTCGAAATAGTCTTTCGTCGCGGCGGTCACGATATCCGGGCGAACCAAGCCGTTGGCTTGCCAATCTTTGCAGCCTTCGATCGCCCAGGTTAGGATGCGCCCTGCCTCGTCCTTCAGTTTTTCTTCAAGGTCCGGGTCTTTATGTTTCGGGACGTGCGTGAACGGTATGATGTTGAAGCGGCGACGGGCAGCCTCGTCGACATTGGCAAGAACCGGGGCGTGGTTGCCGACAATGACCAACTTGAACTGAGGGACGAATTCGAAAAAGTCGCGGCGCATGAACCGGGCGCTGATCCTGTCGCCACCGGTTATCTGCTTGATGCGGCTTTCGGCCCAAGCTCGGCCTTCCTCTGTTTCACTGGCCGAGACCAGCCGAGCGCCGGTGAGCATGGCAAGATCGGTCGGGTGACGATCGTTCTTGCTGGCCGTAAACGTCTCCATGGCCGCCGTCGTGGCGTAGTCCCCCAGGACGTGATTCAAGATGTTGAGAAAGACACTTTTGCCGTTGCCGCCCGGTCCATAGATGAAGAACAGCGCGTGTTCCTTCGTCACACCGGTCAGACAATATCCCGCTACCTGTTGGAGAAAGCGGACCAAAGTCTGATCGTGTCCGGTTGCCTGGTCGAGGAACGCCAGCCATTTAGCCGGCGCGCCAGCTTCCGGGACCACGCCGGTCTGCTTCGTAATCATGTCGGCAGGACGGGCTGGAAAGATTCTCCCGCTCTTTAGGTCAACGGTCCCGCCGGGCGTGCCAAGGTAATAGGGATCGTGGTCCCAAATATCGGCAGTCACAGCATGGGTAGGGTCGGCTCGAGCAAAGGCTTCGACACCGTTGGCTACGCTGCTCCGGCTAAAGCTCGGATCGCCGTCACTGATTTCAACGGCCATCTTGCGGGCATAGTGGAACGCCAGCCGCGTTTCGTTCCGGCTCCAATATGTCGTGGTCCATTCGAACCATTTCCCGACGCTGTGGTCATAACGGAGGTGATCGCCAAATTTCCTGGTGAACGCGGCTGCAATTCGATCTTCCGAAACCTCCGTGTTTTTCTCTTTGCGACCCCCGCCGCTAGTTTTCTTTTCCCGCGTGGCGTCAACCTTCTCGGCCGTCCGACGAAGCGGTGCAAATTTCGCGGCGATGGCCTCGGCGCCGCCGTCGGCTTCCATATTCTCGCTCATCGTCCGCACCTCATCCCGAGAACAGGATCGATCTGATCGACAAGCGGCAGACCAGCTTCGTGGGCACATTGGCGCGACGCGTCCCGCACGCTGAAATAATCTTTGCCGGAGCCGACGTATTCGCGCAGACCTCCACGATGGACGTAATCCAGCCGGCAGTTGTTGACCGCCTGATCCCACGCCAGCAGAAAATACGGCGCGCGCGGTTCGCGCGAAAACTGGACAACCTCACCCATCGGCTCGCTCCCGCTGCCCTCGGCCGTTTAGAGCTTCGGCGATATCGGAATTGACGACGGCCCAGCCGGTCGGCTTGGCATTGCCTTCGGCCTCGGACGTCGCCCGACATGCCGCTTCTGCCATGGCGATCAAGACACCGCTGAGCATTTCAGTGGAAATGGCGATTTTGCCCTTCGAGGTGTCGGCTTTCCCGGCCTTGGCGAAAACCTCAAGCATGATCGCGGGCGTGCCGGCTGCAATGCCCGAGCTAATGCGCAGCATACCGCCGCCGGCCTTGATGATGTCGACCGCGGGGGTGAAATGGGTCGCGCTCATGGGTGCCACCGTCGACCAGCCTCAGGGCGCATTGCGCAGGCTGCCTTCCTTGCGCCCTTGGGCAGATTGAGGTATTGGGGTTTCCGATCCTGAGCCGCCAAGCAAAGATCGACGCCCGCCTTGCGCGGGCGTTTTCGTTCGGGGAGCCGCATTACGCAGCCTCACTCGTCGACTGGCGCTGGTCGCTGCGAGCCCATGCTTCGAGCTGGGCGCGATCATACCGAACGTGTTTGCCGCCGAGTTTGAAATAGGGCGGGCCATTGCCGGAAATGCGATAGGCGTTGAGCGTGTGAACGCTCAGGCCGACATGCGCGGCCGCCTCTTTCACTGTCAGAAAATCTTGCATCGGGGGTGTCTCCGTTATTTCGACGGAGAACCAAATATTACGATTTATCGGGTGATGCGAACATATAGCACTCGGAAAAAAGCACTATTCTTTCGGAGTCGCCGGTCGGCAAAGCGGGCGTAGTTGCTCAAGGCGTTGCTCATGAGGGATGCGAGCACGCATGAATATCCGAAGCCGATCCTGCTCGCGTTCATAGGCTTCCTTCGGGGACTTGTGTTTGGCCTCGCGCGCAGCTTCGATGGCGTGTTCCCACCCGCCACCCGCCACGTTTTCGGCAAAAACCTTGCCAATTTCCTCTCGCTTCATCCCTTCTTGCTTGTTCCGCTTCGGCCCCTTTTTGCCTTTCAAGGCGAGGCGCCAACCATCGAGCGTTTCTCCTTCCAGTGCTCGGGCGATGGCATCCAGCAAGATCGCCTCGCGAACAGGAAGCGAGCCGGAATTTACGATTTTGTCCAAGGCCCTCGCGAGGTTTTCGGCTGCCGGAACGCCGTCAAAATCTTCGCGCAAAAGGTCATTTATTGCAGCGGTCAACGACGCCCGAGATTGAGGTTTGGTATCATTCATTGCTGAAACGCGCCTGGCACCGCCACGCCAACCTTATCCGATATCTGCAAAAAGTCAGCGCCGGCCGCTTCGAGCGCGCCCCGCATGGCCTTAATCGTCGATGGCGCGATCGTTGACCCGCTCTCGTACCGTGTGACTGTTTCGCGAGCTAATCCCGCCTTTGCCCCAAGGTCGGCGGCACTCCAACCGAGGCCCGCTCTTGCCATTTTGCATTGCGATGGTGTCATAATATGTGAGCATTAATGACGAAATATCATTGACGCAATCTATTATTGCTGTCACATATTGTGAGCCTTATGGAAACTAAGGCGGGCCGACGATCGGGCTGGCACCCGAGCATCGACCCTATCGCAAACCCTGCAAGAGAGGGAAACGACTATGAATGCACCTATCAGCACAATTGCGCCCGCGAAAGACGACGTGGCAATTCTCGCCGCCTGGGGCCGCCGCTCGGTTGCCTGCGCGATCTATGCGACGCTCCCGTTCTCCGATTGCCCGAAAGTCGAATATACGCCGGAAGAGCAGGCGCAGCTTGACGTCATGGATGCAGCCGAAATCCTGATCTGTGATGCGACGGCAACCAGCCCGCAGGGTGCCGCGATCCAGCTTTGGACCGCGCTCGCCCACATGGAGCAGGATCGCGACGCCGAGGCCGCAATCAACATCATGGATCTCGACTGGTTTCTGACGGACGAAACCCGGTTCGATTGGGATGTGCGGCTCATCCTTGCCGCGCTGCGCTCGCTTCGCGCGATGGGCGGTGCGGCATGACCGCCTCTCCCTTCGCAATGAAGCTCGCCGCGTTCCATGAAGCCAAAACCGCGTTCGCGCGCCACAAGGAAGCCTGCGAACCGGCGCAAGGTGCGTCGGACGATGACCAGCGCGCATATGAAGGCTCATACGCCCCGCTCGTCAGCGCAATGACGGACGCCGGGTTAGCGGTCGTGAAATGCCCCGCCGCCTCGTTTCACGACCTTGCCGAGAAAATCGAGATATTCCGCGGCGAGGACATGCACGAATATGAGGACGTGGCCGATCTGCTCGACTTCATTGTCGACGACGCGCGACTGTTGACGGGGGTCGAACCATGAGCCCCGTGAAAAGCCCGCTCGACCTGTTCAGCGATGCCCAGTGCGCCAACGAAAGGCTCGGGGCGCTGATGGAAACGATTGCCGAAAAACTGAACGAGGCGATTTATGAAATGGAACCCGGCGAGGCGCGCGAGCGCGAGTTCTATCATTGCTGGATGCTGCTCACGACGGCGCGCGAAAATCACGCGGCGGTCGACCGGCAGTTTCACGACGCTGAAAACGGCATCTTGGCCGCCGGGGTCAGCCAGTCTATTCGCGACCATGCTGCAAAGGCGGTGGCGTCATGAGGATGATCTGGACCCAGCTTCGCCGCATGGCGCCCGCACGGCGCGCAGCGATCGACGAGGGGCAGGTTCTGGCCTCGCGGTGGCTCAAGGGCGCTCAGCGCGTCCGCAGGGCCATGCGTCGGCGGGAGAATGGCAAGTGAGCGCCCGCCACGCCCTCGCACGGCCCGAGCAGGCCCCGCTCGACCTTGTGCTGTCTGCCATCCCGTCCCTGCCCCGCGCATTGCTGGCGCGGCTGGTCGAGCGCGCAATCGAGTGTCTTGACGATCTGGACGGCGACCCGGACGTCGAGCCGAACGGCGACGAAACCGACCACAGCGGCGGTGAGGACGATTGCGACCCGACGTGCGATCGGATTCGCGGCCTCGGCCCCGGCTGTCCGCTAAGCGAACCCGGCGAAATGGATCATCGCAACATGCGGCCGACTTACGACGGCGAGGATCAAAGCGTCATCGTTCTGCCCGCCCCAGCGGGGATCGAGCCCTATCGATACCGGGTGAGTTGAGCGGGAATAGCACCAAATGGGGGCGTCGGGTTTCGACTCGGCGCCCTCTTTGCTATGGGGGACTCGGCTGGTCGGTCGGACGAATTGAGACGCCACGACCATAGGGCGGGAGCTTGAGACTACCCGCCCGCCGGCCAATTCGAGCTAGTCGTGGGTCGGAAGCGAGATTGCTTCGGATCCTAGCAGCGCCGTATCATTGTGATCATGGATGAACATGAACGGATCCGACTTGTCGACTATGACATAGTCGCCAAGATGATAGTACACCTTGGTGTATTCATCCTCTTCGACGAGGATATAGCCTAAAAATTCAAGCTTCTCGTCCGGAACGTCGTCCAACCGGACGTAGCAGCTGCTCATCGATCAGGCAGCCATAAGTTCCTGGATCGACACCTTGCGCGGGGCGCGCAGCGTCGTCACGGACTGGGTTACCGCCTTGATGTTGATGCCGCCTTTTCCAAGGCCTTGGGTTTCGCCGAAGAACGCGAGGCCGCGTTTCACTTTGGCAAGAACCTCATCTTCACTGTCAGCGCGAAAGCAGAAATAGGGCGAGGCCGTCGCGGCCGCCACAAAGCGACCGTCCGGCAACTCACCGACATAAAAATGCCCTTTGTTGTTGTTGGTCATGGTCATTCCCTTCTCTGTGTCAGCAATAGCAGATGATCGCTAACGAATCGTATGTGATGCATGTTGCGTCGCAATGCAAGATTAGTGCGAAGCGACCATGCCCTCTTTGATACATTCGTTCGCGTGTCACGGCGATGAATGAGTTTATGTCGGCACGCGATGAGCCGTGTCGCCGACGTGTCGCCGACAGAAGTTACTTCCAAGTCATCTGCTCGGCTATTGCAATCAGGCAACGATGCGGTCAGCACCCCACTTTTAAGCCGTCTCCGCCACAACAGCCTTAGGCGCGATCAACCCGGCAACATGCGACGCCCACAGATCCAGCGCCGCTCGCTTTTCGTCGGCCCAATCATGCCGCTGGTAGATGCCGACGATCCCGGCCTTGCTGCCGCTGATATGGTTCAGGACCGCTTCCGTCACTTCGAGCCGAACGCCGAGCTTTTGCAACCCGGTCGCGACAGTGCGGCGCAGATCGTGCAGGCGCCAGCTTGCAACCTTCGCCCCGCCCTCACCCGCAATTTCATTCGCCGCCGCGTCGAGGCGCAGCTTGGCTTTCGATATCCCGCTTGCCGCGGTCGTGTTGTTCGTCGTGAAAACGAGCCCGCGCTTCGACCATTCGGTCGGCGCCTTTTCACCGGGCTTAGTCAGCATGGCGGTGAGTTCGGAGACGGCGATATCAGTGAGCGGCACGACATGGGCCTGATTGTTCTTCGCGCGGTCGGCCGGGATTGTCCACGTCGCGGCCTTCTTGTCGAGTTCCTCCCACTTCATCCCGAAAACTTCACTGCGGCGCTGCCCGGTGAGCAGCAAGAGCCGAAACGCCGGGCCGAACGGATATTCGATCTTGCGGCTGGCGCGCCAGACGATCGCCAGTGCGGCATCGGACAGGATGACGTCGCGGCTCGCGGGCTTCGCTGGCGCAGTCAGGGCCGCGAAGGGGATGACGTCGACCAGTTCGCGGGCAAATGCCCATTTCCATAGGATGCGCCCATAGGAAAAGACGCTTGAGCGCATGGCGACCTTTTCGGGGGCGATGGCGTCGATCGCCGCAATGATATCCGCGCGCCCGAGTTCGTCGATCCGGCGCGAGCCGAATTTGGCCTTGAGGTGCCGGACGACGGTCGTTGCGATGTTCACGCTCGACTGGCGCCGGGTCTTGCCATGGCGGTCGCTCTTGTATGATTTGAGCCATTGATCCGCGACGACATCGAATGCCCGCTCGAGGTTGGCAACCCGTTCGCGCTCCCTGCCCTTGTGCGCGGCCTCGTCGGCCTCGAACGGGTCGACGCCGGTATCGACAAGCCGCCGCAGCTCGGCCGCCCTCTCGCGGGCCTTGTCGGGCGTCCACGGCCCATGCCGCCCGATCGTGTACCGGCGATCAGCTTTCGCACCGGCCATGCGGTATTGCAGAATATATGCCTTCGCGCCGCCTGGACTGACGCGCAGGCCAAAACCGGCGATTGCCCCCTTCCCGTCGTCCCATAGGAACCATGCGGCTTGACGCGGCTCGGCGGCATCCACGGTGCGCTTGCTAATTCCCTTTGGTATTGGCGTTGCCATATCTCACCTGTGAGTAAGTGCGCTGGTAAGTAAGCTGAATACAAGTAAGTAGAACAGGATGCAACGAGATCTAACGGCCATCGACCGATAACGCCACTTTTCAGGGGATTTTTAGCGATCGGTGCGACAGGATGCGAAACGCTGCAACGGATCATCACTGACTTTTAATCAGTAGGTCGCTGGTTCGAACCCAGCAGGGCTCACCACCAAATCCTGCGCCAGACCTCCATGGCCATCGTGGCTCGGACGCAACTGCATGGCCGCCACGCTCCATGGCGCCGAATAGCGTTTGTCACGAACGAGCTGGAGGCAGGTTCCGCGGCAGCCGTGCAGTGCCCCGGAATGTCGGCGTCGTCCCGATTCCGCGCCGCATTTCGAAGTTCTACGGCATTGTTTTATTTCTCTTGCCGAGGCGTTTACCATTGCGAGGCTAAAGCGGAATCGACAGGCCGGTTTCGGCCGTGTTGCAGACAAGGTCGTACGGGGTACGACCACGGCGGCAGAATAATCGGAGACGAAGGTTGACGACGCTCATCACTGGTGCAGCTGGCTTTATCGGTATGCACGTCGCGGAGGCCTTGCTCAATCGCGGCGAACAGGTCGTTGGAATCGACAATTTCACGCCCTATTATTCGCTCGACCTCAAGCGCGCGCGCGTCGCGCGTCTCGAGGCAAAGCACGGAACAGCCTACAGCTTTCTGAACATCGACTTTGGCGACGCAAGCGCACTCACGGCCAGCCTGTTCGGCAAGGAGGTCGATCGGGTTGTTCACCTCGGCGCCCAACCCGGCGTACGCTATTCGCTCGAAAATCCTGCGGCCTATATCCACTCGAACATCTCGGGCCATCTCAACATTCTCGAACTGGCGCGCCACCGCGCCATTTCGCATCTAGTATATGCCTCGTCATCGTCGGTGTACGGGATGCGGTCCGATACGCCATTTCGTGTCGCCGACCGCGCCGATTCGCCTATCTCGCTTTATGCGGCCACGAAGCGCGCCGACGAGTTGATGAGCGAGACCTATGCGCATCTGTTCCGCATTCCCCAGACCGGCCTGCGCTTTTTCACCGTATATGGGCCGTGGGGACGGCCGGACATGGCGGTGTGGAAGTTCACCGAAGCGGTTCTGCAAGGAAAGGCGATCGACGTTTACAACCACGGCGACATGCTGCGGGATTTCACCTTCATCGACGATATCGTGAACGGCATCATCCTCGCGCTCGATCGTCCGCCCGCCGACGATGGCCAACAAAAACCGGGAGGCTTCGCAACCCCGCACCGAATTTACAACATTGGCAACAACCGCCCCGAGCAGCTCACAGACCTGATCCGCGCGATCGAGGGAGCGTGCGATCGCAAGGCTGAGCTCAACCTGATGCCTATGCAGGACGGCGATGTTTACCAGACTTTTGCCGACATCGACGACATCAACCGCGACCTCGGCTTCGCGCCAACGACGCCAATGTCAGTCGGCGTTCCGGCGTTCGTGAACTGGTATGTTGAGGAATGGTCGAAGCATCCCGGCTATCCGGTTGCTGAACGGAAATGAAGGCAGGTCGACGGATGAAGATTCTACTGACAGGTGGAGCAGGATATATTGGCAGCCATGTCGCGACCGCACTGATCTCCGAGAAACACGATGTGGTTTGTTTCGACAATCTGTCGAATAGCGATGCATCGGTCATGGACCGCCTCGAAGCGATCACCGGGACCGCGGTGCCGCTGGTGGAGGGCGATATCCGCGACGGCGACGCCTTGCGCCGGGCTATGCGCGAGCATGGGATCGAGGCCGTCATTCATTTCGCGGGGCTGAAGGCGGTCGGCGAATCGGTCGCCGAGCCGATCAAATATTATGACAATAACGTCCGCGGGACGCTGTCGCTGCTCGAAGCGTTGCGCGATTGCGGCACCAAGACGCTGGTCTTTTCGTCAAGCGCGACGGTCTATGGCCAGCCTCAATATCTGCCGCTCGATGAGAATCACCCGACCTCGGCGACCAACCCCTATGGCCGCACCAAGTTGATGATCGAGGAGATGCTGACCGACGTCGCCGCTGCCGATCCCGAATGGCGCATCGCGATCCTGCGCTATTTCAACCCGGTCGGCGCGCATGACAGCGGGCTGATCGGCGAGAATCCGAACGGCATCCCGAACAACCTGATGCCCTTCATCAGCCGCGTCGCAGCTGGGCGGCTCGCCGAATTGTCGGTGTTCGGCGATGATTACGACACCCCCGACGGCACCGGCGTGCGCGACTATATCCATGTCGTCGACCTCGCAGGCGGCCACGTCGCCGCGCTCGATGCGATCGCCAAGGCCGACCAGCCGCTGTCGACCTGGAACCTCGGCACGGGAACGGGCTATTCGGTGCTCGACATGGTCGAGGCGTTCGAACGCGTGAACGGCGTGCCCATCCCCTATCGCATCGCGCCGCGCCGCGACGGCGATGTCGCAAGCTGCTTTGCCAGCCCCGAACGCGCTGCGCGCGAACTGGGCTGGCAAGCGGAGCGCGACCTCGACGCCATGTGCGCGTCGAGCTGGAATTTCGAGCGCCTGCTCGCGACGCGCAACGCTGACTAGGCCAGCCAGCCCGCGGTCTGCGCCAGCACCCACAGGCCGATCACGAGGAACAGACCCGCAGCAACCATGCGGACCTTGGCAAGGTCGACGCGCTTCAGCAGCTGCTGGCCGAGGAAGATCGCGGGCACATTGGCGATCATCATGCCCAGCGTCGTGCCCGCGGTGACCGCGACGACATTCTGATATTGGGCGCCGAGCGCGATCGTCGCGACCTGCGTCTTGTCGCCCATCTCGACAAGGAAAAAGGCGACGAGCGTCGTCAGGAAGGCGCCGAAGCGTGGCTTGGGGGCTTCATCGTCGTCGAATTTGTCGGGAACCAGCGTCCACACCGCCATCGCGACGAAGGACAGGGCAATCGCGTAGCGAAAGGCAGGGCTGTCGAGGAACGCCGCCGCCGAGGCGCCAAGCAGCGCGGCGAGCGCATGATTGGCAAGCGTCGCGACCAATATGCCGAGGATGATCGGCACCGGCCGATTGAAACGCGTCGCGAGCAGGATCGCGAGCAGCTGCGTCTTGTCGCCGATTTCGGCGAGCGCGACGACGGCGGTCGAGGTGAACAGGGCTTCCATGACTTACTCCGGGGCCGAGCGACTTCGCGATTCCAAATGACATCAAACCCGCCGCCCGGCCCGGACGAAGGTCGATGCCATTGGTCTCGCCCAAGCGGTTCCCCGCTTCCACCGCACCACGACCTCTCGGCCGAGTATGTTGACACGGTGGCCCGTCCCGAAGGACGGCTGGCTACTCCCCAGATGACCCCGGCGCATTAGACGGCCCGGCAGGGTCTGACAAGCCCGACGCGGCGGCGGCTTTTTCGGATTCGGCGATGTCGGCATCCATCGCTTTCGCCCGCGCCTCAATCTCCTCAGCCGCCTTGTCATAGCGTTCCTCGAAGCGCGGTTCTTCTTTGCACGCAGCGAGCAGCAGCAGCGGGAGGAGAAAAGCGCCAGCGCGCATCAATAATCCTTGCGATAGCGGATGCTGAGGTTCGATTGTCCCGAACCGCCCGCCTGGCTGAGCAGCGACAGCGCCGGTGTCAGGCTGATCTCAAGCTGCGTTGCGGTATAGCCGCGCGCGTCGGTGATCACCTCGATATAGATATCCTTGGTGATATATTGTCCGGCGGCAAGCGCCGCGCCGCGACCTACCGTATCGTCGGGGCCAAGGACGCGCAGCCGGTCGATGCCGGTCGCCGACTGGAGCGCGCCGAGCGGGCTCAGCCCCCCGCCGCTGCCGCTGAGCGTGTTGAGCGACGATGCGAGCTGGACCGCTTGCAGCGGCGACAGCGTCGTGATCGAATCGCCGAACAGGATGCGCGAGACGATCTCGTCCTGCGGCAGGCCGGGAACACTGGAGAAGGCAACCTGTGGGTTGCTCGCGCGGCCGGTTACGCTGACGCTGACCGTCACCGTTTCGATCGTATCGCTTGCGAGCAGGCGGATCGCCGGATCGAACGCATCGCCCGTCGGGAAAGTTACCCTGCCCTCCTGAAGCTCGAACGAGCGGCCCGCGAAGCCGAGCGTGCCGCGCACCAGCTCGATCTCGCCCGTCACGCGCGGCGCTTCGGTGGTGCCGCGCAGGACGATATCGGCCTTCCATTCGGATTCGAGCCCCATGCCGCTGACATAGATTTCGTCGGGTGCCTTAAGCGCGATGTCGAGGCGGATGAGGTCGAACAGGCTGCCGCCGACCGCGGCAAGGCCGTCGCCGCTGACGCGGGGACGACCCGCCGGAGCCTTGCGCCGCACACCCGTGAGCACCGGGACTTGTGCAGCACCCTCGCGCACGATCTTGTAGCGTGTTTCGGGCAGGCGCAGGCTGCCCGACAGCAAGGCGGTCTGGCCCGCGACCTTTTCCAGCGTCAGGTTGCCGGTTGCCCGCGCTGCGATATTTTCGCTCCGGGCGAGCCGCGCATTGTCGAGCGTCGCGGCGATGTTCATCGGATAGCCGTCGGCGGCGGCAAGGCTGATATAGCCCTTTGCCTGAACGGTGCCATCGCCGGCCTTCGCGCTCAGCTGGTCAACCTCCAACCGATTGCCGGTGAAGCGCCCTGCCACCGCCATGTTGGTGAGCCGCGTGCCATAGGTCTGATTTTCATAGACCATGTCCTTGCCGCGCACGACGCCCTGCAAACAGGGGTCGGCGACGCTGCAACTGAAATCGGCCGCGACCGCAATCGGTCCCGACACATGCTGGTCGGCGGGGCCGAAGAAGGAATAAAGCGTATCGGCGGGCCCATTGTAGCGAATGCCGCCGCCCAGCGGCGCCGCCATGAGCCGTTCGGTCCAACCGCCCGCAACGGGCCCCAGCGGTCGCAGCGACGCCTGCATCCGCCCGATCACGCTGCCGCGCCGACGCATTACCGCGCGCGCTTCGCCCCCGTCGGCGAGCAGCTTGCCGGCGAAATTGACATCGACCGGCTGGCTGACCGACGCAGCCGTCGTGCGCGTGAAGCCGGTGATGGTCAACCGGGCATCGGCGCGGGGGAAACTGTCGGCATTGGCTTGTTCAAAATCGAGGCTTCCCGATGCACGGCCGCCCAGCCCCATGTCGGGATAGACGGCGTTGAGGATCGCCATGTTCACGCGATCGAGCCGGCTCTGCACCATGATGCCGTCGCCGAAGCGCCCGGCAATGCGCGCGCTGCTGCCGCGGCCGAGGCTGACGTTGGTCGGCAGCAGTTCATAGCCGTCGGCGCCGGGGACGATGCGCGCCGGCGAGGTCGTGCGGAAATTGATGCCCGTCGCGCGGCCCCGCACCGTGGCGCGCCAGAGGTCGGGTTTCAGGTCGGCATTGGCCGCGATGCGGAAAGGCACGCCGCTGGTCCCTTCGACGAGGGCCTGCGCCTTGCCCGTGCCGCCGCGATAATCGATCTTCACGCGCGCGACCGCGATGTCATATTCGCGGATCCGCGTTTCGGCGATCTGGATATCGGCGATGACGTGCGGCGTGTCGTAAAGAATGACGTCGGCGTCGACGATTGCCGATCCCACCGCGAGTTGCGCGGGTCCGGGCAACACGACGTCATTGGCGCGGACGTTGATCGCGGCGGCCTGATGTTGTCCCGCAGCGGTCAGCCGGACAAGGCCGCCAAGCCCCTGCCCCGACGCGTTGAGCTGTCCCTCGAACGGCCCGGCCTTGCTCTGCACCAACCGGCCATTGAAACCGATGCCAGACAGGTCCCCGCGCTCGACGTCGATCGTGAGCGGGCCCGCCGCAGTCAGCAGCACGACATCGGCGGACAATGGGCCATAATCGGTATCGCCGGTCGCGGCGAGGCGATAGCCGTTCGGCGCGCCGTTGATCCGCGCGACGAGGTTGGCGAGCCCGATGCCGAGCCCCGGCCGCGAAGCCGTCACCACCGCGCGCGGATCGCTGATCGTCCCGGCAAGCTGGACCCCGACGGGACCATAGTCGGTCGAGTTCGCGCGCGCGGTCAGCCGGATCTGCCCGTTCGGCGCATAGCTGCCCTGCCCGCCCGTGACGCGCAGACGCGGCGCCGACAGCCGCAGCCCGGAAAAGCGCACGATGCCGTCGGTGCCATAGCGCACGTCGCTCGACGCGGTCGCATTGCCGCCGAGGAAATCGCGCACGCCCGAATTGAACAGTCTTGTCGAACGCGCCCGGACGCGGCCGACGATTTCAAATCCCCCCCGCGGTGCGGTTTTCAGGTCGGCATCGGTGTCGATATCGAAGATGCCGACGCTTTCGATGCGGTAATCGTTGATGCGTCCGTCGATCGCGCCCGTGTAAAGCCCCTTGTTCAGGTCGGCGATCAGGATGGCCTTGGCGTCAATGCGCGGCGAGCGCAGGCGCAGATTGTCACTGAGGACGCGGCCGTTGCTGTAAGCCAGGTCGCCATCGAGCCGCACCTGCACCAGCGTCCCGCCCGCCACCGTGTCGAGCCCGCGAATGCGCGCTGCGCGGCCCGCGACCGGAATGACGATCTGGTCGGCATCGACGCGGGCCTTACCCGCAAGGCTCAGCCCCTCGACGACGATGTCGTTGACCGCGAGGCTGTTGGCATTCGCCCGATATTCGACCGTCGGCAAATCGAACGCACCGTCGAGCGTCGCGGACGCACGCAGGCCATTGGCGCGCAAAGCGGGGGCGATGGCGCCGGGGCGCAATATGTTGGCCGCAAGCTGCAACCCGTCGTAGCGACTGGCACCGAGATCGACCCCGCCGCTGATCCCAAGCTGTGCCGCATCGGACGACAGCCGCCCGTCGATCGCCGCCTTGCGCTCGTCCAGTCGGGCGGTGAGATCGATGGCGGTCTCGGTGCCCAACATTTCGGCCATCGGCCCGGTCAGAAGCCGTGAAGCCTGGGCGCTTCCCTTGGCCGTGAAGGTGCCGTCGCGGCCGGTCAGCGCGACGCGCGCCAGCGGCGCAGCGCCGAGGTTGGCGGTGAGATTGCCATTCCAGGCTTTCCAGTCGCCGCGCCCTTCGAGCCTTGCGGTCAGCGGCTCCTGGAATCCGCCCATGGCGGCGAGCACGCCGCCCTGCGGTGCATTCACGTCGAGCGTGACCGCCAGCCGGTTCGCTTCCGGCACCGCGTCCAGCAGCAGCTTGAGCGTGTCGCCCTTTGCGTTGGCGCCGACGGTTTCGGCGTTGGCGGTGACCTGCGCACGGCGGTCGGCAATCGCGATCGTGCCCGCGATCCGTGCCTCCTGCCGTTCGCCCGCGACGGGCGCCTCGAAGATAAAGCGATCGATGCGCAAGGCGCCGACGTCGATATCGAGGTCGGGCAGCAACGGCTCGCCGGTATCGGGGACAACCTTGAATTCGGGCAGTTTCCGCATCGTCATCGTCGCGGCAGTGGCCGAACGGACGTCGACATGATTGGCAAGGTAGCGGATCGGCCGCCAGTCGATCTGGACTTCGGGCGAGGCGAGGAACACCCCCTTGGGGTCCGACAACGTGAAATCGCGGATGATCATCCGGCCATAGAGCGACCCGTCGAGCCGACCGATGCCGACCTTCATCCCATTTTCAAATTCATATTTCTCGATCTGGGTAACGACGAAGCGGCGCCCGGCGTCGCTGTTGAGCCCGACGAGGAACAGCGCGGCGAGCAGAACCAAGCCGAGCAAGGCCATCCCAACGCCGCGCAGGATGGCGAGCGGCCAGGACCGCGTCCGGACCGGCGCGGTCGCTTCGGTAGCCGGGGTGTCGTCCGCAACCATCAGAAGGCCTGCCCGATCGAAACATAGACGCTGACCCGCGCTTCGCCCGGCTTGCGGCCGATCGGGGTCGCGACATCGAACCGCATCGGTCCGAAATTCGTGTAATAGCGCGCGCCGATCCCCGCGCCGAAACGCAGGTTCTGGAATGTCGGTGCCGACGAACGATAGACCTGTCCCGCATCGACAAAGCCGACGACGCCGAAATTGCCGAACCGATAGCGCGCCTCGACTGCCATCTCGTTGACGCTGCGACCGCCGATCGGATCGTCATTGGGGTCTTTCGGCCCAAGTTCCTGATAACCGAAACCGCGCACCGAACCGCCGCCGCCGGCGTAGAAACGCCGCGATGGCGCCAATCGTTCGCGCGCCGCCCCCAGGATCGACCCGACCCGGACGCGCCCCGCCAGCACGATGCTGTCGGTCACCGGATAATAGCCGCTGATGTCGGTCCGCAGCCGCGCATAGGGGGAAAATCGTCCGGCAAGCGACCCTTCGGGCTGGATCAGCGACGTAATCCGAAACCCCTTCGTCGGATCGAGCAGGCTGTCGGTGCGGTCCATCCCGACCTGCCCCGTCAGCCCAAGGATCGTGTAGAAATCATATTTGCGCTCGCCGGCCGCGAAATCATAATCATCTTCGCGCGACGCGAGCAGTTCGACGCCATAGGCATAAGTGAATTTCTTCTGCCAGATCGGCGTCGAGTCATAGCTGACCCGCGCCGCGACGCGGCCAGTAATCGCCTCGAACGCATTATAGTCGTTGCGGGTGACTTCGGTGACGAGTTCCAGCGTGCGGTCGCGCTGCCCGGCGTTCGACCGGCGCAGCGTCGCGCCAATACCCTGTTCCCTGGTCCCGACCACGCCGCGGAACGTCAAAGCTCCCTCGGGCGGCAGGAAGTTGCGGTGCGTCCAGCTGCCTTCCAGCCTTATCCCTTCGCCGGTGCCATAACCCGCACTCGCGGCAATCGTCCGCGGCGGACCCGCCTGCTGGGTCACCAGCATCGTGACATATTCGGTGTCGTCGCCCGCGCTTTCGCCCGTCGGCTGCGGTTCCGCCGCCACGGTCGAGAACAGGCCCGTTGCAACCAGCGCCTGCCGCAGGTCGTCGACCTGGCGGCTGTCGTACAGGTCGCCGCGCTTGAATCGCGCCAGAACCCCGACATGCTCGGCATCGAACGCCAGATCGCCGGTCGTCTCGATGCCGCCGAAACGCGACCTTTTGCCGATATCGACAGGCAGCGTATAGACGCCATCGCCGGTGGCACTATCGAGCAGAATGTCACGCTGTCCGACCTTGGCGAAAGGATAGCCTTCCTGCGGCAGCTTGAGCGCGATCGCGGCTTCGGCACCCTGAATACGCTGCGCGACGATCGGTTCGCCCACGCTGAGCGGAAAATTGTCGGCAATCAGCGTTGGCGGGATAGTCGGCGCCGCATCGACGATGATGTCGGAGAGCGTGTAGCGCTTGCCGGGCGTCACATCGATGATCGCGGTGACGGGCGCTCCGCGCTGGCGCGGCTGTCCTTCCTCGCGCGGGCCAAGGTCGATCCGCGTATCGACCACGGCATCATAATAGCCTTCCGATGAGAGGATGCGCTGCATCAACTCGCCATCGGCCGAGAGGCGCGCGCGGACCATCGCCGCATTGTCCGCCTTGCCGTCACCATCATAAAGGGCCGACAGATCACCGAAGAGGTCTGCGAGATCAACGTCAGTGCTGTCATCGGCGGAATCAAGCCCGTTGACCTTCACCAGATAGGCGACGCTGACATTATCCCTATCATCCTCGGCCTCGGCAAACTGGACCAGCTCCACATCGAAATTTTCGAGCGGCGGCAGCGGTGCCGCGAGTTCGGTGTCGCTGATCGGCGCGTCGCCGATCACCTCGACGGCATCGCCGTCCGCCAAGGCGGGCACCCGCACGTCATCGACCTCCGGCAGCGGTGTTTCCGCGGTTGCGCCGGCCGCCTGCGCACGCGTCGCCGCTTCGGCTGCCTCGCGCTTCTCAAAGTCAGCGATCGATTCCAGCGGCCGATCAAGTTCCGGGTCGTCCTCGACCCCGATCGAGGGGATCGCCTTCTCGAACTCTTCATCGCTGATGATAGGCTCGACCTCGGGCAGGGTCACATCTGGCGGTGGCGGCGACGGTATCGCGATTTCGCCGTTCGCAGGCTTCTCTAAAGTCGGAACAACCTGCGGCGGCTTGGCTTGCTGCGCCGCCGCGGCGCCCGCCCACGCCAGGCAAAGCAAAGACGCCGCACCAATCAGCAGCGGTCGCATCCGCGGCGACCGACACGATGAAGAAATACAGGAAATTTCAGAATTTTGCATCTGCTCGCCACCGATTCACGCTTGTGGCTTGCGCGATATGGCTGTGCAACCCGTTTCTCCCCATCTGACAGCCTAACTCTTCGACAATGGGACAGTTCCCGGCGATACGGCGAACTGCGTCGGGGGAGATGATCAGGAATCGGCGCCGAACAGGTCGCGGCTGTAAACCTTGTCGGCCACGTCGGCGAGATCGTCGGTCACGCGGTTCGCGATGATGACATCGGATTCGGCCTTGAACGCGTCGAGGTCACGAATGACGCGCGAATTGAACAGGCGTTCTTCCTCGACCAGCGGTTCATAGACGATCACCTCGATCCCTTTCGCCTTCACGCGCTTCATCACGCCCAGGATGCTGCTGGCGCGAAAATTGTCCGAACCCGCCTTCATCGCAAGGCGGTGGATGCCGACGACGCGTGGATTGCGCCGGATGACTTCCGACGCGATGAAATCCTTGCGCGTCGTGTTGGACGACACGATCGCCTGAATCAGATTCTGCGGCACTTCCTTGTAGTTCGCCAGCATCTGCTTGGTGTCCTTGGGCAGGCAGTAACCGCCATAACCGAAGGATGGATTGTTGTAGAACTGCCCGATCCGGGGATCGAGGCACACACCCTCGATCACCTGGCGAGAATCAACACCGTGCATCGCGGCATAGGTGTCGAGTTCGTTGAAGAAAGCGACGCGCATCGCAAGATAGGTGTTGGCGAAAAGCTTGATGGCCTCGGCCTCAGTATTGCCCGTCTGCAAAATCTCCGCATCGGGCTTCAGCGATCCATCGAGCAGCAGGCGCGCGAATTCTGCGGCGCGGGGGTGCGTGTCACCAACGATGATCCGCGAGGGATAAAGATTGTCGTAAAGCGCGCGCCCTTCGCGCAGAAACTCGGGCGAGAACACGATGGCGTCGGTGCCGTGCTGAGCGCGCATCCGTTCGGTGAAGCCGACCGGGACGGTCGATTTGACGATGACGAGAGCCCCCGGCGCCAGCTTCAGCGCGTCGGCGATCACCGATTCCACCGACCCGGTGTTGAAATAATTGGTCTCGGGATCATAGTCGGTCGGCGTCGCCACGACGACGAAATCAGCGCCGTCATAGGCGGCGTCGCGATCAGTCGTCGCGACGAGGTCGAGTTCGCGCTCCCCCAGATACGCCTCGATCTCGGGATCGGCGATCGGCGAAATACCGGCGTTGATCTGATCGACCTTGCGGCTGTCGATATCGAGCGCAACGACGCGGTTATGCTGTGCGAGCAGCACGGCGTTCGAAATCCCGACATAGCCGGTACCGACAATTGTAATCTTCACTGGGGCGTGCGGCACGATATCTGTTCCTCAGTCAGGCAAGCGCCGCTCCTAACAGGCGCGTCCCGATCGCTCAACTCCATCCGCGCCGCATCGCAACGGACGGGCATCGAGGAGCTCAGGTTCCGCAGAAGGTTGTATAGGGAGCGGAATCCGCCGGTGCCGGCAGCGCATATTCGGACCATTCGGGGCGCTCGCCGAATGGATTCCTGACGACCTCGAGAAGCCGGAGCCACGCCACTAGATCGCCCTCCTCGGCGGCCGCGAGCGCGGCTTCGACCTGGTGATTGCGCGGGATGTAGAGTGGGTTGACGCCGTCCATCGCCGCGGCAAGCTCGATCGGCCCCGCCCCATCCTGCGCGATCCGCCCCCACCATTCGGCGATCCAAGGCGCCATCGCGTCGGGGGCCGGCAACAGGACTTCGAGCATCGTTCCGTCGCCGCGCAGCAGCATCGCGAGCGCGCGGAAGAAGGTGGTATAGTCGACGTCATGCTTTTCGAGCTCGTCGAAGAGCGTGTCGATTAATTCGCTATCGTCGCCCGCGCCGTTCACGAGGCCCAATTTTATGCGCACCCTCGCATGCCAGATCGCCCGGAATCGGGCGGGAATCGCGTCGACGACCGCCTTCGCGGCCTCGACATCGTCGGGCGAAACGCGGTGGATCGCCGGCAGCAGCGCTTCGGCGAAGCGCGCCATGTTCCAGTGCATGATCTGCGGCTGCCGGCCAAAAGCGTAGCGCCCATTCGCGTCGATCGAACTGAACACCGCATTGGCCGAAAAGCGGTCCATGAAAGCGCACGGCCCATAGTCGATCGTTTCGCCGCTGATCGCGACATTGTCGGTGTTCATCACACCATGAACGAACCCGACGCCAAGCCAATGGGCGATCAGTTCGCATTGCAGGGCGATGACCCTGTCGAGCAACGCCAGCGGCGGGTTTTCGGCATCGACCAGATCGGGAAAATGGCGACGAATGCTATAGGTCGCGAGCTGTGCCACATGGTCCGCGCCATAATGAGCGGCAAAGAACTGAAAGCTGCCGACACGGATATGACTGCTTGCGACGCGCGTCAGCACCGCACCGGGATGCGCCCGCTCGCGCTGCACGCGGTCACCCGTCGCGACGGCCGCGAGCGCGCGCGTCGTCGGCACGCCCATAGCCGCCATCGCTTCGGAAACAAGGAATTCGCGCAGTACGGGGCCGATTGCGGCGCGTCCGTCCCCGTTGCGCGCAAAGGCGGTGGGTCCCGACCCTTTGAGCTGAATATCGAAGCGCGCGCCATCGGGCGCGACGATTTCACCCAGCAACAGCGCACGGCCATCGCCGAGCTGCGGCGAAAAATGACCGAACTGGTGACCGGCGTAAGCGAGCGCGAGCGGGTCGGCGCCCTCGGGAAGCACCTGTCCCGACAGGAGCTTCGCTACCGCATCCTCATCGAAGTCGCCCGAATTGAGCCCGAGGTGCTCCGCTAAAGCGTGATTGAAAGCCAGCAGCTTGGGCGCCGAAGCCTTTGCCGCTTCGGCGGGGGCATAAAAGCCCTCCATGTCGTCATGGAAACTATTGTCGAAAGCAAAGTCCATGCGGCATTATGTTACCCTCGACGTCATGAATGCAAGTCCTGCGAATCCGCCACGATCACCATCCTGCCTATTGGGGGACGCTGATCGCGATGCAACGCCGACCGGATCAGCCGTCGATATCGCGTCCTGACACAAGGCGTCCGCCGAGCTCCCTTTGCGCAGGATGCCGCAGCGGGCGGGAGCGTGTATCCTGCATGTCCCGTAACGCGCGTTCAATCACCGATCCCTTATATAAGACTGCCGTCCGCGACTTCGAGGGCCAGCTGGACACCCGCAATAACCCCTCGCTTTGACGAGCGGATTGTGATTTTTGGGCTGCATTGGAAGGAGGGTTTCGATGCAGCCACGCAGCCTGTTTTCGCTGGCGGAGCACCTGGATCGGTTGAGCGAGGACGGCGATCCGCTCGAGGTTTGGGCTGACACGGTGGATTTCGAGCATTTCCGACCGTTACTGACCCGCGGTCTGGGCTACAGCGACGGCGCAAAGGGCGGTCGGCCGCCGTTTGATCCGGTCGCGATGTTCAAGGTGCTGGTCGTCCAGGCGCAGCATAATCTGTCGGATGCGCGCATGGAGTTCATGTTCCGCGACCGCTTGAGCTGGATGCGCTTTTTCGGTTTCGATCTCGGTGGCTCGATGCCGGATGAGAACATCATCCGTCACTATCGCAACCGGCTCACCGAGAGCGGCACACTCGAGGCGCTGATGCAGGCCCTCGAGGAGCAACTGCGCGAGGCCGGGTACCTCGCAATGGGCGGCCAGATCGTCGATGTGACATTGGTGCCCGCGCCCAAACAACGCAATACCGAGGGAGAAGAGGCCGCTATCAAGGCGGGCAAGTCGGCAAAGCAGATCTGGCGTGGCAAGCCCGACAAGGCGCGCCAGAAGGATGTTGATGCGCGCTGGACGATCAAGATCGGCGGCAAGATCCGCTACCGTCCCGACGGGACACCGCTGCCGCAGATCGCCACGCCGGTGTTCGGTTACAAGTCGCACATCAGCATCGACCGGCACTTCGGCTTTATCCGTAAAGCCAGCGTCACCTCGGCTGCAGACAGCGACGGGCGTCAGCTGCGCCGGGTAATCGACACCAGCAACACCGCCGGTGATGTCTGGGCCGACAGCGCCTATCGCAGCCAGAAGAACGAGGCCTGGCTTGCGCGCCATATGCTCACAAGCCGCATCCATCGCAGGAAGCCGAAGGGCAAACCGATGCCCGAGCGCACGGCGCGCGCCAATGCTGCAAAGCCAGCCGTGCGGGCCAGGGTTGAGCACGTCTTTGCGCACCAGAAAAACCGCTACGGGTTATTCATCCGCACCATCGGCCTTGCCAGGGCGCAAGCCAAACTGAAGATGGCCAACCTGGTCTACAATTTCGACCGCCTGATCTTCCACGAGCAGCGCGCAGCCACGGGATAGGTGCGCCCGAAATCCGGCCAATCAGGCCCACAAAATCACCGTTCTTGCGGGTGTCCAGATGACAGTTCGGGCCGGCCTCCACGCAAACGGACTCCGCCACCAAGGGATAGACCGCACCTTATTTGGTTCGAAATCGCAAAAGCCAACTGGCCGCGCCCGGCCTCGGTGCTATGAAGAGACTTCATCGAAGTTTGGCTGGCATCGGGAATCCAAGCGTATCATGATCGACCGTCGCGAATCTTTTGCCCTGATAATTGGCGCCGCTACGGCGCCCTTGGTCGATCACGACGCCAAGGCTCACACCGGCGCGCAGCCAGCAAGATCAAATGCAACGCCGATAGTCGAAGCATCGCAAATCCCCTTTGCGAAGCCGGACAACGCCAACTCCATCCGCTTCACGCAAGCCGGCGCCGACGTCGCGGTTCGCACCCTTCAGGACAAGGCGCGCGAAACAGTGAGCGTGCAAGATTTCGGCGCGGTCGGCGACGGTGTCGCCGACGATACTCTCGCTATCCGCAAGGCGCTGGCCAGCGGCGCCGACGCGATTTTTCTTCCGCGCGGAGTCTATATCGTCAGCAGCGCGAACGGCCGGAACATCCATCTTTATGGCCTCGGCACCCTCAAGAAAAAGGCCGGCACCAAGGGTGTGCTGCTGAATCTGACCGGGGACAACCGCATCGAAGGCATCACCCTGGACTATGACTGGAAAAATGCGGCGCAAACGCTCCCTTACTCCGACAACATCTCGCTGCAACAGGTCGGCGGAACGCTGACGCTCAATGGCGTGATCTTCCGGCGTTCGTTCACCTCCGCGCTCTTTGTTTCAGGCGCCTCGCTTTCGACCGATATGAGTTGTTCCTTTACCGAAGGCGCTCCGCACAACGGCCTGTCGAGCGGGAAAGAACGCGTGACCTACTACATCACCTGCATCGCCGCCAATGACACCCGGGATCAAACCATCTGCATCAACGGCGGCTATTTCCGGGGAGCCAGTCTCGACCCCGAAAGGCTGCATCTCAATCCCACCGGGATATTCATCACGGCTTCGGCAGTGGATGGGGTTCGGTTCAAGACGATCAACATCAGCAATCCGGTTCTGATCGGGTGCTCGACCAATGTCGGCGCCGGGAATGTGACCGGCGCCATCGATATTTATAACGGCGCCGAAAACATCATCATAACGGGCGCGACGATACGCTATTTCACCTACGCGGGCATCAAGGTCCAGAACAGCAGCCGCTTTTCCATATCGGGGAACATGATCACCGACGGGAAGGTTCCCTCCCGTGCCTTCAACGCACATGCGGTCGGCATCGCAACGACCGAGAAGAACCGGTCATCGACGGTCGAACAGCGCTTCGGCCAAATCTCGGGCAACATAGTAGAAGAATGCCACTACGCCGGTATCCTCAACAATTGCGACTGGGTCACCATCTCGTCCAACATACTCAATCGGGTTGTAAGAGCGGAAACCGGCGCGGGTATGATGAACGACGGCAACAACGTCACGATCATCGGCAACGCCGGAACGAACATAGGCGGCACCTTCATTTCGAGCACGGGCGACCATATCAAGATCGTGGCGAACAATTTTGACAGCGGGTCGGACGGTCGAGCCGACGGCATCCTTTTTCAGGGTCACGATGTCGCGATCAGCGACAACAGCCTCGTGTCCGGCAAGGCATCGGGAGGATCGGGAATCCGGACCAATGGCCCCGCATCAAATGTTCGGATCGGGGGGAACTACGCCGAAAACTTCCCTTATGGTGTCGATCTTCGAACCACCGGTGGCGCCGTGAAGGAAGTCGTCATTTCCCCCAGTCAGTTCGCTGGCATCCAGAACGCGAATTACAATATTTCCAAAGACGCCGAGCATGTCGCGCGCGTCGTCACCGAGGCATGGTAGCCGACCCGCCCATCCGGAAAACTGCCGCGATCAATGACCGGCGATCTGCCGCCGGGCCGCACGCGCCACGATGCGGCGGCGCGCTAGCGGGGCTTCGAATTACGTCACAATCGTAAGACCGTATGTCCGCTGAGCGACTGAGGGCGACCCTACGCTCTGATGTCCGCTGTCAACGTTTCGGGCGTGCGCCGGCGACCGGTCCGGCCGGAGCCATTTGGATAATCGCACGCAGGTGGAGGCAGGACCTGAAGGACGTCGGTGATCAAGCTCTGATGCGCGGGTTGGATACCGCATTACCGATTGTGCGTCTGGGGCTGCCCCTGTCTTACTACAGGCGTCGGCTAATAGCCGGCCACAAAGCGTCTGTCGGGCATTCTCCTGCCGTGATCCTGCCCCCGCCTGTGCGCGAGTGGGATGGGTCGATCAGACTGGCTGCACGACGCGTCCGACCGACCACATGAAGCCGGCAAGCTCGCGTGCGATCGCGGTGCAAACGACCGTCGTTCGCTTGCCGGTTGCCGCCAGCCGCCGATATCGGGCTGTAAGGCGAGATTGTGCTTTCCAGGCGATCTCGCGCACTACAGGCGAGACCCGCTCATGGATGTAGAGCTTCTTCACGCCAATGCGCGGTGGATGGCGGTAGGTCCATGCGCTTTCGACTAGCATGTGCCGAACACGACTGTTGCCGGCCTCGCGCCGCACGGATGCGGCCGTTGATCGTTCGCTTGGCACAAGGCCCAGATAGCTCATGAGCTGCCTCGGATTCTCGAAGCGCGTCACGTCGCCGACCTCCGCGGCGAAGGTGACGGCGACGATCAGATCGACAGCACGCAGGGCCTGCAGACTGCGCACGAGGGGCTCGAGGGACCAGCCTGGCAGGAATTCCTCGATCGCCGCTTCGATGCGTTTGATTCGCTCGCTGGCCAGCCGCAGTGCATCGACCATCTCCTGTAGGGCGATCTGGTGCGCCGGATGGTCGAACCTCTGCTCCTGCAGCCATCGCAGATATCGCATCGACCAAGCCTTCTTCCGCGGAAAAACCCTGCCATGCTTAAGCATGAACGACGTGATGTGCTGGCGATGGACGCGCTGCGTCTCGACATCTGCCGAGCGGCCGCGAACCAGATCGCGCATAGCTTCATGGCTTTCGTCCGGCACCCATACCGCAGTAAGCTCGCCCGCGCGCAACAGCCGAGCCAGTCCGATCTCATCCCGGGTTGGTCTTCACCTGACCGCCTGGGCGCCGTGGAATGAGCGAGGGTGCAACGACCGTGCATTCCAGACCCATCGACTTGATCAGACGATGGAAGTCCGTATCCCGTCGGCCCTGCCTCATAGCAAAAGGTGATACTTTCGTGCTTCGCGGCAAGCCGTTTCACCAAGCGACGCATGCTCGCCTCGTCGGCATCGAACTCGCCCAGATACCTCACTTCGCCCATGCGTCCGCCGTCGGCGACGGCTACAGCGTTGCGCAGCTTTGCAACGTCAATGCCTACAAATGCCTCTCTCTGCTCGACCATGACACCTTCTCCGCGATAGCGAAGGCTCGGCACCTGCGCCGCCCTCGCCACCACAGTGTAAGCGTAGGGTCGCCCTCAGTCGCTCAGCGGACATACGGTCTTACTCACAACCCCATTTTCCAGATGTCATTCAGCACGCTGCCCGGCGCTGCGGCATTTGCATTGCCCGAGGTGAGAAACAGTTCAGCGTTAACGACATAAGCTATGGGAGCGTGGCGCTGGAGATAGTCGCGCGTTGCATAAAGACGCGACCAGCTTGCACCATCCTCGCTGCCCCATGTGTCCGCATAGTTGCGATTTGCCGGACCGATATTGTCATATCCGCCCATCAGATAGAGCCTGCCGGCATAGGCGATGAACGCCGGCCACATGCGGGGCGCCAACGGCAGTTCGGCCACAGTCTGAATCCATGTTTCCCCGCCATCCGTCGATTTCCAAATATCATTGAGCGTAGTCTTGTTGGGATAGGTAACCTCGGCCGGGATGTTGGCGACATTGCGTTGTCCGCCACAGAGATAAAGGTCTCCGTTAAACTGCGCTATCACCGCGACGCTGCGCGCTCCCCAGGGGGCGGGGCAAATCAGCGTCCATTCGACCGCGACCGGATCGAACTGCCACACGCCCTCGGTTCCCTCGACGGGATCGTTGCCCGTGCCGTGAAAGAACAACAGCTTGCCCTCGTGGACCAGAGCGGGATTGTCGAAGGCAGAAACACCCCACGGCAATGTCGCCATGATCTGGGTGAACGATGCGCCGCCGTCGACGCTCTTGAACATTTTGGCGCGCCAAGCATAGATCACGCCGTCGAGCGCGACGACCTTGCTAAACTTGTCATATTCGGGCGCATCATTGACCAGCTCTAAATCGACGCCGTTTACCGATCGCCACAGATCATGCCTTGCCTGTTCCTCCTCCACACCGACGGGCTGAAATCCATTGGCGATGAATTGATATCCGCCAAGTTTGAACGTCTCGGCGCTGTCGCGCGGCGAAAACGCTGCAGCCTTGGTGGCGCGCAGCCATGTCACGTCTCCCGCGGGATAAGCGTCACCGCCGGTCAGGACGAGCATTTCGCTGTCAGTCAGTGCAAAGGGGACAATGGTGATCTTGTGGATCACGCCGCCGAGCCGGGCGAGCGTGCTGAGAAGCGAACCGCCGACATGCAGCCTGGTCATCGAGGCTGGGATCGGACCATCGAACAACCAGTTCCCCAAAACACCGTTGCGTATCATCTGGGTATCGTCGGCCGCGATCCGGAGCGCGATCGATTGCAGATCTCCCGTTGCGGCAACTGCGGTCGTCGTCGACCCGCCGCTCAACGCGTCGGCGGCGGTCACGACGGACCCGAGTCCTCCGGCATCGTTGTTGACGATCGTGACATTGTCGTTGACGCCCGATCCGGAATACAGAGCCGCGAAGGCGCGCCGCCCCTTTTCGCTGTCTGCCGCGCCCGTCATAAGCGTCGCGTCGATCAGAACCGTACAGGTTCCAAATGCCAGGCCGTCAAGAATCGCGCTGTCCGTGTCGCGGGTGGCCGAAAATTCGCCGGTCGGGACATAGCTGGTGATATCGTCGCCGGCCTCGATCTGGCCGCCCCAGGCGTGAAAGGTCACCGTGTCCGACGTGCCGAATCCGCCGCGCAGGCCGAACTCGAAGAATCGGGCAGTGCCCGTCGCCGTCTCCACAACTTCGATCCGTTGCCATGTGCCGTCGAACGTGTGGAGCAGATAGCCGGCGCCCGCGACATGGCGGAAAGCAATCTTCTCGCCATCGACGCCTTTGACGAACAGCGATCCAGAACCGGAGCCAGATCCTGCTGCAGGTGACACCTATCGCCCGCGCCCGTGCCGCCATCGAGGCTCAGCGATATCCTGTCGGCCGTCATCGTGCCATCGGGCGCGGTCGCATCGTCGGCAACGACGACCGGCGCGAGGCCGGAGCCGACGTTGATCTTGTCCCATTTCACATGATCGAACTGTTGCGAACGCAGGAGCAGATTCTGGGCCGCCGGCTCGATCGCCAGCCCAAGATTCGCGACGATACGCGGAACGTCCTGCGGAAAACTCTGAACCACGCCTTCGACATCAATCATTGCCACGCTGCCGCGGCTGAACGACCAGCCGTCGATATCAGCCGGCGTGGCTTTGATCTGGTATCCATTACGGTAGAAGCCGCCCGCGAAATCCAGTTCGATGCCATAGGCGCCGAACGCCTGGATTTTCTGGTCGTCGGTGATTCCATAAAGGGCAGCGCGCGCCTCGGCGTCAGTGATATCGGACATTCTGTGGATCAACTCATGCGCTTTTTATTCAACATTTATAGTCTGATATTGCCAATCAAACCATGAGCATCAAGCCCTTCCTTGAGCAAGCTCGACAGCATTCGCTGCGCCTCCGGCGTATACCGGTCGTAAAATTCCTGATTGCTCGGCCCGACGCCATGCTCGGCGCTGAAGGTGCCGCCGAAATCGCGGACGACAAGATCGTATAGCTGCCGCCGGACGGCATCGATCACCGGTCGCCGTTCAGCCTCCGGCGTTCGTTCGGGGTCGGACCAGACCAGATTGAAATGGTCGCCGCCGTCGCCGCAATGTCCGAAGTCATATACATCAAGCATAGGGAAATCGCGAGCAATCATCCGCGTTGCCGCGGCGCGGAAAGCCGGCAGCTCCGGTCGCTTCACGCTGATGTCGAATGCGATCACCAATCCCGATCGCGCGACACCGTCGCTGATCGAATGACGGATCGCCCAGAAATCTTCTGACCGCCCCACGAGCACATCTTTGATGAGCGGCGCGGTGTCCGAAAAGGCTGGCGCCAGCACATCCGCGAGCGCCGCATCGAGGTCAGCGACAATGCCCTCGGGAAGGCTGGTGCCGACTTCCACGAGCAATGCATAAGGCGGGATATCGTCGGCGAAAGGACTGCGCAGCGAGGAATTATGCCGGAACGCGGCGCGCATCGCATTTCTCGACATGCCCTCGCACGCATGCAGCAGATCGCCGAGTCCGGCCTCAAGTAGGAAGACGATCTGGGGAATATCCTCCTGCGTTTGCGGAACGATCAGCGCTGAGGTCGTCCGGGTGGGCAGCGTATGGAGCTTGACTCTGGCACGGGTCACGACGCCGAAGGTGCCACCCGTGCCGACGAACAGATGCTTCCAGTCGAGCCCGCTATTATCTTTGCGAAGGCCGGAAAGATTGGAGATCGCCGACGCACCTGTATCGGCCAGCACCACTTCGAGGCCCAGAAGATTATCCCGCACATCGCCAAAACGAAGCATCCGCGACCCACCGGTGTTGGTCGCTATCATGCCGCCGATTGTAGGATCCGCGCCAAGATCGATCGGGAAGCAGAGCCCGTGCACACGCGCCGCCTCGTTGACCTTGCTCAACCTCGTTCCAGCGAGGACCACGGCGCTGCGGTCGAGCGGGTCGATATCTTCTACACCGGCAAGCCGGTCGAGGTTGACGAGCAGTTGGTCGCCGCGATCATCGGGATTGCTTGCGCCGACCAACCCCGTGTTCGCACCTTGAACGACGAACCGCACGTCATTGCGAACGCAATAATCGACAACCGCGCGAAGCTCATCGATCGCCCCCGGACGCACGACGCACGCAGCGCGACCGGCGCCATAGCGATACCCCCGTTCGTAAGGTGCCGCGTCTTCGGCCGGAACGATCGACCGTGGATCGAGAAACGCCGCAAGATCAGCGCGGACCGAACGCCTCTGCGCAATCGTCATGCCCGGTCGCCGGCGGCAACCCGTGACTGTTCGGGATCGGCCTGCGGCTTGGGTCGTCGGGGCGCACTCAATCGCCCCAGCGGGCGCTCGATGGCAAGATAGGTAATCGCACCTGCCGCAGCCGTCAGGGCCAGTGCGATCAACGCGAGAAGGTCGCCGTTGATACCGGGAACAAAGCGGGCGGCAATCTTGTAAATCACCGGTATCGTGAAGACCTGGACCAGATAGATACTGTAGGACGCTTCGCCGAGGAACACCGTCAAGCCCCGCCGGATCTGCGGGGCGCTCGCCGCGCCAAATACGATCAAAGACGACGGCAGCCCCCAAAGCAGGAAACGATCGAGGGGCGGTCGCCACAGGATCGATATCGCAAGCGCCGCCGCACCGGCAGCGAGGATTACCCACGCAAGCCGGCTGTCGGTCCGGAACGAGTGGCAGATCATTGCGCAAATCATCCCGAGCGCAAATTCCAGAACGATCAGCCCCACGAAGGGAGCGAGTATTGCCAGGCCGAGGAATACCACCGCATTCCAACGGTTTCCCGCCGCGATACCGAGCGCGAAGAGAAGGTAGAATGCAAACTCATATTCGAGTGTCCAACCCACATAGACGAGCGGTTCGCGGGACATCACTGGCCCCGAAACGAAGAGGAACGATGTCGCAGCCCTCAAAAATGAAAGCCCCTGCTCGCGCGCTTGGGCCGGCATTGCCAGCAAAAGCAGCACCATCAGCGCCGTCGCCACCCAATAGATGGGAACGATCCGCGCAATCCGGCCGCGCAAGAAGGTACGGGGCGACTTGGGATTTTGCTGCTGGGCGACCATCATGACGAAACCCGAGATGACGAAAAACACATCGACACCATTGCCCCCCCACCCCTCGAGCGGTGCGAGAACCAGCGGCCTCATTTCATAGGCCATGCCGGCGCCGATGGCGTGATACAGAACGACATTCAGAGCCGCAAAGGCGCGAAGAGCCTGGATATTGGTGAACATCGGGACGCGGTACGTTAGGACGGGAACGGACGCAATCGGGACTTTACCCGCATTGCCACGACTTACATCCGGCGCGGGTTGAATAGATAACTCGCTGTTTTCAAGCACCGTGCTATGGGTCGTTCGCGCCGCAGCAATGCAGGCTGGAAGCGACAGGCATGAAGGTTTTTGTAACCGACGGGGCGGGATATATCGGCAGCCATACGCTGGTCGCGTTGCGGGCGGCGGGGCGTGAGATATGCGTGTTCGACAATTTTTCGAACAGCTCGCCCTTGGCGCTCGCGCGTGTGCGCCAACTAACCAACCGGGACTTTTCGCTCGTCGAAGCCGACGACCGCGACGCACTCACGCGGGCGGCTGCCGCGTTCGCCCGCGACGCTGTGATCCATTTTGGCGGCCTGAAAGCGGTCGGAGAATCGAATGAGCAGCCGCTCCGCTACGATGAGAACAATGTCGCTGGTTCGATGAACCTGCTTGCCGCGATGGACGCATGCGCCTGCCGCCGCATCGTCTTTTCTTCGTCGGCGACGGTTTATGGCGAAGCCCGCCACCTGCCCTTCGACGAGGTGCACCCTGTCGCTCCGACCAACCCCTATGGCCGGACCAAGGCGATGGTCGAAGATGTGATACGCGACTGGTCCTTGGCGACCGAAGGCGCCTCGGCGGTGCTGCTGCGCTATTTCAACCCCGTGGGCGCGCATGACTCGGGGCGGATCGGCGAGGATCCGCACGACATCCCGAACAACCTCATGCCCTTTGTCGCACAAGTCGCGGTCGGGCGGCGTGCCAGGCTGTCGATCTTCGGCGACGATTATGACACGCGACGGTACCGGCGAGCGCGATTACATTCACGCCGTTGATCTTGCCGCCGCGCATGTAGCGGCGATCAAATATTCGGCGCGCACGACAGGTTGTGAAGCGATCAACGTCGGCACCGGGCACGGCATAACGGTCAGAGAGCTTGTCGCCGCCTATGAACGCGCCTGTGGTCACCCGATCGCCCATGAGATTGCATCCCGACGCCCCGGCGACGTCGCAAGCAGCTATGCGGCCACCGACAAGGGAGCAATTATTGAACTGGCGCGCCGCGCTCGATGTCGACGCTATGTGCGCCTCGTCGTAGCGCTGGCAGTCGGAGAATCCTCTGGGATATGAGAATGATTGAGGACGCCGTCTTTCATCCGAACAGCGCCTGCAGCCGCGCCAGATAGACATTCGCGGCGTCGCTGCCTTCCTCGGCCGCCCAGAGCGCAGGCTCCTTGGCGGCCGACGGGTCAAACGGCCCGGCCTTCACCTCAAGCAGCGCGGCCGCCTCGGTCAGCGCCACGACCGTATGCCATTCGCCGGGTTCGACGATGATCGCGGCACAATCGCTTCCCGCCCCGAAGCGCACGACGCTCACGACATTGCCATTACCGTCGAAATCGATGCACCCCATTTGCCCCTGAAGCGCGATCAGCGTTTCGGGCTTCGGATCGGCCGAATGACGATGCGGGCGGATATAGCTGTCGTGCCAGAGATAGTTGACGAGACGCTGGCACGGATCGGCATAGCTGGTGTGCAGGTTGAAGTGCTGTCGCCGCCGCGGCGAGGCGGCCGCCTGTCGGCCGAGCGTCTCCAGAAAAGTCCGGTCGATCGCTTCCATCAGCCGCCAAGCGCCCGCACGATCTGCTCCACCGCCGCCCGCGCCGAGAAAAGATCGTCGGAAAGACCGGTGCAACGCTGTCGCATCCCGCCGTCACGAACCTCCTGTTCGACCATCGCTACGGCAAGTTCAGGCAGATCCCGGCCATCGGGTTCGACCGACACCCGGCCCACGCCCTTCTCCTCGACCAGCGCCTTGAGATCGTTCCCGTCGTTGATGCTCGCCAGTACCGGCAAGCCAGCCTGCATATATGTCAGGAATTTCCCGGGAATATTGTGGGTCTTGTGACGGCTGTCCAGGCTGATCATCCCGACATGGCATTGACGATAAAGCGCCGGAATTTCGTCGGGGGCGATCTCATCATGGAACAGCGTGTTCGCAAGCTCCTGCGCTGAGGCCGCGCCGCGCAGGCGCTGCGCCTCACTGCCGCGTCCGACGAACAGGAAACCCACATCGTTGCGGTTCCGCATGGATATCGCCAGATCGAGCAATTTATCCATCTGCTGCGCAACGCCCATATTGCCGGCATAAACGAAGACGCGCCGCCCGGCGAGGCTGGTCCGGCCGATGTCAATCGAGCATCCGAGATCTGATGCCTCCCCGAGCCAGTTTTGCAGAACTTCGAAACGCCGTTCAGGATGACGGGCGCGGAATGCTTCGAAAAATCCGAGATTGCCCGGCGTCTGCACACCGACAACGTCCGCCGACCGATATTGATAATGTGCGACTGCATCGAGCAGGTGGAAAGCCGGCCCGCGCGAGATCAACCCCATGTCGGCCGCCCATTGCGGAAAGATATCGCGGATAATCAGATAGGAAGGACAGCCGTTGCGGCGTTTCAGCCAGCGGACGATCGGCCCCAGAAAAATCGTCGGGGAGTACCAGATGATCGCGTCATAGCCGCGCTCCGCGAGCGGCGACTTCTTGAGGTTGCGCATCATCGCGAACGGCATCCGGAACTCGTTCGCCATGCGGCGGACATATCCGGTATCTTTCGTCGGCGGCGCGCGAAGGCGCGCGACGGTCACGCCGTCGATTTCGTCGATCAGGTATGGCGTATCGAGGTCGGGGCTCGCGACGAGTACGGTCGTTTCGTGTCCTTGCCACGCAAACTCGCGCGACAAGTCACGAAGCTGGACTGCTCCTGACGAACGGAGCGGCGGATAGGCATCGGCAACGATCGCAACGCGCATGGCCGGCAATCAATATTTCTTCCACACGACGCGGTTCACATAATCGACGTAGCTGTGGATGATGCGGACGACCTTCTCGGAGACATTCGGCGCATCATAGTCAGCGGGCAGCCGCAGCGTGCGCTCGTCGCCCCGCGCCTGCGTTTCCAGCACACCCAACGCCTGGCGGACCCGGTCGACGTTCAAGCCGGCCATCATCACCGACGCTTCTTCCATCCCTTCGTGCCGTTCATGCGTCTCGCGAAGGTTCACAGCGGGAAAGTTCAGGATGGCCGACTCTTCGGTGATCGTTCCGCTGTCCGACAGAACTGCCAAGGCCGACTGCTGAAGCGCAATATAGTCGCTGAAGCCGAAGGGCTTGGCGAGTTGCACCGCCGGGTGGAAGCTGACGCCCCATTCGTCGATCCGTTTCTTCGTGCGCGGATGCATCGACATGATCACCGGAAAGCCATACCGCTCGGCAAGGTCGCTCATGATCGCGGCAAGGGCAAGAAGACCCTCCTTGCGATCGACATTCTCCTCGCGATGCGAGCTGACGAGGAAATATTCGCGCGGTGCGAGGCCGAACTGCGAGAGCGCATCGCTGCTCTCGATCCGGCTCTTGTAATGCTCCAGCACCTCCATCATCGGGCTGCCCGTCCGGATCACCATATCCGCCGGCAGCCCCTCGCGCAGCAGGTTCTCGCGGGCGATGGCGCTGTAGGTCAGGTTGATGTCAGAGGTGTGATCGACGATCTTGCGGTTGATCTCTTCGGGCACGCGCTGGTCGAAACAGCGGTTTCCCGCCTCCATGTGAAAGATCGGGATGCGGAGCCGCTTGGCCGCGATCGCGGCCAGCGCGCTGTTCGTATCGCCCAGGATCAGGACCGCCTCGGGCCGCACCTCGCGTAGCAGGTGATCCGCTTTCGCGATGACGTTGCCGATCGTCTCGGCGCTCGACGCGCCGGCCGCATCCAGAAAATGGTCCGGCTTGCGGATCGACAGGTCGGTGAAGAATATCTCGTTGAGCTCATAATCATAATTCTGGCCCGTGTGGACCAGCACATGATCGCACCGCGCGTCGAGCAGCGGGATCACTCGCGACAGCCGGATGATCTCGGGACGCGTCCCGACGAAGGTCACGACCTTCAAAAGCCCTTCGCGGCTCATGCGTCGAGCACCGCTTGTTCGCCAGCGATTATCGATCGGATGAAGGGCAGCTTCAGAAGCAACTGCTTCATCTCGTCGACATCGAGACGGTGCGTATTGTGCGAGTTATATTCGGTCGCCTCGGTGATGTGCACGTCGCCTCGCTCGAAATAGGCGTCGTAATTGAGGTCGCGCATGTCGGGGGGCACGCGGTAATAATTGCCGAGGTCGAGCGACGCGGCGCGCTCCTCGCGGCTGAGAAGGGCTTCGTACAGCTTCTCGCCATGCCGCGTACCGATGATCTGTACCGCTGCATCGGGCGTGTTCAACAACTGCTTCAATGCCTCGATCAGCGTCGCGATCGTCGCCGCCGGTGCCTTCTGGACAAAAATGTCGCCGGGGCTGCCATTCGAGAAAGCGTAGAGCACCAGGTCCACCGCATCGTCGAGCGTCATCATGAACCGCGTCATCTCGGGATCGGTAACGGTCAATGAACGGCCGCCGCGCAGTTGGTCGACGAACAACGGAATCACCGATCCGCGCGAGGCCATGACATTGCCGTAACGCGTCGTGCAGATGATCGTCCGCTGCGTCTTGCGCGCCTTTGCGGTCGCAACCTTTTCCATCAGCGCTTTCGAAATGCCCATCGCGTTGATCGGATAGACCGCCTTGTCAGTGCTGAGACAGATGACCCGCTCGACCCCGGCCGCGATAGCCGATTCAAGCACGTTCTCGGTGCCGAAAACGTTGGTCTTGGTCGCTTCCATCGGGTGAAACTCGCACGACGGAACCTGTTTCAGCGCTGCCGCGTGAAAGACATAGTTCACATGGTGCATCGCGTCGGTAACCGATTGGCGGTCGCGAACGTCACCGAGATAGAATTTCAGCTTCTCGTGCGCATAGGCCTTGCGCATATCGTCCTGCTTCTTCTCGTCGCGGCTGAAGACGCGGATTTCTCTGATATCGGAATCGAGAAAGCGCCGCAGCACGGCGTTGCCGAACGACCCCGTTCCGCCGGTAATCAACAGGGTTTTATCCTTGAACATCTTTCATCCTTTGCGCCTTAGCCGAATGCATTCATGCGCCGGACCAGTTCGGGCCAGGCCTCGGGCAGAAAACCCGTCGCCGCGCGGAAGCGGCCGGAATCGAGCGACCGGTCGATCATCAGGGCGGAATCCTCGTCGATCCGGATCGTCTTGCCATAGGCTTCGGCGACGAGTTGCAGCAGCCGGTATTTGTCGATCGGGTCGGCGGACAGGTGATACAATCCCGACAGCTCTGGCCGCGGCAGAACATATTCGTCGATGATCCG